>NZ_SCOL01000001.1:1238162-1857243 GCF_005503015.1 Bacillus sp. E(2018) | reverse complement strand
TATCATTAACCATTCCAGCCGAGTTTGGTGGAGAAGGATTAAGTTTGTACGAGTTTGTTCTATTACAAGAGAAAATTGCGACTGGTGATGCAGCTACTGCTTTGTGTCTCGGATGGCACCTTGGCTGTTTTTTAGAACTCGCAGAAGAACGAACTTGGGATGAACATACGTTTAAGATGCTTTGTGAAAAAGTAGTGAAAGATGGAGTGATAGTAAATAGGGCAGCGACCGAGCCAGCAACAGGAAGTCCCACGCGAGGAGGAATGCCGCAAACAACCGCAGTGCAAAAGGGGGACCAGTGGATCATTAATGGTAGAAAAACCTTCACATCTATGGCACCTGCACTTGATTATGCTATTGTTTCAGCACAGATCGGAGATACAGGTAAGAAAGGGAATTTCATGATCTCTATGAAATCCGAAGGTGTGGGGATTGAAGAAACGTGGGACACAGTAGCGATGCGTGGAACCCGAAGTGATGATCTTATCTTGAAGAATGTAAAAGTGAATAACAATGCTCTAGTCGAACAAGATCGAGGCAAGAGCGAATTTCCAAAAGCGTGGCTACTGCATATACCAGCGTGTTATATGGGTGTCGCCGTTGCAGCACGCAACGAAGCTGTAGATTTTGCAAAGACATATAAACCTAATAGTCTTCCAGGACCGATTGGAGAAGTGCCGGAAGTGCAAAGAAAAGTTGGAGAGATGGAGTTAGAGCTCTTACATGCAAGAGAAGTATTGTACAGTGTTGCACGCAGATGGGTAAACGAACCTCATTTTAGAATGAAAATGGGTCCAGAATTAATGGCTGTAAAACATATCGTAACAAATGCAGCAGCTAGAGTGGTTGATCTAGCTATGAGGATAGTTGGTGCAAGAAGTTTAGCTATGTCTAGCCCATTACAAAGACATTATCGTGATGTTCGAGCAGGACTTCATAACCCTCCGATGGATGATATGGTTATTAGTACGCTAGCAAAAAGAGCACTAGAATAAAGCATGAAAGACACCTGATGGCTAACTACAGGTGTCTTTTATTCGTGTGAATACAAAACTATAGAGATTCGATTTTTTCTACAAAACAAAATTCGTTTCCGAACGGATCACCAACTCTAACTTCTTTAAAGCCATGGGCCTCTTCAAGTCCTGGTCTAGCAAATTTATAGTTTTTTTCAGCCAAGAACTGATGATAGGCTTGGATTCCTTCAACGTGTATCCTTAGTTTAATTCCAGGACTCGAATCACCATGATGCTCAGACAGATGTAATAAGCATTCTCCAAGTGAAACCTGGATATAAATTGGGAAATCTTCTTCGTATCGATGTTCCCAATCGATCGAAAAACCAAGAAAGTCTATGTAGAATTCTCTTGCCTTATGTTCATCAAATATTCGAAGGACAGGGATTGTATTCTTAAATTGATATTCTTTCATGAAGTATTCACCCTCCGCTAACTTTGTTATTGTACTATTTCTCTTAAATGATCTAGGTTCCCTTGTTTCTATGGAGGATTTTTCTTTTATTAGAAGAATTTTATATAAAATCATTCATTATCATGAGGAGGGAATGTCGTTGATTGAAAAGTTAATTTGTGTTGGTACGACTTATGCGCCTGTTACGGATGTAGACAATTCTGCTAAATGGTACACAGAAAAGCTTGGAGCAACGATAAGTTATGGTGATGACGAAAAAGCCATTCTTAATCTAGCAGACCAAAGTTTTTTTCTTGTGCGATCATTAGAAGGTGAGACATCAAATTTTACTGACTATAAAGGAAACAAAAGGTTTTCTTTAACGTTTGAAGTAGACGGCTTGGAAGAATTGTATACGTTGCACACTGAATTTAAAGAGCAGGGCATTCCAACAGGAGATATTGAAGATCGTGAACATACTGGTAAGAATTTTGTCTTCTCTGATCCAGAAGGAAATCTTTTTGATGTTTGGAGTGTTCTGAGTCCGAGATTTAAAGCTTTACAAAAAGAATCTTTTTCAGAGATTGAAAGATGAGATGGGTAATAGGTATCTTGTTTTCTATAGTAGGCATCTTAATGTTAACGCAAGGACTAAACTTAAGAGAGATTGCTAAAAGCTCCGTGGACGGTGATGGCATTGGTGTTTACTTTTTGGGAATAGAGGTCAATGAGAGTGTTCCAACTGAAGATATATTATCCTATGCTAATGGCTTTATGGGATCTGGGGTGATATTTTTAATACTTGCTGTTTGCTTGTTCATCATCCTATTAAGTGAAAAAAGCACATTAAAACCGATAACTCCCAAAAAACAGGCTTGAGAATGAGAGGTTCACGGGTAATCTATATGAAGAAATAAGAAATAATGTGAACATAAAGGGAAGAGCGGGGAGGTGAGTATATGAAGAAAGTGAATATAGTTATTATCTTTTGTTTATTCGTTGCTTTTAGTCCAGCAGCTAAAGTAATGTCACCGACAACTAGTGATATAAATGTTCAACTTTCTCACTTTACCCCCGAACCCCAAATACTAGTAGAATAAAAACAGAACCCGCTCATATAAAAAGCGGGTTCTGTTTTTTCGTTATTGTTTTCCTGTAAGACCATACATGATAAAAGCTACGATCTGATCAATTTCTTTTTCGTCATCCCATTCCTTATCCGAAAAAAGAAGAAAACGGGGCAAGATATAGCCTATGATACTAGATGCTGTCATACGCATAATCGTTTCTGGAGGAAGAGAAACAATCTCTCCTTTTTCTTGGAAATGCTCTATGATCTTCTTGAATTTTTGATATACATGTTCAGTGAAAAGTTTTTGAAACGGTTCACGTAATTCGTCGTGAAAAGCGATCTCTTGAATGAATATTTTTAAGACTGGAAATTGTTTTCGAACGAATTCTAGTCTGTTTTTAGCAACGACTCTTATAAAATCTTCATAGTGTTCATATTCGTTTTCAAATACCTCTTTAGTGAAGGACTTGATGAAGAAGGGAGCTACAAATTTTGCTACTGTTGGTGTAACAATAGCAAGCAACAGCTCTTTCTTCGTTTTAAAATGACGAAAAATCGTGCCTTCAGCAACTCCAGCTTTTTTTGCGATCTCACTCGTAGAAGAAGCGGCATATCCCTTTTCTGAGAATGTATCGATGGCTGCTTCTAAGATTTTTCGTTGTTTATCGCTCATCGTTGGGACATCGTGATCGTTAATTAGGTCGTTGATCCACTCTGAATTGGACATTAAAGCTACTCCTTTTAAAAACGTACATTTTCTTCATTATAGACACTAAAGTGAGGCAGTACAAACGCTTATCTTATAGTCTACGGTGTTTTTTCAAAGCGAGTACGTTTAGTATCATAAATAAAAGGGAGAAACCAAGAAGCACGAGCACGTTTCCGTAAATATCACTCCACCCATCGCCTTGAATCATAACATCTCGAATCGCTTCTCCTCCGTATGTTAATGGCATAATATAGCTCAAAGGCTGAAGCCATTCTGCCATTGTTTCAATGGTAAACAAGCCAGAGAAAAACACTTGCGGTACCACGACTAGCGGGATGAACTGTATCATCTGTAACTCATTGGTTGCAAAAGCTGAAAGCAAAGTTCCAAGTGAAAGTGCGGTTATCGCGAGCATGAGTGTAATTAAAATTACTAACCATATTGAACCAACCATCATGATATTAAGAACATAGATCGCAAACGAAACAATGATGGCCGATTGTAAAATGGTAAAGATCCCAAAGCCTAATACATATCCGACTACCATCTCCCATCGACGCATCGGCGTAGCGAGCAGCCGCTCAAGTGTTCCCGTTGTTCTTTCACGTAAAAATGATACCCCTGAAATTAAGAAAACGAAAAAGAAAATAAAAAATCCGATTAAGAAGGGGCCGATATAGTCAAAAGTTTCCATATCAGCAGACCCATGCAAATAGTTGATTTCTGGGGTGTTTTTTGTTTTTTCAGTGTCTTGAGTTGGAAGTGATTTCAAGGCTTTTTCAATCTTTGTGATTGAAGCCTTATTTGCTGTTGGATTACTTCCTTCAAGTGTAATAGTAGGAGAAGGAAATGTGACTTCAAGAACAGCATCAAGTTTCTCATCTGCTAAATCATGATGAGCTTCGGACGTATTTTGATAAGAGATGAAAGCTTTATTTGATGATTTCAGTTGGTCTACAACTTTTTGATCACTTACAACCCCGATCTTAGGTTCATAGTCATTGCTCGAAAAAACCAAGTTCACAAGCGTTAAGATAAGAAGAGGGGCAATAAACATCATGGCAAGTGTGCGTTTGTCTCGTATGAATTGTCTGATGATCCGGACCACTAGAGCTTTAATTCTCATGATGAACACCTCCAAAATAGAGAAATGCGTCTTCAATTGAACTACTTGATGTAAATTCTTTTAATTCTTGTGGTGTTCCAGAGGCAATTAGCTTTCCATCACGAAGCATTCCCAGCTGACCGCATTTTTCCGCTTCATCCATTACATGAGTGGTAACTAGGATCGTTGTTCCGTTCCTACTTAACTTATACAATTCATCCCAAATAGATTGCCGGAGCAAGGGATCAATACCTACAGTAGGTTCATCAAGAATTAGGATCTGTGGTTCATGCAAAAGTGCAGCAGCTAAAGATAGCCTTCGTTTCATGCCGCCAGAATATTGATCTACTGTTTTTTGTAGAAAATTTGAAAGGTTCACAAGTTCAGAAACCAGATGAATCCTTTCTTGTTGTTTTTGTCCTTTTAGACCATAAATTGATGAGAAGAATTCAAGGTTTTCTCTTCCACTTAATTCTCCGTAAAGCGCGTCAGATTGAGCCATAAACCCAATTTGCTTCATGATATTAAGATTAGGCATTGATGAATCAAGAACACTTATACTGCCAGTTGTGGGAATCTCAATTCCCGCGATCATCTTAACCAATGTTGTTTTTCCAGCTCCTGAAGGACCCAACAATCCATAGATTTCATTTTTTTTCACGGTTAGGTCAATGTCCTTCAATACTTGATGAGACCGATAATTCTTAGAAACATTTGCTACTTGAATAACAGATTCCATAATAAGCCTCCTTATTTAAAAGTGAGTACTCACTCATTTAATATCATCATATGTTAAAGAAATGATAAAGGTCAAGTGAGTACTCACTCATTTTTATTAAAGGCTGTTTGTGTTGCATTTGATTATAGTTGATTTCCGTTCTAGGTTTTTCGATTTCCACAGGGCAGGCGGTGAGCCACAAGAAATAAAATTGATATTAAACAGGCAGGGGTTCTGAGGTTATGGTTATGGCGGATTTAGAATGGGAAAAGTACATGCTAAACAAAGCTTTGTATTTGAAGCAATAAAATGATGAAAGAACCACTCACCATAAATGGCGAATGGTTCTTTTTGTATATTAGTTTGAGTCTTGAGTTCTCTTATAACGATATTGCTGCCATCTGAACCTAATAAAGCATCCGATACAAAAGCCGAGTATTGCTACAAAAGAAGCTGTTGCAACCATAATAGTAGCAATCCATGCTAGTGTACCCCAGCCTAATGTATAACTTATGAAACCCACTGTAAGAAGCGAGATCGCAATCATCTGATTAAACTGCTGTTGGTCCTTATCCTCTGGAATGTATTCAGAAGGTTTCTTACTTAAGAATAATTTAGCAGCTTTCATAACAGGATTGTATTCAAAAAACATACCTAGAAGACCAGCAACTAATGGAAGTAATAAGAACCATGATTGACCAGATAGCCAGGTAGCTAGAGTAGATAAAAAAATGAACCACTGATTTGTTCGAACTAAAGGTCTTGGAATGGAAATCGAAGAGTGAGACATATTAATCCGACCTTTCTTATATGTTTAGTTACTTTATTTTAAATGTATTCCCATAGAATGTGAAGTGTTAATCCTTATAGGTGTATGAAGGGGATTGTTTGTAGAACACAGAATGTCTTATAGCGAGGTGAGAAATATGAAAACAAAAAGAGACGATCGTGATGTCCATATTCAGTATAAAGAGGATATTAAGGAAAAGCTTCAAAATGACACTTTTGCAAAATGGTTAGGTATCGAATTACTAGAGGTTGGCCCTGGTAAAGCAGAAGCACAAATGACAATCACTGATAATATGCTAAATGCGCATGGAACAGCCCATGGAGCGGCATTATTTGCCATTGCAGATTTTGTCTTTGCTGTAGCATGTAATTCCTATGGAAAAACATCTGTCGGACTTTCAGTAAATATTGGGTATCTTGCTGCATGTCAAAGTGGTGATAAAATTACGGCAAGAGCTATAGAGATTAAACGTAATCATAGAACTTCTTGGTATGAAGTGAGAGTGGAAAATGATACAGAGCTTGTTGCTCATGTAAGTGCTTTATCTTATCGTAAGAATGAATATTTTGTAGGAACAGAAGGTTAAGTGGGATTCATAACACTGAAAAAAACAAACGACGAAGTGAGGCACTGCCTCACTTCGTCGTTTGTTTTATTATCTTAACGTTTTTTTAATATATTTGATTGTCTTTCTTAAATCTTCAGCTGTAGGTCTTCCAAACGGTCCTGTTTGAATATCAAAATAGACGACTCGTTTTTGATCATCTATTAAAAATAATGCTGGTTCTCCATGTTCACCATGATCGTCATATAGTTTTCCGTTGTGGTACTGGACGCCATAAGGTTCTCCTGCAACTCGTTCTATATCGCTAAAGACCGGAAAAGAAAGAGCATGTTTTTCTTTCATCTTCTTCAAATTTTGTTCTTCATCAGTAGAAATCGCTAAGATGTGAGTATTTAACTCATTAAATGTTTCAATATTTTGCTCTAACTCTTTCAATTGATCGTTACATACGGGGCACCATTCTCCTCTAAAAAAGACAAGTAAGTGAAAGCGATCATCTTTTTCAAGGTGGTTATGAAGTGAGAAAGATTCTCCATTTTCAGATTTAATCGTAAAGTCTGGTGCTGTGTCTCCTGTTTGTATCATGAACATCCCTCCATTATATGTTTCTTCTTTAGCTATTCCTCTTACTGAAAATTTTAAACTCTTAAGTTATTTGATTCTCTAAAAACCAGTCCTAATACTAGGTCATATCTACGTCTAGATGAGGAAAGAAGTAATAATATGAAAGCTGGATTAATGACTTTATTCCTATTTTAAGTTAAAACTTTTAAAAATTAGTAGTTTATATTTGTTTTTGTTAGAATAGTAAAATTCTTCTTTATTTTCTGTAAATTGGTCTCTATATTAGAAATTGTAGTCCAACACCAAATTAGAGGAGTGAAGTAAATGATTAAGAAGATTGCCACGATGGCAGCGGTTTTACCATTAGTAGTTTCACTTGCAACACCAGCGGCAGCTGCAAAAAGTACAGAGGTGAAAGCAAGCGTTACACCTCAAGAAATTATCGTAAAATTTAAAGACAGCGTGTCAGAGTCAAAAGTAAAGTCGCTAGCAGTAAAAGGAAAAGATGAAGTAAAAGAAAAAGGCTCTAAGTTTCATGTAATCAAAGTAAAAGACGGAAACGTAGATGCAGCCATTGCAGAATATGAAGCGAGTGGAGATGTAGAGTATGCAGAGCCAAACTATACATACCATGCGAGTTGGACTCCAAATGACACGTATTTCTCAAACGGAGTACAATATGCACCTCAAAAAGTAAGTGCTCAATCAGCTTGGGACATCACACGCGGTTCATCTACTACAAAAATAGCAATCATTGATACAGGTGTTGATTACAATCACCCTGATCTAGCTGGAAAAGTCATTAAAGGGTATGACTATGTAAGTGATGATTGGGATCCAATGGATCAGAACGACCACGGAACACATGCTGCTGGTATCGCAGCAGCTGCAACGAATAACGCTAGAGGTATCGCAGGTATGGCACCAAACGTATCTATCTATGCTGTACGTGTACTTGATGCGAATGGAAGCGGATCTCTTGATGATGTTGCGAACGGAATCTACCATGCTGTAGATAACGGAGCAAAAGTAGTTTCACTTAGCCTTGGCGGACCTGGATCTGCTACTTCATTACAAAATGCTGTAAACTATGCGGTTTCTAAAGGAGTAGTTGTAGTTGCTGCAGCTGGTAACGAAAATACTTCTGCACCTAGCTATCCAGCTTACTATTCTGGTGCGATTGCAGTAGCTGCAACTGACCGTAATGACCTTCGTGCTTCATTCTCTAACTATGGATCTTGGGTTGATGTTGCTGCTCCTGGTGTAGACATCGCTTCTACTGTACGTAATGGTGGATATGCTTACATGTCTGGTACATCAATGGCTTGTCCTCTAGTAGCGGGTGTAGCAGGGTTACTTGCTTCACAAGGAAGAAGTGCTTCTAACATCCGTGCTGCTATCGAGAACACAGCAGATCCTATCTCAGGAACAGGGACTTACTACTCTAAAGGTCGTGTAAACGCAGCAGACGCAGTACGTTACTAATCTATAATTTATTCTTACAGACTTCCAAGGCTAGATTTGCTCTAGTCTTGGGAGTTTTTGTTTGCCATAGTTTAATAGAACTAACAAATCTTGTCGAATGATGTTGGAATTTAAGGATAAGGACATATGTTCGCATTGCGTAAAATGTCGATGTAGACTTAATAGCTCATTTTTAAGACAGGACTTGTGGTAAGTTTTAACAGTTTGGTAGAATAGTATTAAGTTCTACAACTAGAATCTTCATTTCTTACAAGTCTTCCCACCTATGAGAAAGGAGGTTCACCGTTTCTTTTGTCTTTTTCAAGAGTCACTTGCTTTACAAACATTCTTTTTTAAATAAAAGGAGGTAATGAAGATGAGTGAAGTCTGTTTGATCCCGTTCGTCTTAGAAGAAGTAATAGAAGAATCAAAAGAGGAAATTCCATACGGAGTCGAGATGATCAATGCACCTGCGTTTTGGCGTGATGGTGAAAAAGGACAGAGTGTAGTTGTTGCCGTACTAGATACTGGGTGTGACACAAGCCATCCGGAGCTTGCCGAAAGAGTCATTGGTGGACGGAATTTTGTTGATGGGAATGAAGATGATTACCAAGATGCCCATTATCATGGTACACATGTGGCAGGTACGATTGCAGCTACATTAAACAATGCTGGTGTAGCTGGTGTGGCACCAGATGTGAAACTCTTGATCTGCAGAGTTCTTGGTAAAGATGGCGGTGGATCGTACCAAGGAATTATTGATGCTATTGACTACTCCGTTAAATGGAGAGGGGAAAATGGCGAGAGAGTGCGTGTGATCTCGATGTCACTTGGTGGACCGACAGATGTACCTGAGCTACATGAAGCGATTCAAAGAGCCGTATTGGAAGATGTGCTTGTAGTCTGTGCAGCAGGTAACGAAGGGGATAATAAGGAAAATACGAATGAACATGCTTATCCTGGCGCGTATAAAGAGGTCGTTCAAGTAGGTGCAGTGGATGCTAAAATGAAACTTGCTCCGTTTTCAAACACCAATGATGAGATTGACCTGGTTGCTCCGGGCGTTGATGTTGTTTCTACTTATCCAGGTAATAAATATGCAAGGTTATCTGGAACTTCTATGGCGACGCCTCATGTATCGGGAGCAGCTGCATTACTGATTGAACGAGAAGAAAAATTGTTTGGTCGTGAACTTTCAGAAGCAGAGGTCTATGCTCAATTGGTAAAAAATACGTTAAGTATCGGACTAACAAAGAAAGCAGAAGGAAATGGTTTGTTAGTATTAAATGCACAAGAAAAAGCAGTTTGCGATCAGGAGAATTTAAGAGCGATGAGAACTCCTATTGAAACGGCTGCAGCGAAAGAGTCAGAATCATAAATATTTGCCCCGTTTCTTAGGAAGAAAGGGCGTGTATGGGGATGGCGTATAAAATTATTGCGTTGTTGATCAGCTTTGCAACTCTTTGTATTAGAATTTATGAAGAGATGAGAAGACGTGCAAAGAACAGAGCAAAAGAAGAAGAGCTTCAAAAGAAAAAGAAAAGAAAGCGAAAGAAAGCAGTGAAGAAAAAGGAAAAGGAAAGTGCTTAAATGAATAGATTGATTAAAAGCTGATTTTGTGAGATCTCTTAGATTCACATAAGATCAGCTTTTTTGTCGTTCGAAAAACTGTGATCGTATATACTGATGCTCTTTGGAAGTAGTTAATTTTCGCTCCAAGTTGTTCGTTATTCATAGGGAGAACAAGTTCCAATTCATACTAGAAAGTTGCTTCTATTATTCGAAAAGGAGTAATATATGAGCACTACTGTAAAATAGAGAGGAACGTAAATATGCTTGGATTAGGCATTCTACTTGTAATCGTAACAATTGTACTTATGTTCATCATATTTCATCCTGTTTTTGGAAATAAGCCTTCAAAACAAGAGTTAAACAAGTATCGCACAGTTAAAAACTATGATGAAGGTGTTTTTACTAATCAAATCCAAACAGAGATGACAACTGATCTACGCTCAATGCTCCCGGTATTAAAGGAATTCTTAAAAAGAAATCCAAATCGTCAGCCTAAGAACGCCCTACCTATAAAATCATTTCAACTAAATGAAAATACAAACGAAGAAACAAGGGTAACGTGGTTCGGTCATTCAGCCTTGTTGATTGAAATGGACGGGAAACGTATACTCATCGACCCAATGTTCGGCTCCTCCCCATCACCAGTTCCTTGGTTTGGCAACAAACGTTATAGCAAAGAACTGCCTTTTAATATAAACGAGTTTCCCATAGTGGATTTAGTGGTTTTGTCACATGATCATTATGACCATCTGGATTATGGAACCATCAAACAACTCAAACATAAAGTGAAACAATTTGCAGTGCCCTTGGGTGTTGCTGGACATCTAAAGCGTTGGGGAGTGGAACCAGACCGCATAAAAGAATGTAACTGGTGGGACGAGATACAACCTTCAGGCATTTCAATGATCTGTACGCCTGCACGACACTTTTCAGGAAGAAGCTTAACAGATCGAAATTCTACCCTTTGGTGTTCTTGGATTATACAAGGAAAGGATTCCAACATTTATTTTAGTGGTGACAGTGGATATGGGCCACACTTTAAAGAGATTGGGGAACGATATGGACCTTTTGATCTCTCTTTGATGGAATGTGGACAATATCATGAGAAGTGGGCTGCGATACACATGATGCCTGAAGAAACCGTACAAGCTCATCTTGATGTAAGAGGCAAAGTCATGATTCCGATTCATTGGGGTGCTTTTACACTTTCTCTGCACAATTGGAAAGACCCAGTTGAAAGGGCTGTAAATGCAGCAACAGAACGAAATGTAGAAATATGTACCCCTCAGATTGGTGAGACCATAACACTTGGCTCAGAATCATTACCTGCATTGAAGTGGTGGAGAGAGAAAAAGAATATATAAAAAGTAGCGCTCTTCACTGTGAAGAGCGCTACTAACAGGTATTTATTAACTTTTCCACAACTCCAACAGCGGGCCATCACTTCCAAAGAGAGGGTCCCTGTCTGGTAATGGAACGAGCATGATATCATCTAGTACAGCTGGTCGATCATCAGGTTCCCCTTTTTTAAGGTTGTGATTCATTCCATTCGGATAAGCTCCAGCTACTTTGAAATCAGTACTGCACCCTATACATTTATGTCCGGTACCGGCTGGGAGCACGATAACATCTCCTTTTGAAACAGTAACAGAAACGCCATCCTCTCCTCCAAGAAGGAGAACCGCCTCACCGTTTATTACACCTAGAACTTCATGGGTATTGCTATGATAATGATGATAATCAAATACACCGTTCTTCCACCCATTAGTCCAGCCGTTTTGTTCAAAAACGTCTAATGCATCTTGCGGTTCTTTTAATTTTCCTACGTACAACAAAACGGGCCAGGAAGGATGATTCGGAATCGTCCCATCGTCTGTAAAAAATAAAGTTTTAACATCTTCGCTCAGCATCTTCATAACCATTAAACCCCTCCCCTGTTTTCGTATCCATTCCCTTATTTTTATGAAAAGAAACCCTTCTTCTTTCGAAAAATAGTATAGGAGAAAAAAGAATTTGCGAGCAATAATGCGAAATTCCTCAATAAATGACGAAAACTTATGTGTGAAAAAAAGTTTTCTTTTATGTGAAAAGAGGTATTAGATAGTTACGGGATGATAAATGTCAGTGAAAGGTGGAAATCAGTATGAAGTACAAAGCGAAGGACTGGCTCCGGTTAACGCCGAATGAGAGATACCTGCTTTTATTCGCTGTTTCCCAACTCCAGAAAAAACTCAGAGCAGGTTAAAAGAACTAAAAAAATAAATGTAAGGCGTTTTCGTTGCCACAACTCCCCCTTGTTTGGTTACAATAAGAATACAAGATAAACAGGGAGGAACACAGGATGATGACTGACCTCAATACATGGTTTGATAAAGGCATGACGCGCTATGCATATATACATTCAATGAAAACACACAAGGAAAACTTGCTGACGATATATAATTCATTCGTGCTACCTGAACCTATGAAAGATGCGTTGCAAGGCATCCAAAAAAACCGGTTGAGAGCAATCGTGATTACCGAAGATTGGTGTGGTGATGCGATGTTAAATCTTCCTGTTTTTATGCGCATGGCAGATGAAGCACTTATTGATATTCGCTTTATCTTACGCGACCAGCATCCGGAATTAATGGATCGCTACTTAACAGCAAAAGCAAAATCTATTCCAATCATCATCTTTATTGATGAAAAGGGAAAAGAAGTTGTAAAGTGGGGACCACGTGCTCCGAAATTACAGCAAATTGTTGAAGAACGTAAAAAGAAGATACCTTCAAAAGAAGACCCACGTTACGAAAAAGCATTCAAGCTATTTGCTGATCGAATTTCAAGTTTGTTTACGACAGATCATGCTCTTTGGGAAGAAGTAAGTCTTGATATCATAAAAAAATTATTAGCTAAACTTAATGTTAACAGCCTGTAAAAAGGCTGTTTTTTGTTTTGTGTTAAAATAGATTGATGAAATCTATCGAAATGAAGTTCGAGGTGTACGATGAAAAAGAAAGCGAATGTAATAATTCTTGCTGGATTTTTAGGAAGCGGAAAAACGACGTTGCTCAAACAGTTGTTAGCTTATGAAAAAGAACATAAACATAAAACAGCTGTATTGATGAATGAGATCGGAAAAGTATCAATCGATTCTGATTCTGTCCCAGAAGATGTTCCGCTTAAAGAGCTCCTCAACGGCTGTATATGCTGTTCATTATCTGATCAGCTTGAAAAACAGCTTTGGGGACTATGTAAAGAGAATGAACTGAATACATTAATTATCGAAGCAACAGGTGTCGCTCATCCGATTGATGTTCTTGATGCCTGTTTGTCACCTTATCTAATAGACGACTTACAGATCTCAGGTATTATTTCAATCATGGACGCACCTCGATGGCTGAACCGAGAGAACATGAATGTTCAGGCGAGGATGCTCATGCTTGAGCAGATAAAGCACGCAGACTATATCGTGTGGAACAAAACAAGCGGATTGACGGCGAAAGAGAAGATGCAGCTTACGGTTGACGCAACCAGGTTGAATGAAGGCACTCCATTTGTGTTAACAGATTTTGCAAAGGTAGAGCTGTCTCAACTTTTTTCACTTTCCGTAAAAAAGCGATCAGATCACCAGTCTGTTTCCGCAGATAAATTGAAAGTCAAAACTTTTATATACTCGTTTAAAGGGCCTGTCAATAAAGAGTTGTTTGAAAACTGGCTACGAAATGTACCTTCATCGATCTATAGGATCAAAGGGTATATGCAGTTTGAAAATCAAATTTATCTTTTTCAATACTCATATGGTTTGCCTACTTACGAAAAAGAATTGATGAAGATGCCACTAAGACTTGTTTTTATTGGAGAAGACCTTGATCCTGATCAGTTAACACGAGGGCTGAGTGAAGTTGAAGTAGGAAGTAAATAGCGAAAAAGAAAACACTTGTGACTTTAGGGTTGTAAGTGTTTTTTTTTTTGCGTTTTTTAATTTTTCTGATGAGTAAAGAGAGGATGCACGATTCACTGCTTCTGACAAATTTGTTCCATGAACACAGGTTGTTCCATCATCTTAACCATACCAGGATCGCTTTCAGACAGTTGAATGAAGCTATCAATTATATTCTCTTCATACGTTAATAGGACAGCTTCAAGATAATGGTTCCCGCAATTCTCTTTTAGCCGATAAATATATTGTTCAATAGTGCCCTTTTCTAGTCCATGAAAATTAACATCGACAAGTTGGTATGTATGCCGAAACTCAGGATGAATAGGATTTATAAATACTTGCTTACGTGGAAAATAAAAGTCTGTTTTCCAGCCATGTCTTTCTATCCATTCCATGTGTTTTTCTGGTGTCAGAGCCAAGGAGTAAGTATTTAAAAGCATGAAGATGATCCCAAAGGAAAGCAAAAACTTGCCTAATCTCATAAGCCACTTTTTGTACAATTGAATCTCTCCTTTGTAAAGAAATTCCGTTTATTTTATGCTATTCTTTAATTATCATTATTTTCCAATCCTTATTGAAGGAGGTGCCATGATGAAAACGAAGTTAATGACTCATGACCATCGAAACATCCATTCGGAGATCTATAAAATGAAGATGGGCCAGGTTGCTGTTCGTGAGATCCCAGCTATGAAGTATGTTACGCAAGAGATGAGTACGAAATATGATATGGATTGGGCAGGTAGACCTGAACCAGTCGATGAGCAATGGATTGTATGGAAAGTGGTAAATCAGCTTAAACATTTAACAAAAAATAAGTTGAGTTATAAATTTTCGTTAATGCCGCATGAGATCCTTTGGCATGAGAAGAATGACAGCAGATCTCTTACAACTCAAATGATGCAAGTACCCGATTGTATAACCGAAGAATTATTTGAAGAAGCTTGTTTCAATGTTGAAAAGAGATTGAGAAAGAAGCCGCCAACATTGCAACTCATTTCTTATGAGTCGATTACTTGTGTTCAAAAGTTACATAGAGGTCACTACCGAAACTCAATTGAAACCCTGAAAGAGATAATAAATTTCGCCGAACAAGAGAGCCTTACGTTAAAAAATAGTTATAAAGAAATCTATTTAACTCCTGCAATGAAATGTCATAAACCTGAAACATGGCAAACAGTTGTGAGTGTGGAGATTAAAAAAAGTCAGCCAGGAGTACGAAATGAATGAAGACAAAATTAAATTTAAATTGGAATTAAAAGAAGATAATGAATCAACCTATGCATTCCGTTTAATATTTACTTTCTTGATCGTTTGTCTTCTGGTCGTTCTTGTTGTAGATATAGACGATCAAAGTGTTGAGACACAAGGAATTGCGAGACAGTGGGGAGAGGCTGAATTAAGTAATAATGAACCTATGAAATATATCTTGCTCTCCGATTCAGAAAAAATGAAGTACGTTGACATTATCTCTGAAACGAATAAAGAAGAGCAACCTACCTACTCATTTAAAGAATTAGATCAGTTTGAATATCGAATAAATAAAAAGGAATATATCTATAAACTTCATTATTACAAAATGAAGTCTTGTGCAGAATGTCAAAAAGATATATGGGTATCTATAAAAAAAGAGGATACCGGTTGGTTTGTATCTCATACGAACTATTCAGAATCTAAAGCTGAAAAGAAGATTCGTAACGTGCAAGGAGAGCAGATTCCTACTTCTGAAAAACAAGAAAAAGAATTGGAAGAAAATAAGTCATTTATCATGAAGTGGCTGAATTAACTTTTTAAAACAGGGAGTGCTTATATTGAAATATCGATATTGGGGAATTACGTTCGTTATTATAGGTGCACTAATTATGCTAAGTTCTTTTGTGATAGATACTGAACATGAGAGGCTTATTCGCATAGGTGGGGGTAGTTTATTCTTCATCGGTACTTTGTTAATACCGGATTATGTAGTTAATTCTAGAAGTCATACGAAAGATAGGTAAGAGCTGCATCGTTATGGGTGCAGCTCTTTTTCTTTCAACAAATCATTAAGGGAGGCAAATATATAATGAGGTGTAACACCTAGAACATCTAGCGGCTGATTTCCACGATTGATCCATGCGGTCTTGAATCCATATGTTGCTGCACCGGTGATGTCCCAAAAGTTAGAACTCATGAATAAAATTTCTTCCCGGTTTACCGCTAAAGCATCCTGAACATACTGATAGGCAGCAGGTGCGGGTTTATACTGTTCAACATCCTCAATCGAAAGTAGATCGATAACATCAGTTAGTTCTCTTTTCTCAACTAATGGCTTTAGCATTTTATAAGTTCCATTAGAAAAAATAACCTGCTTTACATTATTTTGTTGAATTTTATGAAGAGTTTCGGGAACTTCTTCATAGACTTGGAGCTCTAGATAAGCCTCCATTAATGAAACAAGTGCTTCTTCGTTGCATTGTAGAGAGAATTTTTTTAAAGTATATAAAAGAGCATTGCGAGTGATTTCGGAAAATGGAATGTATGTTCCAGTTAGCTGGTGAAGCATAAAGTACTCTACTTGTTTTTTTCGCCACTCCACACTAATCGCTTTACCATGATCTTTAAAATGAAGTTCGGCTTTTTCTGTAACGGAATGTACGTCAAAAAGTGTTCCATATGCGTCATAAACATAAGCTTTAATCGTCACTTTGACACCTCCTCATGATACAAGGATACCCGAAATCATAGCAGCTTAACTTTAAGAAAAATTTAGGTGAATTTCCTTTTCATTAAGGGAATAGATAACAATGAGGTGATAATAATGAAAATGCAATTGTATCTGTTATTTGGTTTTATCTTTGCACTAATCATAGCAACATTCGCCGTTATAAATGTTGGTGATGTAGAAATCAACTACCTCTTTGGAACTGCCAACTGGCCATTAGTACTCGTCATTTTAGGATCAGCCGTAATTGGTGGCCTATCGGTGGGACTCTTTGGATTGATCAAGGTGATTCAACTGCAGCGACAAGTGAAAAAGCTGCACCAGATTCATAATGAAAAAGAATCTTGGAAAGAAGAACGTGTTGCTGATCATTCTTCTGAACCTGTAGCTCCAACAGAAGAAGTTCCTCATGAAAAAGTAGAAGAAAACAAGTAGATGCAAAAGAAACCCTGAAAGCAGTCTTTAAAGATTGCTCCCAGGGTTTTTTACATGTTAAAAACTAATACTTGAAAGCGATATCAAAAAGCGTTAAGATAACTACTAATCAGTTCCAAAACGTTTTGGAGGATAATGAATGGCTACGATAAGAGATGTTGCAAAAAAAGCAGGAGTATCTGTAACAACGGTTTCCAGAGCGTTGAACGGCTACTCAGATGTAAATGAAAAAACAAGAGAGAAAATAAAGAGAATTGCTCGAGAACTCAATTATAGTCCTAGTTTACTAGCACGAAGCCTCGTGATGAAAAAAACAAAAACCATTGGATTGCTCGTATCTGGACTTCGAATTGAAGGAAGTAAAGATAATTTTACATTTGAAGTACTTTGCGGTGTAAATGACTGTGCTGGCGAACTAGGATATGAACTGGTATTAATCAGTACTGATTCTAAGAAACAGCAGGAAAAAACATATAACCAGTTATGCAAGGAAAGAAAAGTAGAAGGTGTGATCTTACAAGGTATTAAAACAGATGATCCGTACTTAGACGAAGTATTAAAAAGTGATATTCCTTGTATTCTTATTGATATTCCGATTGAAAGTGATTCTGTTGGCTATGTAACGACCGACAATAAAGACGGTGCACAAACAGCTGTTCAGCATCTAGCAGATCTGGGGCATAAACACATTGCGATGGTTAACGGGCACAGTCAAGCATTTGTCAGCAGGGAACGATTAGCAGGCTACCAAGCAGCTTTGATGAAAAATGAAATTCCTTTCAACGAAGGTTATGTAGTAAACGGAGCCTTTTTGGAGGAAACAGCAGAGCAGGAAACAACCAAACTATTACAAGCACATCCTGAGATTTCTGCATTGTTTTGTGCAAGTGATCTAATGGCGATGGGGGCAATAAGAGCCGCCAAAAAGATGGGTAGAACACTTCCAAAAGATCTATCTGTTGTCGGATTTGATAACATTATTTTATCTGCTTATTCAACACCATCATTATCGACAATTGCACAGAATCGGTATCAGTTAGGCTTTGAAGCGACAAAACTTCTAACAAATTTGTTAGAAGGAAAAGAAGTAGAAAAGAATAAAGTACTGCAAACGACATTTATAAAAAGAGAATCATCAATTGAAAACCACAAATAGTGGTTTTTACTTAGACTAAGACCGAAAACGTTTCGGATGCGTTTTTTACTAATATTATCAGGAGGATTTGTGGTATGAACTATCGTGTAATAAAAGAAAACGATCTATTTTTTTTAACAGATGACAAAGGGAATATTCCTAAAGAGAACGATTATGGACTCGGATTGTATACAAAAGATACCCGGTTTCTTAGCAAGTTCGATATCAGAATAAACGGTCAAGATCCTATTCTTCTATCTTCATCTGCAGATGAGAATTATGAAGCAAAGATCTTGCTGACTAACCCTCACATGGAAGAAAACGGAGAACTCATTCTGTGGAGGGAATCTATTGAGATTGAAAGAAAGCGCTTAATTTATGATGGCGTTTTGTATGAGACACTTCAGCTGAAAAACTATTATCCAAAACCAGTCAATTTTGAAATAAGTGTTCATGTTGACGCTGATTTTACAGATATGTTCATTATTCGAGGTTTTCAATATGGTGAGATTGGAACAAGGACAGGCGAAGAAGTTACAGAAAACTCGTTAAAATACACCTATAAAGGAGCAGACGATGTTGAACGGGCAACAAAAGTGCAATGGGATCGAGAGGCAAAGACGGTAAATAAAGATGGTACGATCGCTTTTGAATTTCAATTGAATCATGGGGAGGTAGAGAGAGTTACATTCTCTGTGACACCTGAAATTAACGGAAAGTCAGGAACAGTCATGGATCCTGAGAAAGCACTTCAACTTTTAAAGACTTCTTATACATATTGGGAAAGAGATACAACAAAAGTACAAACAGACTACAAACCACTTCAAAGACTTGTCGACAGAGGCATTATGGATCTTCGCGTATTGTTAACGGACATTGGACATGGAGCGTTCCCAGTAGCAGGATTACCTTGGTTTGGTGTTCCTTTTGGAAGAGACAGTTTGATCGCAGCGCTTCAGATGCTTGCTTTTAATCCTGAAATAGCAAAAGGTACTTTATTAACTATGGCTTCTCAACAAGGTACGAAAGTAGATCCTTGGCGTGATGAACAACCTGGCAAGATCATGCACGAGATTCGATACGGAGAACTGGCTTCTACAAACCAAGTACCTTTTACACCTTATTACGGAACGATCGATGCAACACCTCTGTTTTTGGTCCTTTTATCTGAATATACAAAATGGACAGGTGATTTATCGTTGGCAGAGCAGCTGAAGTCGAATGTAGATGCAGCACTAAACTGGATCGATGAATATGGTGATCGTGATGGTGATGGATTCGTAGAATATCATCAAGAATCAAGTAAAGGGATCGCGAACCAGGGCTGGAAGGATTCTGGTGATTCGATCGTACATCGAAACGGAAATTATGCAGATACACCGATAGCTCTATCTGAGGTTCAAGGATATGTTTATCAAGCCAAAATCGGTATCGCAGCTATTTTTGATGTACTTGGTAGAGTAGATGAAGCTAATAAACTTCGTCTTGATGCAGAAAAGCTAAAGAAACGGTATGACGAAAAGTTTTGGATGGAAGATCAGGAGTTTCATGCCATTGCATTAGATAAAGATAAACAGCAGGTAGGGACTTTAACGACCAATCCTGGACATGTTCTTTTTGCAGAGATGCTGGATGATCATAAGGCAAGTAAGGTGATAGAAAAACTTGTTTCTCCACAATTTTTCTCAGGTTACGGTATTCGCACGATGGCAGAAGGAGAAGCGGGGTATAACCCGATGAGTTATCACGATGGTAGCATATGGCCGCATGACAACAGTATGATCCTGCTTGGCATGAGTAAAGTAGAACACCAGAGTGATGCAAACACGGTGATCTCTGGATTGATAGCTGCCGCGAGTCACTTTGAATATGACAGACTGCCTGAGCTTTTCTGTGGATATGATTCTAAAGCAGGAAGAGCAGTGAAATACCCCGTAGCATGTTCACCTCAAGCTTGGGCTGCAGGGACACCACTAGTCTTCATCCAAACCATTCTTGGATTATTTCCTGATAGTTTAAACAAAGTCATCTATCTCTCTCCAGAACTGTTGAAAGAGATGAAAGAACTAAAAGTTGACCGAATTAAAATTGGAGAAGGACATCTTTCCGTTCATGTTCAACGTGAAGAAGAAGAAACGACCGTAGAGATAAAAGAAAATACGACTGGATATGAAGTGATTCAAAAATAGAATGGTTCGTTCACCTTATGTAGAGAAGGGAGTTTTAGAAGATGAGACATACAAAGTGGCTGTCTGCAATAGGTGTACCTTCGCTGCTTTTAGCAACGGTGTTATCTGGCTGTGGAAATGACAATGGAAAAGAAGAAACTCAATCAGGGAAAACCGAGATTGTTCTGAGTGGTTGGGGTGGAAATCCGACTGAGAAGAAATTGTTAAACGAAGTTCTATCAGATTTTGAAAAAGAACATCCCCACATTGATGTGAAACTGAATACAATCAGTGACCAATATATGGATGTACTGAAGACACGGTTGATTGGTGGAACCGCAGCAGACGTATTCTATCTTGATGCTTTTGAAGCTCCTGCTCTCATTGAGACAGGTGCTGTAGAACCGCTAAACAAATATGTGACAAAAGACTTTGATCTGGCAGATTTTGAAAAGCCGATGCTTGATGCCTTTAAAGAAGGTGAGAAGCTTTATGGTCTGCCTAAAGATTACTCGACACTTGCCCTATTTTATAACAAAAAAATGTTCAAAGAAGCTGGGATAAAAGAACCTCCAAAGACGTGGGAAGAGATGGAGGTTGTCGCTAAAAAGCTGACGGACCAAGAAAAGCAAGTATACGGACTTGGTATGCTTCCACAGATTGAACGGATGTATTATATGGCAGAATCTCAGGATGGACAGGTCATCACAGATGGTCGAGCCACTTTTGCTGATGATAAAGTCGTGGATGCGATCCAGCCACTGGTTGATATGCACATAAAAGATAAGACTGCAGCAACACCTTCAGAAGTAGGGGCAGGGCAATCCGCTGGTGAGATGTTCGGACGTGGCAATGCAGCCATGGTTATGGAAGGGAACTGGAACATTCCTTTTTTAGAAGACACGTTTCCAGAGCTTGATTATGGAACGGCAGAACTGCCGACAGTAAACGGTAAAAAAGGTACGATGTCCTTTGCAGTCGGATACGCGATGAATGCAGAATCAGAGCATAAGAAAGAGTCATGGGAACTGATCGAATATCTCACGGGTAAAGAAGGAATGAAGAAATGGACGAGCAAAGGCTTTGCACTTCCAACAAGAAAGTCTGTAGCTACTGAACTAGGTTTTGATCAAGATGAACTTCGCGGTCCACTTGTAAGTGGAGCAGAATATGCAACGGTATGGCAGGATGGTCCAACACTGCCAATCGTGATGAACAATTTTAATAACCAATTTCTGAGTGCTTATTTAGGTGACCGTCCTTTAAAAGAAGCGTTAAAAGATGCAGAGAGACAGGCGAACAGAGAGATAAAAGTAACAGAATAAAGACTTTTGAATCGAGGTGAACCATGTGAAGATGTTATCAAAAAAAGATAGAAGAGAAGCGGGACAAGGGTATCTATTCTTGTTGCCTGCGCTCATCGTATTAGGCGTGTTTGTAATCGCACCGATATCTTACGCTGTATTTCTTTCTTTTCACAAAGTAGAACTGATTGGCGGTGCGACTTATGAGTTTAGAGGGCTCGATAACTTTATGAAGGTCACATTTGACGATCGAGCTATTATTGCACTGAAGAACACAGCGATCTATGTTGCGATCGTCGTGCCGACCCAAACTTTCCTGGCACTAGTATTAGCAGCATCATTGAATGCAGGACTCAAAGGGCAGAAGTTCTTTCGCATCGTTTACTTCTTGCCTACTTTAACTTCATCCGCTGTGTTAACACTAATTTTTATGTGGATGTATAACCAGAACGGATTGATTAACTATGTACTAAAATTTTTACATCTGCCAACGTATAATTGGATTGGTGATCCAGACGTTGCTCTTATTGCAATCATGATCATGAATATTTGGGCAACGGCACCGTTTTTCATGGTTATTTATCTAGCAGCTCTTCAAGATATTCCAGACAGTCATTATGAAGCAGCTGAACTTGATGGAGCAGGTCCGATTCAAAAGTTTTGGCACATTACGGTTCCAAACTTAAGACCGGTAACATCTTTTGTAGTGATAATGGGTCTTATCGGGACATTCCAACTTTTCGATCAATCGTATATTTTCTCTGGAGGATCGGGCGGACCGAACAACTCCACACTTACTGTCGTTCTCTTAATCTATCAATATGCATTTAAGACACTTGGAACGATGGGTTACGCTACAGCAATCGCTTTCATGCTTGCCATCATCATCTTAGTGGCAACACTTTTACAGCGCAAATTTTCAAAAGAAGAATCACTATACTAAGGAGGAGATACCATGAAAAAACGTACGGCTGGAAGAAAAGCTTTGTATGTAATTCTTGTCGTTTACGCGATCATCACCGTCATTCCGTTTTTATGGGCACTGTCTTCTTCCTTTAAAACACTTGGTGAGATCGTAAGTGGGTCGATTAATTTTATCCCGAAAGAATTTACACTTGATAACTATAAGCAGATCTTTACGAGAGAGCCCTTATTCGGAAGATGGTTGTTTAATAGTTTGTTTATTGCAACAGTCGGAACGCTATTAAACTTATTGTTCAACTCTATGGCTGGATATGCGCTCGCAAGATTAAGCTTTCCAGGAAAGAAGAGTATTTTCTTATTGATTTTGGCCGTATTGATGATTCCTTTCCAAGTAACGCTCATTCCTAACTTCTTAATACTGAAAGAACTTGGATGGTTGAACTCGTATCAAGGGATGATCATTCCAGGAGCGGTGAACGCGACGTTTATTTTTATGATGAGACAGTTTTTCATCAACTTTCCAAAAGAAGTGGAAGAAGCAGCTGCAATCGACGGGCTTGGGCGCTTCGGTACATTTTTTCGTATCGTTTTGCCACTTGCTAAGCCGGCACTTGCAGCTCAGACAATATTCGTATTCATGGCGTTTTGGAACGATTTCATGAGACCTCTCATCATCTTATCTGATCAAGACATGTTCACTCTGCCACTAGGATTGAACTCATTTAAAGGCCAGTTTATCTCTTTTTGGAACTATATTATGGCCGCATCGATGGTCTTTACATTACCGATTATCGTTCTGTACGCATTCTTTAACCGATACTTTGTAAAAGGAATCAAGTTTACGGGGGATAAATAATTATCTTGAATTAAATAAAAACAGACTAAACCATTCTAGCTTTTAGAATGGTTTAGTCAATATTTATATGTTAACTAAAATATATTTTAAGTTGACGTAATTGTGAACCTTCGCTATTCTAAAGCGTATACAGAACTAATATGTGGAGGTTTATGAAGATGACAGCACAAAGAAGCGGTTTGAAAACGATTGATATTACGCTAGTTGGTATGTTTGTAGCGCTGATGGCAATTGGTGCAAATATCACAACCATGTTTCCGTTCATGGTGGTTGGTGGGGTGCCAATTACGTTGCAAACCTTTTTCTGTATTCTAGCAGGAGCATTGTTAGGAAGCAGATTAGGAGCAATCTCGATGAGTGTATACGTACTAGTCGGATTAGTCGGAGCACCAGTGTTCGCTCAATTTAAAGGTGGCTTTGCAACCGTGATCAGTCCTACCTTTGGGTTTTTGTTATCGTATATTCTGGTTGCATATCTAACGGGATTAATCATTGAAAAGAATGGTGGAAAAGCTTCATACATTGTAGCAACCCTTGTTGGAACAGCGGTTAACTATATTGTAGGGACAAACCTAATGTTCATGGCGTATAAAATGTGGGCAGATGCACCAGAAGGTTTCACGTACTCTATGGCTTGGGCATGGATGATGGTCCCGCTACCTAAAGATATTATTTTAGCGATTTGTGGAGGTATGTTAGCTCCAAGAATTAATTTTGCGCGTAAAAAATCATTTACTCAACGAACAAAACATGCATCATAAAGGAGTGTTGTTGTGATGATCTGGAATGCTCTTGCAAACAAAGTATTGAGTGGAGAACAAATTACGAATGAAGAAGCTCTTGATATCTTAAATTGTCCTGATGAAGATCTACTATTATTGCTGCATGGGGCTTATCAGATCAGAAAGCATTATTATGGTAATCTCGTAAAACTCAACATGATTATTAATACAAAGTCAGGCGCATGCCCAGAAAACTGTGGATATTGCTCACAGTCTATCGTGTCGACTGCACCCATCGAGACTTATCGAATGATGGATAGTAAAGAGATGGTAAAAGGAGCAGAGGCAGCGTATAACTTAAACGTTGGAACGTATTGCATCGTTGCAAGTGGGCGTGGACCTACGAACCGTGATGTGGATAAAGTTGTTGAGGCTGTAAAAGAGATCAAAGATACATATGGCTTAAAAGTTTGTGCCTGTCTAGGTATATTAAAGCCAGAACAAGCAGAGCGTTTAAAAGAAGCGGGTGTCGACCGATATAATCATAATCTCAACACTTCCGCTCAAAATCACGAAAATATTACAACATCTCATTCATACGATGATCGAGTGAATACGGTAAACATCGTTAAGGAAAGCGGGATCTCTCCTTGTTCAGGAGTTATTGTAGGTATGCGAGAGACGAAACAAGATGTCATAGATATGGCAAGAAGTCTTAATATACTTGACGCAGATTCTATTCCAGTGAACTTCTTGCATGCGATCGATGGTACACCGTTAGAAGGTACAGATGAGCTAGATCCACGCTACTGTTTGAAAGTACTTGCATTATTTCGTTATATTAATCCTACGAAGGAGATTAGAATATCAGGTGGGCGTGAGGTGAATTTAAGAAGTCTTCAGCCACTCGGTCTGTATGCCGCGAACTCCATATTCGTAGGTGACTATCTTACGACGAGAGGACAAGAGTCAACGGCAGATCATAAGATGTTAGAAGATATGGGCTTCAAGATTGACCGTACGCCTGTTATGGCACCATAGTTTTTTGTAAATGATTGAAATGCCACTCGAAGCTTTGTACAATAAGGAGTATTCTATTGTACATCGTGGGAGTGGTTTTTTTGGAAAAATGGCAAAAGTGGCTGGAAAAAATAAACTGGGCTGAGATTATGCTTGCGGCTGGTTTATGGGCAGTGAAGTTTCTATTGATCATCGTCATGTTCTTGGTGATTCGTTCGATCGGTAGACGTGTGATCAACCGAATGTTTGATAAGGCAGCAACACATAGAAAGATGTCTTCTGGAAGAATTATTACGCTGCAAAAACTTGTAGTAAACCTGTTTTCATACGTATTGATCTTTGTTTTTGCTGGTATCATATTTAAGCAGTTCGGACTTGAAATCGGTACTCTTATAGCAGGGGCAGGGGTAGTTGGATTAGCTATAGGCTTTGGAGCGCAGGGACTCGTAAGTGATGTTGTAACTGGTTTCTTCATTCTTCTTGAAAAGCAGATGGAGGTCGGAGACTATGTTACGATTGGCGGGGTCGATGGAATTGTAGAAGAAGTGGGTCTAAGAACGACTCACATACGAGCATTTGATGGCACGTTAAACTATATGCCGAACCGTGAGATTAGTACGATTGCGAATCATACACGCGGTAATATGCGTGCACTTGTTGATATTGGCATTGCCTACGAAGAGAATATAGATAAGGCTCTCGTCATATTACAAGATGCTTGTGACAAAGTAAAAGAAAAGAATCCGAGCATAATGGAAGGGCCGAATGTGTTAGGTGTTCAAATGTTAGGTTCGTCTGATGTGATAATTCGTATTATTTCTAAGACGATTAATGGAGAACAGTGGGCGGTCGAAAGAGAGTTACGTAAAGCTTTAAAAGAAGCTTTGGATGCTAATGGCATCGAGATTCCATACCCTCATCAAGTACATGTAGAAAAAGGTGCATAAGAAAAGCCGGGGAAGAGCTTCCCGGCTTTTTCTTTAATTCTTTTCAATATTTTGTTTGGATAAATAATCCGTTACACCCTTCAGTTTTGTTTTATGTGCCATGATGTAAAGAATATCGTGAGCGTGAATCTCTGTTCTCCCTGTTGGTGTGATCAATTCATCGCCTCGAATCATTGCACTTACAGTAGATTCTTTTGGTAAGGAAATTTCCTCAAGTGTCTGTCCGATGATTTTTGCATGTTCGGGTACAAAAAATTCAACGATTTCGGCATTGGCTTTACCGATTGAAACAAGTTCTAAAACATGTGGAGATGTAGGTTTTTCTTTTTCCGTTAACTTTAATTTCTGAGCTACCCAAGGAATGGTTGATCCTTGTATGAGAGCAGATGTAAGCACAACGAAGAAAACGAGATTAAAGAGCAACTGGCTGTTCTCAACCCCTTCAATGAGTGGGAATGTAGCGAGAACAATAGGAACAGCGCCACGAAGACCAGACCACGAGATAAATAATTTTTCGTTTATTGAGAAAGCAGAAGTTGGCATACTTAGGAAAACACCTATTGGACGTGCGATAACAATGAGTACGAAAGAGATCATCAAGCCTTTCAGCATAATATCGATATGAAACAGCTCACTCGGAAAAACAAGTAAACCTAAGATCGCAAACATTAAAATCTGCATCATCCAAGCAAAACCTTCGTTAAATCGCACGATTGAGTTTCTGTATGTAAGGTGACTATTCCCCATAAACACAGCTGCAACATATACAGCAAGTAGTCCACTTGCTCCAGCAAGCATCGTAATCCCATAGGTTAAGATAGCAAAAGAAAGAGCGAATACGGGATAGAGTCCACTTGATTCAAGTCGTATACGGTTAATGGCATAAACGGCAAGCTTTCCAAAGAAATAGCCAAAAACAGCTCCCATTCCCATCTGCCAAAAGAATGATAGAACAAGTCCTGTAATGGAAGTGGAGTCTTTTGTGAGCAACTCAATAAATGTGATCGTTAAAAATACAGCCATCGGATCATTGGAACCAGATTCTGCTTCAAGCGTCGAAGAAAGCTTCTCTTTCACATTTTTTCCGGCCAAAACAGAGAATACTGCAGCAGCATCCGTAGATCCAACGATCGAACCGAACAGAAATGCTTCTAGCCAATTAACATCCAATAACAATTTAACAGATACCGCGACAACGGCTGTTGTAAGGAATACTCCAAACGTCGCGAGTGACAGTGAAGTGGATAGAACGGGTTTTACGCTAGTCCATTTTGTCTGAAGTCCACCTTCAAATAAAATGATAATAAGAGCAATTACGCCCACTAGTTGACTTACGTGCGGATCATCAAAATAAATAAAATTGAGTCCATCACTTCCTAGAAGCATTCCGATTCCAATAAAAAGTACAAGGGCAGGTACACCAAAGCGTGAAGAGAACTTCGTAGTAACGACGCCTAGTAAGAGTAGAATAGCAAGTAATAGTATAAAATAATCTACGTTTAAACCACCTTCAAACATAACACCTCTCCTTTATCTATCTATGTATATGAGATTGTTTAGCATACAATTTCTACCGAATCTTTTACAGTATCGACGACAAATATTGTCTTGAAACAATTGACAATTTAACCAAAAACGGGTAACCTTGACGGAAGATAATGGTTATAAAATTACATCACCTTCGTCATTTTTTTACATAAACTATTAATGGAAGTTTTTTCTCCATCATTTCAGGGTAAGTAAAATGTTGAAGAGATTTACAGGAGGGATTGAACGTGTCAGCGGACCATCAAAAAAGAGAAAATTTAATTGCTGATCTATTGTTACATAATATATATAAGACAGCAGATGGACGTCATTTATACGAGCTTTCTTTGCAGGATCTTGAACAACAATTAAAGAATTTACTTTCCCCGCCTGCAGAGGAAAAAGCAACTTAAAATAGGTTGAGTGATAAATGCTAATATAAAACTGGCTCTCTATGCCAGTTTTTTAATTTGTTCCATCCATTTTAAACTAACATAAAAGAAAGAAGACTTCACTCAGGAAGTCTTCTTTCTTTCGTTTTATTTATTTCTCTGTGGAAACATCTTCATCCCAAGCTTCTGTGTTTTTTAGTCCGATACTAGATGGTCGGAAAACGGGATCCTTTCCTTCTTTCTTTTGTTTCAGATAGTCCCCGAGAGCGTCAAAAGCAATTTTTCCAAGCAATGAAATAGCGATTAAGTTGATGATCGCCATAAGTCCCATGAACATGTCAGCTAAACTCCAAACAAAATCAAGAGATGCTATTGCACCGTATCCAACCATTGCGACAACAGCTAATCGGTAGATAAACAACCACGTTTTGTTCGTACTGATAAACTCAATATTAGACTCACCATAATAATAATTCCCTACTACGGAACTAAATGCGAACAACATTACGATGATCGCTAGGAATGGGCCTCCCCATGATCCAAGCAATGTGTTTAAAGCTTCCTGCGTTAAAATAATTCCATCCGCTTCTTTAGAATCATACATGCCTGATAATAGAATAATAAAGGCGGTAGAAGAACAGATCAAAAGGGTATCAACAAAAACACCTAAAGATTGAATCAATCCTTGCTTAACAGGGTGGCTCACATCTGCTGTAGCAGCTGCATTCGGTGCACTACCCATACCGGCTTCATTAGAGAATAGACCACGTTTGATACCGTTCATCATCGCTGCGCCCAATGCTCCACCAGCTACTTCTTCTACACCAAAAGCACCTTCGAAGATCATGCTGAAAACGGCAGGAAGTTCTGTAAGATTTGTAACCATCACAAACAGAGCTACAAGAATATAAAGTCCAGCCATAATCGGAACGATGATTTCTGATACTTTAGCGATCCGTTTAATGCCACCAAAAATGATAATTGCAGTTACAACGGCTAAGAAAATACTTACATAAACAGGTTTTATATCAAAAGATTGTCCAAACGCACTTGCAATCGTATTCGATTGAACAGAGTTAAAGGCAAGTCCGAACGTGATTGAAATTAAAATGGCAAAAATAACACCCATCCAGCGAGCATTCAATGCTTTTTCCATGTAATAAGCAGGTCCTCCGCGGAATGCGACCCCATCTCGAACTTTGTAGATCTGAGCTAACGTACTTTCTACGAATGCAGATGCAGAACCGATTAATGCGATCAGCCACATCCAGAATACAGCACCAGGTCCCCCAGCTGTAATGGCAAGTGCTACACCCGCCAAATTACCAGTACCTACGCGAGAAGCGGTACTGATACAGAAAGCTTGAAACGAAGAGACGCCTTTCTTATCAGCTTTAGCACCTTCACCCAAAAGCCGGATCATCTCGCCAAACATGCGGAACTGAACAAACTTTGTTCGTACCGTAAAATAAAGTCCTAACCCAATCAACATAACAATTAGGATATACGACCATAAATATGTGTTAACACTTCCTATGAAATTGTTAATCCAATCCATACATACACCTCATTTAATCTTTTGTCTATCTCAGCTGTACACCATTTTTTAATGTAACAAAACCTTACATATTAATCAATTATAATTTTTTCCACTACCCTTTTTCATGAAAGTTAGTTGATGAATGCCTTTGATTCTTCGAATAATTCCTCCACATAAATATTCCCTGAACGATGAAGATACAAACAGAAAATAATGGTAAAAAGATTTCAAGGTTATCTATTTTCTCACCAACTTTTGGCATCTGAATATACTAGATAAAATTGATTGTAATAATCGGAATTAAAGTAGGTGTTGAGGGTGGATGGCGGAACCCCTTTATTTATACAAAAGTTTTTTCAATCTCCAAAACAAGTCGGAAGTCTTTTTCCAAGCTCTAACAGCTTAGCTAAGAAGATGACAAACCCTCTTTGCTGGGATCATATAGACATTGCTGCTGAATTAGGCGCAGGTACAGGTGTAATCACAAAAGAGATTATTCGCAATTTAAAGCGTGGTTCAGAGCTTTTTATCTTTGAAAAAGATGAAGAGATGAGAAAAAAACTTAAACTTCAGTTTTCTAGAAATACGGTCTGTGAAGATGCTCGTTACATCCTAAGTAGCATAGAAAAAGAGGAAGAAACGTTAGATGCAATTTTCTCAGGGCTGCCTTTTGCAAATTTTACTCGTGACTTGCAAAGAGAGATTGTTGAGGAAGTATATCGGTCGCTTCGACCAGGTGGAGTATTCGTAGCTTTTCAATATTCTACTCAGATGAAAAAAACATTTCAGGAATTTTTTCGAACTGTCGAAATTGCATTTGTACCGAAAAATTTCCCTCCTGCATTCGTTTATACTTGTGAAAAATAGATGAAAACAATAAAAGTGATTCGTTTCAATAAGAACGAATCACTTTTTTTTAGCGATATGAGTGATCCATGTGGTCTGAGATCAAATGCTTATGAACCATTGCTTCCATACAGGTTATCAAGATAGCTACAAGAAGCGAACCCCACAATGAGATAGTTACTCCAGGCAATACAAGCCCTAAGAGATATACGAGTACAAAGCTTGTAGCAAAATCAACTGCCAGTTGTTTGCCATAGGAGATCCGAGGAACCATGATATACTCCAGCAATACACCTAGAGGAGCTAGTATGACAGTAATCCATATAAAAGGTTGAACGAACTCGAAATCCACGCTTTTAAATAAAAAGTTGGCTAAAACAAGTGCGAGTGGAATACCTAAAATTTTTATCATCAAACTTTGCATGTTTCTTTACTCCTGTCCTAAATATGTTTAAAGGGTGATTTAATCAGCTTTTATTTTCTAACAGCACAATCTTATACAAAAATTTTAATAACAATCCTTTATCAGAATGAACGTTGTAGCGTTGTTTTATACCTATTTTAGAAACTTCTAAATGAAAGTGTCATAAAACATCACGAGAGTGGGTATTACTTCTGTAAGAACGAAATGAACAAGGAGGCTAAGAGAAGTGGAATATTCACTCTATAAAAAGGACGGAAAGTTTCCATGTGATGTTACCGTTGATTATGACAATATGGTCTTTACAGTGCGTGACAGTGATACAACAGGTGAAGTGTTCAACAGTGCGAGTGAAGTTGCTCAATGGATCAAACAGCATTGGTCTGTTGATCAGTTCCAAAGGCCAGATGATTATTATGATTTAATGAAGCACCTCGAGAATTCATTAGAGGATGAAACAGAATAAATACCAACTATCGACCAAGTATTAAGTACTTGGTCTTTCTTCTAGCTCAATATGGAAAAACATGTAATAATGGGTGAAACAAGAAATGGGAGATATCAGTATGAAAATGAATGATTTTGAAAATTTGATCACCCAACTATTTGGAGTATGGCTTAAAGAGTTTGAAAACGAGGGGGAATATGGTTTTACGCATAAAGTTGAGAAAGAGATCAAGGTGGTCGCTTATGCTACAAACTTAACGCCAGAGACTGTAGAGAAAGCTCATAATAGTCGAGCAGATCTCTTGATCACCCATCATGATGCTTGGGATTTTGTGTATGGAATGAAAGAGGCTTGCGAGGCTGAATTAAGGAAGCATGATATCTCACATTATTTCACCCATTACCCTCTAGATTTTGTGGAATTTGGCACGAGTACAGCTTTATTCGAACAAATTAAAATCGATGAAATTACGACCTTTTCCACATTTAAGGATAATCAAGAGTTTCCAGGTATCGGCCTCTATCATAAGCCACTTTCATTTATGGAACTTAAAGAGAGACTTGAACAGGTGTTGGGAGAACCGGTAAAAGCATGGGAAAATCATGATCGTCCAATCAACAAAGTAGGAATTCTTACAGGTGCAGGAAACCATACAGCACTTATTCAATACGCAAAGAAACAAGATTGCGATGCATACATTACGGGAGAACAATCATTGTATTCCGTCCAGTATGCAAAATTTGCAGGCATTCACTTGTTTGTGGGAAGTCATACATTTACTGAGATTTTTGGAGTAGAGAACTTGGTGGTTCGAATGAAGGAAATCTATCCACATTTAAAAATGGTTAAGATACAAGAAGAACATATAGAATCCTATTGCGTTTAACCTTCTATTTTTTAGGGGGTTTTTTATTTTAGATAAAAGTAAAGATTAATAAAAGCGAAAAAATGAGCATATCTTTTCTAATGTTACATAACCCTTTGGTATAATGGTATTAAGTAACATCATATAAGGTGGATATTCAGATGGAATATGTTGAAGCTTTAAGAGATATTAAAGAGATCAATGCGATTAAACGTTATTTAAAGAAAAACTCGGTGCGTGATTATGTTTTGTTTGTACTTGGAATCAATACGGGTTTGAAGATTACTGAATTGCTAAGTATTCAAGTAAAAGATTTATTATCGGAAGATTTAATCGTTCATGATTTTTATTCTGTTCCTAACAAAGAAGGGAATAAAGAAGTTTTCTTAAACGAAACAGTGAAGAAGATCATTGCTCAGTATGTTGAATGTGCAGAGCTAAAGCGAGAGGATTTTTTATTTCTGTCCAAAAAAACGAAGTTGCCGATTACTCGACAGCAAGCATATCGAGTCATTCATCAAGCTGCCGAACATGCGGGGATCAAAGGTAAGATTGGTACGAACTCTCTCAGAAAAACATTCGGCTACCATGCCTATAAAAGGGGAGTAGCCATATCTCTATTACAAAGACATTTCAACCATTCAAGTCCTTCTGAAACACTTAAATATCTAGGGATCTCTAAGGAAGATCCTATTAAAACACAGATTGACGTAAGATTATAAGGGAAAGCGTGGAGGTACAATTATGACAGGAGAAGCAATTACAAATACGCAAGCCATGGAACAGATTAAGAAACAACACCGAAAGCTAACAAAAGGAAAACTTGCTACAAGGGCCATCCTTATTACTTTCGGAGCCATCTTGATGGCAGTCGGATTAGAGATATTTCTAGTACCCAATAATGTTATTGATGGTGGGATAGCGGGTATCTCAATCATGCTATCACACATAACAGGATTAAAATTAGGACTCTTTCTATTCGCGTTGAACTTACCGTTTATTTTTATTGGTTATAAACAGATCGGAAAAACATTTGCTTTTTCAACATTATATGGGATCATCGTTCTTTCAATCGCAACCACATTATTGCATCCAGTTCCACCGTTTACAGACGATTTATTACTAGCCACAGTTTTTGGGGGCATCTTTATCGGTGTCGGAATCGGAATGGTAATACGAAGTGGTGGATCACTTGATGGTACAGAAATTCTAGCTATACTCTCAAATAACAAACTGCCTTTTTCTGTTGGTGAAATTATTATGTTCTTTAACATCTTTATTCTCGGTGCGGCAGGTTTTGTTTTCACTTGGGATAGAGCTATGTATTCTTTAATCGCTTACTTTATTGCATTTAAGACGATCGACTTAACGATTACAGGGCTTGAGGAATCAAAGTCAGCTTGGATCATCAGCGACAATCATAAAGAAATCGGAGACGCTATTCTTCATCGCTTAGGCCGAGGAGTTACATACCTTAAGGGTGAAGGCGCCTATACGGGTGATGAAAAAGGTGTTGTTTTCTGTGTGATTACACGTTTGGAAGAGGCAAAGCTCAAAGATATTGTCGATGAGTTTGATACGAGTGCCTTTTTAGCGATTGCTGATATTGCTGAAGTAAAAGGTGGAAGATTTAAGAAAAAAGGAATTCACTAAGGTATAGGAGAGGTTTGCATGTTTCGTAAGTTGAAAATGGCTTTTTCTGCAATCGTATTATTACTTGCGGTCTATAGCATAACGACAGGAAACCTTAATATTACTCCTTTTACTTCTCTAGGACTAGCTTTATTATTACTTGTTATGGGCTTTGAAGAACGGCAAAAAAAGAAAAAGTCGATCAGCTATCTCTGTTTTTTTGCATTTGCAGTCAACTTTTATGTTTTTGTACAATCCTTTCTTATTTAATAGTAAAACGCCTCGAATTTTTCGAGGCGTTTTTTACTTCATTCACATGTTGATTGCATTCGTATGCTCAAACAGCCATGTCATTCCTTCTTTTAATGTTGCAGCAACATGATCAGGTTGAATAATGGAAGAGGTATGATTATGATCTAACGATGTTTTGCCAGAACCAGTTAGAACTAATATGGCTATGCATCCAGCTTTTTTTGCAGCAAGAATATCTGTCCAACGGTCACCAAACACGACACACTTTGATAGATTTAGATGATGATCACTTGCCGCCTTTTTTAACATACCTATAGAAGGTTTCCGGCAATCACAACCTTCTGTATGGTGGTGCGGACATAGATACACATCATCAAATCCAAACGCTGTTAATTCAGTAAAAAAATCTGTTTCGGCTGCAGCACCACGACTGATTCCAGGCTGATTCGTAAATGAAAATACAGGAATATTTCTAGATTTAAAGATTTGGATGACTTCTTTTGTATAAGGAAAAAGTTGAAAATCTCCTGGATATTCAATATGATCCGAACCGCCGATCGTTCCATCACGATCTAAGAAAACAGCTTGATATGTTTCGTTCATCAACAGCAACTCCTAATCATATTTGATTGTTGCATTCGGACATCTCTTACTTAATTCTTGTAAAAATTCATCTCGATTTTTTGGGGAGATAAGAGCCATTCCAAACTGGTACGTAATATTGATTCGTTTCAAAGAGAGTGCAGGACTTGATATAGGATTCAGCGTCTTATGTGCAGATGAAATTTCACGATAGGGAATTTTTTTGTTGATCGGACCACTTTTAATGATAAGTTCCTTTTCTTCTAGAATGTAGTAAGTCGTAAACCAAAGCCAGCTGATGAAGCCAATCAAGGCAAGATTAATGATGCCCGTAATCAATATTCCTAAAAGGTTTGCCTTTTCTGTTACTAAGGCATAAGTACTGATGTAAGCGCAATAACCAACAGCGCCCCAGAGGATCAATCCAAGCCACCAATCTTTTTTTGATGTGTATTTCATAGTGTAACAACTCCTTTTAAAAATTAGATATTTATGAAGCACAAACGACTATTTAGTTATTTCTTGCAGCTCTTTGTATGTAGTTTATTTCCGCTCCAATCAACTTGCTCAAGAAGACAGAGCAAGGCTTATTTTTAATAAGCATTTCTGTATGTTTTTATTACGCAATACAATAACCATACTCGTACATCCTTGAAATTCCATTATATAGTAAAAAGCATTAAAGCTGCAGTTCCAATGTTACTTAATATGTTAGCGTTTTTCTTATTCAAAAATTTGTTATGGAACTTTTTACATATTCAATCGTATTGCTTAATAGGGTTAAGAAGTAAATGTAAAAAAGGGGATAGTTTATGAACATCTTGTTATTTTCCATCATTGTAGGACTTGCTGCGGCATTAGTAATTTTTCCGATTTCTAGCAGCAAAAAGCCTGTTAAAGAAAAGAAGAAAAACAATCTGACTGGTGCTATGATCGGTATTATCATTTGTACCGTTCCTATTGTATTTGTTTTCTACTATATAACGAATCTCGATCGCAATTTCTCTTCTATTTGGATTTTGGCAATTATTGTTACAGCCATTGGTGCGTACTTTGCAACTGGTAAAGAAAGATTAATCAAGCTTGTCTTATTCCTCATCAGCTTGATGATTGGTATCTATTTTCTTTCTGCTGGACTATTTAATTCGGGTGAAAAATATCAGTCGTCCAAAATGGCAGAAAAGACAGAGATCGAGTCTTTTGATGAGAAGGAGACCCCGGCTAGCGTGCCGCCTAAGTTTGCAAGAAATAAAATGAGAAAGTCGTTTGGCCAAGTACCAAACACGAGCTTTTATGAATTAGGAAATCTACAGATTCAAAAAGTGGATGGTAATTACGTATATATCGCACCAGTAGAGTTCTCTGGACTTTTTAAGTGGTGGAACGGTGATGTAACACCTGGTTATTTTACATTAAGTGCTACCGATTCTTCAGCAAACCCTAAGTTCGTTAAATCAGAGATGACGTATACACCGTCTTCGTATTTTAATAAAAACGTTGAACGTCATATGCGTTCAAGTTTTCCAGAATACATCTTCTATGGAAAACCACAATTAGAGATTGATGATGATGGAAAACCGTTCTATATTCGCTCCTATGGAGAGTTCATTTCTGCACGCAACGGATTTAAAGTAGAAGGTATAGTCGTAACAGATCCGAAGAATGGAGATACAAAGAAATATTTAATCAAGGATATTCCAGCCTTTATTGATGGCGCTGTATCACCAGAAACAGTCAGCCTTCAAAACAGTTACTTTGGTAACTATGTTCATGGTTTTTGGAACAGCAAATTCGGTAAAAAAGATGTGAAGCTACCTTCTGATGAAGGAACGGAGGCCAATGTGAGCCCTATCTTTGATGAGAACGGGAATATGTTTTACTTTACCGACTTCACAAGTCCAAAAGAGGGAGTCGACTCTATGCTCGGTTATTCATTAACAGATGCAAGAACGGGGAAGGCAACCTATTACACTGGTAATCTCGAAGAGTCTTATATGGATTCTGAAGGAGCTTTAGAGATCATAGAAAAGAAATTTATTGAGAAGAAATGGGACGGTGAGATGCCTGTACTCTATAACTTCTATGGAGAAGCAAGCTGGCTGACGCCTGTTCTAGATTCGAATGGATTCTTACAAAACTATTTTATCGTTTCTGCTGCAAATCCAGAGATCTCTGTCTATGCTAATACACCGAATGCGGCAATAAAACAATATAAAACAGCATTACAACGAGGCGGAGGATCGGTGGATGGAGCATCGAATGCAGAAGAGAAACAGATTTCTGGAACCGTTCTTCGTGTATATAAAGAAAAAGTTGGAGATTATACGATCGTATCCTTCTTGTTGGATAACCGTAAGAGCTATATTGTATCTTCAGAAAGTAATCCGCTTGCCATCTATTTAAAAGAGCAAGATAGGGTTAATGTAACGTTTCAAAATACAGGCGAAGCATTCTTACCAGTGACGGTATTGAAAATAGAAGGTTTAGAATAAGAGAAGATATTAAAAGGCAGAGCACATTTCGTTGTGCTCTGCTTTTTGTTATGGTTGTGGAATGTAACGACGTGCTCCTGAGAACTCAACTGCATAAGCAGGTGTTGAGATCGGATCAAGTCTTACTGTAGAAGCTGTATTTGGAGAGTGGATCATCATACCGTTTCCTGCATACATCGCAACATGATGAACGCGCCCTTTTCCTTCATCATAAGCAAAGAACATTAGATCCCCAGGCTGTAGTTGATCTTTATCTACGATTAAGCCTTCTTTAGACTGTGGTCCAGAGTCTCGTGGAATGGTAATGCCGTTTGCTTTATGGATGGTGTGCGTAAATCCAGAACAGTCAAATCCAAATCCTGATGCACCAGCCCATAGATAAGGAAGTCCGAGAAATTTCTTAGCCTCTTCTACAAGAGCTTCTCCTGTTGGAACAGGAATATCACTTTCACTTTTATATACTTTTGCATCTTTCGCATCAAGCCAACGAACTTTCCCTTGTGGTGTTAAGACGGCGATTGTTTTTGAGCCTTTCTTGATAACAGGTAACTTCGTGTTATAACTTAGTTCAAGATCATTTTTATGTCCGAATGGTCCCTTTGACAGCCACGCCGTTGGACTCGTGATCAGTGCAAAGTGCTTTCCTTCAGCTTTACTGAAATGTTTTGAATACGTTAATTGTGAAAGTGGCATCCATCCCGGATAGCCGAGCTCGTTTCTAGGAGTAGGCTGGCCGTAGACCGCAACTTTTACCCAATCACCTTGTTGCTCTAGAATATGTACTTTTTGGCCGTATAGAGCTTGTGTTTCAAGTTCCCCAACTAGCCAAAGCTTCTCCTCATACGTCATACTTGTTGTCCAGCTTCGTAAGTCAACAGGGTTTGAAACGGATGGATCATCTACGGGCCTAGCTGTATCTGGTCCAACCCAAAGGGTCGCCGCCGCAACATTTACATACATGTCTTTTCCAACAACATCTTTGTTTGGTGTTCCTTTTTCAGCTGAAGCTGTGTTTGAAAAGATACCAAGTATCACAGCGAGTGAAAATAATACTTTAAGAAATTTTTGCATCGTGATATTCGCTCCTTTTGTCTATTTTTCTACACCATTCGTGTTATTGATGAGGCATTCCTTTTATCTATTCAAAAGATAAGTCAAAAAGCCCTCTCTACGTTTATGGATTTCTGTAGCAAATGTACTATAAACGATTTCATGCAGGTAAAAAGAAGGGTATGAAAAAAACACCTCTATCAAGAGGTGCTTTTTAGGTCTAGCTGATTAAGAAACGATTTGCATCCATAAGTTGATTGCCGTATACAACAAAAGCAGATAAGACTCCTGCTAACAATAGATACATAATCAACACGATCACTTTTGTTTTTGTGTTTGAGACGTAATAGTTCTTTGTCTGTTCGAATTGTTTCTCTGTTTTCGCTTTTTCAGATAACAGGCTTTGTTCATAAGCTTCAAACAAGCTGCTATGACTAAAGCTCTGAAGCTCTGGCAAAGTTGCGATTTCTTCAGGATCAGCTTCTTGATACATGTTTTGAATGTATTCTCTCTGACGTTGATTGCTCTCATATTCTTTTAGAACTGTCTGTAAAAAACGTTCACGATTGTTTAATATTTCAATTTCTACTAGTGTACGATGCTTATGAATCTTCTTCTTGTCCTGTAGGACAGGAAATGAAGAACCAGTTGGCATATTTCGTTTAAGTCTATCTTTGGCAACTCTTACATCTTCTAGATAAGTCCCGATGATATAACCAAAATTCGGCATGTCTTTGTACTCATCCATCTCTTGATTGATCTCAGTAAGTTTCTCTTGTTCTGATTGAAACAAAGTAAGCGTTTCTTTTAACTTGTTTTGTTCAAAGTCTTCACGAACTCGTTTCCACCAAGTTAGGATACCGAAAATAAAGATCAAGAAAATGATTGGGTCTGGTGATAGGAACAAATAAGGCAGAACAAGTAATAAGCCAATGAACCAGATCTTAGTAGATAGAACCCCAACGATTCTTCCGCCATCGAGTGGCGAGACAGGGAACAAGTTAAATAGGTTGATTAGAGCTCCTAAAAATATGACCAAGCCCCAGAAGGGTTCACCAGTCGTTTCATACAGAAACACTGCTGGTAGGAAAGACAATAATCCGAACAATGGTCCTGCATAAGCGATATAGGCTTCATCTTTAGCATTTTTAGGCATCTCTTTCATACCAATCGCTGCACCCATAAACGGGATAAAGATCGCTGGTGATGTTTTTATTCCTTTTTGTTTAGCCGCAACCAAGTGGCCCATCTCATGCACAAAAATTAGATATACGATTGCTACTGCGAATTTCCAGCCATAAAACACTGCATATGCACCAAGCGATATAAACATGGAGATGAGTGTTGCAAATTTTCCTAATTTCAGCAGGCCGAACACCCACTTTAATTTACTTAACAGAAACAAACCGATTCCCGCTATGATGGTCCATATACGGGATTGATTTTGTTTTTCAGCTTTTTGAGCCATGTTTGAATCCCCCAACTATAGTTTCTTATTTCTATCTTATAGGAAATACGTTGAAAGGGGAAAGAAGTTTCTCTTTTAGAAAAATCCTCTATAGACGGTTTTTTGTTAGAAAAATAGGGGTATACGACATTTAAGTACCCCTTTATTCATAGGAAAGTGTTGCGAATGCTGTTATAGATAAGAAGGAGTGATGAGTTTTGGCTTTACATGACCATCCATACATTAGTGATGCATTTGTTATGAACAAAGCAGAAGTGGTTAAAGCAGTAGAAGCATATTTATTACGCGAAGGTTATGAAACGGAAACTTGCTATGAGTTAGACGGTGTAGATTTAACAGCAACGAATGAATATCATACACTTCTGATCGCAGTTCAAGGAAACTTGTCTGAACTTACAGGGTATCAGGAGCAAGATGATTTCTATATGCAATTTGTGAGCCTACTAAAAAGTCATGAAAAAAATCCTGCTAAAACTTTAGTACTTGCTCATCCCGACACTCCAATTTATCGAGAAAAAGTGAATACAATTAAACATGCTTTGGACGATTTAGGAATGGTAAGATTTTGGGTTAAAGAAGACAGAACGATAGAATGGGAATAAGTAGTTAAAGAAAAGGCACCGGAAAAATTCCGGTGCTATTTTACTTTTTCGATTGTATCATGACTTGCTTCATACAATTCAGGCAAAACTTCCATCTCTTCAATTTCACGCTTTGTCTTTTCAGTTCCTAATAAGTAGAGGCTTCTAAACAATTCGTATACGAGCTTGCTGTCTTTTCCACGATGGTATTCAGCATGTGATTCAGAAAAATGCCTTTTCGGTGAGAAAATATCCAAGCCCTCTTGTTTATTGTTAGCATGCATTTTTGCAAACAGATGCTCTAGCTGTTGTTTTTCATCATAAGAAGCCTTAATTTCAAAATAATGAACATGATCGTCAGTAGGCAGTGGCTCCATATCGCCTTTGGCCGTTACATAAAACGTTCCTTTTTGTTCCATTCTCGAATACCTCCTTTTTCCTTTTCATACCTCTAGAAAGATAGTTTGAAACCTATGACACATTAAATATAAAAAAAGAAGCTAAATGCTATTAGCTTCTTGTCCATATAAATCAGCGTTCTTTTTAAGCAGGGAATAAATGTACATATCATAATAGTCGTCACCAACTCTTTGATGTTCGCGTAGTAATGCTTCTTCATGAAAACCAAGTTTAGTTACAAGCGTGCGGGAAGAATTGTTTTCTGGTCTGATCACCGCTGCTATTCTATTAAATTCCATACCATTGAACCCGTAATGAAGAATAGCTCGTAGTGCTTCATTCATGAAACCGTTATGCCAATATGCACGAATTAGTTCATAACCAAGTTCTGTTCTTCGATCTGATTTGCTCCAATTGTGAAATCCGCACGTTCCAATGAGCTTATCTTGTTCTTTCAGAATGATTCCCCAACGTATGGAGCTTCCTGTTGTGAACCCTTTTTCAAAGGCTTGAATAAGCTCATAAGCTTCTACTTCCGTTTTTAACGGCTCCATTCCATAAAATCTTAATGCGTCAGTATCTGAGAACGCTGCATAAATTTCTTTTACATCTGACTCAATCACAGGTCTTAGTCTCAGCCTATCTGTTTCAATAACTGGAAAATGATCGTATGTATTCAAAAATGACCTCCTGTTTTAAGAAATAGATTTTAACGACATCTCTTCAATAAAAAGTTGGGTTAAGTATGGATCCCATTGAGTACCTTTCCCATCTTCCAAAATAGCTAATGCTTTTTCATGAGTCATTCCTTTTCGATAAGGTCGGTCTGAGGTCATTGCATCATAAGCATCGGCAACTGCAATAATTCTCCCGAAAATAGGGATGCTTTCCCCAGCCAGCTGTTCAGGATAGCCTTGCCCATCATATCGTTCATGGTGATAACGAACACCAGGAAGCAGTGGTTGCATAGCTTCAAAAGGCTGTACTTGTGCAAGGATGTCTGCACCTATGACGGGATGCTTTTTAATTTGTTCAAATTCTGCTGATGTTAATTTCGACTCTTTTAGTAGAACGACATCGGGTATTCCGATTTTTCCGATATCATGCAAAAGTGCTGCTTTTCGAAGTTGGACCAATTGTTGAAACGGTAATCCAGCCATTTGACCGATTTTCATAGCATAATCCGCAACTCGTAAGCTATGGCCTGCTGTATAAGGATCGCGAGCATCTAAAGTGGCGGCCATCGTTGCGAAAAAGCTTTCAAGAAGCTGCTTATTCTCATGTTCACGAGACTGAATAGCTTGGGCCATATGATTAAATCCTTTTATGAGTTTAGAAAATTCATCTGAATACAGATCATTTACTTTTGCATTCGAATTTCCGGTACGAACTTCATACATGCCTGCTTGAAGTTCGTGCATGGGCTGCTGAATATCTTTAAACAATAAGTACGCTCCATAGATGGCGAAAGAAATACCAATCAATAAGATGAAGAAAGCCCAGCTCCAATACGATCCGTTTACAGGTGCAGACAAATGATATAAGCGCACTTGATTCGCGAGTGCGAATAAAAGTAGTGGAAACGTTCCAATAAATAAGGTGCTCCACTGAATCTTTCTTTGGATTGATATGTGTTTGGACGTTGATAAGGATAGTATTTTTCCATGGTCTTTAAGCGTTTTTTCTTGAATGGTACGAAGCACGGGCTGAACAGCTTTCGTCGTTAAAAAGAATTCAATAATCGCATGCATACCTGCCACTAATATTGCTCCGAGTGATGCAAGATACATGTAGTAATAGGGAAGTGATAAGTAACCTAAAGAAATCGCTATAGCTGTTAGGGACAGTGCAGGTATAGATAAACCTAACAAATGTGGACCGAGAATTCGTTTTACCGTTCTGATCGGAAAATGATGAGCATGAAAATAAGCTTTTTCAGCGAGTGGTATGGCAGGTTGTTGTTTTGAAAAGTAGTTTTTAAAAACAGCTGTATGCAAACGAAAAAAAACATATTCAAGGGAAAACATAATCACACAAGAAGTAAGAAGGATACCACACAATACCATAAATTCAAACGTTGATAGACGGAGTGTTGTGAATACAAATACCCCTCCGACTCCTAATACGGCAGCGGTTGAACCAATCACATAATTTTTTAATAAACGTTTTTCAAAATTCTTATAGATCTTCATGTTCCCCCGCCTTTCTTACTATTACTTTTAATAAGATATTATTAGCATACCTTACAAAAAGTTGGAAAAAAAGCAATTTTTCAACACTTTAGAACATTTTTTGATAAAAAATAGGTATTTTGATTTATAAGTAAGATACTGTTGAATAGAAATGGGGAAACAATATTAGTTTTAGTCAACTGGAGAGTAAGAAGGTCATTGATAAGTATAGCATGTATGATTATGGTGCAAAATACACAGGATGGATAATTATTCGGAATAAAGGGTATGAAATGGTATACGGAAGTAGGAAGGGAGATTGAATCATGGCATTATCTACACAAGAAATGGACCATTTTAAACAAATCTTATTATCACGAAAAGAAGAGATAAAAGGAATGAGAGAAAGAAACGAGTCTTTCGGTAGTGACTCAGAATTTCCGAAAGAATCAACAGGTGAATTGTCTAACTATGATAATCATCCTGGAGATCTCGGCACTGAATTATTTGAAAAAGAAAAAGATATTGCTTTAAATGATCTACATGAAAAAGAGCTGGAAGACATTGAAACAGCTTTGAAAAGTATTGAAAAAGGTGAGTACGGAGTATGTAAAACGTGTGGTCAAGACATTCTTAAAGAACGTTTAGAAGTAGTCCCTTTTACGCTTTATTGCAAAGAACATAGCCCTGCACAAAATTCTTCAGATGATCGTCCTATTGAAGAAGAGGTAATTGGGCCAGACTACAAAACAAGGAGCAATGATAATAAGGATGCGACGTTCTTTGATGGAGAAGATGCATGGCAGTCCGTTGCAAAGTACGGAACAAGTGAAACTCCGTCAGACTTTACTGATCCTGATAAGAGAGACTACAACGAGATGTATGAAGATTCGGATGACGATGACGGATTTGTAGAAGAATATGAAAGTTTTGTTGCTACTGACATTACAGGAAAAGAAAGAAATGTTGTTCATAACAGAAATCATGAGGAATATGAAGAAGAGTTGGATAGGGAAGAGGAAAAGCAAGCAGATAGAGAAAAGTATGATAAGTAAAAAGGCAAGGCGCTGACTATTTTATAGCAGCGCCTTTTGCTTTATGGAAACAATGTGAATAATTTATACGTAAGGAAAATAGAGAAGGCCAGTAAACCGATTCCAGCTAATCTTATCAGCCACCGTATTGTAAAATCGTTGATCAGCGTACGAAAAAAATGAACGGTAAAGGCCACGTTAAGGTTCCACAAAACAATCCCTACTATTATACAAAAACTTAACCCGATTCTGATCATAGTACTTGATGTAGAAGGTATGCTTTGAAGTGAACCTCCATAAACACCAAACCAAAACATTAAATTATATGGATTCATAACAGCAATGACAAAACCTGTCCAAAATGGTTTTTTGATTTCAATAATGTTTTCGTTCATAAAAGATAAGGATGTGTTGGAACTCCTTATAGTTGAAATACCTAAATAACTAAGCATAATAATTCCAGTTAACGACATGCAGATTGTAATCCATTTATCATGTAGAAAAGGCGAGAGTCCTAGAAATATAAAAGACATAAACAATATATCAGCACAAACTGCACCAATTCCAACAAGCCAAGATGGCCAAAAACCGCCATGCAATCCATGTTTAATCATCTCAAGTTTAATAGGGCCGATTGGAATAGCTAAACTGATACCAAGCATAACAAAATGAACACTTAATATCATCATATCGTTCAAAAAGTGCCCCCCTATTCATGTGGCTTGTCTAAGTTACTTCCAAAATATGAAATTATCCTTAAGAATAGTACAGAAGGAAAAATGAAAGTCATATCGAACATGTAATGTAATAAGAAGCGCAATCTGAATATAAGGAGATCGTATTGTGAAAAAAGCAGGTTTGCTTATTGTTGATGTTCAAAAAGGATTTGATGAAACAGATTTCTGGGGAGAACGAAATAATGCAAATGCTGAAGTAAATATGCTTATATTACTTGGTGCCTTTCGAGAGGTGGGATTGCCGGTCTTTCATGTTCAGCACCAATCAGTTAATGAACACTCTCCGTTGCATCCTTCAAAATTAGGTTATCAGTTGAAAACAGGATTTGAACCGAAAGAAGATGAACTTCTTTTTATTAAGAATGTAAACAGTGCATTTATTGGGACAGAGCTTAAAGAATCATTAGAAAAAGAAGGAATTGAACACATTGTTATTGTTGGATTAACTTCGAACCATTGTATATCGACGACTACAAGAATGGCAGCAAATTATGGTTTTGGAGTGTCGTTAATCCATGATGCTACTGCTGCATTTCAAATTAAATCATATGATGGAACAGTGTTTTCGGCTCAAGAAGTCCATGCGTCTGCTCTTGCTCATCTCCATCAAGAGTTTGCGGAAATAATAAGTACCGAAGAAGCTTTAACGCGTTGGGTGAGAACTTCTCCATACATGCAATAACAGACATAGACAATATTCCCCAGGAAATGTCGGATACTGCTAATGGTTTAGAGGATATCATTTAGGGTAAAAATGTATATAATAAATTTAACAGAGTGATCTAGAGGTGTCTTACAGATGAATAGTGATCAAATTGAAAAATTGATGAACAATCCAGAACAAGAATTAGAGTTTTGGAGAGAAGAAGATCAACAGCCTGAACTTGTGAGAATGAGATATGTTCCACAAGGTGAAAGTGGTTATTTTCAAGTTACTTTTTTAGATGAAGAAGAAGGAATCATCGGATCACAAGTTTTAGATGAAGTAGAGGATGCTTTACGTTTTTTAGAGAAAAGCAAAGTAGTGAATAAATAGACAAAACCAGAGGGAACGAGCCTCTGGTTTTTACATTTTCTATATCTCTCATCAAAGGAATTTTTTTGCTTGCATCCATTCTGTAGCATGCTCAATACATGTTTCGAGTTGTTCAAACTTTCCTTCTTTATGCATCGAAATGATCTTTTGAGCTGTTTCATGTGCAAGTTTCATTTGTTCTTCATTTATGTCCCCTTTTTTGAAAGCTTCCATCAACTCATTGTCATCTAAAAGAAACAGCTCCTTATCAGGGAGGATCACGATATCTAAATAGAGATCATCAAACCAAGGAATTCCGTTTTCGTCCACTCCATGATCCCCACACATATCAATATAGAATTGTACAACATCACCGTTATCGTCCAGTACCGTTGTGATCGTATATTTTTCTCCCTCAGGAAAATGTTGCATCCACGTATAGCCAGAATCAGCGATACATACCGTATGTTCTTTATAGTTAACAACTAATGGTTCAGAAACTTGCTTCAGATGAATCACTGTCACTTTGCCATTAAAACAAGAACTTTCTTTATGCGTTACTTCAAAATGTTTGTCAGTTACTCTTTTCCAATTAGGTCGATCTGCCGTTTTATGTTCCATTACACAACCTCCATATCCTGGTAATATTATAGCCTATTATTTAATTTTACATAAAGGTTTTTGTAAAATTGTGGAGAACTATGTAAAAGGATTGTTGTAGAACGGAGGGACTGTAAATCATGAGAAAGATACATAAAGAGTTAGAAGATTTTCAACTGCAAAAGGGATGGGAGATTAGTCAAGACGGTGTCGATAAAAGCACAGAATCCCTTTTGCTCAATCATATGCTATTAACGACTGAAATAGCGGAGATTGCAGAGGAATTAAGAAGAATGTTAAATAGAGCGTATGACATAAAAGAAGAAGGTGTTGAAGCGGAGAAGGCTTTTCAACTTGCAAAGGAAGAAGTTGCTGAAGATATTGGGAAAGAAATTGCTGATAGCGTCGCTTATCTTTGCAAATTTGCGACGTTCTTCCAACGGGATATTGAACAAGACATAATAAATAAATTAAGCGAGATCCGTTCTCGTACAAAACCAAATCTTCAAAAGCGTATGAAAGAGGAGGTAAGATAAATGAATATTTGTTTTGAAGAACATAAGATACGATCTCATGATGGTACTATGCTTTCAGGTTATGATTATGGCGGTTCGGGGGATACGTTGATTTTAATTCACTATCTTGGTGGAACAGCTAAAGGATGGCATCCAGTGATTCCTTTTCTCAAGAGCCATTATAGAATAATAAGCTATGACCTTCGTGGACATGGAACATCAGATCAACCCGATCAGGGATATTCATTCGAAGACACGGCAAACGATTTAGAAAGTGTGATGAATCATTTTGAAATTAATAAGGCTCATCTCATAGGAAGCTCGTACGGATGTATGATAGGGTTATACTTTACAGCGATGAAGCAAGATCGCGTTTTGTCACTTGCCAACATAGACGGTGCGATCATTAATGATTCTGGTGAAGATGGACTATATGATGAAACCTTAGATGAGCATCTTGCTAAGTTTGAAGGACAATTAGATCCGGATTACGAATCAGTAGAAGAATATCAACAAGTATATAGAGAGCAATGGTTACCATGGAACAAGGAACGGGCTAATTATATTGCTGCGTATGAACCACGTTTGAAGGAAAACGGAAAAGTAGGAAATATTACTACCGGGCGAACGATGGAAAAGATCATATCCGAAATCTATTATATAGATTTCTTAACATGGTATAAGAAGGTTCAGTCTCCTGTTCTATTTCTGCCTGCTGAAAAAGAAGATCACTTTCAAAAATCTTTAAAGTTTATTGATTCGGCAAAGAAAGATTTGTCTTACAGTAAGACTGTTGTAATTCCAAACACGACACATTTAATGATGTTTGATCATGGAAAAGAATTAGCAGAGGCGTTATTACGATTTCATTCGGAAATTTCCGTTTCAGAAAAACTTTAAGAAGAAGGGCTCCCGTGCAATGAGGGAGCCCTTCTCTGTTTTCAAACTATTAGTCTTCTTTCTGGACGGATTTGTTTGAATGTCTTCGTTTGTAAAACTGTTCAAGTATCATACATGTTAGCATCCCCATAATTAGGCCATTGCTTAATAACGTTACAATAATATTTGGCCAATCTTTTAATGCGGCAGCAGGTATGAAGAGACTTCCGATTCCAACCATAAGAGAAGTACTAATAATAAAAAGATTGTTTTCCGATTTTAATTCACTTTTATATTCTTTAAAAGCTAGGCCAATCATACTTGAAAAAGGGAGGAATATCGTTGCATATCCTACCGGTGCAGGAATCCCAGCAAAGAAAAAGGTAAGTGGCGGGAAGAAACTAATCAAGATAATAAGTGCATTACCAATGATGAATGCTAATTTGCTAAACATTTTTGTCGTTAAGATGAACCCAGCAGCACCTGAGATTGGTACACTTGCTACAGCTGAAAATAGACCTGCTATCCATGTGTTTATCCCCATCATGATAGATGAGCGATTGTAATTGATAGGTTCGTAATCTTTGTTTTCTGTTTCATAGGCTTTTTCTACGACGTTAATACTAGCTACCATGTTTGTTAATAAAAGCATTCCTACGAATAGGGAAGTTATAATCGTTCCCGAAGAAAGTTCTGGTATTCCCCAAGCGAATAATTCTGGAAAAGCAAAAGTCGTATTACTATGCATCGTTTCTTTTGTTAAATTCAAAAGTTTAAAAAGTCCCCAACCGAGTAACAAAGAAATCAAGATGGAATAACTTCTTAGCCATTTTACAGGGGATTTTCCAAGTACAATGGACAAAATTAAAATGAAGAGTGAAGTAAGAGCTACTTTAGTATCTGCACCTTCCTGTAGATATCCAATACCGAGCATGCCCTTAATAAAAGAGCCACTCAATTGTGAGACGAGAAGGATTAGGTAAGTACCGGTTACTAAAGGAGTAAAAAGAGCTCTGACCGAACTGATAATACGAAACATGCCAAGAAGTAAAAAAAGGATCCCGCTGATCAGCATGCCAGCTGTCAGTTGCTGTAGCCCGTCAGCCACCGTTAATGCCCCAGAAGCTACAATGCCCGCATAAACTGTAAAAACGCCCCACCATAATCCAGCTGGACCTTCATTGATCGGCAGCTTATGACCAAATAGTGCTTGAAGAATTGCGGAAGCACCAATAATTAAGAATGAACGTTGTAAAAGATCTGCGGTTTCCGCTTGTGTCATTCCAAACGCATCACCAATAGCGATGGGAGCAACCAAACTACCCGCAAGGATAAACACCATCCATTGAAGAGAAGAGAACGTTAATTTCATGTAAACACCTTCTGTTATGTATTTCTTTATTCTCATTATAGACCTTTATTTTGATTCGTAGGAAGGAAATAGGTTTATACATGCAGGTTTAGCGGGTAAAATTCCTTAAAGCAAGAGGGGACCAACAAATAATATTAGAAAAATATGTGAATTTTTTTCGTATACCCTCAAAAAAACAGATAGTGGCCGAATTATATAGTCACAGGTTAAGACGACCACAAACAAAGGACGATTCTAATGATGCATAAACTTACACATGATGATGTCATTCAATTGTTAGAGAAACATCTATTAGACTTTGAACAGTTTACGCCTTACTTGTTTACTTCGCAGTGGATTCATTCATTTTGTAAGGATAAAGAAAACGGAAATGAGTTTGAAGTAAAATGGGATACATCAGGACAAGAATTGTTCTTCAGATTGTTGGACAACTTAGATCATGATGACAAATGGAAATGGCTTGGCACATTTCAATATACAGAAGAGGTGAAATCATGAGAATTGACGGACAACAACCCGTTCAGCGAAAATATGATGTGAATAAAGTATATCAGCAGCCTTCTGTAAAGCCGCCATCATTTGCTAAAGACGAATTATACATATCTAATGAAGCAAAAGTGCTGCATGAAAATGCTCAATTGAATATAAGAGAAAAGAAATTATTAGATATAAAAAAACGCATTGATGCTGGTGAATACCAGATCGATGCGCAAGCGATCGCAAAAAAAATCTCACAATTCTATTCCAATTAACAATTACTTATTTTGATTGTCGTTTTTCTGTCTTAACAGAGAAACGGCATTTTTTATGAACTCAGGAATTGGAACATTCATTCTTCCAGCATTCTCAATGATTGATAGCAATTCATTAGATAGATAAAAGAAGATGGTGGCACTGTGGATATAGTTTCCACCTAGCAGTTGGTCGAGAGAATGGGCCGCTGCAACGATCGCGAAGATGATCATTTTTTTTAGTATACCTCTAAAACCCTCTTTGCTGTTCAATCTACCTTCGTAAGCTGAAGCAGCCATACCGGTTAAATAGTCTAATACAATGAATAAGACCAGTGTCTTGAATAACATGCCTGGTGTACCAAATAAGAAGCTCGCAACTGCTCCTAATGATACGACCGTCATATTGTATAACATGGACCATTTTTCCACTCGTTCGTTCCCCCTTTGAACTCCAATTTGTATAGTATATGCTTGTACGAATCAATACGCTTTGGCGATTACCTACTACTTGTCCCCTAAATTTTTGAAGCATTATTTCAAATGTGTTAAATAGTCAAAAAATTTAAAAAATAAGGAGTCAGACACGCACTATATCTGTTACAATGAAACAAATCCGGAAAGGGAGGAAAGAAATGCAATGAATAAAATTACGTTAGGCTTGCCTCCACATTGCCACAAAGTAACTTGTGACGGAAGAATGATTAAGATTAAGGACTCTGGTAACAACAAGTGGGCGTTTCCACTCTCTGGTACCGAAAATGCAGTTGTTGATCAAGTGAACGATGAGACAGGATTACTTACCATTCATGGAAAGGATAAAATACTCGCGACACTTGAGATGCCAATTCGTTTTTGTGAAGTAGGCAGAGGCTGGCTCCTTGATAAACTACCTAAAAAGAAACGTGTGAAAATAAAATAAATAACCGTAATATAACCGCACAGCAGATTCATTTTGCTGTGCGTTTTTCGTTTTATATGTGTAGAAATTTTTTTAAAAAAGAGCCATGTGTTGGAAAAGAAATAATTTAGAAAACAAAAAGAAAGAAGGAAAAAAATGTTATAATGATTTCGGATACGTGTAGATGAGGTGAATGTATTGGGGAAAAAACACCTGCCTGCACACTTAAATCACATCGCCTGGAATCGAAAAATTATTAATGTATTTTGGGTTGTAATCTTTGTGTCAGTGTGTGTAGAGGTCATTAACAGTTTTTTTACATCTAAACCATTAGAAGAGTTTATAGGGATGTACATTGTTCTACCAACAGCTCTCTTGATTTTTATGGTTAGCTTGGCTGAATGGAGTTTTAAAAAGAAAACAATTTATATTGATTACATTATTATTTGGACAGCATGTATGTTTTCTGCTATCTTGATCAGCGTTCATTATGAAATGTATGTTATGTATACGAGTCTGTTCTTTCCTATGTTGATTTCAACGATTTATTTTAAAAAGAAAAAAGTGTGGTTTTCTTTTGCTCTTAGCACAATTACTTATCTACTGCTTTCGACTTTCCATCCGGTCTTAAAGAACATGAATAATCTGATGGATCAGATCTCCATGATATGTATTCTCATAACTTCAACAGCTATCTGTGTTGGGATCATGAGTCGAGGGTATGAGATGGCGAAAGAACTAAACAAAGCGCAGGCTGATCATCAAGATTTAATGGTAAAATCAACAATTATGGAAAAGCAAGTGAAGACAGATGCTCTTACAGGTTTGTACAATCACATGGCCTTTTATGAATATATGGATGTACTGCTGCTTCAAGCGGAAACGTATCATTACCCGGTTCATTTAGCAGTTATGGACATAGACAATTTTAAAAATATCAACGATACATATGGTCATGGCATTGGAGATATCGTTTTGAAACGAATTGCGAAGGCTATTAAAGATAATGTGACTACAGATGATTTTGTCGCCAGGTACGGCGGAGAAGAGTTTGTGGTTATCTTAAACGATATAAATGAAGAAGAAGCCTTTACATTATTAGAGAAGGTTCGATTGGTCATACAAAAACTAGAGCACCCTGAAGTGAAGCAAGAGAACATAACAATCAGTACGGGTTTACAAACGTACAGAAGAGGTATGCATAAACAAGCATTCTTTGAGGGTGCCGACAACAGCCTGTACGTTGCAAAGAGGCAGGGAAAGAACAGGGTAATTACTGAAGGATACAGTGAAGCGATACATATTTAATAAAGGGTTTATGGCAGCAAGAGAGATCTTGCTGTTTTTCTTTTTCTTCTAAAATCCTTGTCCATGCATATGTTTGTAAAAGATATGGCCATGGAGGTGAGGGCATGAGTAGTCGGATAAAACAAATACTGCAGATAGCCGCCACCTACATCGGCACAGTTGTAGGTGCTGGATTCGCTACCGGAAGAGAAATCGTTGAATTTTTTACTAGATATGGATCAGCCGGTTTTATAGGTATTCTGATCAGTGGCTTTCTCTTTATCGTGATTGGTACCAAACTTATGATTCTGGCAAAGCGGCTAGGTGCAACCTCTTTTGATGAGCTGAATCAATATTTGTTTGGAGCGGTTGCCTCACGAATCGTAAACGTATTAATGTTGATCATGCTCTTCGGAGTAACTGGAGTCATGTTATCAGGTGCAGGAGCCTTATTTTGGGAACAGCTGCATCTTCCTTTTCAAATGGGAATCCTATTAACGTTACTCGTAACCTATTTTGTTATGAAAAAAGGGATGGAGGGGATTCTTTGGACAAACTCACTGATCGTCCCCATCATGATATTCTTTTCTATCGTATTGTCCGTATCCATGTTTGATCTTTCTTCAGGAAGGCAGCTATTTGTTGAAGAAGACTTTGTTGGAGATTGGAAATGGATTGTAAGTCCGTTTGCCTATGCCGCATTTAACTTAACCTTGGCACAAGCCGTCCTTGTTCCACTTTCACGAGAAGCTAAAGATGAATCCGTAATTAAGTGGGGCGGTTTCTTAGGCGGGCTAGGATTAACTTTTATTCTCTTAAACAGTCAGTATGTGCTCTATTCTGTACCGCGTGTAATGAGCTATGAGATACCGATCGCTGAAATAGTAGGGAGTCTTGGTGTAATCGTCCATTATATTTTTGTCTTCGTGATCTACGGTGAGATCTTTTCAACTCTGATCGGAAACATCTTCGGACTTGCAGGAGCCTTGCAACGAAATGTCAGATTATCCAATCAAGTCATCTTACTCTCATTAATGACAGGGAGTTACTTGTTAAGTCAAGTAGGCTATTCTGAACTACTTCATTACTTGTATCCGGTATTCGGTTTCATCGCCATTATTTTTTTGGCAGTTGTTTCTGCTAAAAAACTAACTTGATGCATATGGTTTATATAGGAAAGTTTTTTTGAGGTGCTGTGAAATTGTTGGAAGGGAAAAGAGCTAATGGCGTATTACAATAAATTAGTGAGAGACAAAATACCAGAACTGCTCGAACAGGCGGGGAAGAAGGGAACTTTTCGAATTCTTGGAAATCAGGAGTTCGAAAGTGAACTTAAGAAAAAGCTTATAGAAGGTGTAAAAGAGTATCGTGAAGCCAAAAGTGAGATAGATGCAGCGGAAGAGCTGGCAGAGCTCTTTGAGATCTTAATCGCGTTAACGAAAGTGCATGAACTTACGCTCAGAGAACTGGATGAGATCAGGCAGGAGAAGGCTAGAAAACAGGGCCGGTTTCACGAGCGCCTCTTCCTGATCAAGGTAGAGGACTAGGGGTCTGACCCCAGACAAATACAAATGAAAGGGATTTGTATTTGTCAGAAGTACAAACTGGAAAACTTCCATTAAATAAAACCACTATATCTACCCATTCGAGCTAAAACAAGCTACTACAAGTGCTTGTTTTAGCTTGTTCTATTTTAAATCAGGAAAAAACATGCAAAAAAAGTTTGGCAAACAAGCATGAAACAGCATATGATTAGAGTACCACGTGGAAATAATAGGTAATGGAGGAAATAATTATGTTTTCTGAAGAAAGAAGAGAAAAGATTTTAGAAGTACTTAAGAACGAAGGACGAGTGCTTGCAAAAGAATTATCAGATGCCCTCCAAGTTTCAATCGATTCTATTCGCCGAGACTTATCATCCCTCGAAGATAATGGGCTGCTTAAACGTACACATGGTGGCGCTATTCCTGTAACAGAGGTTAAAAAAGGACCTTCACCGAATGAAGTTCGTTTTGGAGAAGGATCAAAGTATGAGAAAGCTATCGCGAAGGAAGCTGTAAAGTACATCAAAGAGAACGATACCATTTTTCTAAGTGGAGGAGGCATGCACCATGAGATTGTAAAGCATCTGCCTCAGTATCGGTTAACGGTTGTGACCAACTCACTCGCAACAGCTGATGCACTTCGCGAGAAAGAAAACATCGATCTTTATATGGTCGGTGGAAAAGTGAAGAAATCAGGCAATATGACGGATGCCTTAGTAACCAATCTCATCAGTCAGTATTCTTTTGATGTTTCATTTGCAACAGGTGGCGGTATTTCTGAGAGAGGAATAAGTACGACAACACCAGAAGTAGCTGCCTTTATGAGTGCTGTTGGAAATGTTTCTCGTAAAGTCATTGGTGTATTTCCTCATTATAAAATAGGAGTTAACGCTTTTGCGAAAGTTGGTCCTGTAACGAATGTCGATGTTGTTATCACAGATGATGATGCACCGAGAGACCATTTATCAGCCATCGAACAACACGGAGTTTCTATCGTAATTGCTCAGACAGATATACATCAATTGAAAAACAGTGTAGAAACAAAATAGATTTTTCATTTTGACCAAAAGACCTCCATCTCGTGGAAGGTCTTTTATTCATTTCAGTATCCGTTCCATCTTTTACACCATGTAAATTTATTTTTCAGATAGAACACCTACTAAAAATAGAATGTTAGATTTTATTACACATGAAATGTTAGAGGTGACTGATTGATTTATCCTAAGAAAAAGAGGGAGGTTCAAAGAATCAAATTTGAAATGAGGTGAACACGTTGCTGCATTCTTCTCATTTTTCATCAGAAGAAAAGCTTATGATTCGTGAACTGAAAAACAAGATAAGGCTTGAAACAAATGCGCCAGAAAAAAAGGAGCTTGAACGACAGCTCAATCATCTGATCGAAAAAGCTTTCATAAAAAAACAGTTAATGCGCAGAAAAGAACTATAACCTTTATATCATTCTCTAGAAAACACTTTTAAAAAAACTGAATTCATTGTCTTTTTAATGAAGTAGTGACATTTGATGAGTGTATGTGTTAAAGTGACACTAGTCTTTTTCCGAAGGACAATCTGTTTTTGAAAGGTCTTTTTAAGGAGTGAACACAGCATGAATCAAGACACAGCATTGAAAAAAGATATTGGGTTATCTGTAGCTATGTCCATCGTGATTGGAACGGTAATTGGATCAGGCATCTTTATGAAACCTGGAAGTGTTCTCGAATATACAGGAAATTCTAATCTGGCACTATTAGCCTGGACTCTTGGAGGTTTGATCACGTTAGCAGGAGGATTAACGATTGCTGAAGTGGCAACTCAAATTCCAAAGACAGGTGGTTTGTATGTTTATATGGAAGAAGTATACGGTAAGCTTTGGGGATACTTGAGCGGTTGGGTTCAGACTGTTATCTATGGTCCAGCGGTAATTGGGGCTTTAGGATTATACTTCGGTTCATTAATGGTTAACTTGTTTTCGTGGGATGAATACTTTGGACCTTGGATCGGAATAGGTACAGTTCTTTTCCTTACGATTATCAATAACTTTGGAACGAAGTATGGAGGTTTTATCCAAAATTTATTCACGATTGGAAAACTGGTTCCGATCGTTTTGATTATTATTTTTGGGATAACAAAAGGAAACGAACAAATATTAAATGCTTCAAGTGGAGAAGTTGTTGAGATTTCAATGGGGGCAGCGATTCTTGCGACACTTTTTGCTTATGATGGATGGTTGATGGTTGGTTTCGTAGCGGGTGAGATGAAGGATCCAGGAAAAACGTTACCTAAAGCCATCATTGGTGGAATCTTAGTCGTCATGGCAGCCTATTTGTTGGTTAATGTTGCACTTCTGCACATTTTGCCTGCATCAGAAATTGTAAGATTAGGAGAGAATTCGGCCGCGTCTGCTGCAACGATTCTATTTGGACCACTAGGCGGGAAATTAATAGCAGTTGGAATCGCAGTTTCGATTTTTGGCTGTTTAAACGGTAAGATCTTAACCATTCCGCGTGTTCCTTTTGCAATGGCAGAACGTAATCAGCTTCCGATGTCAAAAACGTTTAGCCAGGTTAGTGAAAAATATGGTACACCTATTGCTGCTACGTATTTACAAATCATGATCGCGATCATCATGATGATCGTAACGGATCCAGACTATTTATCAGAAATGGCGATATTTGCTGTTTACATTTTTTATATTTTTGCGTTTTGTGCTGTTTTTAAACTCCGCAAACGTAATCGTGATAAAAAGAGAACCTACAGTGTCCCGTTATTTCCTGTCGTTCCTATTTTTGCGATCTTAGGCTCTTTGTACATCGTAGTATCAACGATACTCAACGATCCTTTAGATAGTTTTACAGCTATCTTTATTACAGTTGCGGGACTTCCCGTGTATTATTGGCTAGAGCGAAATAACAAACAGGACTCTTTTTAGGAAGGGTCTTGTTTTTTTATGAAAAAAAACCCACCTGAGGCATCAGGCGGGTTAGTGAAAAAACGTTTATACGCTTAATAGTTCTTTCATCTCACGATATCGTGAGGATAGACTAGCAGGTGAGACACCATATTTTTTAGCTGTTTCTGCTTGAGTAGAAGCGATTCCTCGAATATCTTTTGAAACGAGATAGTCAAGGGCAGCCGCGTAAATTTCTTCTTTACGAATAGCAGGTTTGCTTTCTGTAACGTACTCACTCCAAAGCTTTTCTGCTTCTTCTACAACTTCTGTTTCGGCATTCGCTTTAACGAGCTCGGTTACAGCATTGTATTTTTCATCTTTAAAATCCGCTGCTTCTTCTGCTTTTTCAACTTTGGTAGAAGTAACGTCAGTTTCCTTCTTCTCAACTTGAGATTGAGGTACACCAGCACTAATATCGATCAAAGCGAGTTGCAGAACAGCAGGGAATTCGTTCTTGAATGTAACTTTTGGATCTTGTTGAGGCTGAATCTTTTCTATCGCTGTTTTTAGCGGCGGAAGTTCAGTCATCGGCATTTCTACATATCCAACGTAAAACTCATGGTTGATTCCGTTTGAAACGAGTGTTCCAAGTAGTGCACTTTCTGTTTTTGGCTTTTCAGCAGCATTGATCGTGACATCATACACCGCTTCTGTCCAAATATCCTGAACGGTAAAGATGAATCCTGTTTTTTGCTCTAATACTTTATATAGAGATGGTGTAGCTGTTGTCCAGCCAGCTAGAATTTCAGCTACTTCTGGTTTAACAGAACTCGTTACTTTTTCTACATAAAGTTGAACAGGCGTCTTGTTTTCCTTAATCTCTGAGCAGAAGATCTCCCAACAAACGGCAATGTTTGCGTATGTTTGTTCTTGCTCTTTAGCAACAGGGTATTTTTTCACATACTTAGAAGTACGTGCAGCTAAATCCTGCTGATAGTTCTCTAAAGCATATTTGATGAGTCCTTCTTGATGAAAGGATACTTCACGTGTTTGCTCTTCTTTATGTAAGCAACATTTTTTATATTTTTTTCCGCTGCCACAATAGCACGGATCATTTCTTCCTATCATTGACATGCTATTCCTCCAGTAAACCACTTACTTATCCTGTACATACTAGCATAAATCGGTTTTTTTTCAAACTACAAATCATCAGACACTATTTTATCACAAAAATGTCTCGGAAAAAATCATTCAATAGGTTGGTTTTTTTGGGAACTGAAACCTTTTTCTTGTAGAGAGCGTCTAAGCGAGAAAGGGGGAATTACGATATGTGGAAGAGATGGAAAATGCGGGTATTCATAGCTGTGTTTTTGTTGAGTGCATGCAGCAGCGATAGCAGTTCAAAAAGTGATAAAGCAATAGACCGAGATAGTGGCAGCAAGTCTGAAGCAAACATGGATACCTCTACAGAAGAAAGTCAGAGTTCTGAATCTGAAAAAGGAAAAGATGAGCAACAAATGAAGAACCAAAGAAAAGTGATCTATCACGCTGATCTTGAGATTACAGTAGATAGATTACAAACCTCTATGGAAGCCGTTCGGAAAAAGTTAGAGACAATGGACGGATATATGGTTGAGTCGAACACGAGTACAGGAGAGAAAGATTATGAATCTGGTGTGATGGTTGTTCGTGTACCGATGAAAAATTTTCGTCCTTTCTTAGACGAGGTTCGAAGTTTGAGCAAGGGTACTCCATACGAAAATATTCGAGGAGAAGACGTTACAGAAGAATACGTAGATTTATCTTCACGCTTAAAAGCCAAACAACAAGTAAGAGAACGGCTTGAAGTATTTATGAAGAATGCACAGAAAACAGAAGATTTGTTGAAGATATCAGCTGACCTGGCTGATGTTCAAGAAGAGATCGAAAAGGTAGAAGGGCGATTGAATTTTTTACAAAACCAAAGTGATTATTCAACTGTTACGATACAATTTGAAGTGAAAAATTTAAAAGCGAAAGCACTTCAAACAGAAGGTTTAAATACGTGGGCAAAGACGAAGGTCCTTTTTATGGATACAGTGAACTTTTTGATGTCTGCTATTTCGTTAGTTGTAGTAAGTTTATTGGGACTTGCGCCGATCTGGGTGATCGTTGCCATTGTGATTTATGTGTGGTGGTTAAAGCGGAAAAAAGGACAAAAGAAAAAGCCGGAATCACCGACAACTATGACTTAGAAAATACGTTTTAACTTGTCAGTAACGGGGACGTCAGAAACACCCTCTGCAGCACGGATGATTCCGCCGTTTGCTGAAAGGGTGTTTTGGCTTTTACGGCACCTTTTAAAGAGTGTGCCGCCTAAAAGCACTAACTGAGAAACGCTTTGTACTCTGCGCTTAATTTCATAAATCGTTCTTTATCTTTTGTATCCAAGGCATTGTCGATTTCTCTTTCATAATACTCTCTGTAATAATTGTGAAGGGCCTCATCCAGTACCATTTGGGCAATAAGGCTGAAGGCAAATGGGTCTCTTTTTTGTTGTTTGTACTGCACCATTTCATTTTGGTTCTTGTTAAAAGAAGCGTTTTTGTCTTTCATCCTGTTTCCCTCCTTAAATTATCTCCCTATCCAATTAACCTTTTATGTTTCTAGGTTTCTACTAGTATACTGAGCAAGATGACGAATGACAACCATTTTGTTTGAAAATTCAGAAAAAATTTCTTTATTGCTTCTAAAGTACTTATTTTTCACCACCTTATGGTAAAAATGTTAATGATTTGTCATTTTTATTTCTGATAAAAACTTTTGTTACGAATGTTTTATTTCTATGTTTTTTATGTTGTGATTCTGTGTTAGTTATTATTTCCCCGTATTTAGATAGGATTAAACTTTTTGAAACCGATAACTTAAAAAATATTGACATTGTTGTTTATGTATGAGTAGGATTGTGTTAACTCAATATTGTTATTTCGCTAGGGGTGCTTATTTTAAGCTGAGAGAAGGTTATGACCTTCGACCCTTTGAACCTGATCCAGTTCATACTGGCGTAGGGAAGCGGCGTGGTTAAACGATAGTTTTCTTTATTACATGAAATTTAAAGCCACCCGCTAAATAAGCGGGTGGCTTTTTTGCATAGACAACTAGGAGGTAGAAGTTATGGGACATTTGATAAAAGTTAGTAAAGCCCTCACGATCGCAGGGTCAGACAGTGGCGGGGGAGCAGGCATTCAGGCTGATTTAAAAACGTTTCAAGAATTAGGTGTGTACGGTATGTCGGTTCTTACTGCAGTTACTGCACAGAACACAACAGGTGTCCAAGGGATATTTCCAGTCGCAATAGAGGGATTAGAAGCTCAGTTGAAGTCAATAGGGACTGATCTGACGCCGGATGCCATTAAGACAGGAATGCTTTTTTCAGGTGAGTATATCGAGAGAACAGCATATATGATAAGGGAATTTCAATGGGAGAACGTAGTTGTCGACCCAGTCATGATCGCAAAAGGAGGCGCAACACTGTTAGGTGAAGAAGCACTTCATGCGATGAAAACATGCATGCTTCCACTCGCAAAAATCATCACACCTAACATTCCAGAAGCAGAAGCATTAACAGGGATAAAGATAGACTGCATTGAAGCTAGAGAAGAAGCGGCAAGAGTTTTATTTGACGCTGGTGCTGATCATGTTGTTGTTAAAGGTGGACACTTTGGAGATGGTGAATTTGTATCAGATCTTGTCTTTAATGGCATTGAAATGATCGAACTTGTAGAGAAGCGGGTTCAAACAAAAAATACACACGGAACAGGGTGTACGTTCTCAGCGGCTATAGCAGCTGAGCTTGCCTCTGGTAAGAAAGCAGAGAATGCGATAGTGTGTGCAAAAAAATATATACAAACTGCTATCGAACATGGAATCGATGTTGGTTCAGGTCATGGACCGGTCAATCATTTCGCTTATAGGAGGGTTACACATGAACAATACTAGAATACAAGAATGGAAAACGTTCGTATCACAGATCAGAGAAGAAAAGCCGCTCGTTCATCATATAACGAATAACGTAACCATGAACTTTCTAGCTAATGGTGTCCTCTCAGCAGGAGGAAGTCCAATGATGGTGCATGACGCATGTGAAGTCGAAGAAGCAGTAAGTGTGGCCGATGCTTTAGTACTAAACATCGGTACTTTAGATGAAGCATCAGCGAAATCTATGATACTCGCTCTACGAAGAGCAATGCATGCAGAAGTGCCAGTAGTCCTCGATCCAGTGGGGATAGGATTATCATCATTCAGGCAAGAGCTTATAAGGAAGTTGTTGTTTGAATATTCAGAATTAAAGGGGGTCAGACCCCAAGCAATTCTGACAATTTGCGGTAATGCTGCGGAGATGCAGTTTTTGGCTGAAGGCGCATGGGAAGGCAGAGGAGTAGATGGTGATCTAGCTAACTCGGAAGAGAATCTCATCAAGCTTGCTAGAGCTGCTGCGAAGCAAACAGGCTGTCTTATCGCCATGACTGGAACTAAAGATGTTATTTCAGATGGTGAAAGAGCAATCGTTCTTTCACATGGAGATCCGATGCTTTCCTATGTCACCGGGACAGGATGCTTTGCTACATCAATGGTAGCTCTCTATCAGGGAAATCTGAAAAAAGAAGTTACAAGAGCTAAAGTTGACCTTCCGATACTAGAACGAACAGCACTTGCACTATTGATGCTCACTAAGGCGGCTGAAGAGGCTGTGAAAACGGCCAAAGGCCCTGGAAGCTTTCAGCAAAACCTTCTCGATCAGCTCTATAGTTTAGAATCTACTCATGAGATATTTCACGGATCCATCCACTGGCAAGATCACGTGTTGAAGGAGGGAACGAATCGATGAAAACTCAAGCAAAGACACGTTTACAACAAGATCTATCACTCTATTATGTAGCAGGGACGATGAACTGCTGTTCACCAGAAGATTTTTATCGTATTCTTGTGCAAGCGATTCAAGGTGGAATTACCACGTTTCAGTTTCGTGAAAAAGGTGTTAACTGCTTGAGTGGTCAGAAACAGTTAGAAATGGCAAAGCGTGCAAAGGAAATATGCCACAAACATGATGTGCTATTTATCGTGAATGACGATCTAGATTTGATGAAAGCTGTTGATGCGGATGGACTTCATGTTGGTCAAACAGATGGTAATCTGGCGTATATTCGTAAAGAAACAGAAGGTAAACTTCTAGGTGTGTCAGCTCACACACTAGCTGAGGCGAAGGATGCCATCGTACATGGAGCCGATTATATTGGTGCTGGCCCGATCTATCAGACGAGTACAAAACCTGATGCGAAGAAACCTGTAGGCGTTGATCTAATCGCAGAACTTCGCAGCAATCAAGTGAACGTACCACTAGTTGGAATCGGTGGGATTACACTACAAAACGCGAGTGAAGTTATTAAAGCGGGTGCAGATGGTGTCGCTATTATTTCTGCAATAAGTGGTGCAGATGATCCATCTTCCGCTTCATGTGACTTACTTCGTGTTATTGATAAAGCGAAAAGAGAAGCGTAAGTGAAGATATCTGTTCAAAAACTTACGCTAATGTCGTTGTTGGTCGCAATTGGGACCATCTGTTCACATTTGTTTTATATTCCTGCTGGAGTTGCAAAAGCATTTCCCGTTCAGCATGCAATCAACGTGATGGCAGGTGTGATGCTCGGACCCATGCCGGCAATAATCGTCGCATTTAGTATCGGCTTGCTGCGTAACTTATTTGGAATCGGCTCTTTGCTTGCTTTTCCCGGAGGAATGATCGGTGCATTTTTGGCTGGTTATCTTTATAAAAAAGGAAGAAGATATACGTTCGCAGTGTTAGGGGAATGGGTAGGGACAGGAATCATCGGAGCTGTAATAGCGGTGCCGATTGCTACTGTTTTCTTAGGATCAAAAACGGGTGCATTCTTTTTTGTCACTCCTTTTTTGGTTAGCTCCATCGTTGGTGGAGTGATCGGGTTGCTAATTCTCCGTCTTCTTTTTAAAAATGCAGCGGCAAAGAATTGGCTAGGATCGAACGAAGAAAAAGCTCTATGAAGTTATGCACCGGATAGGCTCACATACCGTACAATGTGTACTATCAACCTGAATAGGGGGAAGATCGGATGAAAAAACGTCCAAAACCCTGGGTGTATACAGAGATGGTTCTTATGTTTTTTGGACTGCTTTTAGCCATTTATAACGGTAAGACTTGGGAAAATCCCACTGTATTATTTTCAATCTTGATGGTGATCTTTATCTTTCGTGCAGTTGAGCGAAAAATTTTTAATCAAAAAACTGAGTTTTGGTTGAACACAGGAATGGCCACGGTCTTTTTCATTCTTGGAATCGTACCGTTTGTATAAAAAGGATAATGTATAGAAAGCAGGCTGAAATGAAAATCAGTCTGTTTTCTTTATTTTTAGGTAAACGTATATTTTTTTCAAATCTTTGACAAAATGATACTGAACGTAATAAAATAATTTTACGTAAAGAAATATTTTTATGTAACGAACATATATTATTGTGAAGTGAGGTGATGAGAGTGAAGAGGAATCAAAGAATGCCAGAGACGTTTATTGTCACAGAACCGGAACAAGCAGCTGCACTATTGCATCCTGTAAGATCTGAGCTCATAAGTTTGTTAAGGGAGCCGCGTTCTGCGACAGAGCTATCAAAAAGAATGAACGATTCGGCACAAAAAATTAATTATCATCTTAAAGCTCTGGAAAAAGTGGGGCTAGTGGTTCGCGCAGGCACAAGGAATGTTAGGAACCTTGTAGAAGTTCTATATGTAAGTGCAGGCCGCTCGTTTTTATTGTCAGATTCATTAGGTCTTTCTTCTGACACGATAAAAAAACTCCAAGATCAAACTGCTCTCGCTCATGTGTTATCACTCACAGAAAAGATGAAGCGAGATGCCATATCTTTAATGGAGCAATCAGAGAATGAAGAGATTCCAAGCGCAGTTATGGAAATGGAACTAGCACTTTCTAACATGGATCACCGCAATGCTTTTTTGCAGGAATATGCAGATATGCTCACCACTCTCATACAAAAACACCACAAACCAAAGGAAGAGAACGCAAGAGTGTATCACGTTTCAATGGCGATGTACCCAAAACCTGAAGGAGGCGGCACAACGTGAATAAGAAGAGCAAAGGTACTGTTTTCCCGATCAATTCTGAAGTGGCAAATGAGGATGCGAACACCCTTCCTATGAAAACGGAAGTACAGGTGAAAGAAACAGAAACGGTGCAGGAGCCGGCTAAGATCATTTTTATCACGTCAGGATTTGGTAAAATACATGTTTCACCAAAAACAAATACAAACCCAATGGCAATTGCAGCCTAATTAGGAGGAAAACAGATGAATCTAATCCCTATGGTAGTAGAGTCGACAAACCGTGGAGAGCGATCTTATGATATCTATTCGCGTTTATTAAAAGACAGAATTATTATGCTGGGAAGTGCAATCGATGATAACGTGGCAAATTCTATCGTTGCTCAATTGCTCTTCTTAGCTGCTGAAGATCCGGATAAAGATATCTCCATCTACATCAACTCACCAGGAGGTTCTGTTACAGCAGGTCTAGCGATCTACGACACGATGCAGTTCATCAAACCAGATGTTTCAACGATCTGTATCGGGATGGCGGCGTCAATGGGAGCTGTACTCATGGTAGCTGGTGCAAAAGGAAAACGCTACGCGCTTCCGAACGCAGAAGTGATGATCCACCAGCCATTAGGCGGAACACAAGGGCAGGCATCCGATATGGCAATTCACGCGAAGCGCATCCTGCAGACTCGCGAGTTGTTGAATAAGATCATCTCTGACCGTTCGGGTCAACCGATCGAGAAGGTAGAAAAAGACACTGACCGTGATTATTTCATGTCTGCAGAAGAAGCATTGAAATACGGGATCATTGATAAAGTGATCGAGAAGATCTAAGAGATAGAAGAGAGATAAGTGCATGGTAGCCAGTCGTGATCAACGACTGGCTTTCTTATGTACTGATGGGGTCAGTCCCCAAACAATTTATTTCCTGTCTTGTTTTGAGATTTTCTCCACGGGTGTTTGTTTCATTTTGAACTTCACATGCATGCCATTTCGTTTTGATCAAGCTGAATATGGTAATCTAATGTAAGTTGCATTGTTTAACAGTATATGAGTTTGTAAAGATAAACGAAAGAAGGAATGAAGCATGTCAGCTACCACAGGCAAGTCAACAGATACTTCTAACCAACAAAAAACGATCTATTCTATTCTTTTTGCGATAAGTTTTGTGCATTTATTAAATGACTCTATGCAGGCAGTTATTCCAGCCATCTTTCCAATTTTAGAGAAATCAATGAATCTTTCATTTACTCAGCTTGGTTGGATTGCTTTTACTTTAAACATCACGTCTTCTATCATGCAGCCAGTGATTGGTTGGTATACGGATAGAACGACTTCACCTTATATACTGCCTGTTGGTATGATGGCGAGTTTAATAGGAATGTTAGGCATCGCGTTTGCAGATTCCTTTTATATGATCATACTCTCGGTTGTTGGAATCGGTTTAGGGTCTGCTGTCTTTCACCCTGAGGGGTCTAGAGTCGCGTATATGGCAGCAGGAAACCGTCGAGGGCTAGCTCAATCCATCTATCAAGTTGGAGGCAATACGGGGAGTTCACTCGCTCCAGTGATGACGGCACTCGTATTCGTTCCGCTTGGACAGTTTGGAGCTGTATGGTTTACTTCGCTAGCAGCTATCGCTATTTTTGTATTGTTTTATGTTTCCGGCTGGTATGCTAGACAGTTAGTGCATTTTCCTCGCGTTCAAAAACAGACTGGTGAGAAAAAGAAGATTGATAAAAAGCGTAAAAACCAAGTGATAGGGGCGATGGCGCTCCTCGTCTTTTTAGTATTCGCTCGTTCTTGGTATTTTTCTGGAATCGGTAACTATTATCAATTTTATCTAATTGAGGATTATGGTTTAACAATCAGTCAAGCTCAGGTCTATTTATTTGTTTTTATGGCCTCAGGTGTACTCGGAACATTCTTTGGAGGACCGATCGCAGACCGGCTAGGAAAGAGAAACATGATTTTTTGGTCGATGGTCGGAACTGCTCCACTCGCGCTGCTTCTTCCACACGTAGGATTATGGGCAGTTATTCCTTTGTTCTTCTTGATCGGCTTTATATTGAACACAAGCTTTTCCGTGACGGTCGTATATGCTCAAGAACTAGTGCCGGGCAGAATAGGCATGGTTTCAGGTTTGATTGTAGGTTTGGCGTTTGGTATGGGAGCGCTCGGGTCGGTAGTGCTTGGTAAGGTGGCTGACGTGACAAGTATCTCAAACACGATGTTCTTGATCAGCTTCTTACCGTTGGTCGGACTTTTAACGGTCATGTTACCAACAGATAAAACGCTTATGAAATGGTCTTCTGGGGTCTGACCCGGGTCAGACCCCCAAGAAAGACATTTTCTTGATTATGTCTTTTCCACAAAGACAAAGGCCCGGTCTCTAATGAGACCGGGCCTTTGTCTAGTTATTCAATCGTCTATATCGAGCGCTTGCGAACATGAAAATACCATACGAGATAAAGCCGATTGCTACGATGGCCAGAAGAACGGGGCCGAACGGCTGTGAGGCTAATTCTAGGAGTGCGCCATCCAAACCGCGCGTTTCTTCAGGATCAGCCAAAACGGCTGTTCGTATGAGAAAGAACGCAATAATCATAAAAACGATTCCGCGTGCAGCCATTCCGAGTGTTCCGATGTAACCGCTCCACTTCCACTCTTTTTTGTTCATTTCATTCTTCTTCAAGTCACGTTTGAATCGGTGTGTGAAGGCTCGATACATAAAGACGATACCAGTTATGGCAAAAATAACACCGCAAATAGCGACCAAAAGCTGACCAAACGGCTGTGAAAGCATTTGTGCGGAAAGCGTTTGGTATGTTTCATCAGACGACTTTGCTCTAGCACGAAACAAAATACGTAGGGAGCTGATACACATTGCAATATAAATCCCTGCAATAATTAAAAAACCTATTCGGTTAAACCATCTTTTCCAATCGTGATTTGCACACTCAGGATCGAAAAGAGCTTTAACGATCTGCCAAAAAGCGAATGCACTCAAACCTAAGGAAAGCACGATTAATAATGCTGGGCCGAATGGCTGTTGAGCGATTGTGTAAAGTGCTCCGTTTGAACTCGCTTCATTCGGGTGTTTTCCTATAGACATGATTAGCGCTAGAATGCCGATGATGACGTAAACGATACCTTTTGAAAGATACCCGATACGAGCAGAACGGTGTACCCATGGGCGATACGATTCATAATGAGTTTTCATTTTATCTATGAATGTTGGTTCTTTTACAAAAGGCTGTTTCACGATAAGCACATTTCTCCTTTCAGAGTAGATTACTTCTAGTCTCTGGTGGGTTGTATAACAAGTAAATTCGGTACACGTTACTGATGATTGTCTTCAAAACCGCATAAGTAGGGATGGCTAAAAGCAGACCGATAAATCCAAAAGCTGCACCAGCCATGAGTACGACTAGGATAATGGTGAGCGGATGGATACGAAGCTGTTTTCCCATGATTTGAGGAGACAAAATATTTCCTTCTACTTGTTGAACAACGAGCGTTACGATGGCGACTTTTACTGCCATAAAAGGGTCCTGGATCAAAGCTACTAAAAGAGCGGGAAAGACTCCGATAAATGGTCCTAGAAAAGGTATTACATTTGTTAGAACAGCAAAAAGTGCGAGTACTAAAGCGAACTTTAACCCAATCAATAGATAACCAGCATACATAAAGATGCCGACAAACCATGCCACAAGAACTTGCCCTTTTATGTACGAAGATAAGGTGGAATCAATATCTCTTAAAATCGCGGCAACTTCATACTCCATGTGATGAGGAGCAAACCTTAAGAAATAATTAAAAAATTTCTTGTCATCAAGCAATAAATAAAAAAGAATAAATGGGACCACTAACAATACGAGTGCAATATTCGTTAATGTGGCTACAAGGGCAATCACATCTTTTGAGACGGTACTAGTAAACTTTTCTAATCGTTGTGTCGCAAGTTTTGTAATTTGTGTGCTGTCTATGAACGATTTCTTGCTTCCAGTAATCATCGTACCTGTTTTTTCGGTAGCTTCACCTATTTTTTTGGGGAAATCGTCTGTGATATTTGAAAGCTGATCGGCTACAACGGGGACGGCTAACGTAGCAATACCTGTTAAAGCTAGGATCAATCCGACCATTACTACCAGTATGGATACAAACTTAGGAACTTTTTTCTTCGTCAAAAAACGTATGACTGGTCTAAGCAAATAATAAAGCAACCCTGCGATAAATAGAGGGAAGAAAACGCTAGATATTACGAGATAGAGGAAATCAAGCAGATAATCAATTTTTCCTAATAAAAAAAGAATGGTTAACAATAAGACGGAACCTGCGGCGTACTTAAAAAATGAGTGCTGATACCACATTAAATCTGACCTCCATTTCATATTAGTAGTCTTTTCCCTTTTTAGTAATTCATAATCTTATTTTGATAATAAAATAATTGACTTTTTCTAAGAGCGCTGATAGATTGTAAGTGTAAATGTAAACGTTTACGTAACAAGAAAGCAGGGAGATGTTTTGAATCCGACAATAAAAGATGTGGCCAAGCATGCAAACGTTTCAATCGCTACAGTATCTCGAATTGTGAACGGATTGCCTGGCTATTCGGAGGAAACAAAGAAAAAAGTGCAGCAATCAATTGAAGCACTCGGCTATCAGCCTAACGCGATCGCACGCGGGCTCATCAACAAGAGGACACAGACGATCGGGGTTCTTTTTCCGGATGTATCTGGAATGCTCTCGTCAGAAGTATTAGAAGGTGTAGAGAATGCGGCGCATGACGGAGGATTCAGCGTAATCGTCTGCAACACCACTTCGAGTGGGAAAAGAACCGTGAAGTATTTGAGGCTGCTGCAAGAAAAACGAGTAGATGGAATCATCTTTGCTTCAGAAGATGTTAAAGAAGAGTACTATAAAATCTTTCAAGAGATGAAAGTACCTGTTGTCCTTGTTTCTACGGCGTCATCCAAATACGATCTTCCGTTTGTTCGGGTAAATGATTTTGATGGAGCTTTTCAAGCTACAGAGTATTTAATTCGAAAAGGTCATAAAGTGATTGGCATGATCGGTGGAAGCGATGAGGATCCGATAGCGGGAGTACCTAGGATGCAAGGGTTTCAAAAAGCACTGGAGAGTAATGGTCTTTCCTTTACGAAGAATCATATTACAAAAAATGAGGGCTATCGTTTTCAAAACGGAAAAGAATCACTGCCGCTTCTGCTAAAAAAACTTCCTGACATGACCGCACTATTCGCAGCAAGTGATGAGATGGCCATTGGTGCGATGTCTGCCGCACATCAGTTAGGAATAAGGGTGCCAGAGGAACTATCAATTATCGGTTATGATAACTTGAAGATTGCTGAGATGTGTTATCCTGCACTAACGACTGTATCTCAGCCGTTAAAGGACATGGGACAAACCTCAGGTGAAATGCTAGTCAGTTTGATTAAAGGTGAACAACAAGAAGCAAAAAGCCGTTATATGCCTTTTACCATAGTGGAAAGGCAATCAGTCAGTGATTTTCGTGACAAGTAAAAACGGGTTAACAAGAAGCTTCATTTTTATTTAGGAATAACGTAAACGTTTACGTAAAACGCTTACACATATATAGGAGGAAATTATCAATGATTAAAGTAACAGTATGGAATGAGAACCGCCACGAGCAAAAGAATCCGGTAGTAAAAGATATTTATCCAAAAGGAATTCATGGTGCTATTCAAGAATTCCTTGAAAAAGCAGGACATGATGTGAATACCGCAACACTTGATGAAGCTCAACATGGTCTAACAGAAGATGTGTTAAATAACACGGATGTTTTAGTATGGTGGGGACACTTAGCTCATGATGAAGTAGAAGATGAGATCGTAAATAAAGTATATCAACGCGTACTAGATGGCATGGGTCTACTCGTCCTTCATTCTGGTCATTTCTCTAAAATCTTTAAAAAATTGATGGGAACTTCATGTGATCTAAAGTGGCGCGAAGCTGATGAAAAAGAACGCATCTGGATCGTTAATCCAAGTCACCCGATCGCAAACGGACTTGATGAATATATCGAGCTTGAAAAAGAAGAGATGTATGGAGAGCATTTCGATATCCCTGCTCCAGATGATCTTGTATTTGTTAGCTGGTTTGAAGGAGGAGAAGTATTCCGATCAGGAGCTGCTTACAACCGTGGTAAAGGAAAAGTGTTCTATTTCCGTCCGGGACATGAGACGTATCCAACGTATTATAACGAAGATGTACAAAAAGTAATCACGAATGCTGTATCTTTCTTAGCTCCTTCAGGCAGTGAAGCGCCAAAGTACGGAAATGCTAAGCCGCTTGAAGCGATCGGTGCAAAGTAAATAAAAACGATTAAACACCCACTATAAGGAGGAAATAATCATGACAATTAAAGTTGGAATCATTGGTTGCGGTAGTATCGCACAGCATCGCCATCTGCCAGAATATGCAGCGAATCAGGACGTAGAGATCGTTGCGGTTTGTGACATTGTAAAAGAACGTGCTGAGTCAACACAAGCGGTTTATGGAGGAAAGGTCTATACGGATTATAATGAACTTCTTGCGCTTAAAGATGTAGATGCAGTAAGTGTTTGTACGCCTAATTTTCTTCACGCGCCGATTTCAATTGCAGCTTTAAATGCTGGAAAGCACGTTTTATGTGAAAAACCGATGGCAACCTCGCTTCAAGAAGCAGAGGAAATGATCGCTGCAGCAGAAAAGAGCGGAAAAACGCTAATGATCGGTCATAATCAGCGCTTTGTTCCGGCACATCAAAAAGCGCGTGAGCTAATTGCCTCTGGTGATATCGGGAAAATTTACAGCTTCCGAACGGCTTTCGGGCATCCAGGACCTGAAGGCTGGAGCGTAGATGGTGTGAACAGCTGGTTCTTTAAAAAGGATGAAGCATTTATCGGCGCAATGGGAGACCTTGGTGTTCATAAAACAGACTTGATTCGATACATTCTTGGAGAAGAGATCGCCGAAGTTGGTGCTTTTGTTGAGACTAGCGCAAAAGAGTTTGCTTCAGTTGATGATACAGCTGTTTGCGTGTTGAAAACAGAGAGTGGAATTATCGGAACATTGGCGGCTAGTTGGTCTTACACGGCAAAAGAAGATAACTCTACGATCATCTATGGCGAAAAAGGTATCCTTCGATTAGAAGATGATCCGAAATATTCTTTAGTCGCACAATACACGAATGGAAATGTTGTACGCTATGAGATGGGTGCGATCCAAACGAATGATAACCAGTCTAACTCTCACGTGGTAGATCACTTTATCGAGGCGATTGAAGCGGGTCATGCTCCACTGATCACGGGCGAAGAAGGAAAACGCTCATTGGCCGTAATTCTAGCTGCTTTAGAATCAAACGAGAAGAAGACGATCGAAAAAGTTAAAACAGGAGTTCACGCATGAAACTAAGAGTTGGGATCATAGGGGCAGGCGGCATCGCACAAGGCCGACATATCCCCGCTTTTCAAAGTTTAAGTGAAAAAGCAGAAGTGACGGCCATTAGTGATGTAAACGTGGATGTTGCGAAAAGTGTTGCTGAAAAATTTCACGTACCGAACTATTTTACGAGTTACGTAGAGATGTGGCCGCATGTAGATGCGGTTGTGATCTGTACGCCTAACAAGTTTCATAGAGAGATCACAGTTGCGGCATTGGATGCAGGTAAACATGTTCTGTGTGAGAAACCGATGGCAATGACCGTTGAAGAATGTGCTGAAATGGTAGAAGCAGAGAAGCGATCAGGAAAAGTATTATCGATTGCTTATCACTATCGATACATGAAAGAGTCTCAAGCTGCAAAACGAATCATGGAGTCTGGAGAAGTTGGTAATCCTCTAGTCGTTCGTGTACAAGCGCTTAGAAGAAGAAAAGTTCCGGGTTGGGGAGTATTTACAAATAAAGAGCTTCAAGGTGGCGGCAGCTTGATTGACTATGGCTGCCATCTGCTGGATCTGACACTTTGGCTTTTAGATAACCCGGTTGTGAGTGAAGTATCTGGTCAAACGTATAATACCGTCAGCCGTGAAGCGGAACAAGTAAACCAATGGGGCTCGTTTGATGCAGAAACATTTGAAGTCGATGATCATGTCACCGCGTATATTCGTCTCGCGAACGGTGGTACGATTCTATTTGAAACATCGTGGGCGGCAAATATTCCGGACGATGCAGAACTGCTTCGCATTTCTGGTGATAAAGGTGGACTGGATGTATTCCCATTTGCGGTGAACAAAGCAGTAAACGGTATGATGACTACAACTAAAGCAGATTGGATCCTAGGAGAAGACAACCCCGGTCTTCCTCAAGCTGAGAATTTTGTGGATAGCTGTTTAGGTAAAGCAGAACCTCTTGTGAAAGCTGAGGAAGCGATGAATACTTCACGGGTGATCGAAGCGATCTATGCTAGCAGTCTTATGGGAAAAGGCGTTCAACTAGAAATTGAAAAAGGAGTGAAATAGTATGAAATTAGGTGTGTTTACGGTCCTGTTTTCACAGAAATCATTTACAGACATGCTTGACTATGTGAAAGATGCAGGCGTACAAGCCGTAGAAGTTGGAACAGGTAACTATCCAGGAAACGCTCACTGTCCGCTTGATGAACTACTTCAGAGTGAAGAGAAGCGATCACAGTACCTTCATGAAGTAGAGAAGCGTGGTTTGACGATCTCAGCCTTCAGTTGTCACGGGAATCCGTTATCTCCAGACGAGGCTTTTGCAAAAGAGTCACATGAAACTTTTGTAAAAACTGTTGAACTGGCTGAATTGATGAATGTACCAGTGGTAAACTGTTTCTCTGGTGTACCGGGTGACTCTGAGAATGCAAAGTATCCAAACTGGCCAGTTTCCCCTTGGCCGAATGAATACAGCGATGTGTTGAAGTGGCAATGGGAAGAGAAGTTGATTCCATATTGGCGCACGTGGGGTCAATTTGCAAAAGAACATGGAGTGAAGATCGGCTTAGAGCTGCACGGTGGTTTCTTAGTGCATACTCCATATACGCTACTGAAGCTGCGTGAAGAAACATGTGACGCAATTGGTGCCAACCTTGATCCATCCCATCTTTGGTGGCAAGGCATCGATCCTGTGGCAGCAATTAAGATTCTTGGAAAAGCGGGAGCTATCCATCACTTCCATGCAAAGGATACTTACTTAGATCAAGACAACATCAACATGTATGGTTTAACTGACATGCAGCCTTATGGTGCTGTTCAAAACCGCGCATGGAGCTTCCGTTCAGTAGGCTGCGGCCATTCTGTTCAAGATTGGTCTGATATGATGAGTGCACTTCGTACGTATGGTTATGACTACGTAGTAAGCATCGAGCATGAAGATCCGATCATGTCGATCGATGAAGGGTTCAACCGTGCAGTGAAAAACTTGCAGTCGATCCTCATCGCCGAGCAGCCAGCGGAGATGTGGTGGGTCTAGGGGTCTGACCCCAAACAAATACAAATTCACTAAATTTGTATTTGTGGAGTGGACACTCCTAGCATTACATTCAAGTCTCACAGCATTGAGAAAACCTGTATCCTTTTTAATGGGATACAGGTTTTCTGTTTACCAGGTTAACCTATTTAACCTCATCAATAAAAAAGATTTGACAGTTCATCCCAATATCACATATAATTTCAAAAACATATGACGAATAAAACGAAGAAGAGGATTAGTAGATTGAATCTGTCTTTTTAGAGAGGGAGCTGTAGCGCTGGAAGGCTCCTACTGACAAACGATTGAACCTGCCTCTGAGTTCTGTATCTTATTTCAGTTATAACAGTTATAAGATATTCAGCGGTTAAATACCGTTATCATGAAAGAGTGTAAAGCTATGCTTTGAATTAGGGTGGTACCGCCAAGAAATTGGTCCCTAATGAAAAGTATAGCTTTTTTTATTTTCATTTAGCGAGGAGTGCAACCAATGACTAAAGAATTTGTAAAGAGCGTAACAAGTATGCAAGATGATTTTGCTCAATGGTATACCGATGTGGTGACAAAAGCGGAACTTATTGATTATTCAAGTGTTCGGGGATCTATGATCTTAAGACCTTACGGCTACGCAATATGGGAAAACATTCAAAAAGAACTTGATAAGCAAATCAAAGCGACAGGTCATGAGAATGTGTATATGCCGCTTTTTATTCCAGAAAGTCTGCTTCAAAAAGAAAAAGACCATATTGAAGGATTCGCCCCTGAAGTAGCATGGGTCACACATGGAGGAGAAGAAAAGCTGACAGAACGCCTTTGTGTTCGTCCGACATCAGAAGTTCTTTTTGCTGAGCATTTTAAAAACATCATCCATTCACATCGCGATCTTCCAAAGCTTTATAACCAGTGGTCGAACGTTGTGAGATGGGAAAAGACCACTAGACCTTTTCTTCGTACTCTCGAGTTCCTCTGGCAGGAAGGACATACTTGCCATGAAACAGATGAAGAAGCTCATGATGAAACGGTAAGAATGCTTAATGTGTATGCTGATCTCTGTGAAGAATACCTTGCAATACCGGTAGTGAAGGGTCAGAAAACAGAAAAAGAAAAATTTGCTGGAGCGAAATATACTTATACGATTGAAAGCCTAATGCATGATGGGAAAGCGTTGCAGTCTGGAACTTCTCATCATTTAGGAGATGGATTCGCCAAAGCATTCGGTATTGAGTTTACGAACAGAGAAGGAAAACTACAGACTGTTCAGCAGACATCCTGGGGCTTTACGACGCGTATTATTGGGGCGATGATTATGGTTCATGGTGATGAACGCGGGCTCGTCGTTCCTCCAAAGATAGCACCAACTCAACTCATGATCGTACCGATTGCTCAACACAAAGAGGGAGTTCTCGATTTTGCATACGATTTAAAAGATAAGCTATCACAGACCATTCGAATTGGAATTGATGCAAGTGATAAAAAGCCAGGGTGGAAATTTAATGAGTATGAGATGAAGGGAATTCCTCTTCGTCTAGAGGTAGGGCCGCGAGACATCGAACAAGATCAAGTGATATTAGTACGAAGAGATACAGGGGAAAAAGAAACCGTACCTCTCAAAGGCTTAGAATCCTACATTCAAAATACATTAAGTGATATTCAGGATAACTTGTTTAAAAAGGCGAAGACTCATCGGGAAGATAAAACAACAACGGTTACTACATTTGATGAATTCAAAATCGAATTAAGTAAAAAAGGCGGTTTCATGAAAGCGATGTGGTGTGGTGATGATGCTTGTGAAAGTTTTATAAAAGACGAAACAGGCGCAACATCAAGGTGTATACCGTTTGAACAAGAAAAGCTCTCAGAAAAATGTGTTTGCTGTGATCAACAAGCAAAACACCTCGTCTATTGGGCAAAAGCATATTAAAGAAAAGGGGTCAGACCCGGGGTCTGACCCCTTTCCTTTTTTACAAATATAATTATTTTCGTTATATTAGTAACTTTACATTACTGTACGTCATACACTATACTGAAATCGAGGTGATTGCATGAGCGAATTAATTTTCTCTCTAAAGACAGAACTGCGAAGAGGAACGTTAACTTTAGCAGTTTTAAGCCAGCTCCAAACACCGCAATACGGATATTCACTCGCACAGCGGTTAGAAGAGAACAACGTATCTATTGATCAAAGCACTCTGTATCCACTTCTTCGAAGGCTTGAAAAGCAAGAGTTGCTTACGAGTGAATGGGATACTACAGAGAACCGCCCTAGAAAATATTATCTTCTCAGCGAGTTTGGTCAAGAAGTGTTCAAGCAACTGAAAGAAGAATGGCATAACACGTCCATGCAATTAAATTCGATGTTATAAGGAGGAAATTCCCGATGAATTTGATTGAAACGTATATCAGTGAAGTGACACAAAGACTCCCCGAAAAAATAAGGGATGACATCGCGATGGAGCTAAGGTCCACCATAGAAGATATGCTTCTAGGTCAATACACAGACAAAGATGTTGAAGAGGTTCTAATGAAGCTAGGAGATCCTGTGAAACTTGCGAGTGAATACACCAATAAGCCTCGCTATCTCATAGGTCCTATGTTTTATGAAAGTTATATCAATGTCTTAATCGTAGCAGCGATCATTTCTGTAGTGATCAGCAGCTTTACACTCTTTGTAAACGGTATGATCTCTTTTGAAGGTGATAAGTCTCTTTTCACCTTAATGGCTTTTATCGGTCAACTTTGTTTGAAGATGTTCTTATCCAGCTTTAATGTTTTATTCCAAGTCTTTTTCTGGGTAACGATTGTTTTTATCATGTTAGAACGATCAGGAGTTTCAAATGGTGATATCTATTCGAGAAAAAAGAAAACATGGTCTCCATCCGATCTATATCAACTTAAAAAAGTAGTGACGAAAAGACAGATTCCAAAGGCGGAAGTTTTCTTTAGTTTATTCTGGACAGCAATTTGGGCCATCATCCTATTTAACTCTTCTGAAATGATCGGCTGGTATGAACAAAGTGGAAAAGGATTAGAAGGACTTACGCTCAAAGCACCACTATTCAACGAGGAAGTTTTATTCTCGTATGCTCCTTTTATAGTCCTGCTTATTCTCATTGAAGTGAGTCTTGCTATCTATAAATTTTTTATTGGAAGATGGACGAATCTACTTGCTTCATTGAACTTAATCTATCATTTTATTTCGGTAGGCTTACTTTGTTTTATGCTAACGGATGAAACGCTTTATAATAAGTCATTCACTGAAAAACTATATAACACCGTCCCTGATGTACCAGCATTTTGGTTTATATCCACAATTGCAACAATCGTAGCGGTTTTTTCGATCATAGATATCATTTCTGGTTTCAATAAAGCAAATAAATCAAACAACCTAATAGATCAATGGATGAAGAACGGATAAGCAAAAAGACTTCTATGATGAAGTCTTTTTATTTTCGAAATGGAACAATATGTTAAACTTAAACGAATAGAAAATGACTTAGGAGGAATAACGTGATTACTCTCGTAAAAGCAGATTCTTCAAAAGCTAAAGAAATGGCAAAGTTCATCGCAGTCCAGAACAGAATGGCATCCCAACATTGCGGCTATTGCGGTGAAATGGAAAACGAAATTCTTCATTCACTGAAAAAAGACCTCTCGGATGTTCCTTATCAGGAATCTTTTGTGTTGGCCTATGAGAATGATTTCCTAGTGGGAGTTCTTGGATTTGATGCCGACCTTGAAAACCGGAACGCCGAAATATGGGGTCCTTTTATTACACATAGTGAGCACCAGCAGATTACAAAAGAGCTTTGGGATCTCCTACTCCAGCTCATACCTCAAACGATTGAAACGGTTCATTTTTTTATCTCTACAGATCATACAGACCTCAAACAGTTTCTAACTCATAACGATATGATAGACCAAAAAAGCAAACACACCATTCTATCAATCACCAAGGAAGCAATAACAAACACAGCTGCAGTGAATAACATTAAAGAATATACAGAAATGGATAAGAAAGATTTCAAGAATTTGCATGATACCTATTTTCCTTCGACGTATTACAATTCACAACAGATCATTGAAAGATTAAACGAGTTTCATAAAGTATTTGTATATCAAATTGAGAATGAAGTGGTGGGTTATATTTATGTAGAGATACAACCACAGTTTGGTGAAGGCTCTATTGAGTTCTTCGCTGTAGATGAAATGCATAGAGAAAAAGGAATCGGTGTGCAGCTTTTAACCTATGCCGTTAATTGGATGCTCAGCAATCCGCATTTGAAGCATATTGATCTGTGCGTCAACAATGAAAATAAGCTAGCGATCCATCTTTATAAAAAAATCGGTTTTGCTATTCAAAAAGAACTATTTCATATAACTAAGCAACTTTCTGTAGAGACATTGTCTAGAAAATAGTACTATTTTGATTTGACCTCTATGAAAAATATTTTTTCCGTATAAAATAGATAGAGTGATTATGAATCTATTTAAGGGGAGAATGTTTTATGAAAAATACTTGGAAAGCATATCGCTCGCCGATTATCTTGTTATTGGCAATCATTGCTGGTAGCATAATCGGTTCTACGATGGGCAAGGACGCTGCCGTTCTTAAACCGTTCGGCGATCTGTTTTTAAACGTAATGTTCATGATCGTTGTTCCACTCGTGTTCTTTTCGATTTCATCGAGTGTGGCAAGCATGGCAGGTACAAAACGTTTCGGTAAAATCATCAGCTCTATGTTGATCGTTTTCTTATTCACCGGAACAGTTGCAGCTATTATAAGTATGGCAGGAATTAAGATTTTTCCGCCTTCCGAAGGTGTGAAAATCGATTTAGTCAAACCTGAAACAACAGGTGAAAAAGTATCGATTGGTGATCAGCTAGTAAGTACAGTTACGGTTCCAGATTTTGTTGATCTATTAAGCCGTGCCAATATGTTAGCACTTATTCTTTTTTCTGTGTTGTTAGGTCTTGCAACATCTAAAGTGGGAGAGAAAGCTAAACCTCTCGCAAACTTCCTTTTAGCGGGAAGTGAAGTTACCCTTCAGATGGTAAAATACGTGATGTATTATGCTCCGATCGGTTTAGGTGCGTATTTTGCAGCACTTGTTGGTGAATTCGGTCCAACATTGCTCGGTTCTTATTTTAAAGCGGTCTTGTTCTACTATCCGTTTTCTATTCTTTATTTCTTTGGCTTCTTTACGCTTTACGCGTTCATGTCCCATGGAAAGCTTGGTATTCGTGTGTTTTGGAAAAATATGCTCTCGCCATCTGTAACGAGTCTTGCAACGTGCAGTTCTGCTGCGAGTATTCCCGTTAATCTAGAAGCTACTAAGAAAATGGGTGTACCCGACGATATTAGTGAAACTACGATTCCTCTTGGTGCAACACTGCATAAAGACGGATCAGTTATTGGTGGAGTATTAAAGATTACATTCCTTTTTGGAATATTTGGAATGGATTTCTCTGGCATCAACACGTATCTTTTAGTTGGTGGAGTAGCACTTTTAGTTGGTATGGTAATGGGGGCGATCCCTCAAGGTGGACTAATAGCCGAGATGCTTATTCTATCACTGTTCGGTTTTCCTCCTGAAGCACTGCCGATCATCGCTGCGATCTCTGCGATTATTGATCCGCCAGCTACATTGCTGAACGCAACAGGTGATAATGTCGCAAGTATGATGACGGCGCGTTTAGTTGAAGGTAAGAACTGGCTGATGAAAAAGACAGGTTCGTTAACAGAACAAAAAGGTGCATAATTTATTTTATCTCTAACTCATCAATTTTGAGTTAGAGATTTTTTTGTGGAAAAAAAGGGAAGTTTTCTATCCTCAAATCATTTTGTAAATGTTACTCTTAATGCAACAAGAATGAACAATGTCTGGTGGATAAAGGAAGTGTACAGATGAATTCTTCATTACAAGCTGACTGTTCTCGTTGTTTTGGACTTTGCTGTGTCGCGCTACCCTACGCAAAATCTGCAGATTTTGCTTTTGATAAAGACAGCGGCACGCCTTGTAGGAACTTACAAGAAGATTTTCGTTGTGGTATACATCAACAGTTAAGAGATAAAGGGTTTAAAGGTTGTACGGTTTATGAATGCTTTGGAGCAGGACAAAAAGTATCACAAAACACTTTTTCAGGAATGGATTGGGAGACTAATCCAGAGCTAGCGCAAGAGATGTTTGATGTTTTTCCAATCATGCAACAACTTCAAGAAATTGTGTATTACCTATCTGAGGCCGTTAACCTCGACGAAACAAAAATGATCCTTCATAAATTAGAAATGGCTATAGGTGAAATAGAAAAACTAACGCTACTTGGAGTAACAGAGATTAAACAGATTAACGTATCCAACATTCGGATGAAGATAAACGAGTTGCTGATTCATACTAGCCAATTAGTAAGAGCTGAGTTTTCACAAAAAAAATATCAAATAAAAGGTAAGGCGAGCGATTTTATTGGTGCCAAACTTCAAAAGGCAGACCTGCGTGGTGCAAATTTACGTGGAGCTCTTCTCATAGCAGCAGACTTAAGAAAAGCGGACTTAAGAAAAGCAGATTTAATAGGCGCGGATCTTCGTGATGCTGATCTATGTGGTGCGGACTTAAGGGGAAGTATATTTTTAACGCAAGCCCAAGTGAATTCGGCAAAAGGAAATGCTGATACAAAGCTTCCTGATAGGTTAACTCACCCGGATCACTGGCTAATAGTAAACCAAAAAAAGCCTTCCGCTAACTAATAACGGAAGGCTTAGCTGTAACTAAAAGATTAAGTTTAATACAAGGTAAGACAGAGCTGCTAATGTTGCAGAAATCGGAAGTGTGATGAACCAAGTAATGATCATCGTCTTAGCCGTTCCCCATTTAACCCCTTTTAATCGGTGAGACGCACCAACCCCTAAGATAGAAGAAGTGATCACGTGCGTTGTACTTACAGGAATACCTAAGAAAGATGCACCAAAGATAACAGAAGCTCCCGTTAAATCAGCAGATACCCCATTAACAGGGCGAATTTTCATGATCTTTCCGCCAACTGTTTTGATGATTTTCCAACCACCTACAGATGTACCAAGACCCATAGCGAGTGCACAGGATATCTGTACCCATAACTGAATGTCTGTGCTATCTGTGTAGCCGTTCGCGATTAATGCCATCGTGATGATACCCATCGCTTTTTGCGCATCATTCGTACCGTGTGAATAAGCTTGAAGAGCGGCTGTAGCTACCTGTACTTTACGAAAACCGTTATTTGTTTTCGTTAAATTCGTATTCTTAAACACCATCTTAATAACGTTATAAAATATAAAACCAACGATAAATGCTAGGATCGGAGAAAGAAGCAAACCATAAATAATTTTTAGAAAGCCAGAATAGTGAAGTGCTTCAAAACCAGCAGCTGCAATCGCAGCACCAGCGATAGAACCGATAATAGCATGTGAAGATGAACTAGGAATACCATAATACCAAGTAATCAAATTCCAAGTGATAGCCGCAACAAGAGCAGCAAGAATAACAACTGACCCGTTAGGAAGCGTAAATGGGTCAACGATGTCTTTAGTAATCGTTTTTGCAACACCAGTGAATGTCATGGCTCCGACAAAGTTCATGACTGCAGCTAAAATAATTGCTCTTCTAGGTGTTAAGGCTTTTGTTGAAACAGATGTTGCAATCGCGTTCGCTGTATCGTGAAATCCATTAATAAAATCAAATGCAAGCGCACCGATTACAACAAGAATTGTAATGAGTAATACCGTATCCATACCAGCCACCCGTTACGCGTTTTTCATGATGATAGATTCTAATGTGTTCGCAACGTTCTGGCAGCTGTCGGCAATGCCTTCAAGCACTTCGTACATCTCTTTATACTTAATAACTTTGATCGGATCTGTTTGAGATGCAAATAATTCGCGTTGTGCTTCACGGTAAAGATCGTCACATTTTGATTCATAATCTTTAATTTTGATAGCATGCTCACGCATATCAAGAAGTTTTTTTTCTGATAACAAGTTAACAGTAAGAAGGATTTCTTCAGCACTTAACTTAATGTATTCTACAAATTTAACCATGTATTGATCTGGGTTTGTGATTGCGTAAATGTCAAACAAAGCAGAAGATTGCTCGATGCCGTCTAAAATATCATCCATGCTCATAGCAAGTGATAAGATGTCTTCTCTTTCAATAGGTGTAATAAATACTTTGTTCAGTTCCATGATAACGGTATGAACATAAGAATCACCTTTTGATTCAAGTTCTTTTAAATGGTCTGCAAATTCGCGAAGATCATTTTCGTTGTTAATTTTGAAATCGTGGAAATAACCTGCAGAGTCCTTCAAATTGCTGGCAATATCCGTTAGCATGACCATGAACTTATCCTTTTTCTTTGTAAACATAGTACCCTCCAAAAGAAATGTCTTTTATCCTTTTTCTTTTACGTTTTTTGTGGTAGTCTTTTTTTCTTTTTTTAACCACCCAACACATTATACAAAAAAATAAGAGTTTTTGTCGAAAAAGAATGAATTGTAATCAATAATTTACAAAAGCTTTACAAAGTTAAGCTTTCTTTTTATGTTTTGCAAATATGGCATTTACAAAGAAATAGAATTCATACGAAAATTTTACATTCCATTTCTTATCATTCCCTAAACCAACTATTTAATCTCTGGGCAGTGAAAGCCCATAGAAAAACATTTGAAAGATATCTGTTGCGAGTTTTTTTCCATTCTCGCCTGTAATCATGGAGATGAGCATATTGTTATTAAAAAGCTGGATGTATACCATAATGGATTCCATAGAAAGATCTGGATTGATCTCACCATTGTTTTGAGCATTCTTAATCAGGTCAACAAGTAATGGAATGGCAAATTTAGCTTGAAAGTCAGCTAAAAATAATTTTAACTCTTCATCGTTTAACATCATCTCTTCAATAACTTCAGGATGAATGTTCAGTACGTTATTCGTTTTATGAAGTATGCTTGCAGTCATTTTTTCTTTAAAAGAAAGATCCTTAAGAAACAGCTCTTTATGAAATTTGTACTCATCTGCGACGAACTCTTTAATCACTTCCCGAAACAAAGCTTCTTTACTTCCAAAATGATTATAGATGGTTACTTGAGATACACCTGCATTTTTTGCTAGATCTTCTATTTTAATCTCTTTGATGCCTTGTTTCTGAAACAAGGAGAAAGCAGCTTTCTTAATATCCTTCTTCTTTTGTTCTTTTCGACGTTCGTATCCGTTCAAAACTCTTCACCTCTTTACTAGGATAAAACACATTTTGAAAAATAACAAATAACATATTTCAAAAAGTGTTGCTTAGTGAGAGGAAAAGATTTATGATTATTTTGAAATATACATTGTTCAATATTTCAAAAAGGTGGGTGTGTGGATGATTCAGGTAAAGGGACTATCAAAGCGGTTTACGAAAGAAAAAGGATTGTTCGATCTGAATTTCGAAGTAAGCAAGGGCGAGGTGTTTGGATATATTGGTCCGAATGGAGCTGGTAAATCAACAACCATTCGTCACTTAATGGGCTTTATGAAACCAGATAGTGGCTATTCTTCAATCGATGGAATGAACTGCTGGAAAAACGCTGCACGTATTCAAGAGAAAACAGGATACTTGCCCGGAGAGATTGTTTTTTTAGAAGGAATGACAGGGCTTGGCTTTTTGTCCCTCGTTCAAAAGATGCGAAAGCAAGAGTGCACAAAACGCAGAGACGCATTAATAGAACGATTTCAACTAGACGTAAACTCACCGATAAGAAAGATGTCAAAAGGAATGAAACAAAAAGTGGGTATCATCGCAGCGTTTATGCATAATCCTCAAGTCCTTATCTTAGACGAACCTACATCTGGGCTAGACCCACTCATGCAACGTGTCTTTATTGATCTTATCTTGGAAGAAAAACAAAAAAACAAAACCATACTCATGTCATCACACAGTTTTCAAGAGATTGAGCGAACGTGTGATTCGGCTGGAATCATAAAAGATGGAAAATTAGTGGCTTTAGAAGATATGCATCTGTTAAGAAGAGTACAGCGACGAATATTTGAAGTGAAGGTAAAGTCTGAGAATGACATGGAACACATCCTGCAATCATCGCTCATTACAGAAGTGAAAGGCACTAGAAGCGTTCATGTTACGGTACAAGGGAACGATCAGGAATTTGTTCAGTTGTTAAGTCATTGTGAAGTTCAGCATATCGATACACGGCCACAGGATTTAGAAGATATCTTCATGCATTATTATGACAGAAGGGAAGTGGGGAAGTGAGCTTGCCTTTATATCTTGCGATGATGAAGAGTCACGGGAAGCTGTTAGGGGGATTCATATACGGTGCTGTCGCTTATATTGTACTGATCATCTGGATATATCCCTCTATTGCTGATATGAAAGGATTCAACGATATGATTGCTGCACTGCCAGAAGGTATGCGGAAGCTGATCGGTATGGAGAATGGCATAAATTCCTTGTCAGACTATATAGCTGGTGAGTTTTATGGGATGTTGTTTCTGATCATATTGATGGTTTATGTCATTTTGACTTCGACACGAGTGATGGCAAGGCTGGTCGATCAAGGTTCTATGGCCTACTTGCTTGCCACACCTAATTCAAGAATAAAAGTGGCAGTCACGCAAGCATCAGTCTTGCTTTCTGGACTGGCATTGATCATAGGTTTTACAACGCTTAGTGGTATTGCAGCAAGTAAGTGGCTGATCGATGGATACCAATTAGATGTTGCTTCGTTTATTACATTGAACCTACTCACTTTCCTTGTTTTCTCGTCGATTGCTGGTTATTGCTTCTTTATCTCCTCTGTAAATAATGATGAGAAGAAAGCGCTCGGGATCTCTGCAGGCATCACGCTTTTGTTTTATATGTTGAACATGGCTGGAAAGTTAAGCGAGAAAACAGAATGGCTATTAAACTTTTCGATCTTTAAATGGTATGACCCAATCAAGATAATCAAAAATGAAACGGATGCACTCTGGATTGGCTGTGCACTAGGTATTTTAACATTACTCTTATTTGTGTTTAGTGTGGTTGCTTTCAAAAAAAGAAATCTTCCGTTATGAATATTCTAAATATTCGGTTCAACATGTATAATATAAATAATAACGAGTCACAAAAATGGTAAATCCACATACAATGTTAGTGCTAGGAACCGAATATTGGATAGTTTTCAGGCTGCTGTCGTAAAAGACGGCAGCATTTCTGCTTTTTAAGGGTACTTGAGGATGATAGTTATTATCAAATAAGTAGGAGGGAAGTCCTTTGGAACTCTCTGCACGTACACAACTGTTGATGGCAACAACGTCTGGTATCTTCATACTAATGGCTTGGATGATAGAAAAATATTCAGATTCTCCTTATTATGTTCTCTTTTATTTGTTAGCTTTTATCGTAGGAGGGTATGCAAAAGCAGTTGAAGGCATTCAGGAAAGCATAAGAGACAGACAATTGAACGTTGAACTTCTAATGATGTTTGCCGCAATTGGATCAGCAGCGATCGGCTATTGGGGAGAGGGAGCTGTATTGATTCTAATCTTTGCTTATTCGGGTGCTTTAGAGATGTATACCTTACAAAAAAGCAATAAAGAAATCAAAGCGTTAATATCTTTGCAGCCGGAAGAAGCCTGGCTTTTATTGGAGGATAAGGAACTGAGAGTAGAAGCTTCATCTTTAGAACCTGGAAATTTAATAAAAGTTAAACCAGGAGAGAGGGTACCTGCAGACGGTGTAATTGTAAAAGGAAACTCTTATATTAATGAATCTGCATTAACAGGAGAGCCTCTCGCTCGAGAAGTCCATGCCTCATCGGAAGTATTAGCAGGAACGTTGAACCAGTCTGGATTGTTAGAGATTTCTGTTACAAAACACATGAAAGACTCAGTATTCCAAAGAATGATAGACCTAGTAAATAACGCACAAAATGATGCTCCACCTGTTCAAAGAAAAATAGAAGAGTTTGAAACAAAATATGTTCTTTTTGTATTACTGGCTGCTGCATTAACCTTTTTAGTGCCTGGTTCGATAGGGATTTGGAGTTATTCAGAATCTTTATACCGTGCTTGTGTTCTATTAGTTGTGGCTTCTCCCTGTGCATTAGTGGCTTCGACAATGCCGGCACTACTCGCTTCTTTATCTAACGCAGCTAAGAACGGCATTCTCTTTAAGAGTGGTGTATTTTTAGAGAAGTTGAGTCTAGTAAACGTAATTGCTTTTGACAAGACTGGTACTTTAACAAAAGGCCGTCCAAGTGTAAAACACGTTGAATTTCTCCAATCTTCTTGGGATAAAGATGAGGTGATTTCGATCATCTATGGAATTGAAATAAATAGCATACATCCGCTTGCAAAAGCGATTAATGAACATCTTAAAAGTTACCAAGAAAAAAAACCTGTAGAAATGAATGCGTTTGAAGATGTGCCTGGAATGGGTGTGAAAGCACACATTCAAGATACCGTATGGAAAATAGGGAATCGTGAGTGGACTGATATAACAGAAAAGCAAGAGTGCGAGCTGTTGATGAGAGTAGAAGAGGCAGGAGAAGATGCCGGTCACACAATTGTGTATGTAACAGCTAATGATCAGCTCACAGCCTATTTTCTTTTAGGTGATTCAGTAAGGACAGAAACTATTCAAGCGATCAAAGATCTACAAGAAAAACAAATTTTAACGATTATGCTAACGGGAGACTCTAAACGCGGAGCAGAGATAATTGGAAAAATCGCAAAGGTCGATGAAATTGGTTATTCATGTTTGCCTGAAGATAAGGTGAACACCGTGAAAAAATGGAGAGAAAAAGATGCGGTTGTTGCGATGATCGGAGATGGTGTGAACGATGCGCCAGCACTTGCTATAGCGGATGTAGGTGTTGCGATGGGTATGGGAAGCGATGCTGCTATAGAAACCGCGGATGTCGTACTCGTAAAAAATGATCTGAGTAAGCTGATTTATGCGATGCAGCTGTCTGAAAGACTTTCAAAGATCATTAAACAAAATATTATTTTTTCCATAAGCATTATTCTCTTTTTGTTAAGTGCTAATTACTTACAGTTTCTCACTTTGCCATATGGCGTGATCGGACATGAAGGAAGTACAATCTTAGTCATTTTAAATGGATTACGTTTATTAAAATAACCAAAGAAAAAAAGCCGGACGTGAAGTCTCGGCTTTTTTTCTTCATCTGATCAAAGTGAAGTATTGTTTACATCACTTTGCTTTTTCTCGTAAGAAGAATCTGTACCTGTTTTTTGTTGTGTATCTGTTGAAGAAAGAGTACGAGGTGTTACAACAGCTTTAGTTTGCGTGTTAGAGTTGGTTTGATAATTATCTTTTTCAGCCTCTTGTTTTGCTTCATCAATCGCTGATTTGGTTTCACTCTTTACCTCACTCGCCGTATTCTTTGCTTCTTGTAACTTTTGACGAGCAGATAGTGAAAGGTTCCCAGATTTTTCTTTTATAGATGCGACCGTATCTTTAGCATCCATCGTTCCAAGTTTTGCTTTTAACATGGTTTCATCTTTCATCTGTTGTGTGCGTTCTTTTAACTTAATTGAAGAATCGCGAAGATCATTTCTAAACTCATTTCCATTTTTAGGTGCATATAACAGAGCTGCTGCAGCTCCTACAAGACCTCCCACTACTAAACCTGTAGCAAAACCAGAGGCATTACCTTTCTTGCTAACATTAGTATCAGCAGTATCGCGAGTTTGGAAATCGGAATGTGTGAAAACCGGTTCCGCAGTAGTCGTTGGTGTATTTGTATAGTTAGGCATAGTATTAAATCCTCCTTTTAGTCTGTATAAAACCCTACCCGGAACGTATAAATGATAAACATGAAGTATAAAGTGCCAGGGTAACTTGTGATATAAACTACTATTTTGGGAGGAGAAATAAGGGGACAGAAGATGACACCGCTGAAGCTATTTTGGAGCATAGAAAAAGCCGGGCAAATAGCACCCGGCCGATTTCTATTTATTTCATTAACTTTTTAATTCTGGAAGCATACGAACTTCTTCATTCATTGCAGATTTGCAAATGGGGCATTGCGGTTCTTTTTGCAAAGAATAGTCAGCGCGCATCCAGCAAGAGCATCCATCACTCGTACATGCCCAAACCTTCGTTTCTACGTCTGGAATCGGCTCTGCAGGTTGTTTTGAAAAAAAAGCCATAGATATCCCCCTTTTCTGTTCTACTTATAGTATACGCCTAAAAGAGGAAAAATATGTATCAATTTGATTACATATTTAAAATAACTTCATATTGAGCAGAAATATCCTTCGCCCAAGATGCATGAATCTCTTTGATTTCTTTGGGAGATTGTATCGAGATGTTTGTTTTTAATGTCCATAAATACTCGGCGACTCTATCAACATAAGTTGCCAAAATATCTCCTGACAAACGATATATACCATTCTCTTTCGTTCTTATGAATTGCCGTAGAAAAGGATGAGACTGACAATAGTTCAATCCATCTTGTGAAATTTCCGCTTCAAGTCTAACATAGTTTCTTGGTGAGATTTGAGATGCCCAATTTTGAATAGTCAAATCAGTAAAATCTTTCACTTCTATCGGTTCATAGTTAATCACAGCGTGTTTAATATCTGATAGTTTAAAAATATGATAATCCATGAGCGAATAACAATATGCGGGACAGTACCATTCGCCATTTTCGCTAAAAAGGCCGATTAATTGAATGTTGCTATACAATTGTTGCTCATTCATCGTATAAAGAATCGTAACAATCTTTTGCTTGATTGAAGCTTCAAGGATGATTGGTGCGATTTGGTTCTTCGTAGGCATTGGAAACTGAACAAAAAGTCGTTTTTGAATCTGCGTCCAATTATCTTTTGCATCTTCTGGCATGAATTGCTGAAGTTTATTTACAATGGATTTACTTTGAGTCTGAAAAGGAAAGCTCGTTTCAGTGAATGTTTGTAAACTAAAAAGAACAGAGGAAGCTTCCATTTCAGTAAATCCGATAGGAGGCAGGATTCGGTCATTTTCGATTCGATATCCGCCATGTGGTCCGAATTCAGAAACGATGGGAAGGCCCATTTCAATAAGGTTTAGTAAATCTCGTTGAATGGTTCGAGTCGATACTCCGAACTCATCAGCTAATTCTTTTAAGGTAAAATGCTTTTTTGAGTTTATGGAAAGCAGTAGCCGTTCCAGTCTTTTTATCTTTGACATGTTAGACCCCTAATTGACATATTCATGTATTAAAACTTTTGTACTAGTCTTTGTATGTTATATCGTACAAATGTGATAAAATGTTAGGGTTTATCCAAATAAAGTAAGAAAAAATTTAAAACACGTTATTCCATAGGATAACGTGTTGATTTCGTAGTATGAAAGATAGGAAAACTAATCTGCGGTCATTGTTATAAGAAGTTTTTTAGAATCAGTTCTTTACTATTGAAGAAAGGTGTTCAATACATTGAACCATATCCGCAAGCTGTTTATCAGTGAGCTGTGACATGTACTTAATCAGTACACCGTTTCTTTTTTCTTGAATTGCATGAAATGCTACTAAACCGGTTTCATTTAATTGCACGTATACAATTCTTCGATCGAGGTCAGACCGATAACGATCTACAAGTCCTCTTTTAACAAGTCGGTCAATGATAACGGTAGTAGCACTGGCACGTACTTTCATAGCGTCAGCAATTTCAGAAACCGTCCATTTCTCACGAGATGATAAAGTCTTTAATATTTGGAATTGAGTAGAAGTAATCTCTTCTTCTTCCCAAATCTCAGGCTTTATCACGTCCATGATTTCATTAAACGCTTTCTCTATACGCTCTACTTCCATTAATACATTTCTACTATCTGTCACCACTTTCACAGTACTGCCTCCTTAGCTTACATTACTCCTATTTTAATATAAATTTCCGATAAGTTCCATTAAAGAGTAGTATAAAGTATCTAGTTTTCAATGTGTATCTCTGTGCTAGTATTTAAACTATTGAAATATAGGTTTAATTTAGAAATAAAATATATTTTTCTGATAATAGAGGAATTCCCTCATTATTATCTAATAAAAAATAGAGAGATAAAGGGGGATGTGCAATATGGCACGTATTGCTTGGATTACAGATAGTACTAGCTGCATCACACAGGAAGAAGCAAAGGAACTTGGTATTCATATTATTCCTGTATCTGTCATAATGGAAGATAAAATTTATAAAGATGGTATAGATATTACCCCGGATGAATTTTATGAAAAACTTGAGAATGTTTCTGAGCTTCCAAAAACGAGTCAGCCAACAGTCGGAGAGTTCTCTGACTTTTATGAAGTTCTAAAACATAACTATGATTGTGGAATTGCCATACATGTTTCTGAAAAATTTAGCGGCACAATAAACGGTTCAAGACTTGGTGCGGAGATGGCCGATTTTCCTGTACATATTGTGGATTCAAAAATTTTATCTGAATCCATGAAACAACTTTTGTTAAAAGGGAAGAAGCTTGAAGAGGAAGGCCTAGAAGCGGAAGATATAGCTGAGATGCTTCGTGAAACGGCAGATCATGTAAAAGGATATGTGTGTATCGGGAGTCTTGAACAATTAAGAAAAGGTGGTAGATTATCTGGCGCAAGCTTCCTAGTCGGTAATCTTCTGCAGATCAAACCGATTCTTACCTTTGATGATGGTTCTCTCGTACCGTTCGAAAAGATTAGAACTCTAAAAAAGGCAGAGTCCCGCGTTCTTGCTTTATTTGAGGAAGCGGCACAAAATAAAGGTGCATACGGTGTGAGTGTTGTATACAGCGGGTCTTCACAAAAAGCAGAGGACTGGCTTCACCTCTTAAAAGAGAAGTATCCTCATATTACATTCAATCTAGGGCAGCTGAGCCCGGCGATCGGCGTACACGTCGGGGCAGGCACCCTCGGCCTCCTTTGGTTTGAAGAATAGGGGTCTGACCCCATACAATTACAAACAGCCCGAATGTCCATCCGAGATGGACATTTGGGCTGTTTTATTATGATCTATACTGGACTGCTTTTCTTAAGCTCTCTTTCGGACGGCAAAGACGATTAAAACACTCCATAGAATAAGAAGGGGTACCAAAGCTGCCATTTCTGTAAACAAATCTACAGAATAAAATTCGTTCAGAATTGTTCTTAAGTTTGTTATGATGATTAAGCCTCCGGCCAGGACTCCTAATAACGCGGGTTTAAGCTTTTGCACGAGCCATGCTGCAAAAGGAGCTGCAATGATCCCGCCTAGCATCATCGCGACAACGACCTGCCAAAGCAAAGTTTCCCAACCAATAAACAAAAAGAAACCGATAGAGGCGGATAAAGATACAGCAAATTCACTGAAGTTTACAGAACCGATTGCTTTACTGGGTGTAAGATTTTTCTGTGTGAGCAGAATAGGCGTGGTAATGGGTCCCCATCCTCCGCCACCTGTTGCATCCATGAACCCAGCGATGAGTCCTAGTGGCTGATACATCCTTCGCTTAGCGTTGCTCTCTATAGAATCAGTTTCTATATTCATATTCACTTTTATCAGTAAAAAACGGAACAAAACATAAAAGCCAAGTCCTAATAAAAATAAAGAGATGTAAGGTTTTATAAACGTCGAAGGAATATAACTTAAAAATGCAGCACCTAAGAATGCGCCGATTGCCCCGGGAATGACAAGCTTTTTCACCGTTTTCATATCGACGTTTCCGAATTTAAGATGTGAGTAGCCTGAAACAGCAGATGTCACAACTTCTGATAAGTGAACAGAAGCAGAAGCTAAAGCCGGTGAGAAACCAACAACTAACAAAAGAGTCGTAGAAGTAACGCCATATGCCATGCCAAGAGAGCCGTCGATGAGTTGAGCCATGAGGCCGATCAGAGCTAGCATAACAATTTTTTTCATAGAAGGTCCTCCTACAATCGAGATTCTATAGATTATGTGGAAAAATGAGAATGGTAAGGACAAATGTTTATGATTTTTAAATTTTTTCTCTGATATTTCATACAAAAAGAACTGAAATAATTGTTTTTTTCCTCATTTTTAGATACTCTAATAGACAGTGTTGCAAGTAGAGGTTAATCACCTTTATTTTGTGGAATAATACAAAACAGACATAAATACATAAATTGGAGTGATATGTACAATGGAAATCGGTTTAATCGGCCTTGGAAAAATGGGCTTCAATATGGCACTGAACATGAATGATAAAGGAAATACGGTTTTCGCTACAGATGTTAACAAGGATACAGTGAAAGAGATCTCGGCAGAAGGTGTTAAGGGTGTTGACTCGATCGAAGAACTTGCTAATTCTTTCACAGGAAGAAAAGCGGTTATTCTTCTAGTTCCAGCTGGAGAGATTGTTGACCAAGTAATCGAACAACTGAAGCCACATTTAACAGAGGGCGATATCATCGTTGACGCTGGTAACTCCATGTACAAGCACACTCTTCGCCGCTATGAAGAATTAAAAGCTGCAGGCATTCATCTTGTAGACGTTGGTACGAGTGGAGGAACTGATGGCGCTCGTTATGGTCTTTGCGCAATGATGGGTGGAGATGACGATGCAGTTAACTACCTTGCTCCTCTATACGAAAAAATCTGTGTAGAAAAAGGATTCATGATTACAGGGCGTGCAGGTTCTGGTCATTTCTTGAAGATGGTTCATAACGGAATTGAGTACGGTATGATGCAAGCAATCGGAGAAGGTTTTGAAATCTTAGATAAAAGTGATTTCGATTACGACTATGAAGCAGTTTCAAGAGTATGGAACAATGGATCAGTTATTCGTAGCTGGCTGATCGAACTTATGGAGAACGCGTTCAGCAAACAACCGAAACTTGAAGACATCCGCGGAGTGATGAATTCTTCAGGTGAAGGAATTTGGACAGTTGAAGCTGCTCTTGACTACCAAGCATCAGCTCCAGTAATTGCATTGTCACAGTTCATGCGTTTCCGTTCATTAGAAGACGACACGTTCCACGGTAAAGTCGTTGCAGCACTTCGTAACGAATTTGGTGGACATGCAGTCGTGAAAAAATAATAAAAAATGCTTTAATGAAGACCTCATTGCTTATACGTTTAAGCAGAGGTCTTTTCATTAATTTTTGGCCATTCGACATATACTAGTGATGAAGAGACAAGAATAGGAGTTTTGATCATGGAAGAAAAGTTTGTTCGCGAATCTCGGACGGTTAAATCCTCTGTTGTACTACCGCCTGATACCAATAATCATGGTACGCTATTTGGAGGGAAATTGATGGCGTATATCGATGATGTTGCTGCTATATCAGCTATTCGACATGCGCGAAAGAATGTAGTCACGGCTTCAACAGATTCTGTTGATTTTTTACAGCCGATAAAAGAAGGTCATTCTGTTTGTTTGGAATCATTCGTGACATGGACGAAAACAACATCAATGGAAGTCTTCGTAAAAGTAATCTCAGAAAATTTATTGTCTGGAGAACGAAAAGTTTGCGCTGTTTCCTTTCTAACATTTGTCGCGTTAGACGAAGAGGGGAAACCGACCCCAGTGCCAAAAGTCATACCTGAAACAGAAGAAGAAAAATGGCTGCACGAGCATGCGCCAGAACGAGCGATCGCGAGGAAAAAACGCAGAGAAGAAAGCAAAAAATTGGCCAAAGAGTTCGGAGTAAAAAAACCTTGGGATCCTATGTGAGCATAAAGATATATTTTTAGCATTTTGCAGTTCATAAGATTCGCATTTTGAAAATTAGATGCTATAATTAAGTTACCTTTTTCCAGCCAGGGATACAGAACCCTGGCATTATACTGTTAATTGTTAGAGCCCCTGATCGTTTTTTCTAAGAAAACGATCAGGGGCTTTTTGTGTGTACGATAGAGTCATAATGCTTGTTAACTGTTAAACATGAATGTCCCCCTATTTTTCAAACGATAAAACTTAACAGATGCACTTAAGTTTAAAGAGGAAGGGATAGGAATTCGTCTGTCGTTACTTTTATTACATAACCAAAGCGTGTTGTGCAAATGCTAAGAAAAGTTTGGTAAAAAGGCGGATGGTTATGCGAAATAGAAGAAAACGTCCAATCATTAGAACTCATAAAAAGTTAACGGATATGTTGGCCGATACAAAGCATGATGATCCTTCTTCTCTTCGGTCTAAGACCACTTCTATGGAAACCCCTAAAAGTCAAGAAACGGCAAAAAAGGTTGTCGGTGAACTTAGTCCCATTCTCCATGTAATGGTAGATCGGGTAAAGACACTCTTAGGTGACCCCATGGATTTAATCGTGCGTGAATTTGAATTCGAGTTAGAACAAAAGGTTACGGCAACCTTATTATTCTTGGAAGAAATGAACGATCCTCAAATTTTAAATGAGTTCATTCTATCACCCTTGATGTCATTGTCATCACATAAACAATCTTCTCCAGTACCCGTGGACCATGCCTTACATTACATCAAACAAAATGCACTAGCATTAGGAAGGGTTTTGGATGTAGAAACAGATGATGAACTAGTGGAAGCCCTTCTGGCAGGGTTCAGTGTTCTTTTAGTTGAAGGAAATACAAAAGGTCTAAAACTTGGAACGACCGGCGGAAAAGTTAGAGGGATAGAAGAGCCTTCATCAGAGGTTGTTATACGTGGTCCTAAGGATTCATTCACAGAGTCGATCAAAACGAACATCTCGTTAATCAGACGTAGGGTCCGATCCAAAGATATTAGAATCGAAAAATATAAAATAGGAGAGGTCACCCATACCGACGTTGCGATCGTTTATCTAGAGAATATTGCAAATCCGTTATTGGTCAAGGAAATAAAAGAAAGAATAGAAGAAGTGAAGACAGATGGCCTGCTAGAATCCGGTCAACTTGAAGAGTTCATCCAGGATGAGACCGTAACGGTGTTTCCTCAATTTTTAAATACAGAACGACCAGATGTAGTGATTGGAAATCTTCTTGAAGGCCGTGTGGGCATTATTATTAATGGAACACCATTTGTACTGATCGCCCCTGCACAATTTATACAATTCTTTCAATCATCAGAAGACTATTATATGAGATATGACATCAGTACATTTCTTCGCTTATTAAGATTTTCAGTTTTTATTATTTCCTTGATCGCTCCATCCATTTATATTGCACTCACCACTTTTCATCAAGCCATGATACCTACAACTTTATTATTTGGTATAGCTGCGCAACGTGAAGGAGTTCCGTTTCCAGCGATTGCAGAAGCGTTAATAATGGAGATTACTTTTGAAATTTTACGAGAAGCAGGCATTAGGATGCCCCGTGCCGTAGGAGTTGCTGTTTCGATAGTGGGAGCACTTGTTTTGGGACAGGCAGCAGTTCAAGCAGGACTTGTTTCTCCCGCCATGGTCATCGTTGTAGGAATCACAGCTGTAGCCAGCTTTGCGATTCCGTCGTTCGCTGTTGCCACATCCGCACGATTATTACGGTTTCCATTAATGTTGATCTCATCTGTTTTTGGCTTTTATGGACTTACACTTGCTTTAATTGTGATCATCGCACATTTAACAAGCCTAAGATCTTTTGGTTATCCATATTTGAGTCCTTTTGCACCGATTCAGACACAGGATTTAAAGGATAGTTTGTTTCGATTTCCTATTACCAATTTGTTTAAAAGACCCGAAAAGCTTTCGAAACAAAACCAAACTCGTACACAGCCTTATTCTGTTAAGAAGAAACGTGAGGAGGAAACAACACGTTGAGACTTTTAAAAAGTTGTCTTCCACTTTCACTTTGCCTTCTTTTTCTAACAGGTTGCTGGGATCAAAATGAACTTGATGAGCTTTCAATTGTAATGGGAATTGGAATTAATGTGGATAAAAAAGGAAATCTGATTGTAACCTATCAAGTGGTCAATCCTACAGAAGTAGCACCAGGTATAACCGGAGCTGGTGGAGGGAAACAGCCTGTTTTTACCGTCTATGAGACAACAGGAAGAAACTTGATGGAAGCGACGAGAAAAGCAAGTAAACAAACATCAAGACGGTTGTTTTTTGCGCATGCGAGGATGCTGGTTTTTAGTGAAAAAATGGCAAAAGACAGTATCTATCAAGCAGTCGATATGATCTCACGTGATCCTGAAGTCCGTTCGACCATTCAGGTTGTAGTAGCGAGAGATACTACACCATCCAAATTATTAAGAACGTTTACGGCCATCGATAAAGTTACTTCTGATGAAGTAGCAACAATTTTAAAGATCTCAGAGAAAAATTGGGGAGAAAATATGCAGCAGGATATTAATGAAGTCCTTCAATCTATTATCGATGAAGGCGGAGAACCGATAATCAATGGCATTAAGATTAATGGTGACAAAAAGTTGGCAATGACAGCACAAAATTATGAAGTAGGCGACCCTGCAAGAGTACAGTTATCAGGTATGGGGGTATTTAGAGATGGCAAGCTGCAGGGATGGTTGGATGGTCCTGAAGCGAGAGGTGTTCTGTGGATAAAGGGAAAGCTTTTTAGTTCAGCGATCACAGTTCCTTGTAGGGGTAATGAAAACGGTTATTCTATCGAAATTGTTCGTTCAAATACTGAATTGTCAGCAGATACAAAGCACAATATACCGACTATAACACTTGATGTGTTTCCTGAGGCGAATATTGCAGAAGCAAACTGCGCAGTGAACTTAGAAAAACCTTCTGAAATTCTTAATATAGAAGGTAAGTTAAATAAAGTCATTGAAAAAGAAATTCAAAGTACGATTACAGCATCACAAGGTTTTAACAGCGATGTTCTTGGATTTGGCGAATTGTTGTATCGCGAGAATCCAAGAAAATGGCGCAATGATTACAAACAAAACTACAAAGAAATCTTCCCAAAACTAAAAGTGAAAGTGAATGTCGATTCTCGTATTAGAAGATCAGGTATTCGAACTTCACCATTTCTATTTGAAGAAAAGAATAAGAGGGAGGCTCCATAATGAAGACCATCAAGATCGATATCCAACAATACTTTATCATCATCGTTTTATTTGAACTTGGAAGTGCGATCCTTGTTGGTCTAGGGATGGACGCTGGCAGAGATGCATGGATCGCGATACTAATAGGGATGCTGTGCGGTATGGTTCTTTTTCTAGGTTACTTTTACCTTTATAAACAGTTTCCCGAACTTTCTTTAACTCAATATGTGCAGATTTTGTTCGGTAAATCTATAGGAAAGCTATTGGGTTTTCTATATCTCATGTACTTCATGTACTTAGCTGCTCGAGTTTTACGTGACTTTGGAAGCCTTTTGCTTTCCGCTGTTTTTGTCCAAACTCCTATTATTGTCGTAAATACGCTAATGATTGCTACGATTGTTTATGTACTAAAATTAGGATTTGAAGTTCTGGTGAGAACAGGGGAGATTATTTTTTCATTAGTCGTTTTACTAGGAATCATTCTTGCTGTTCTCGTCTTATCAGCAGACTTGATGAAATATAATTATCTTCTTCCCGTCTTAGGTCAAGGATTATTACCAGTCTTGAAAGCAGCATTCCCTGTAACCCCGACTTTTCCTTTTGGAGAGATGGTGGTCTTTACGATGCTTTTTCCTTATCTGAAAACATCAAAGAAAGGTAAAGCACTTACAGTTGGTCTATTTGCCATAATGCTGAGTGGTATGATCTTAAGTATAACGGTCGCGATGGACATTGCGATTTTAGGAGGGCATGTTGCTACTCATGTCTACTTCCCATTGCTTGCTGCCATTGCGAAGATTAACTTAGGGGAATTTATTCAAAGGCTGGATGCATTAGTAGTGTTCACTCTTATTATTGGCGGGTTCTTCAAGATCTCTGTTTTATTTTATGTGGCTGTTAAAGCAACACAAGACATCTTTGGAGTAAAAGAAGAAAAAAAGCTCATTGGCCCGATTGGTATCGTTTTGATCTTGTCATCTATTGTTATAGCTGCAAATTATGTAGAACATATTACAGAGGGTTTAAGAATCGTTCCACATTTTATCCATATTCCGTTTCAAGTTGTTTTACCGAGTCTGTTCATTATTGTATTCTTATTGAGAAGAAAGAAACTTAAGTCTTTTGCTTCTTCTCCATCCACATCGACAGAATAAATGTCATAAAAGGTAAAAGGATTAAAGTAATGACTAAGAAATATTCGACTTTATCCACATAGTGAAAGAAAGACATAAATGATTTTTTTATAACCGTTGCTGGTGCTATTCCTAAGAACCAATCAATGATAATGAGTAAAGAGAACATGCAAAATAGCAGAATCATATAAATAGTAACAGGATTTCTCAATCGTGTTCACCTCCTGTTTTAGTTTTTGCACGATTGACGTCCTTATCCATAAGTTGAGTCGAGGTGATATATTTTGTGTGGACGGTATATGCTTTATTATGAAAAAGATGTGATCATTGATGCCTTTAACTTAGTAAATGAGTTTGATTATGACCAACGCTTCAACATTGCTCCTAGTCAAAAAGTTCTTTCTGTGATAAAAGCTAGCTCTGGAAATAGAGCTGGATATATGAAATGGGGACTTGTTCCAAGTTGGGCGAAGGATCCGAAAATAGGAAATAAATTAATGAATGCCAGAAGCGAGACCGTTTCTGAAAAGCCTAGCTTTAAAGGCTCTTTTCTTCAAAAAAGATGCTTGATTCCTGCGAGCGGCTTCTACGAATGGATTTTAGAGGACGGCAGCACGAAAAAGCAGCCGCTGCAATTTACATTGAAAGATAAAAGGCCGTTTGCATTTGCAGGCATTTGGTCAAGGTGGAAAGGTGAAATCAATGGACAGTCAGAAGAAAGAATAACGTGTTCTATTCTAACGAAAGCGTCCAACTCTTCTATGGAAAAATATCATCACCGTATGCCAGTAATGTTAGAGCCGGATGTGGGAGAAAGATGGCTGGACAGTTCAGCAGGAAAGGACAAGCTTCTTTCAATACTCCAAGAAAACAACCCTGAATTAATTGCTGAGCAAGTTACGCTAGATTTAAACGTTCATAGAACAAACTGACAGTTTCTCTTGATCAATATTTGATCAGATGAAAGTGTCTTTTCTTTTGCTAGAAATCATACCAGAGTCCTATAATGTAAATTCTTTGTAAGTCTTTCTAACTGTTTTAATATAAAACTAACAATTGAATCGACAGAATTGTGTTATATTTTTCATGGATTTACATGTTTTACATACTATTAGTGAGGCAGGTGGAACGATATGTTCATGAAAATGACGAAAAGGCTTACAAATATAAGTATCATGCTAGTAATGGTGCTTAGCATGGTTTTGCCACTGCAACAGACAGCTTCTGCAGCTGACGTTCTAACGGTTAGCGAAGCATTAGTTAAGCAGGATAAATCAATACAAAAGGTTGAGGGGTATATCGTAGGAACTGTTAAAGGAGGCAGTGGGTCTTCTATCTCATTCACACATGAAGGGCCATTTACTGCGAATACAAACTTAGCTCTTGCCGATTCGCCAAGCGAAACAGATAAAACGAAGATTTTGACTGTTCAGTTGCCTAATACTTCTCTTAGAAGTGAATTGAATCTGGTCGATCATCCTGAGAATTTAGGGAAAAAAGTTCAACTATCAGGATCGCTTGAGGCGTATTTTAGTGTGCCAGGACTTAAAAATGTAGACAAATATCAATTTGTTGATGGTACTCCATCTGAATCACAAGTCGAAGAAGTGAAATCATCCGTCGAGGGACAAGTTGTTTCTAAAGGGACTTCTATCGTACTTTCCACCGCTACAACAGATGCGGAAATTTATTACACTTTAGATGGACAAGATCCGACTACGGATAGCACACGTTATACATCTCCTATAACAGTGAACGAAGACGTAACCATTAAAGCGGTTGCTGTTAAAGAAGGTTTAAAGAATAGTAACATTTCAGCGTTCAAGTACCAAGTTGCTCTATCTGGACTTCGTATCCATGATGTTCAAGGAGCGAGTCATCAATCTCCTGTTGCAAACAAGGCAGTAGAAGGCTTAGAAGGAATTGTAACAAAAGTTGTTGATAACAATAATTTTTATATGCAAGACGTAAAGCCGGATAAAGACTATAGAACATCTGAAGGTATTTTAGTCTACCAAAAAGATCACGGTCAGGCAAAAGGAAATCTGGTATCCGTTGATGGGCTAGTAAAAGAGTGGGTACTTGAAGGATATTCAGATAAACTGAAAACAGATCTAGCTGTTACAGAGATCAATGGAAGTCGCATCACAAAACTGCAAGAAGGACAAAAACTCCCAAAATCAACGATTATCGGTTTGTTTGGTCTTCAACAGCCTACAAAAGTGATCGATAATGATAACTTTGGAGTGTTTGATCCAAAAGAAGACGGCATTGATTTTTATGAAAGTTTAGAAGGAATGCTTGTAGAAGTTAAGAATCCTGGCGTTCTTGCACCTCAAAAATATGGAGAACTTGTTGTAGTGCCAGATTTTTGGAAGCAAAAAGAATTTAACTCATCAGGTGGTCTAAACATCAAGGAGTTTGATTATAACCCAGAACGCATTTTTGTCGATATGAACGACGAATCGTTTGTTGCAAAAACAGGGGATTTCTTCTTAGGCTCTATTACAGGTGTTGTGAGCTACGGATTTGGTAACTATAAAGTGTTAGCTGACCGAGAAGAACTTCCAACGTTTGTTGAAGGAAGAACAAAACCGGAAGTTACAAAGATTCACGAAAAACATAAAGAGTTAACGATCGCGAGCTTTAACGTAGAGAACTTTTCTGCACTTGAAGAAGGGCGTGACAGTACGAGCGATGAAAAAGTATCGCGTATCGCAAAATCAATCGTTCGTAACCTGAACGCACCAGATATCGTAGGGCTTGTTGAGATGCAAGATGGAAACGGTCCAACGAATGATGGTACAACAGATGCAAAAGCAAGTGCTGATCGATTAATCGCTGAGATTACGGCGCAAGGTGGTCCACACTATGTGTATACAGATATCGCACCAGTTGATGGACAAGACGGCGGAATTCCTGGTGGTAACATTCGTGTAGGATTCATCTACAATCCTGAACGTGTTTCACTTGCAAAAGGAACTAAAGGAACAGCAACAGAAGCGGTAGGCTATAAGGACGGTAAGCTTACTGTAAATCCTGGGCGTATTGATCCGACAAACCCAGCATTTGAAAACAGCCGTAAGCCAGTCGCAGCACAGTTCATGTTTAAAGGTGAGAGCGTAATTGTGGTTGCGAATCATTTTAACTCAAAAGGCGGAGATCAGCCGCTGTTTGGGAAAAATCAGCCTCCTTTCCTTGGAAGTGAAGCGCAACGTTTAGAAATCGCGGGAATTGTAAATCAGTTTGTTAAAAATGTTAAGAGTGAAGATAAGGATGCAAAGGTAGTCTTGCTAGGAGATTTCAATGATTTCGAGTTTACAAAAACTCTCAAGAAAGTAAAAGGCAATGAGTTGACGAACATGATTGACAAAGTTCCTTTTAAAGAGCGCTACACATATTCTTACCAAGGGAACTCTCAAGTTCTTGATCATATTTTAGTAACAAACAATATGGCGAGAAAGACAAAAGTTGATATCGTTCATATCAATTCGCAGTTTATGGAAGAACACGGTCGAGCAAGTGACCATGATCCAGTCTTGATTCAAGTGAAACTAGATAAAGTCAGATAAATAAATAAAAGTCATCCGCATATTGTGGATGACTTTTTCATGTTAACTGCAGTTTAGCGTCGGTATCCGCCACCTAGCTGTTGTTCAGCCATTTGAACAAGACGTTTAGTGATTTCACCACCAACAGATCCATTCGCACGGGATGTTGTGTCTGGTCCTAGTTGAACACCAAACTCAGAAGCGATTTCATACTTCATTTGATCCAAAGCTGCTTGTGCTCCAGCTACTACTAATTCGTTAGAGTTATTGTTACGTGCCATATGTATCACCTCCTTGTATTACTAGTTTGTATATATTTGGATAATTTATGCATATGATGGAAAAAGTTTTTTCTTCGGTGTTGAATGTAATAGGTATTCGCATATTTTTGCTTTAACCGACACCAAAACCCGTAAGTTTCGTATGATACATCATCCCCCTATTTTTATTTTCTAGATAAGCACTGAGTGGTTTTTACCACTCAGTGCTTTCTATTGTTAGGGCATCTCCTGAAACTAAACTAGTTGTTGAATTCTAGCTGATTCCTAAATAACAAACTAATTTTGTAGAAATTAGAATAAAGAAAATGTATTTGATTTTCACTTATTCGTTCTATAATGAATGAAGGATGCACGTTTAAGAGTAATTGAAAAAGCATTGAGTAAAAATGTGAATCTTTATAAAGAACATTGTAATTGGGGAAGCGGGTGTATGATGGGAAAGCAAAAAGAAAATTCCCGGTGGAAAGGTATAGGACTTGCATTAACAGGAGCTTCACTCTGGGGATTCTCAGGAAATGCTGCAGAATGGATCTTTTCACATTCAGCAATGACTGCCACATGGTTAGTTTCTGTCCGCATGGTGATGGCTGGAGCGCTGCTGTTATTTCTTATTTCTTTTCATCGCAATATATTTGAAGTTTGGAGAAATAAAAAAGACCGATTTGATTTAGTGGTATTTTCTTTAACGGGTATGCTTGGAGCACAGCTCACGTTCTTTTTGAGTATAGAAGCGGGAAATGCACCAACGGCAACCCTGCTTCAGTTTTTAGGTCCTGTCTTTATTACGGTTTACTTTGCGTTGAAATTTTTGAAATGGCCAAAACGAAAAGAATGGATTGCCGTTCTAATGGCTCTATCAGGAACGTTTTTATTACTAACAAACGGAAGTTTACAAGAGATAACCGTTTCTGAGAAAGCTGTTTTTTGGGGAGTTCTGTCAGGAATATCTGTTGCGGTATATACGGTTTATCCTGTAAGACTGCTGAAGCAATATGCTTCTGCTACAATCGTAGGCTGGGCTATGTTGCTTGGTGGTGCTGCTGTTTCCATTTTTACTCAGCCTTGGCAGGCGAATGAGATTGATTGGTCATTCGCACTTTTTGGGATGCTGTCATTTGTTGTAGTATTCGGAACACTATTGCCTTTTTATCTTTACTTAGACTCTTTAAAGTATATAAGCTCGACAGAAACGAGCTTACTTGGAAGCGCTGAACCTTTAGTAGCTACACTAGTGTCGGTTATTTGGCTTGGTACTGCGTTTGGAAGTTACCAGACTGCTGGTGGTATGCTCATTATTATGACAGTATTCTTATTGTCAATGCCTGAAAAAGGATTAATCCAAGTAAATCAATCCGTAAGAAAGTAACACAGACGCCTGATTTGACATTTATACAGAATCGTACCACTATTGTAGGATAGAACATTCAACAGGAGACGATGCGAAATGAATGACAAAATAGTATTTTTTGATATAGATGGAACGCTAGTAAATGATGAGAAAAAAATTCCTGACAGTACGAAAGAGAGTATTTCTCAGTTGAAAAAGAATGGCGTACATGTAGCAATCGCTACTGGACGAGGTCCGTTTATGTTTGAACCGATTCGTGAGGAATTAGAGGTTGATTCGTTTGTAAGCTTTAACGGATCTTATGTTGTTTTTAAAGATGAAGTGATTCATAAGACACCGTTATCCAGAGAAGCAATTCTTAAAATTGAAGAAGAAGCAGAGAAGGCAGGTCATCCTCTGGTCTATCTTGATCATGAAAGAGCGACAAGCAATGCTGATAATCATGAGATCATTAAGAACTGTACGTTTAATCTCATGCCAAGTTATCCCGTTTTCCACCCTGGTTTCTATAAGGAAAATGAAGTTTATCAAGTTTTATTATTTTGCCAGGAACAGCATGAACATGTATACCGAGATGGATACAAAGGTACGTTTGATTTTATTCGCTGGCATGAAAATGCATTAGACATTTTGCCCACGGGTGGTTCTAAAGCAAAAGGAATTCAGGCGTTCATGAAAAAGATGAACATGAAACCCGAAAACGTATACGCGTTCGGTGATGCGTTAAATGATATCGAGATGCTTACAGCAGCAGGAACAGGAATCGCGATGGGCAATGGTTTACAAGAAGCAAAAGACGCAGCTGACTTTGTAACAAAATCAGTTGATGAAGATGGCATCTATCATGGACTTAAGCATTTTGGATTAATCTAATAAGTAACACCCTAGTGTTTGCAGCTAGGGTGTATTTTTTTGTTCTTAAAACGCAGTCAAAAAGGTGAAGGAAGCCTTTAATATGACGATATAACACGTACAGCTAGTAAAGAAAAATTAATAGGAGATGAAACGTGTGAGATCGAATGTTAAGGTAATGTGCTTCTTTCTGATAGTTGTCCTTTTAATCGCGGGATTTCCACTTAGTACTGCCTTGGCAGCATCTAAAACCGCTACAGTGAATGCAACAAGCTTGAATGTTCGCACAGAACCTTCCTCATCGTCAAAACAGATCGGATCATTAAAAAAAGGTTCGAAAGTTACTGTGTTCCAGATAAAAAAAGGATGGGCTAACATATCTTTTAACGGGGGAAAAGCTTGGGTTAGTTCAGCGTACATAAAGGTAAATAATTCCACGAGTTCCTCTACACCAACTCAAAAGGAAACAAAAACTACGAAATTAGCAAAAGTTACAGCAACTTCCCTTAATGTTAGAGAAGGTGCAGGAACACAGTATAAAGTAGTGGGTTCTATTAAAAATGGAAGCATCGTTTCTATCGTTAAAGAAGAGGGTAATTGGTCTTCAGTTACATACGGCTCTATGAAAGGATGGGTAAGCAGTGCTTATCTATTGAACCAATCAGGTACATCTCCGACAAATTCTAAGCCTTCTGCAACCCAACCTGTAAATAGCGGAAAGTGGGGAAGAGTAACAGCAACGTTTTTAAATTTTCGATCATCCGGAAATCTATCTTCACCAATCATTGGTTCACTTAAATATGGTACTTCGGTACAGGTGATGTCTGAGTCAGGAAGCTGGCTTTACATTCAAACTTCGGATGGAAAAAAAGGTTGGGTATCTAGTCAATATATAACCATACAAACGGGAGGAACTCCAATCGTAACGAATCCTAAGCCTGCAACGAAACCTCCTGTTGCTCCACCTTCTTCAATAGCCAAAAAAGTTGTCGTCATGTCAGATGGCGTAAATATTAGGCAAGGTCCTTCTACTGCCTACTTAATAGTAGGTCATGCAAATCAAGGGGACGAATTCGCATTTCTTCAATCTAAGAACGACTGGGTACAAATTAAGCTGCCGAATGGTAAAAGTGCTTGGTTGGCAGGATGGCTTGTCGCTGTTCAACAATCATCCTCAAACAATCCTTCAACTCCTAAACCATCCTTGAAGGGATTAAAAGGAAAAAGGATTGTGATAGATCCAGGTCATGGTGGAAATGATCCAGGAGCTTCAGGAAAATCAACGGGTACACAAGAAGCGGCTATGACGTTGATGAGTGCGAGATTATTAGCCACACAGCTTAGTAATGCAGGTGCTAAAGTCATCTTTACTCGAAGTGGTAATACGTATATTTCTCTAAATAAACGTGTGGAGATCAGTCATTATCATTTTGCAGATGCCTTTGTTAGTTTGCATTACAACTCAGCTTCAGATCGAGCAGCTACGGGACTTTTGACCTTCTATTACGGCCAAAAGGACCTGAAATTGGCGAACTCTGTAAACACCGGGTTGATTGGAGCAAATACGGGATTGAAAGGTGGAAATGTAAGATATGGAAACTTCCACGTTCTCCGTGAGAACAAACAACCAGCGGTTCTGGTAGAGCTTGGCTTTTTATCAAATCCGTTCGATGAGATGACGATTAAGAGTAGTTCATTTCAAACAAAAGCCGCAACTGGTATTACAGCAGGTTTAGCTCAATATTTTCAATAAAGAATAGTAGCGGCATCTCTAAAGAAGAAATTCTGAGAGGTGCTGTTTGTTTATGTAGGCAGTTTTCGTATCCATTGTTGTTATCAGGATTTCTTTCCGAAGATACTCAAGATATAACATTAAAATTACATAAGCTATTTCTAACTTAAAAATCACTTTACTGGATTTAAGGCGCCGTTTATTCATATAATTAAAAGCATAAATAATAAATGTAGTTAACAATAGGTGGTGCCAAATTTGGAGAACTCTGGACTTATTCTTGAAGGTGGCGGAATGCGCGGTGTTTATACAGCAGGAGTACTCGATGTTTTTATGGAAAACGACCTTTATTTTCCGTATGTGATCGGTGCATCAGCTGGTGCTTGTAATGCTGTTTCCTATCTATCACGTCAGCACGGAAGAAATCGCACGGTGAATCTAGAATATAGCTCACATCCCGAATATATTTCATATAAGAATTGGTTGTTTAAGAAGAAGGGGTTGTTCGGTATGGACTTCATATTTGATGAACTTCCGAACCGCCTAGTTCCCTTCGATTATGCTGCATTTAAACAATCGAAAGAAAGATTTGTAGTCGTTGTAACAGACGTAAGAACAGGCCAACCCGTTTATTTGAACAAAGAAGATTACGAAGAGATGGAGATCTCAAATGTTCTACGTGCATCATCATCCATTCCTTTCATCGCACCAGTAGTCGAGCTTGCAGGAGGTCAGATGATGGATGGCGGGATTGCGGATCCTATACCGGTTCATAAAGCTTTGAAAGATGGCGTTCAAAAAGGAGTCGTAATCCTGACTCAGAACGAGGGATATCGCAAGAAAAAGCCTAAAATGACGTGGGTAACAAAAAAATTCTATCCTGAATACACAGGTCTCGATGAAAGTTTACGTGGACGCTACATCAAATATAATGAGACGCTTGATTTTATAGAAAAAGAAGAGAAGAGTGGAAACTTATTTGTCCTTCGTCCCATGGAGAAGATGATAGTAAAAAGAATTGAACGCGATCCTAAACGACTCGGAGTTTTGTATGAACAAGGAAGAGTAGATGCACTAAACCAATTGGATAACTTAAGAAGTTGGTTATCGAATTAAAACCAATCGATTCACCTGTATCATGTCATGCTATATAATAAGAAAAGCTTGCAATAGAAGTCACGAAACAGACCTCTATAGCAAGCTTTTTGCATTTAGTATATCTTTTGAATAACTTGTTCAATATCTGGTTCTTTCATCTGAATATCGATCGGTTCTCCCCATTGTGTGACTTTTTGAAGTAATAGAGGTGAAGATAGAAGAGAGCGATCATAATCGATAATTAACTTTTCGTCTTCCCATGTCATTCTTTCAATTCCTTCTAATTGAATGTCAGTCGTGTTTGGTTTTATACGATACTGAATTTCCATAACGCTTGGCAATCCAATATTCTTTCGTAAATCTTCCAGCGTTCCATCTAAAACCATTTGTCCGTGATTGATTACGATCACGCGGCTGCATAACCGTTCAATATCATCCATATCATGTGTGGTTAACAGGATGGTCTTCTTCTCGTTTTCGTTCAATTCTTTTAAAAAGGCTCGTATACTTGTTTTTGCATTAACATCTAATCCGATCGTAGGTTCATCTAAGAAAAGGATGTCAGGATCATGAATCATGGCTGCAGCAAGGTCTCCGCGCATCCGTTGCCCTAGAGATAGTTTTCGAACAGGCGTGTCCATAAACTTTCCAATCTGAAGCATATCATCATACAACCTCAAAAACTGGCGATATTTTTCGTCAGGTACTTTATACATTTCTTTTAAAATATCAAAAGAATCACGTAACGGGAGATCCCACCATAGTTGTGTACGTTGTCCGAATACAATCCCGATCTTTTTGGCTACTTCTTTTCTTTTTTTCTGCGGGCTTAATCCTCCCACTGTGATTTCACCGCTAGTCGGATGAAGAATGCCTGATAACATTTTAATCGTAGTGGATTTTCCAGCTCCATTCGGCCCGATATAACCTACGAATTCACCCTCTTCAATAGAAAAAGAAATATCATTTACAGCTCTTACCACACGATGCTTTGTAGAAAGAAGAGAACTAAACGACCCGATAAATCCTTTCTTTGTTTCATAGATTTTAAAGTGTTTATTTAATTGCTGAGCTTGAATCATGTATAGCCCTCCTCAACTTCCTGTACTATGGTAATGGCGGATTCCAAACATCCAGAATCGTAACGCTATGAAAAGAAAAACGATTGAAACGAGTGGTGGTAATGCTAGGTTCCAAAGGTCACCACCTTTATTTAATAAAAACAGAACAGGTGTATAGTTCATGAATCCTACTGGGATGACTGTGAAAAAAATGATTTTGAGCCAGCCGGGATAGATGTTCATCGGATAGTTTGCTGCATTAAAAGGAGCATATAGAGTAAAGGTTTGGAAATCTTTGATCCTCTGTGTCCAAAAGGCAATGGTAGCTGTGATCAACCCTAGAGAAAAACAAATAAGTACTCCAGAAATGATAGTTACAGGTAAATAAATTAACAAAAGAAATAATTCAACGTTATTAAGTTTTAAACCGATAATAGAAATAACAAGGATCAGGATACCTTGTATCGTTCCTCCTATTCGGGATAGGTCTATGTTTTTAGTCAAAAGCAATGATAACGGAGAGACAGGTCGAATTAGAAGACTATCGAATTCACCTTCGACCATATAACGTTCAAAATTATGTACCTCTACACAGAATACTCTGTACAGAGTAATGGCAACAGATGAGATTCCATAGAGAAGCCCCACTTCATAAAGATTCCAGCCTTTTACATCGTCAAAACGCTGCAGAATGGCTGCGAGCAGCACAAAGTCCACCGCCATGATCAAACCGTATGATAAGGAGGATACGAGAAAGTTCATCTTATACTGCATACGTGAACGCAAACTTCCTGATAATAGTTTCAGATAAAGGTTCATGACTTATCCTCCTTGAATTTCTAACTTATGGCGTGCCTTCTCAGTTAGCCATAGGTTAAAGCATGTTAAGACCACGACCCAAACCAACTGGATAAGAATAACTTCACTTGAAATCTTCTCAAGGAAAATCATGACAGGGTAATAGATGGCTCCTGCAAAAGGTAAATAGGGTGTGATAGAAGATAGGGGAGCTGGAAGTAAATCGATAGGTACAAGTTGTCCTCCAAGTCCAACCAATAAGGTAAAGTTTACAAAATGTGCCCAATCGATCTCAGTCGTCCAGCATGCACTGATTCCTACTAGGTAGAACAGGTTAATAGAAATGATCATGGCAAAAAGAATAGAAATACATAAGAAAAAATAAGTCAGTATGTGTTGAGGAATATAAAAGCCTACCGTAAAGGAAAAAACAAGCCCAATAGGAAGAGATCGAAAGAACAAGTTATACACTAATCTTCCAGCTTCTTGAGAGGTAACATAGAGAAAAAAATTTGTTGGTCTTGCGAGTTCTAAAGAAATTGCACCATTTCTTATCCCGTTATGTATATTGAGTCCTGCCGTTAAGAAACCGGATAACCAGAGGATGCATTGGACAGCCGCAATGTAAAAGGTCATATCTAGGGCAGTGTAGGGACTGTCATTCTCTTTTCCTTGCAGTACACCGACCCATATGGCAATGAAAACAAATCCGAAGATTGCACTCGCTGCATTATTGATCAGATGCGCCACCTTGTATTGCATGTTACGCATAAAGCTCTTTTGTAAAAGAATCCAATAAACCATAAGTCCCCCTTTATGAAATTTTCATTTTTTAGCGCAGAAATATAAAATAGCAAATTTTACAAAAGTTTGCAATTCTTTTTTGGAGGTTATTTCTATGTCATGTTCACAGTGTCGTCCAACAGGAGATTTTCCGGAGAGTGGCTTTATTCATATCCGTACCGATCATCCTGTACTAGTTGAAAGTTTGATAAATTTATTTAAAGAGCATGGTTTGGAAGGCATTCATTCTGGAAATGTTGCATCAGCAAAATATAGGAATCTTAGAGAACTGCAAGATTTTATGGAAAAGTCACTTGAAACATTTAACAAAATTGCTGTTGGGTCATTTTATTGTTCAGTTACTTCTGCATTGGAAGAAATGAGCATCTTCACACCTTGGATTTCATTTCAGCAATTTTATGAAAGAATGAAGCATATCGATCTGTATGACATTATTCAACAGCAGCTCTTCACTACACACTCTCAGCCTATTGTTTTTTTACGGAGTGGAGAGATTTATGGATATGAGTTCTTACTTCGTCCATCAATTGAAGGATTTGAATTCAACCCTTATGAACTTTTTCAGTTTGCTGAACGAGCAGGTCTTCAGGCGCTGTTGGACGGAAATGCCAGGATGACTTCTATTCGAAACAGCGCTGGAGCCGTTTCGCCAGGCTTGAAACGATTCATTAATTTCCTTCCGTCATCGATCTATGACCCAAAGCATTGTTTGGCTACAACATTTAAAGCAGCAGCTGACGCAGGAGTAGACCCAAACGATCTCGTCTTTGAAGTGGTGGAGACAGAAGAAATCGCAGACATTGATCACTTAAAAAGTATCCTTCAAGCTTACCAAGAGCAAGGAATGAAAGTAGCATTAGATGACTTGGGTGCTGGTCATTCAACACTTTCTGTACTAAAAGAGTTGAAACCAGACTATGTGAAGATTGACCGTAAAATCGTTTCTTTCTGTGATGAAGACGCATCTAAGGAAGATATGATACAAAAAATCGTTGAGGTTGCAAGAGAAATAGGTGCTGTCGTACTTGCTGAAGGAATTGAGAGAAAAGAAGAAGCAGACATCGCACTTAAATGCGGTGTTGAGCTTGCACAAGGCTACTATTTTGGCCGTCCTGTTCCAACCAAATCGTTAGCTGCAGCTGTTCAATAAATTTACGAAAACCTTATCAAAAAAAGATAAGGTTTTTTTTAACCGAATGACTTGGAATAGTGACCAACTTCTAGTAATCTATAGATAGATGCTTTTGTAATATAATTGTAAAATTAACGGGAATATTTCCAAAAGGAGCGGAATGATGGTAACGAAAGCGGATCCGGAAAAAAAGAGAAAAAAGTCGCAAGTACCCTTTCGTTTAAATGTCTTGTTTTTGGTCGTCTTTTTTCTTTTCTCAGTCCTTATCTTAAGGCTAGGTGTTCTCCAGATCGTAAATGGAGAGGAAAAACGACTAGAGTCTGAAGCAGTTGAAGAAGTTATCGCAAGGAAAGAAGCGCCAAGAGGAAAGCTGTTAGACAGCAACTTCCGGGAGGTCGTAGGGAATGAACCTTTCTTTTCTTTAACATATACGAAAACAGTAGATACAAAAGCAAAAGACACGATGCGGATTGCAGAATGGCTAGCTGATCGCCTTGGGGTTACAGAAGATCAGATCAAAAAAATCACAGAACGCGATAAAAAAGACTATTTCATCGCGAAACAAGATGTAACAAAAATGATGGAAGAGCGTCTTAGCAAGAAGGAAAAGAAATTAAGTGACAAAGATCAATACATCGCACTCGTCAATAAGATTACAGAAGAAGAAATCAATAGTCTAACTGATAAAGATATTAAGATTCTCGCTTACAAACGCGCAATGGATACAGGTTATGCCTATTCAGCACAGCGAATCAAAACCAACTTGAACAACGAGGAAGTTTCCGTGATCTCAGAGAATCTTGGTGACCTTCCAGGGGTAGATATCATGGCGGATTCAAAAAGAATCTATCCATACGGTGGTTCTACCATTTTTGGACAAGTTAAACAGATTCCAAAATCAAAAACAGATTACTTTATGAGCATGGGATATGATCGAAGTGATCAAGTGGGAATCAGTGGTCTTGAAGATCAATACGAAAATGTATTAAGAGGCACAAAAGAAAAATCCGTTTACCTGACAAATCCAAAAACAGGTGCAACGATCGGTGAACCTAAAACGATTCCTGGTCAGCGAGGGAAAGATATCGTTTTAACTTTGGATATGGAGCTGCAATTTCATTTAGAAAAGATTCTTGAAGAAGAAATATTACGAGCTAAGCCACTAGGAGGAAATGATCTTCTAGACTCAGCTTACATCGTTATGATGAATCCTAAGACTGGCGAAATAAAAGGAATCGCAGGGAAAAAGTACGAAGACGGAGAATTTACGAATGATTCTTATGGAGCTTTGTTCGATGCCTACGAGATGGGTTCAACAGTAAAGGGAGCTACCGTATTAACTGGTCTTCAACAAGGACTGATAAGTATGGGAGAAGTTATTGTAGATAAGCCCTTTACTAAAAACCAGATGAATAAGTCTTCTTGGAGAACTATGGGCCCAATAACAGACTTACAAGCTTTAATGATGTCGTCCAACGTTTATATGTTTAACATTATGGACCGCATGATTGGCCCTGAACATTGGACACAAACGTACGCAAAAGCCCGTTATTCTTTTAATCAATATGGTTTAGGTGTGAAAACAGGAATTGACTTTCCAAATGAAGCCATTGGATATGAGGGAAAACCGCCTGAAGGAGAATCAGGTACTCTATATGACTTAGGTATCGGTCAGTTTGATACGTATACAACCATGCAGCTTGTTCAATATGTATCTACCATTGCAAATGATGGATATCGCGTTAAGCCACATCTTGTTCGTGAGATTAGAGAACCAGCAACAGATGATAAGAGTCATGGTAAACTCTTAAAACGTTTTGAACCAGAAATTTTAAACAAGATTGATGTAGAACAGAAATACATTGAACGCGTTCAGGATGGATTCTGGCAAGTTATGCATGGTTCTAAAGGAACTGCTAAAGGCTATTTTGATGACCCGGCAAAATACCATAATCCAGCAGGGAAAACTGGGACTGCTCAACGTATTATAAGACATCCTCGTACGGGGAACATTGTGGAAAAGCATAATCTTACGCTTGTAGGTTACGCGCCATTTGAAAATCCTGAGATTGCGTTTGCTGTAGTGGTTCCAGAAGGTACACCACAGAACGGAAACCAGAAGATCAATAAATACATCGGGCAACGTGCATTAGAAGCGTATTGGAACTTAAAAGAAGAATACGGTGAGAATGCTGCAGCAGTTACAGGTAATTTAGAAAAAGACAGTGAAGAGGACTCAGCAGAATAATGCTGAGTTTTTTCTCTTTTTGTGCTATTTCCTTTTATGTTTTCAATTACATTGAGAAAAAACAGCATTAAGTACAAAAAGAAAAAAGCCGGCACATGGCCGGCTTTTTTCCTTCACACTATTCATTATTAGCAGAAGCAAGCTGCCCCAACAATAATCAATAGAATAAATAACACTACTACCAATGCGAAAGAATTGCCATAAGAATAACCCATCGATTTTTCCTCCTTTAATTCTTGCAATTGTTAATTCCATATATCCTATGCCTGTTTTCATAATTGAAGTGGGCATGAGCCCAGATTCCATCAAAATAGGCTGTAAATGTATGTTTGACCATGAAAGTGTCAACGATTTGTAAAGACTGGATACTTGTGAAGAACATATATTCTTTGTTTTAATGAAAGTAGAAAGAAAATACGTGACAGGGAGTCAGCATATGAATAAATTACTTTTACCCTTAGTACTATTGGTTACGATTGTATTCCAACTGCCTTTATCGGCGTCTGCTCATTCAAAACTCGAAAGTTCTACTCCTGCTGAAGGTGAGAAGGTTACAACAGATCTTGAAGCAGTGGTGTTAACATTTTCTACGAAGATTGAGTCGTTAAGTACGATGACCTTACAAAATGGGGACAAAGAGATTCCTCTTCAGATTAGTGTAGAAGATGATCAAATGACTGGAGCGATTACCAATCCACTTGAAAATGGAAACTATACAGTTGCTTATAAAATTATTGGTGCTGATAGTCATGTGATCGAAGGGAACTACTCGTTCTCAGTAGATCGCCCTAAACAAGAAGAAGCAACAGAAGAGGGTACACCAAATAATGATGAACAAGAAAAACAAGATAACAATGAAAAGGCATTAACTGATCAAGAAGAGAAAGAAAAACCAAATAATCCAACTTATTTTGCTCCATTAACCATTGGTTTAGTGATTGTGATTGCTATCGTGTCATTCTTCGCATTCAGAAGAAAGCGCTAAAGGAAAGCCTCGAATATATCGGGGCTTTTTTTCGTACTATAGGAAAGGTAATAAAGTGAACTATTTATTTTGTTTTTAGTAAATATTATGAGCAAATATATAGTTTTTTCTAACTATTCTGTTATATGATGTATATTGTCTTTTCATTTTTAGAAGGGGGAAGGTGATGGGGTTGGATACATTTAAAAGATTAAAAGATTTTTATTGGCCGTATAAAAAGTACTTTTACTGGTCGATCTTGACTTTGATACTAGTGTCTGGAATCACAGTCGTTTATCCAATGGTCTTACAATATACCATTGATGAAATCATTATGAAGGGAGAATATTCAACAGTACCATATGTTGCGATAGGTTTTATTTTGCTGATGATAATAAAAGGTGCAGCTACATACACTCATCAGTTTTATGGAGATCTTTTCGGTATTCGGTCTGTTTATGAACTTCGTGAATCTCTATATGAAAAGCTGCAGTTTCTGCCATTTGATTATTATGACAATGCAAAGACTGGAGATTTAATGTCGAGATTAACCGCAGATGTTGAAGGTTTTCGTTTTTTTCTTTCTTTCGGATTTTCACAGCTTATCAATTTTGTACTAATCATAGGTTTCAGTCTCTCCGTCATGTTCTTCTACTCGGTTCCGTTAGCACTCATCACATTGTGTATGATGCCTTTCCTCGCAATTGTCGTTTACAAGTTTGATAAAGAAGTTCATCCTGCTTTTCGTGGAATTCGTAAATCTATGGCGAATCTCAATACGAAGGTTCAAGAGAATATTAGTGGAATTAATACGGTTAAATCGCTATCACGTGAAGATTTTGAGATTAATAAGTTTGATACGTCTAATGAAGATTATAAGTCTCAGTACTTAAACACGTCTCATATTTGGGCTAAGTACTTCCCTGTTATGGAATTGATCGGAAATCTTTCGGTCGTTTTACTGCTTGCATATGGTGGTTATCTTGTTATTCAGGGGAACCTATCAGCGGGTGAGCTCGTGGCGTTCTTTAGTCTTGTCTGGTACATCATGGGACCCATCATGAACTTAGGGTTTATCATGAACACGTTCTCACAATCTAAAGCATCAGGAGAACGACTGTTGGAAGTGTTAGACGAACCACTTGAGATGGAAGGAAAAGATCGTGAACTTGAAACGGTGCGCTTTCATGGAGAAGTGAAGTTTGAAAATGTTACACATCGTTATAAGAACGAGAAAAAGGAAGCACTCAAGGATATTTCCTTTACAGCAAAACCTGGTCAGACTATTGGATTGATCGGTGCAACTGGTTCTGGAAAAACATCCATTACTCAACTTCTATCGAGGTTTTACAACCCAGAATTAGGAACGATCGCAATAGATGGCAAACCAATTGAAGACTACTCATTACGAACCATTCGGAAAAATATCGGTACTGTTCTACAGGAATCGTTCTTGTTTTCGTCAACGATAAAAGATAATATCTCATATGGAAATCCGTATGCAGAAATGGATGACATTATTGATGCAGCGAAACGCGCTCAAGCTCATGACTTTATCATGGAACTTCCTGATGGTTACGACACGATATTAGGAGAAAGAGGACTTGGGCTATCTGGAGGACAAAAACAGAGAATCTCAATAGCTAGAGCGATTCTTATCGATCCAACAATCCTAATCCTTGATGATGCGACGAGCGCTGTAGATATGGAGACAGAATTCAGGATACAAAAGGCTTTAAAAGAAGTGATGAGTGACCGAACGACATTTATTATTGCTCACCGTATCTCTTCTTTAAAACATGCTGATGAGATACTTGTTCTCTCAAATGGGAAAGTGATCGAACGTGGTACACATGAAGAACTTATAGATAAAGAATCAGGAGCGTACCGTAAAATTTATGATATTCAGTATCAAGACAAAGATAAAGTGTTTCAAATGAACGGACAGGGGGTGTAGGGAAGATGCAGAAGAATTCACAGGCGAAGAAGACACCACGGTTTAAATATTCGTCAGAGCAAGTAATCGATAAGCCATTCAACTGGGGTCAGATTATTCGATTGTTTCAATACATGAAACCTTATAGCAAGAACTTGTTGCCAAAAGCGATTATCGCCATGATGGTATCGACAGCAGTAAGACTTGTAGTTCCGATTTTTATAGGTGTTCTGACGTTTGATCATGCGATTAAGAACAAAGATACGAACCTGCTCGTAACATTAATCGTTGCGATTGCGGGCCTCTATCTCTTATCTTGGGGAGCTAACACATTACGGATCAAATGGATGAATTATCTCGGACAATATGTGATCTACGACATACGTCAGCATCTATTCAAGCATATACAGCGTCTGTCACATCGCTTTTTCGATCAGCGTTCTGCGGGCTCCATTCTTGTTCGCATCATTAACGACGTAAACTCGTTACAAGATTTGTTCACGAACGGTGTTATCAACGTATTAATGGATATCATCCTCCTGTTTGGTATCATCGTCATCATGTTCATCTACAGCCCAGAGCTAACATTAGCGATCATGGTGATTTTGCCGCTGATGTTCTTCATCTCTACAAGTCTTCGAAAAAAGATCAGACGCTCTTGGCAAGTGGTACGTATTAAACAAGCAAAGCTTAACTCGCATCTGAATGAAAGCATTCAAGGGATACGAGTGACTAAATCGTACACGCAGGAAAAAGAAAACATGGACTTTTTTAATGGTGTAAACAATGAAACGTATGATAGCTGGAAAACCGCGACTCAACAGAACGCATTGTTCAGACCGTTTGTTGAAATGTCTAATGCGATTGGAACAGTCATTCTATTATGGTTTGGTTCTTACTTGATACAAGGTGAAGCACTTGAAATTGGTGTCTTTGTTACGTTTGCTTTTTATCTTGGTATGTTTTGGGAGCCGATCTCTCGACTGGGGCAAGTTTACAATCAGCTTCTAGTAGGGATGGCATCATCTGAGAGGATATTTGAATTTTTAGATGAAAAACCGAATGTTCATGAAAAAGAAAATGCTTATTCGTTTACAAAAATTAAAGGCGAAATTCAGTTCAAGGACGTTGAGTTCTCCTATAATGCTGATCGAAAAGCGTTAAATGGCATCGATCTAACCATTCAAGGTGGTCAGACAGTCGCACTGGTCGGCCATACAGGGTCAGGAAAGACGACGATCGCGAACTTAGTAAGCCGTTTTTATGATCCGACAGGGGGTACGGTACAGATTGATGGTAAAGATTTAAAAGACGTCAATCTTGCTAGTCTTCGTGAAAAAGTAAGTGTCGTTCTTCAAGATACTTTTATCTTTTCAGGAACGATCATAGAGAATATTCGCTTTGGAAGACCTGATGCTTCTGACGAAGATGTTAAGAATGCAGCAAAAGCAGTCGGAGCACATGCGTTCATTGAGAGACTGTCTAATGGCTATGAAACAGAAGTAGAGGAAAGAGGAAATGTTTTATCGGTCGGTGAAAGACAGCTTCTTTCTTTCGCAAGAGCACTGCTTGCAGATCCAGATATTTTGATTCTTGATGAAGCGACCGCAAGTATCGATACAGAATCTGAACAAAAGATTCAACAAGCCCTAAAGACGCTGTTAAATGGAAGGACAGCCATCATCATTGCACATCGTCTTTCTACGATCAGAGAAGCAGATAATATCGTTGTTCTCGATCACGGTGAGATTATGGAGCAAGGAAGTCATGCGGAGCTTATGCGTGCAGAAGGCATTTATTATCACTTAGTCGTCTCTCAGTTTAAGATGCTTGACGCGATTTAAAAAAACGCCTGGGAAATTTTTTCCTAGGCGTTTTTGCTTTATTGTAATGCTTTTGAAAGTGTATCAATGTTCTGGTTCATGATAGATAGGTAATCTCGGTCTTTTTTAATGTCGTCTTTCGTTAATGTCTCTAAGTTATGAAGAGTTAAAGTTTCTGCACCGACTTCTTTTTTGATCATCGCAGCTACTTTATTATTCACGTTCTCTTCAAACAAAATATAGCTAGTCTTTTCTTTTTTTGCGTTTTCAATAATCTTCTCGATCTGATGCTGACTAGGCTCATGTGATGGTGAAAGACCGCTGATTGCGATCTGTTCTAGTCCATAGCGTTCTGCCCAATAGCCATATGCGGCATGAGATACGATGAACGAATTCTTTGGTGCGTTTTCAACTTTTGTCTTAAACGAAGAATCTAATTCTTTTAAATCTGATAAGAGTGCTTCGTGGTTCTTCTTAAAGTCAGCTTTAGCATCAGGGTTTAATTTTACAAGTCCATTGTAGATGTTATCTGCAATCTTCTGGGCAAGAATAGGATCAAGCCAAATATGAGGGTCTAATGAACCGTGATCGTTATGTCCTTCTTCCTCATGAGCGTGATCATCTTCATGAGCATGTTCTTCTTCAGCAGCATGCTCTTCACCTTCATGCTCTGCAGATTCGTGATAAGATATTCCTTTAGCACCGTCGATAATAGGCATGTTTTCTTCTTTTAATGTATCTGCAACCGAAGATGAGAATTCATCAGACTCAAGTTTGTTGTAAACAAAAGCATCACCTTCAGTCATTTCAACCATCTTTTTGGTAGAAGGTTCATACGTGTGTGCATCAGCACCAGGAGGTATAATAGAAGATACGTCTACATGCTTACCTCCAATTCTTTCAGTAAAATATTCTAAAGGATACATGGTTGTGTAGATCTGCAAAGTTCCTTCTTTTTTATCAGATGTGGTATTGTTACCACATGCTGCTGATAGAATCAGCATTATCGTTACGCTTAGTAAGCTTATTATTCGCATTTATCTTTCTCTCCTTTCAAACAATCCTTACTCATTATAAACGTAATGATTACGATTTGTAAAATGTTATTTGTTATTTTTGAATTTTTTCAGTAGATATAGAATATATCGTCTAAAACGAATCTCTAAAGGGTAGTGATTTATAAAGCAGATAGAAGTCCTTTTTGGTATAATAAAGAAGGTGTTTTTTATCTAAGCGTTTAAATAAGCGTGAATCAGGCTTAAAAAGGAGAGCGCGTACTAAAATGAATATTGCTTTTTATTTGTTGCCTAAAGATGAAGTGAAGTATTTGAACCCAGAAGCAACGATGAGACAGGCACTTGAAAAGTTATCCTACCACAAGTACACCTCTGTGCCTCTTGTCTCAGAAGAAGGCCGTTACATAGGAACGTTAACAGAAGGCGATCTTCTATGGAAACTTAGAGAAGCATTCGATATGGGATATGATGAGGTATTAAAGACGAAGTTAGTGAATGTACCTCAGCGTATAAATAATATCTCTGTTTCCATCAACTCTAACATGGAAGATCTTATTACTTTGTCTACCGACCAAAATTTTATACCTGTTACAGATGATGACGGCCATTTTATCGGAATTATTAGAAGACGGGACATCATCAAGTATTGTGCAAATTTAATCTGGAATAAAGAAGTTACGAAAGATTAAGGCGAAATGTCTTAATCTTTTTGTACATATAGGAGGATTATTTCAAGTGAAGATACTTGCGGTGGCATTGGGTGGAATCGTAGGAGCATTGCTGCGTTTCTGGTGTGGGCTAATTCTTTTTAACCCAGAGACATCTTTTCCCTTTGCTACTTTTTTTGTTAACGTAATCGGTAGTTTCATTCTAGGCTGGTTTGTTATCTATGGTGTGAAAAAAATAAAGAACAACAATCTCATTCTGGGCCTCCAAACAGGTGTAGTTGGATCATTTACAACATTTTCGACATTCAATGCAGAAATCGTGTTACTGATTGAGGAACAGCTTTATAGGACGGCATTTTTGTATTTTACCGCTAGTGCGATGACAGGTGTAATTGCGCTATACCTTGGAATGAAGTTGGGTTTCATTACACGCAATAAAGCAGGTGCTGAACAATGATAGGACAAATGATAGCAGTAGCTGCAGGTGGAGCATTGGGTGCAGTTGTCCGTTTCTTAGTGAGTCAGAAGATTAATAAGGATTTCCCATGGGGAACGTTAGCTGTTAACATGGTGGGATCGTTTCTTTTAGGGTGGTATGTAGCAGAAGAGAGGGACGATATATTGAGTTCCCTTTATGCGACTGGCTTCTTGGGAGCTCTAACCACGTTTTCGACTTTGCAATTTGAAGCTGTTACTCTAGTAAAGAACCATGCTAAAAGAGGTCTAACATATTTGTTTCTTACATATATATTAGGATTAGTAGCAGCTTGGACTGGCTTTATTATCGGAATAAAATGAAAAGAATTCTTGAGGCTGTTTTCTAAATATTAATTTTCTTCTTTGAATTTTTAATTGTAGTGGAAGGTGCGAGACTCCTGTGGGACAGGCTGGTAGGTGAGACACTAATACGGAAACGTACGAATGTGGCTTACCGCCTGCCCCGCGGAAAGCGAGCTTCTGCAACGGAAATTAATTACTTTCAAGAGCAACTATGATTACGATAACAGCCAATGAAAAGTTAAAGGAGATATAATGAAAGATTTAGTGATTTCTCTATTAGAATGGATTATGAGTTTAGGACACTTAGGGATCGCGCTTGGTCTGATGGTAGAAGTGATCCCAAGTGAGCTAGTGTTATCTTATGGAGGATATATGGTGTCTCAGGGACACTTGAACTTCACGTTGAGTGTGATTGCCGGTACGATCGGAGGAACATTAGCACAGCTCTTCTTGTATTGGATGGGCTACTACGGTGGCCGTCCGTTCCTTGAAAAGTATGGGAAGTATGTACTAATCTCTAAAAAGCAGATTGACTTATCCGAAAGATGGTTCAATAAATATGGAACAGGCGTCATCTTTTTTGCACGATTTATTCCGGTTGTAAGACATGCCATCAGCATTCCAGCTGGGATTGCAAAAATGTCATTCGCTAAGTTTACATTGTTTACAACCTTAGCTGTTATTCCATGGTCGATTTTCTTTATTGAATTGGGTAGCCGTCTTGGTTCCAACTGGGAAGATATTAAAACAATCGCAGCTCCCTATACACGGGGAATCATGATTATAGCCGTAGTTGTCATCTTCTTGTTCATTCTATATAAAGTAAAGAAGAAATAGTCATTGCAATGAATACACCCCTATCTCTAAAAGCCTGGTACTATGTATCAGGCTTTTTTTATTATTTCAGATAATTGCATAGACAAATTCTAACGAGGGATGTACATAACATATATATGGCTACCGCAAAGAAACGAAAGGAGTGAATTGAGATGGATACATTTATTAAGAGTTACCATGAAACATATAATGCGGCAAAAGTGAATGAGTTGCTTCTACGCATTAAAGAACACCAAGGGAAAGAAAATATCGCTGCGAAAGTGTCTGAAGCGATGGAAATCTGTGGATTTACACCTAAAGATATCGAGCAAGTACTGAAACAACTGCGAGGGGGGGACAGTCCCTAGACAATTACACTTTACGTGTTTGTGTCCACTGTGGGTGGACATAGGAATTATGTGTAACCTACCTAAGTTTAATTATATTTTCAATAGATAAAGTCCTTTCTTAGACGATGACCACACATCTGCGTTATACTTCTTGTAAGAGGTGATGGTTATGGATATAACATTAAGCGCAAAGAAATATATAGAAGAAGTGCTTGAAATGAATAACGCCAATGGAATAAGAGTTTACTTCTCAGGAATGGGCTGAGGCGGACCAAAGCTTGGCCTGGCTCTGGATGAGCCTGAAAACTCAGATATTATTGAAGAAATCAACGGGATTCGAGTGGCATTTGATCCAAGAATCAAAGAGCAGACTTCCACATTAAAACTAGACTTTGAAGATTCTAAATTTGGATCTGGTCTTGTCATGCTCGGACAGGATGACTGTTGTTGACCAAATAAGAAAACCGCTAGTGACTTCGTATAGTCACTAGCGGTTTTCTTATTGTTTAGATTTTCTGAATCCTGAATCAACGGCTTCTTTTTCTGTGCAAAACCATTTTTCTGGTTTTGTTATTTTATAATATCGTCCACTTTCAAGATGATAGATTTTATCACCGGAAGAACTAATATTGCCTTTTATCGTACATTCTTGGGTTGTTGCTTTTTCAGGTTGTTCTTCTTCTTCAGAATGATAACCTTCTTCTTGAACATAGTTCTCTATGCTCCAAATACCTAGACCTTCTTTTTGGGCTTGTTTTTGAATACGGTCGTATTCATCGACATACTTTGTATTCGGTTCAAATACATAAGCGACACGTGCTAATCCGTTCTTTAGCAGATTTTCCTGAACGTTTTTCCCATCAGCATAAACATAAGCGAGAAGACGGCCGTATTTATCTCTTTCTCCAATTCCAAGTTCTAACTCAACACTAGCTTCCTCTAGCATATCTCGAGTGAATGTACTAGCTTCTTTGCTAAATGGCTGCACAGGTTTGGTAGGATGAACGCTTTCCGGTGTATCGATGAGCAGGAAACGAACAGTCTCAAGTTTCCCATCAACTCGTACTTTTATCGTATCTCCATCAACAACCTTTTCTACTTTTACAGGTATTCTTGTTCCATCCTCAGAGCCTAGATAGCTACACCCAGATATAAAGAGTACGGCACTAAATATTGACACTAGCAATTTGGTTTTAAACATGTAAACATCCTTCATTTCATTTTAAGTTTATTGTATATGCTCTACCATTTACTATTATAATAAAAGATAGACATAGAGGTTATAGCTTACCATATAAAATTTTTCCGAAAGGGGATTGGTATGAAAAAGATACATAAAAATTTCAGTATTTGTGTAGCCATCGTTCTTATGTTAGTAGCTGCTGGATGTGGAAATGATACAAAAATAAAAGAAGCAAAGCTAGAGAATCAAAACGGTGAACCTGTTGTTGTTTTTCCTACTGAGAAACCATCACTCATTTTTTTATTTACAACAGCTGGCTGAGGACTCTGCCAAAAGCAGCTGGTTCAGCTGAATGAAAATCTTGGTAAATTTAAAGATATGGATGTAAATATTTATGCGGTAAGCTCTGATACGGTTGAGCATTTGTCTTTCCTTCACCAAGAGATGAAACCTGGATTTCCCTTTTTATCAGATCCTGAATTTAAGCTCATTGATCACCTAGATATGAAAGGGGACAGTTTAGCTAAGCGTGGTTACGCACTGATTGATAAGAAAGGAAAGGTTATCTTTACAAAGGTGAACGACCATTGGGGAGAAGAGATCGATCAAACGTCTAAACAGATTCATGAAGAATATAAGAAGTTAGAAAAATAGTCCGGCAACTAACGGACTATTTTTTTTCGCATATGTTATCTGTCACAGTTTCTCCATACTAGTTGTTGTAAAATGGGGTTATAATGAAGGAAGAAAGACTCTAGGAGGGATTTTCCATGCTAAAAAAATCTTTATGGCTTGTAGCGATCGCCGTTCTTACTATGGGAATACTGGCAGCTTGCGGTGGAGAAAAAGAGAAAGAAAAAAGTACAAAGAATGCGGAAGAAACAATCACAATTGAAGCTACTAATTTTAAATTCGATAAAAAAGAGTATGAAATTCCAGCAAATAAAGACGTTGCTCTTAAACTAGAAAACGTTGATGGTAACCACGCGGTTATGATTGAGGGAGAAGACGTGAACGTAACAGGTGGTTCTTCTGATGTTGTGAATTTAAAGCCTGGTGAATATACATTACGATGCAGCGTTCCATGTGGAAACGGCCATGCAGATATGGTATCAAAACTTGTTGTAAAATAAATAATCAGCCTCTAGCTAAAAAGCTAGAGGCTTTACTTATAATTTTTTAATCTGAAGAAGCTCTTTGTTGTAAGGAACTTCATTTCCTGTAGAAGCCCACAGGTTGCCTAATAATCTTGGCATCATCTGATCTGAAGGAATCGCGCCTTTATGCTGGCCAAAATGTTCAAAATACAAAAGGTAGAGCCAAGACGATGTGGGGAAAAGTATATTTTGAGCAAATTCGTCACTTTCTGTAATCGTTGCAAAAGAATGAGATTCCCATCCTGAAATAAATCGGGTGCGTTTACCGTTCAGCTTAGACTCAATGTAATGAACAGTGTGTGCAACTTGCGGATCGTCATCTCCATCAGCATGTGCTAGTCTAGATTGAAATTCTAACGAAACGGAATCAATGTCATCTACTTCAGCTATAACATGACACAATGCTTTATCATAATGAGCGTGTAACGGAGTCCAATGATTTTGCTGCAATAATTCTACAAAAGGTAGTTGTTCATTCGGAATGTCCTTATAAGGTGGTGGAAACAGTTGACGGCCATACTTAATCTCGTGAAGTGTTTTTCTTTCGAATGAAGCACACACGTACCACGTATCTTTTTCGTCCTTAATTAATCGTGCACCCGATTCCAAGGGATATACGGTGTACAACCCTTTTTTTGAAATCTCATAAGAAGGCAATTCCTCCTCAATCAATTCACTTAATGTATGATCAGCAGGCTGTTCGATCGCAGCCATTACAAAAGTTGTAATCCGCATAGTTATCGAATTCCTTTAGCTTTTTATTTTCTTAAATGTATCTTTTAAATCTGTGAATCCTTCTTTAACAGCTGAAAAGCTATTTTTCTTCTGGTAAATATCATATCTTAAATAATCTTTCTTTTCTTGAAGAAGTTGCTGCTGTGTTTTCACATCATTCATTCGAGCGGTAATGCTGTCACCAGTGCTCTTCATTTGTTGAACAGTACCCATAGATTCTTTCATAGCTTTAATTCCTGGAATTAAGATAAATAGAGCTGCAGCTGCGCATACAGCTAAGAAAATCCATAACCACATCAATTTAATCGCCTCCAATCAATCTATCTATACTAAATTACCCGTAATTGTTCAAGAAAAAACAAAAAATCGAGGGAAGAAAACCTCGATTTTATCGTTTTGGACAAGTAGAACAACAAGTCCCGTTATCTGTTTTGTAATATAGGCAGCAAGTCTTACGAATCTTAGTAGGTTCACAGCCGATCGGAGCTGTAAAACGATGGAACGGGTTTTTTGTTAACCCAAAATGAAAAGCAGGTGCTTCCATAAAGAATGCATAATCTTCTTGAATTCTTTTCTTAACTTCTGCTGGATGCTCCTCCGTTAACCACGTTTCATATACCCAGCGTATGTAGATCCATGCGTTCTCCCAAAGAGTTGCTTTTGAGATGCGTGCAGTGCTTGCAATATGATTTAACATGACAGACATGTTTTCTTTAAAAAGTGTTTCGATAACAGAAGAGCGCCAATCTGCTCTATTCTCGTCAGCGATACGTGCAGAAGCATCTTTCAATGTGAATGATGGAAGCCACATGCTCTCGGAGTTGTGATCGATTAGATAGACATTTTTTATGTTCATATCAAACGACTTGTTCAGAATCGTCATCCCGTACAAACAAGAAGTTAAACTGCAATATGCATAGCGCTTAAAGAATAGAGACGCTGTTACAGGACGTTTGTTCGAACCGATACGGGGTCCTGTCTGATCCAAAAATTGTAGCAGATGATCAGCATTCAGCAGTTGTTCGGCAGAAATTACAACTTCATTCTCATATGGCGCTTGAAAAGAGAAGCGATAGTTTGAGCTGATATGCTTTTTTTCTTCTGCTGTCCAACCGTTTGACTTAGGCGTACTGAGGAGTATTGACATGTCGAACGACTCGCCCCTTTCCATAAGGAATACACATTGGTGTGCCGAAAACTGGATCAGGAATCACGGTGCTCGACATCTGGAATACATCTTCTACTAATTGTTCGTTCATAATTTCTTCTGGTGCACCTTCTGCGTATACGGTTTTATCCCGTATCGCTACAATATGATGAGCATAACGGCAAGCAAGATTCAAATCATGAAGCACCATAACTATTGTTCGTTTTTCTTTTTCATTTAACTCAAACAGCAGATCGAGAATTTCAATTTGATGAGTCATGTCCAAGTAGGTTGTAGGTTCATCCAATAGAATGGTATCGGTTCCTTGAGCCAGTGTCATAGCGATCCAAGCACGCTGACGCTGACCACCTGAAAGTGAATCAACAGGCGTTTCCATATAAGGGATAAGATTTGTCGCACGAAGCGCGTTCATTACGGCTTTTTCGTCTTCTTGTGACCATTGTTGCAGCCATGATTGATAAGGAAAGCGACCTTGCTTAACAAGTTGTAGAACAGTTAACCCTTCTGGAGCAATTGGTCCTTGCGGCAGGATTGCCAGTTCTTTTGCTACTTGTTTTGTAGAACGTTTTGCAACGTCTTTACCGTTTAGCAATACATGGCCACCTTTAGGGTTTAACAGTCTTGCCATAGAGCGTAACAGAGTGGATTTTCCACAACCATTGCTTCCGATTAAGACGGTAATTTTCCCTTTTGGAATCTGTAGGTTCAACTCGTCGATAATCGGTTCTTTTCCATAAGCTAAAGTTAGGTTAGAGGTTGTCAATACAGCCATCTGTCATCCACTCCTGTTATTGGTTTTTAAATAAAAGATAGATAAAGTAGGGAGCACCGATCGCCGCTGTAAAAACACCGGCCGGTACTTCTAAAGGTGAGAATAGGGTACGTCCGGCAAGGTCTGCCAAAACGACCATGATACCACCAATTAAAGCCGAGGCTGGAAACAAGCCGCCGAACGATGATCCTGAAATTCTTCTAGCGATATGTGGTCCGATAAGCCCAACAAACCCCATCGCTCCTGCAAATGCGACTGCTGAACCGGCTAAAGCTGTACAGACCATTAAAAGTAAGAATCGTTCACGGTGAACGGAGATACCTGCTCCTTTTGTTAGGTCGTCACCAAAGCCCTGAATGTTCAATCGTCGGACGAGAAGTACTAAGATAGGTAACAATCCTATAAACCAAGGCAGCAATGCTTTAACTTCGTTCCAGGATGTACCGTACACCGTTCCAGTAAGCCATATTGTGGCTTGACTCGCTCTATAGATCGGACCTATGAGCATCATAAGTGTTGTTAAAGCCTGTAATAAAGCCATGAGTCCGATTCCGATTAATATGAGACGTATGGGTGTTACGCCATCTTTCCAAGCCAATGCATAAATTAAGAAAGCAACAATCGTCGCTCCACCAAAAGCGAACAGTGGTAAATAATTGACACTTAATAAAAGATTATTTGAATCATCACTGAACATGGTTAGGAACGCGACAGCTGCAAAACCCGCTCCGCCAGTTATTCCAATCATATCAGGAGATGCTAAAGGGTTACGTATGATCCCTTGCAAGATGGCACCTGAAAGAGCAAGTGAGGCTCCTGCAATAAAAGCGACTAATACCCTTGGAAGTCTAAACTCAAGTATGATGAGCTGGTTAATATCAAGCCCTGTTCCGATTAATGTCTGAAATACATCCCACGGTGCGATATACATATCTCCTACACCGATACTAATTAACATGGCAACTACTGCGGCTATAGTGAGGGCAAATAGACTAAAAGTCGTTTTTTTATCAATTAAAAAAGAAAATGATTTACGCTGTAAAACCCAGTACTTTCTCATTTTTGAAAAATTCCTTTTCGAACAATATATATGAAGAATGGTGTACCAATCAGAGCGGTTACAACCCCAACAGGTGCTTCTTCAGGCATGATAATATAACGTGCGCCAATATCTGCAACGACGAGCATAATTCCACCGATAATAGCAGAGTATGGCACGATCCAGCGGTGATCATTTCCGACGAGATATCTAGCAAAGTGAGGAACAACAATCCCTATGAAACTGATAGGGCCGGCAATTGCAACTGATCCTCCAGCTAATAGGATAACCATGAGAGCCGCCGCAAGTTTAAAAACGACTGTTTTTTGACCTAGGCTGATGGCAACATCTTCACCAAGTGCAAAGGCGTTTAATTGCCTTGATAATAAAATGGATATGACCCAAGCGATAACAAGTGCAGGTAAAACAGCTGCTAGCATAGAAAGTTTTCTTCCTTCTACTGAACCAGCTAGCCAAAATAGAACTTCATCTAATGCTTTTTCATTGGTGACGAGCATTCCTTGCGTGAGAGAGGCAAAAAGAGCGGCCATAACAGCTCCGGCCAGTGTCAATTTAACGGGAGTAAGTCCGCCTTGGCCAGCAGAACCTAATGCATAAGCCAAACCTGCAGCTACCGCAGCTCCTAAGAAGCCGATCCACATAAATTGCTGAATGGATGAAATTCCAAGGAACGTAACACCAAAAACTATAAAGAACCCAGCACCCGCATTCACACCAAAGATATCTGGAGATGCGATTGGATTTCGAGTGAGCGCTTGCATGAGGACTCCGGCAATCCCTAAAGAGATTCCAACAGCCATACCTACAAGTGAACGCGGAACTCGAGACAGTTGAATAATTAAATGTTCGTTCGATCCGTTAAAAGCTGTATACGCTTCAATGGCTTGTTTAAGGGAAGTGTTCGTATAACCTAGCACAACACTCAAGACCATTATAACGAGCGCAATCATTGTGCCAATGATAAGCCCGGCTGTCTTAGTTTTATTTCCATATAATATTCCGTTCATCAGAGCCTCTTTTAATAATGAAAGTTATTCTCATTTATCAGTTTAAAAGTAAAGTAGGGTTCTGTCAATGACTTTGAAAATCATTATCATTTAGTTGTTGACAACGTATTCATTCCATATTATGATACGAATTGTAATTGATTCTCATTATCATTTACAGTATAAAATGGGGAGAGAAAACAGAATGAAAAGAATTACATACAAATGGCTTGCACTTGCAGCTGTGTTAACATTAATGCTTGCATTAGCAGCATGCGGCGGGAAAGATAAAGAAAAAGAAGAAAAATCAGAAGGATCTTCTGAGTTCTATAAAGTAGAACATGCGATGGGGACAACAGAAGTGAAAGAAAATAAGCGAGTAGTTGTTTTAACAAACGAAGGTACTGAAGCAGTATTAGCTCTTGGGGTAAAACCGGTTGGAGCTGTTAAATCTTGGTTAGGTGATCCTTGGTATGATCATATTAAGAGCGACATGGATGGCGTTGAGGTCGTAGGTGACGAAAGTACTGTAAACGTTGAGAAAATCGCAGCTTTAAAACCTGACTTAATCATCGGAAACAAACAGCGTCAAGAAAAACAATATGACGAACTAAACAAAATTGCACCAACTGTATTTGCTGAAGAGCTTCGAGGTGACTGGAAGATTAACTTCGAACTATACGCAAAAGCCCTTGATAAAGAAGAAAAAGGAAAAGAAGTTCTAGCTGCATTCGACAAACGTATTGAAGATATGAAGAAAGAGGCAGCAGATCAATTAAAAACAGAAGTTTCAGTGGTTCGTTTCTTGCCAGGAACATCTCGTATCTACCATAAAGATTCTTTCTCTGGTGTGATTCTTGATCAAATTGGATTTGCACGTCCTGGTGATCAAAACGAGGATGATTTTATGGAAGAAGTAACGCAAGAACGTATTCCGGATATGAATGGTGACATTCTATTCTACTTCACATATGAAGAGGGTGACGGAAAAGCGACTGAGACTGAAAAAGAATGGACAGGTAACCCGCTTTGGAAGAACCTTGAAGTTGTAAAAGCAGATAAAGCATACAAGGTAAGTGATGCAATCTGGAATACAGCTGGTGGGGTAAAGGCTGCAAACTTAATGTTAGATGATCTTGAGAAGTACTTCTTAAAAAAATAAGATTATGATAGAGAGGGAGCGAGAATTCGCTTCCTTTTTTCTTCTTCAGTTACTTGCAGTTTATATAATAAAAACCCGGAGGATGGTCGTTCTTATTTTGTACACAATTTTGAAATAAATCTGCCATAAGTTTTCCAAGGGAATAAGAATAATTAACATAATGTATAAGTATAGAAAAAATTTATTCCTGGAGGTTTTTGTAATGAACAAAAAACCATCACTCGAAAAGGAACTGCAGCAGCGCGAAATTTTAATGAAAGACGAGCAAACAAATGCTTGGTATTATGAAGATCACATAACAGCCATCGTAAATCGTGCACGTAAAGAAGGTGCATTTGATGATCTAGAAGGATTAGGGAAGCCTCTTAAGCTAGATGAAGACCTTACTTATAATCCTGAGAAGCGCCTTCATAAAGTAATGAAAGATAATAACATTCTCCCGAGTTGGGTGAAACTTGGTCAAGAGATAGACGTACTAAAAGAGGAGCTAAAAACGTATACCGTAGAATTCAACATCAAAAAGACAGTAGAGACCATTAACCAAAAAGTCTTTCAGTATAACTTAACTTGTCCACCTAGTGCACAACGGATGAAGATAAAACTGGAGGACGTTTTGAATAAATAATTGGAGGGTGTATGGCAAAGAAAAGTACATTAAATGCACAACATTATCAATGGGGAGATGCATGTGATGGCTGGCACCTTCTAAAGCAAGAGAACCTAAGCATCATACAAGAAAGAATGCCCCCTCAAACAGCCGAAGTAAGACATTATCATGTATTTTCCCATCAATTTTTCTTTGTTTTAAACGGAGAACTGTTGATCGAAAAAGATGGTGAAGAAATTACCCTGAGCGCGCATCAAGGATTAGATATTCCTGCAGGGACAACTCATCAAGTTCGAAACGAATCGAGTTTGCCTGTTGAGTTTCTTTTAACTTCTCACCCTCCTGCACAAGGAGACAGAGTTGTTGTGAAAAAAGTGAAAAGTATCAGTACAGTGACCCTTTAAACATAAAGGGTTATTTTTTTGTCATGTGAATGTGAACTTATGGGAAAGCTAGAAAAAAAACGGCCAGGAGTTCATGAGATGTTAATGTATAAAGAAGCTACGAATCAAACCGAACGAATTGAACATTTTGTAATGCCTAAAGAAAAAGAAACCATTTGGATGTTTTATCAATCTCCTGAAGAAATGAAAAAGGATGATATGCTGCAGCAGCTTGATCTTCATCCATTAGCTAAAAATGCTTTTATGAATTTTTCTGAACATCCACATCTTAATGTTTATGCCAATCATGCTGTTGTTTCAACATTTTATTTGGGATCTGAAAATTATGAACCGATTAGGATTAATCTTTTAATCGGTGAAAAGTATTTGATTGTCATGAGTGAACACGAAATTTCCTTTAGGGAACAGCTTGTTACAGATTTCACGAACAATCCTGAACACATGAAACATGTTAGCTATATGCTGTACTATCTGATGAAGGATATTGTTAGTTCCTATCTAGAAGTAGTAGATCAACTTTCTGATGAATTTTTAGAAATCGAAAAGAGTGTGTTTATCGACCCGCAAAAACGTGAGATCGGAAGGGACGTGTATCTTTGGAAGACTCGTTTACACAAGCTTAGACAATATGTTGAAGCAGAAGAGAGTATCATACAGAAAATGGGCCATGATGATTTCGAATACGCGAATGAAGAGTCAGGTTTTTACTTCAAAGATTTGTTATCTTCTTTCTCAAGGGTAACCGCTGCTATTGACAGTTTTAAAGAAAATTTAAAAGGGATTTTAGATTTGCAAATGTCTTTAAAGTCTGATCACATGAATCGAATCATGAAGACGTTGACGCTCGTTAGTGCTGTTTTTATTCCTCTTACATTTATCGCAGGTCTTTATGGCATGAATTTTGAATACATACCTGAACTTAAATGGCGCAATGGATATTTTTATGTTTTAACGCTTTGTTTAGCTCTTGCTGTAATGATCATGAGCTATTTTAAGAAGAAAAGATGGTGGTGACTCTTACATAAAAATGTATGGGCTGAGGAAAATAAAGAAAAGGAGGACGTGAAGAATGGAAAAAAGACCGTATTACATTAATGTAGAAACTGGTGAGATCCTTCCGATCAAAACGGCTTCAACTTTTCAGTTTGAAATATCGGCTTCTGACGAAGACGTAAGGCATCTCGAAAGAAAGTTTAGTGAATTAGACAGTACTGCAAATGATACATTTGTAAGGTCACACTTACCATATGTACCTTATTCAAACGATTCAGACAATGACAGGTATGATGAGAAACTTAGAGAAGCCTATCAGATGATTCATGATCTTGGTCAAGAGGAAACTCGACGCTTTATTGAAGGTATGAGTTTTTGGAATCCGGAGAAACCACAAGATTTAGAAAAAAGACCAAAAGACTAAATGTCTTTTGGTCTTTATGTTCTTAATATATAAAATAGGCAATGTAGATGATGAGGCCAATTACAATTGTAAAGCCTGCTAGTGCAATAAAAACAGGATTCAACAGTGCAGTGTGTCTCGAGACAACAGGGTTTACCTCATCTTCCGTATACACTTTTTGTTTTTTTGCGATTTTCATTGTCCACCAAAGACCTGCAGCAGCTACCAGGACAGATAACAAAATAAAGAACAATGTAAACAATATGTTCACTCCTTAAACCTTGTTTGTCCTAGTAGTGTTTGTGGTTTTAGCGGCTTTCATGCATTTAAAATGAAGGTTGCTTTAATGATTCAAGACGTGTCAGTTCATTCGTTACAAGTGTAAGTATTTTTTCCTGATCTTCTTTACTAAATATATTGTATTGATCACTTTCAATGATCAGTACAGGGGTTTTATCGTAGGCCATAATCCAATCTTTATATTTAGAATGAAGGGTTTTGTAGTATGCCAGTAATTCGGGATTTTCTTCTACTTGCTCATATGAGCGACCTCTTTGTTGAATTCTGCTTAATGCTGTTTCAAAATCACTATCCAAATAGACAAGCAAATCAGGACGTGACTTTGGAGTTTTGTCGATCTCGTTCATCATCGTTTCAAGTAGGTCTTTATATGTGTCAAATTCAAGCTGTGTCATGTTTCCTGAATCAAAATTTAGTTCGGCAAAGATTAAATCTTCGTAAAGGCTGCGATCCAGAACATTGTCCGGACTTGTACGAGCTTCACAAATTGTCTTAAAACGTGTGTTTAAGAAATAAATTTGAAGCGGGAAAGCCCATCGCTTCGGGTTTTTGTAATAATCGGGTAAAATAGGATTGTCAACGACACTTTCATAAAAGATCGAGCTTCCTAGCTGCTCGCTCAAGAATTCAGCATATGTAGACTTACCTGTACCGATCATACCTGCCATTAAAATCACGGTATATCCTCCTAAAATGGTGCTTCATAGGCACTGTGGCCAGTGATGCGGAACTAGTGTAGAACATATGTAAAAATTAAAAAAATCAATATATGGTATGTAAGGAATAAAGCCTTTCTAAATATATCACGTAATACAAAAGGTGAACAGAGGTTGTTTTCATTAATCATTTTGACTTACTAAAAATTTTATCAACCATCGTTAATTATTGTAACGGAATTGTTAGTGAGATAAGTGTTATTGCTTGAACATTGATTACACTGGAAATATCATAAGCGTCACAAGTGAAAGCAATAAAATGTAGAATTGAAGTTGTAATAAAGGGGATAAGTACATGACCATCCAAATAAAAGTATATTCTGATTTTGTTTGTCCATATTGTTACTTAGCTGAAACGCCATTATTAAAAGCGACCGAAGGTAAAGATGTTGAGATTGAGTGGATGCCATACGAACTCAGGCCGTCTCCACAGAAAACATTGCGTCCTGAAGAAGATTATTTACAGAGATCGTGGCAAGAGTCTGTTCAGCCTCTATCAAAGAAGATGGGTGTGGATATGATACTGCCAGAAGTAACTCCTCAACCCCATACTTTCTATGCTCATGAAGGATTATTGTTTGCCAAAAAACATAATAAGGAAAGAGCGTATGCACATCTCGTTTTTAAATCTTTTTACCAAAACGGAGAAGATATCGGAAAGATCGATGTTCTTCAAAACATTGCTGAGGAAATAGGTCTCGACGGTAAGGCATTTCAACAAGCATTGGAGTCTCGTGAATATAAGGAAGAAAGAGAAAGGATTTTAAAAGAGGCGACAGAAGATCTGAACATTACAGCTGTCCCGACTATTATTATTGGTGAGAGAGTATTGAAGGGCCTGCATCCTCAAGCTAATATCGAACGTGCATTAAGAGGCGCTATTAGGGATGCTAAATTTGAATTTTGTGATGGCGACGAATGTGAGTAAAAGTGAAAATAATGAAAAAAGAGCGCTTAGAAGGTCGTCCTTCTTAGCGCTCTCTTTCGTTCTTAACAATGAAAAAAGGGGGTTGTTGATAGGGATGTCTATAATATAGCAAGGTCCAATTAAAAATGGCCGAATATGTGATTTTTTTGATAAACGTTATCACTTTGTGACAAAGTCGCGCTGACGGACTAAAGGGCAATTGTTTAAAATGAAAAAAGCCCTAAATTAGGGGAGGGCTTTTTTCGGGAAAGGGGGGTACACCTATATAAGACGAAGAAAAAATAGAAAAGTTTCAAAATTTGTAAAAATTCTTTTTCTAGCTCTTTAAAAAATGATAGAGTAGGTAACAGAATAGAAGAGAGAAGGAATGGAATGAGAAATTTTCTTAGAAAGTGGCACCCAGCAGTCGTTGTTATTGTAGCTGGAACCTTGTTTACACGAGCGGCATTTTTCATGACTATGCCATTCTTAGCCATTTATTTGTACAACGAAAAAGGGATCGATCTTGCTATGGTTGGATTGATTATTGGAGTAAGTGCTCTAACCGGCACGTTCGGTGGTTTCTTTGGGGGCTATCTCTCCGATCGGATAGGAAGACTTCCTGTGATGACCGTAGCTATCTTCATATGGAGTGCTGTTTTTGTTGGATTTGCGGTAGCTGACCTCGTATGGCATTTCTTTTTATTAAACATGTTAAACGGACTTTGCCGCTCTTGGTTTGAACCTATTTCCAGGGCATTGCTAGCGGATGTGACGACAAAGGAAAACCGGCTTCATGTCTTTAATGCTCGATATTTTGCAATCAATGTTGGTGCTGCAGTTGGTCCGGTTGTAGGAACGCAGCTAGGTACATCAAATTCAACTCAAGCTTTTTACATAACTGCGATCGCTTATTTCTTATATGCGTTATTAATTGTATTCACATTAAAAGGGTTCTCCAAAGAGTTAAAAGGTGGGGAAGAAAGAAAATTCTCAATCAAGTCTGCCATTGGTGTACTTACAAGAGACAGAGTGCTTGCTTTTTTTCTGATAGGAAATACAATTGTTATGATGGCACAGTCACAAATGGATACGACTCTAGCGCAATATATAGGGAACGCACCTCAATTTGAAAATGGTGTTAAGCTTTTCGCATACCTTGTCGTTACTAATGCAGTAACCGTTTTGCTCCTTCAGTTTCCAGTTACTAACTATGTAAGACGCTTTCAGCCGATGAATGCACTCCGTTTTGGAAGTTTTGCATTTAGCCTAGCTTTGCTTGGATTCGGACTATCAACCAATTGGATTTTACTTGTCATAAGTATGGTGTTTTTAACAGTGGGAGAAATTATTGTGTTTGTCATGAGTGATGTGCTCCTAGATGATTTAGCGCCTGAGCATATGAGAGGTACATATTTTGGAGCGATGTCGTTTCGATCGATTGGTTTCAGTGCGGGGCCGTGGATTGGCGGCTTACTTTTAAGTACGTTTGGTTTTGAACATGGATTTTATGTGTTTGGCATTCTAACGCTTATCTCATTACTGTCCTTGCCATTCTTTCAATACGGAGAAGGTATCCGCAAAACGCTCCTTGAACAACAATCTGCTTCAACTTAAGAAAGGGGAAAGATCAGCATGATTACTGGAATTGAACATACTGGAATTATGGTTTCTAACATGGAGAACTCTATCAAATTTTATACCGAGGTACTCGGTTTAGATCTATTAGATCGTTTCGATCATACAAGCGTACCCGTTGAGTTGGCATTCTTAGGGGTAGAAGGAAAAGTTCTTGTTGAGTTGATTGCGGGATATACAGGGTCAGTTACGAATGAGGGGAAGGTCCACCACATTGCGTTTTCTGTAAAGAATATTGAAGAGCAATATGAGTTGTTGCAGAAAAAAGACGTAGTCATGAAAGATAAAGAAATCACAGAGCTTCCAAACGGAAAATACTTCTTCTTTTACGGACCAGATGAAGAATCACTTGAATTTTTTGAGAGTAAATAGAAATGAAGACTGCATGAGTTGCAGTCTTTTTTTATTTCTTTGTAAAGAGTCATTATAGGGAGAAGGTGATGTGACAGCAGTAAAGAAGTCTATGAATGTGGGTTAAATTCCTGGCAGAGTTTCTTTTAGATATTGGTTTGAACAGTATTCTACACCATACTTGTAGCGACTCTCTCTAACGTTTCTAGCTTTCTTTGGATCAATTTGAATTCGTTTGATCTCAGGGTATGTTTCCATGATCTTTAAAGCGATCTTGTCACCAGGCTCATCTGGGTCAGTTAATACATAGACTTCATCACAAAGAATCAATGCTTCTTCAATCGCTCTTCTTTCTTTATGCCGAAATGAAATGCCATTTAAAATGACAAAATGGGCGTGTGGATGAACACTTTGTACTCTCAGTTGATCACTTTTGCCTTCAACAATGTATCCGGTCATAGCGCCTCCTGTAAAACTAAGATTCATTAACATTTTATGGAGGGCATATCGATAATAGTACGACTTCAAAAAAAAATATTGGACAAAGGGAGTGTAAACTGTGAAGAAGCTAATGATCCTTGTAAGAACTTTTTCTCTTAGCTTCTTTTCCCTTATTAGTATTTATGGATTGTTTTTGTTGTTAGGTGATGTTGAAGGGTTACTTATCGGGGGCTGCATTCTTCTTGTCTGCTTTATCTTATTCAGCTTACGATTCATTGGATTTGTAATAGGGAGACGGAAAACTCTTACAATGAAAAGGGTTCAACCAGACCTCATCATCATTAATTTAACAGCATTCTTTACAGCTTTTTTATCTGTCGGTAATTATGCGCTCGAAACTTCATTGCCTCACACCTTATCAGCTAGAACCAAAAATCAATTTTATCTGGAAGCGTTGTTAGTAGAAAAGGATAGACTCTTTGAAAGAGTATCTTTTTTGAAAACGCTAGAAAATGTAAATGAGAAAAGCGCTTCGGTTTACTATGAACCACGAGACGAAAAATTAGCAGTAGCTGCAATTCGTCATATACGAAAGATGCAGTCTTATCACAACGAATGGATTGATGTCCATGATGCCCTTCCTGTTACGATCATCCTTTATCGAAATCCTCTAATCTTTCAACAACATCTGCCGTTTCATGCTTATGAAAACCTGCAAGCATTGTATGTTCCTGCTCAAGAAACCATCCATCTCCTTGTCACTAAAGACATGGACCAGAATTCTGATCAATTTCTAGAGTTGATCGGACATGAATACACACATCATTGGATTATTAGTTATTTGTTAGAACATAAATTGGATAATCGGCACCTGCCTAGGTGGTTTGAAGAGGGGATTGCAGAATATGCTGGTAAACAGAGTGTGAGGGAGGTGCCAACCTTTGTGCCTTTAAACTTCATTCCCTTCACAAGGCTCCACTCCGTAAAGGATTGGGCCTATGAAAATCGGAGGAATTCTAGTCACCGCCCATACAGACAAAGTTATTACGCCATCGATCAATTGGTCAGAGATGGGAATCGATCTATGATTAAATCTCTATTGCTTAATAAGCAGAAGAATTTTTACCGCTTGTTTGAGGAAGAAACGGGTGAATCTCTTATCGAGTTCGAGGTGCGTTTTTTAAGAGAAGAGTTCATGAATTTAAAGCGCTGAGCGGTTTAGTTTTCGCTGTTACCCATAAGTTCAATCAAAAAGAGCTCCTTACGAATAAGGAGCTCTTTATCATTATCTGCTTTTTAATTTTCTTTTAATGATAGGCAACAACCTCTTTTTGCCTTGTTTGATTAGAAAAGCAACCGCCATTCCTTTTATACCTTTTTTAATACGTCCCATTTTCATCCTCCTATAAAAATCATAGTTGTTTCAAGTAATATACCCGAAATCAGCATGAAGCAATCCTTTTATAGTAATACGGGTTACTTGTCTATACGTTTCACCACAATATGAATAATATGAACCGAATACAATTTTATAGGAGTTGAATGTATTGAGCATGAATAGAAGTTTTCCACCTTTTCCGGGTCAAGGCGGCGGTCAAGGAGGAGGGCAAGGATTTGGCCCACCAGGTGGCCCACCAGGCGGACCCCCAGGAGGCGGCGGTGGCGGTGGAATGGCACCAACATCAGCACCTCCTTCATTTACACCTTCTCAAACGCAAGGATTTAGTTTGCAAGGTGGAGGCGGCGGTGGAAGTCAGCCAGGAGTCTATGCTGTTGATCCAGGAGCGATCAGACCTTGTTTATACCAATATGTCTATATCTGGCCAACTTGGGGACCAGGATTCTGGGCATGGCTAACTTTTGCAGGAAGAAGATCAGTTGCAGGATTTCGCTGGACCGGCAATAGATGGATCTATTTTGGTATGGATACACGCCAAATCAGTTCTTTTTATTGTTATTAGAAACAGCCGCCTTTGTGCGGTTGTTTTTTTATGCTATAGGATATAGTGGTATGTTTTGTACTCGCCATGTTTCATATATTTTCGTTTCAGATGGAATGCGTTTGGTCAAAGCATATTGCGTTGCTTCCCATACAAGAGGGGAGCACCAATCCTTTTTTAAATTTTTGGTGTGGATCCACCTTGTTCCTCTAGAATCTTGATCTGTAATATCTGCTATAGCAGCTTGGGAACGGAAATCTAGCATACAATTAAAGAAAACCGCTGAATGTTGTGAGCGAGTCCATTCTTTATAGTTCCAAGGAAGTTCATAGCAGCGCTCACCTAGTTTCATACCTTCTATCACGGTATAGCCAGTCTCTTCTAAAACTTCCCGAATAACCGTTTCGTATTCTGATTCTCCATCGTTTGGCGTGCCTCCAGGAAGATCGAATCGATTTTTATAAGGACCACCGTTCTTTTCAATAACGAGCAGTTCATCAGATTTGTTCAAACAAATACAATAGATTCCTCTGTGTTTATGCATCTTATAAGCTCCCTCAGAAAAAATACCTTTTCATAATGCATGAAAAGGTATTGTAGCATTATTATTCTTTTACCAGTTCATTTAGTTCTGAGGTTAACGCCTCGAACTTGTTGAAACTATCAACCACTTCTTCTACACATCTATGCTGCTCTTCTACAGATGCAAGAACTTCTTCAACAGAACCACTTGATGTTTCAGCAATTCCAGAAACAGAATGAATTTCTCCAACAATATATCCGGTTGATTCATACAGCTGATTAATTAATTCTTGAACTTCAGATGACTGTGCAGCGACTTGATCGGTGTTCACTAAAATTTGACTGAAGTTGTCTGCTGTTTTCTCTGTAGCTTGCAGACTGGATGTGACAACCCCTTGTGAACCATCTACAAATTGAGCGGCTTGTTTAGCTTTGTTACGAATTTCTCCTAGGATTGCACCGATTTGCTTTGTAGAGTGTTGAGAATCCTCGGCAAGGCGTCGGACCTCGTCCGCCACTACAGCAAATCCTCTACCTTGATCTCCTGCTCGCGCTGCTTCAATCGCAGCATTCAATGCAAGCAGATTCGTCTGAGATGAAATTTCTTCTATTGTCGTTAAGATTCCTTCTATTGATTCACTTTGCTGATTTAATTCGTACATTAGAGTGTTCGTTTGCTGCATGAGCTCACTTACTTCTTTCATCTTCAAAGAAAGTTCTATTACTTGATTTTCACCTGCTTTTGTTACGATGGCTGTTTGCTCTGAAAGCTTTCTCATATCATTGGAGTGCTGATAAAGACCTTTTGCTACGTCATTGGTGCTTGTGACTGATTGATTCATTCCACCTACACTGACAGCCTGAGATTCTACACCTTTTGCTACTTCAGTAAAAGCGTACGTGATGTTGCTTGAAATTTCACCTGTTCGTGTAACGTTTTCTTTTACAGACTGACTAAAGTGATGAAGATTTTCTGATGCATCTTTGATTTTACTTAACAATTTTTCCAATTTAATCTTATCTTGCTCTGACTGTTTTTCTGCGATCAAAATGTTTTCATGCATACGCTGACCTATTCTTGCTTGTGCCACTAGAGCAGCAGTAATAACAGTTAAGAAAACGTTTAATGAGATAATAATCTTTGGGTCTTGTCCGGCAAACATCGTCTCTTTGTATTGAAAAAAGAAGAAATTGGTTAATAATAATCCACTAATACCCGATAGTAAGATTGAAAGGTAGTTATGATACAACGTGATGACTGCCAGGCATACATAAGTCATCAGGTAAGTAGAAATCTTCGGGTTTGAATCTGCCATGATAATAGTTAGTATCGTTAAGCCGATAACAACAAAATATTGAACTGCGAAGGGAGCCCACTTTCGATACGTCCAAATCGAGAGTGATAAAAGGATTGCGAGTCCAGCAATACCATAAAACATGACACTATTAACGGTTTTCGTACTAGCATACGTACTTGCTAGACCGAGAAAATACATACCCCACAGCATTTTAGTAACCAGTTTATTCGTTTGTAAATTTGAGGCAAATGATGGATTCAAATTTCGTCATCTCCGTTTTAAAATGTATAAGTACTGTTTTTATATCGTCAGGATTCTCTTTGCATTTAAGATGTTTTCCAAATTTTGTTTTAGTTGTTACGATACCTATTGTAATCGTGAACTTTTTTTTAATAAGAACTGAAAAGTAGAAAATTTTTTTGTAATTAAACTTTTAATTCGAGGTGATTAACGATGAAAAAGAAGACTTGGCTATTTGCTATCATACTATTGCTTGCCGCTTGTAGCAGCGAACCGAAAAGCACCAATACGAAAGAAGAACCAGCACCTAAAACAAACGAATCTTCTCCAACTGAAAAGAAAGAAGCGGAAAAAGAAGAACCTGTTAACGAAGAAGTGACATCTATTGAAGAAGAAGGAACGTATATTGGTATGATTGACAATAATTCTATTGAGGTAGAAGCAGCAGGGGAAACATTAGTTCTTCGTCTAACAGACGAAGTTAGGGAAGCTGTCGAAAGTTTGAAGGATGGTTCAAAAGTTAACATCGTTTACAAGAAGAATAACGAGGGACAATGGGTACTTGAGCAAATTACTGAAGAAAGTGCGCCAGAGGCAGCTCTAACAAAAAAACTAACTTACATAGCGGATGGAGTTTCAATTGAAGAGGACGCGGTATTAACAGAGAGCGAACTTGAATACCATTTTTACAAACTGCCAGATTTTGAATTTACAGCAGAAGAGCCAAGAAAAGATTTATTGTTTGCTACGAAATTTGCTGAGACATTTGTTAGAATAGAACCTTTGTCAGAAGAATCTTCTATTGATGATCTAAAAGAATGGGCTAAGGATGAACTTGAAGCGATCGGGGAAGTAAGTGAAGTGAATGGAAAAGAGGTCGCTGGACAGGCATTTGAAAAGACTGCGTTATTTATTACGGCTTCAAAAGATTCTTACAAAAAATATATTGTTATCCAAGACTTAAGCAACGGTGATCACGTTAAATATACGGTGAACCTGCCAGAACATAAGACTGCGGCTAAATGGGAACAAGCCATTTGGGCAATGCTTTCCACTCTTCAAACCAAATAGTTTTAAAAGCGTATCCTTAGGGTGCGCTTTTTTGTTTGCATGCAACACAAAAGGGATGAACAAATAATTATCATAAATGTAGCAGATGGCATATAATATTTACAAAGGTTTAAAAAGTTTCCTTAAGGAAAGATAGGTGATCGTTATGTGGTATAAAGAGAGTTCATTGTTTAAATTGCAGCAATACACGATAATCCTACACAAGCTTGGAATCTTTTCGCAGGAAGACAAGGTAGACATATTAGGTAAGATTCAAAAGTATAAAATGAAAGTTGGTTTAAAAGATTAGGCTGCCTGTGCAGGGAGCCTCTTCATTTGTTCATTTTACATAGAAAAGACCCGGCAGTAGCTGCCGGGTCTTTATATATAGGCTGAACTTATTTTTTAGTTACGTTAGCTGCTTGTGGTCCGCGAGCTCCGTCAACAATTTCAAATTCTACTTCTTGACCTTCGTCAAGTGATTTAAATCCTTCTGATTGGATTGCAGAGAAATGTACGAATACGTCGTCTCCACCTTCAACTTCGATGAATCCAAAACCTTTTTCAGCGTTAAACCATTTTACTTTACCTGTTTGCATGTGAATGCCTCCTAGAACGTTTGCACTTTTGTGCTCTGTAATTACCAAACCACTTTCAAACTCTTAAGTTAAGATGAAATCCAGTACTGAATGGTTGTCACAAATATATCACAAGAAAAAAGCTCTCGCAAGAAACTTTTCTGAAAAATAGGAATAAAGAGTCAGGATATTTTCTCGCATGTAATTTTCAACTGAATGTTAAAGGTTTTGAGAATTATTTTAACTCTCTTAGCTAGGTGGATGTACAAAATAAAAACCATCTGCCTTCTATTCGCTAGCAGGAGATGGTTTTAAATCGTGTGATGGTCGAGTAGCTACAATGCCTGTTGCTTTTACAATCTGGTTTAAGATATTAACTCTGGATTGATCATCAAAGTTTTGTGCTTTGACAAAAGCGTAGCCATCTTCATTTGATACATAACGAGGTGGTAAATTGTTGAGTGTGATCGCAAACACATCAGCTTTACAAATGTCACATTTGCAAGGAAGCTGAAGTTGTCCCCAATAATTCTTAAGTGCTTCTTCTACTAGAATCTCCATGGCGTTTTTTACATTCATGGGCTTTTTACCCCTTTATACACAATCTATATGTATAGAATAGCTTATTCTTACTACATATGTAAACTTTTACTGCAATCAACAAGACTATTTGACTATAGTTTTTTTAACAGAATTTAAATTTCGTTACTTTGTTACTAAATTGACAATAATATATGATTTTTCTGAATATTTACTTGAAATCATATATGATTTGAGATTAACATAGGATTATGAAGACTAAACACAAAACCAACAAACAGCAGTATGCTTATCAAGTCATCCGTTCCCGTATCTTAGATGGCAGGTATCCACCAGGTCATAAACTTGTTATTGACCAACTGGCTAGAGAGCTTCAAACGAGTGCTATTCCTGTTCGTGAAGCGATCAGATTGCTTGAAGCGGATTCCTTGATTTCATTTAAGCCCTACTCGGGAGCGATTGTAACCCCCTTCGATGAACAAGCATATTTAGAGACGTTATCCGTTTTAGCGGTATTAGAAGGTTTTGCGACTGCAGAATCATCGATCCACTTTCCTCACGAAAAACTTGAAGGTTTAAGAGTGTATACAAAGCTTATGGAAGATGCACTTGAACATCTTGATTATTCTCTTTTCTCCAACTACAACAAAGAATTTCATAGCCTCACATACAAATATTGCAGCAATCAATTTCTATTAGAACAGATTCATACAACATGGGAAAGGCTCGGTACTGTTCGTAAGCAAGGTTCAACAATGAAACCATCGCGGATGAAACGATCTGTTTCAGAACACTATCAATTAATTGAGATGATTGAAAGAAGAGAAGACCCTAAAATAATAGAGGCATTTGCTAGAAACCATAAGTTAAATACACTAAAAGCTTTTCTTGAGGAGTCCCAACTAAACTCTATTTGAGGAGATGAAAGCATGAAAGTAGAAGAAGTAAAGAAATCTTTAAGAGGATCAATTGCTCCTATCATTACCCCTTTTCATGAAGATGAATCGCTAGATCTTGAAACACTTAAAAGTTTGATAGACTGGCATATTCAATCAGGAAGTCACGGGATATCTGTTACTGGAACGACAGGAGAACCGTCATCCCTGACATTAAAAGAACGTGAGCTTGTTATGGAAACAGCGATTAAAGCGGTAAACAAGCGCGTGCCTATCGTTCCAGGAACTGGATCGACCAATCACCAGGAATCTCTTCATTTGACAAAACTAGCTCAAGAAATGGGAGCAGATGCCGCTATGGTTATCGTTCCCTACTACAATAAGCCCTCTCAGCATGCACTTTACAAACATTTTAAGCTCATCGCAGACTCAGTGGACATTCCATTAATCATATATAACATCCCGGGAAGAACAGCTGTAAACTTGGAAGTAAAGACACTAGCGCGCCTTAATGAAGACTGTCCAAACATTATTGGAGTAAAGGAATCTAATAAAGACTTCGAACACATTAATCGGGTTCTTTTACATTGTGGACGGGACTTTTTGCTGTATTCAGGCATAGAGTTGCTTTGCTATCCAATGCTTGCGATAGGTGGGGCAGGATACATATCTGCAACAGCAAACGTACTGCCGTCTAAAGTGGCGGAAGTTTACAACGCATGGGATTCTGGAAATGTTGAAGAAGCATTAAAGCTTCATTATGATTTGATGCCTTTGAATGATGTACTTTTTAAAGATACGAATCCTGCTCCACTAAAAGCGGCATTAGGTATGATGGGCAAAATTAATCCAACACTAAGACTGCCAATGGACTTGCCGGCAGATTCTCTGCAAAAAGAAATAAGAGCTGTACTTGCTGATTATGGATTAGTAGAAAAAATAGGGAGTGAAGTATAAATGAAGCATGCACGCGTTATTTTCGAAGGAAGAGAACAAAAAGGAACGGTAGTAGACGATGTAATCACATTTTCATCAGGAAAATCAGCTAAGGTGAGTGAAATCAAAACGTGGCTTCCTCCATTTAAGCCGAACAAAATGATCGGGTTAGCGCTAAACTATGCCGATCATGCCGATGAGCTGGGACTAGAGAAACCGGCTGAACCTGTGCTTTTTATTAAACCAAACTCATCATTAGTCGGTCATAAAGGGCAAGTGTTCTATCCAGATGGTGCAACATACATGCACTATGAAAATGAACTTGCCGTCGTCATCGGTAAAGAGGGAAGAAACATTAAGGCTGAACAAGCGATGGAATTTGTAAGCGGTTACACAATTGCGAATGATGTTACAGTGCGTGACTTCGTAAACAACTGGTACCGTCCGCCTGTTCGTGCAAAAGGGCACGACACATTTGGTCCTATGGGTCCGTTCTATGTGGATGCGGAAGATATTCCGGATGTTACGAACCTTGAACTTCGCACATACGTAAACGGTGAGTTAAGACAGCAAGGAAACACAAAAGATTTGATGTATTCCATCCCTGAAATTATTGAGTTTGTTTCTTCGTTCATGACACTTGAACCAAATGATGTGATCTGGACCGGTACACCAAAAGGAATATCACATGTTCATCCTGGTGATGTGGTCAGACTAGAAATTGATTACTTAGGTACTTTAGAGAATACGATAGTTGATGGTCGTACAGAAAAAGTTCCAACTGGAGGGAAGGACCATGAAACCGGAAATTAAAGAATTGGTTCATCACTATATAGATGGTCAATTTGTATCAGGGCAAAAAGGAGATCTTTTCGTAAATGTTAACCCATTCACGAATGAAAAGATCAATACGGTTAGTGAAGGGACAATCGAAGATATTAATCAAGCCGCATCAGCTGCAAAGAAAGCTTTTAAACAAGGTCCTTGGGGAAAGATGAAGCAGGAAAAGCGTCTTCAATTCATCTATAAGATTGCTGAATTAATTGATCGAGATGTTGAGGAGATTGCGTTGTTAGAGTCGTATGACACGGGACTTCCTATTTCTCAAACACGAAAGATGGTAGGCCGTGCAGCGGATAACTTTAGATTTTATGCTGAGATGGTAAAGAACCGAATGTCTGGTGAAGCTTATCATGTGGATGATGAGTTCATGAACTATACGATTCAAAAGCCGGTAGGTATTGCAGGTCTCATCACACCATGGAATGCGCCATTCATGCTTGAGACATGGAAAATAGCACCTGCACTTGCAACGGGAAACACGGTCATCCTAAAACCAGCTGAATGGTCGCCATTAACAGCTAATAAACTGGCAGAGCTTGTAGATGAAGCCGGCCTGCCAGCAGGTGTTTTCAACGTCGTTCATGGCTTTGGTGAAACAGCGGGTGCATCGCTCGTTGCACATGAAGATGTCCAGCTCATCTCGTTTACTGGTGAGACGAAGACGGGTTCAGAAATTATGAGAAACGGTGCTGCTTCATTGAAGCGTTTTTCCATGGAACTTGGCGGGAAATCACCAATCATCGTATTTGATGATTGTGATTTTGAGCGGGCGCTAGATGCTTGTGTATGGGGCATCTTTTCTTTTAATGGAGAAAGGTGTACAGCGAATTCTCGTTTATTTCTTCAAGAATCAATTAAAGAGGAGTTTGTGGCTCGTTTAAAGGAGAGGGTGGATAACATTATCGTAGGCGATCCATCTGATCCTGATACAGAAGTCGGCCCTCTTATTCATACAGAACACTATGAAAATGTGAAAAGATATTTACAGATTGCTAAAGACGAAGGTGCAGAAGTATACACTCAAGCACTCTCTGAATCTCACAGTAAAGGGAATTTTGTAGCTCCGACACTTTTATTAAACGTAAAAAATGATATGACGGTGGCGCAAGAAGAAATATTCGGTCCCGTTTTATCTGTGATGACGTTTAAAGATGAAGCGGAAGTTATCGAATACGCAAATGATATTAAGTATGGTCTCGCAGGCTATGTGTGGACGAACGACATGAAAAAAGGTCTCCGTGTCGCAAATGCTGTTGAAGCCGGTATGCTCTGGGTGAATTCACAGAACGTACGTGATCTTCGTATTCCGTTTGGAGGCTCGAAAAATTCTGGAATCGGTCGTGAAGGCGGACACTATGCATTTGAGTTTTACACCGAGATGAAAGTGGTGCATGTGGCACTTGCTGATCATCACATTCAGCAGTTCGGAAAGAAAAAACAGTCGCTTCAAACTGAAGCGAAACATTAGGAGGGATTTCTTTGCCTGCACGCACGGGGGAACAATATATTCAAGGTATCTCAAAAGCTAAGAATAACGTTTGGATTCATGGTGAGAAAGTAGATGATGTACCTTCTCATCCAGCATTTCGAAACATTGTAAGGTCCATTGCTAACCTGTATGACCTCCAGCACGAGAAAGCAGACAAGATGCTCTATACCTCTGAACAAACCGGTGACAAAGTAGGTCTTTCTTTTATTGCACCTAAGACGGTAGAAGATCTCATTCGCCGCCGTGAGATGATTTCTGAGTGGGCCGGTTACACAGGCGGAATGATGGGACGGACGCCAGATTATTTGAATACGAGTGTCATGGCATTTGGTACGTCGGGTAACTTTTTTGCTCAAAACGATCCGATGTTCGCAGAGAATGCAAGAAAATATTATGACTATTGCCGAGAAAATGACATCAGCCTAACGCATACACTCATCCATCCACAAACGAACCGATCAAAAAAACAATCTGAACAAAAAGATCCGTATTTATCGGCACGTATCGTTGAAAAGAACAAAGACGGAATCGTAGTAAAAGGAGCAAGGTTGTTGGCGACACTCGGTGGGGTAACGGACGAGATCGTTGTGTTTCCATCAACACTGAATAAAGCTTCTTCTGAAGATGATCCGTATGCGATGGCTTTTGCTATCCCAAATAATACAGAAGGCTTAAAATTCCTATGTCGTGAATCGTTTGATACGGGGCGCAGCCAATGGGATCATCCGTTAAGCTCTCGATTTGAAGAGAGTGATGCAATCGTTGTTTTTGATAATGTACTAGTGCCGTGGGAGCGCGTTTTCGTAAGCGGCAGCTCTGATATTTGTAATCGTACGTACGTGGAGACAAATGCGATCGTTCATATGGCGCATCAAGTAATTGCAAAGAATACGGTAAAAACCGAATTTGTGCTCGGTGTCATCTTAAACATGATGGAATCGATCGGCATTGATGTGTTTCCGCATGTTAAAGAGAAAGCATCTGAAGTGATGCTGATTCTCGAAACGATGCGCTCTCACCTTTACCGTGCAGAGCATAACGCTTCTATTGATAAATACGGAAATATGACACCAGACTTTGCACCGCTGAATGCAGCCCGTAACTGGTACCCGAAAATGTATCAGCGCATTGTTGAAATCGTGAAAATTCTTGGGGCATCAGGTTTGATGGGGATTCCGACAGAAGCGGATTTTAATGCAGACGATATCGGTGAACTTGTTCATCGTTATACACAAGGAGCTAACATTGATGGTTATGAGCGCACCCAATTGTTCCGCTTGGCATGGGACATTTCCATCAGTACGTTCGGCGGCCGCCAAGCTCTTTATGAGTATTACTTCTTTGGAGATCCGGCGCGTATGTCGAACATTTATTATGATCAATTTAACAAAGAGCCTTATAAAGCAATGGTAAAGGATTTTCTAGAGCGCGTGAATTCCAAAAGCCATAACTACAGTAGTGTATAGGAGGAGTCGTCATGGATTTTAACATTATACGAATCGCGCGTGTTGTCATGAACGTCACCGATCTCCATGCTTCCCGTGATTTTTATGTGAATGCCCTAGGTTTTATCGAAACGGCTGCTACTTCAGAATGGATGGCATTACGCGGACTAGAAGAACACTCCCATCACAGCCTTTTGTTGAAAAAAGCAGATAAGCCTGGCGTTCATGTCGTAAGCTACAAAGTGTGGGAAGACAGTCACTTGAATGAGCTGGAATCCTTTTTTAAAGGAAAAGGTGCCAAAGTACTGTGGAAAGATGCAGATCCTGCCGTTGGAATCGGTAAAACGTTATGTGTAGAAGACCCTTCTGGCATACCGCTAGAGTTTTTTGTGGAGATGGAAAGTGTTGAGCGGTGCATCCAAAAGTATGATCTGTACCGTGGTGCACGTGTTCAGCGTATCGATCACATCAACTGCATGGTTCCAGATGTGGAAACAGCTGTAAAGTTTTATACAGATGAACTCGGATTTAGAGTTTCAGAATATACAGCAACCGAAGACGACCGAACATGGGCCGCGTGGCTTCACCGGAAACCAACGGTACATGATGTTGCATTTATGAACGGAGAAGGTCCTCGTCTTCATCACGTTGGTTTTTGGTTATCTGATCCGATGAGTTTGATCCATTGCTGTGACGTAATGGCTAGTATGGGATATGCAGATAACATCGAGCGCGGGCCGGGACGTCATGGTTTATCGAACGCCTTCTTTTTATACGTGCGTGATCCCGATGGAAATAGGATTGAGCTATACAATGGGGATTATCTGACGAGTGATCCTGACTTCAAACCGATCAAGTGGGATATTAACGATCCAAGACGTCAGACGTTCTGGGGACATAAAGCTCCTGACAGCTGGTTTAACGAAGCGACTTCCTTTTTGAGTCTTGAAAAAGGTGAACCCGTAGAGCTAAAAAGTCCGACTTTAGCGCAGCGAAAGCCTGATTTTGTGACTTAATTCTTAGATATAATGTTTGGAAAAGTAAATAAATTGAAGCCGGCTCCTGCTTTCAGTATGCAGGAGCCGGCTTTATTTGAGTTTTTAAGGAGTTGTAGGAGGTTTCTAGCTCGTCCAGCGGCATGATATGCACGCTGGACGAGCGATTCTCAAGATTTATGAGCGATTCTCAAGATTTATGAGCGATTCTCAAGATTTATGAGCGATTCTCAAGATTTATGAGCGATTCTCAAGATTTATGAGCGATTCTCAAGATTATGATTTACGAATATAGAGTAGTCCATGCTCAGTCAGTCGTGTTCCTTTTCGGCCTTTAGCTTTTACAATAAACCCTTTCTGCTCCAAAAGGTCTAAGCGTAATCTGATTTGAGCTTCAGAAAGCATAACGCCTTCTAATTCCAAGTCCTTCAGTAATCCCTTCCGGCTCGATGCTTTACCAGAAAGGTGGTTTTGATAGATGCAGTTCATAATCGCAGCTTCTTCATTTGGTGAGATAAGCGGCAGTTCTTCCGAGGTGACTGAAATCTCCTTAATTGCCTCTTCTGCAAGAGTACTCTCGAAACCTCTTATTCTTATCACTTCATGAGGCAGATCCCTAACAGTAATCTTCTCTTTTTCACAAACGGCAAGCATATAGTCAATGGCGTTCTTTAGTTCTCTAATATTACCAGTCCAAGAGCGGTTTATTAGATGGTCAAGTACTTCATTATCCACTTTCATCCTTTTAGAGGTCCGCATCGCTAAAAAATGATTCAGTAAAAGAGGTATATCCCCTTTTCTTTCACGGAGAGCTGGAATCTTTAAATAAAGGACGTGTAAACGATGATACAGATCTTCGCGGAACAATCCTTTCTTTATGTCGGATGCCAAATCCTTGTTCGTTGCAGAAATAACCCTTACGTCAATAGGCAGTACACGAGTTCCTCCGACTCTTCTCAACTCTTTTTCTTGCAGAACACGTAAGAGTCGTGTTTGAAGTTTGACGCTAATATCACCAATTTCATCGAGAAAAATGGTACCGCCTTCTGCTTGTTCAAAGAGACCTTGTTTTCCGCCTTTTTTTGCTCCTGTAAATGCACCTTCTTCATATCCGAATAGTTCACTCTCTAATAAATCCTCAGAAAGAGCAGAACAATTTACGGCGAGAAAGGGACCGTTTCTTCTGGTAGATTCGTTATGGATGGAACTAGCGAAAAGTTCTTTACCCGTTCCACTCTCACCTTGTATGAGGAGAGAAAGATCTGTTGCAGCTAGTTTTTTTGCAATGTTTTTTGTTCGAACAATTTCCTTAGAGTCACCGATGATATCACTGAAAAAATACTTTCCGATATACCCTTTTCGCTTTAGTTCATATCTCGCTGCTTTTTCCATCGAGATTGTAGTACTCGTGTTTTTAAATGTTGCAATCATCGTGTTCTCAGCTGGCAATGCAAACCGGTGAACCATAACATTCGTATCATTGATCGTAAAAAATTGATCAGATTGTTCACTCGCAGTATCTGTTAAAAAGTTCAGCAGCTCTTTATCTTTAATAATTTGTTTAATATGTTTTCCGACAGCTTGTTTGGAGTCGGTTAAAAATATGTGTTTCAATTCCTCGTTAAATACGGTGATCATTCCCGTATGATCAAATGATAAGATTCCATCATTAACACCATTTAAAACTTTGTCCAAGTGTTCGTTAAATTGAAGAGCCTTTTGATTAGCATGTGTAAGTTTCTTGGATAACTGAATAATTTTTTCTGTAAATCTTTCAGAAATACCTGTTGCCCGGTCATCTAAGACACCAAGTTCGCTCAAGATCTCTGTTATTGTAGTAATGTCGATCAGGCGTACGCCGATATTAATGATTCTCTTAACCTCTTTCGGCACTAGATGCATTTCCCCGGGTGTGACAGCGATATCTGCATGTTGGTAGGAAGATATTCCAGGATAGTAGGGAAGGTAGTTTAAGTGATTGATTCCTAGATGAATGAGTGTTTGTACGGACTGTTCTACCGTTTGAGGAAAATCGTTTACGTACATAACATCTGTACCTTCCGGCAGCTGTAAAAGCTGATTTAGATATTCATAGTTGACGGTTCGTCTTGCTGTAATCACTCTACATGAGTTATCCAAACAATGAGCTACCTCACGTTTTATAAGATAAGATGATAGAATTACGACTTCGTTTTCTAATCGTGTAGGAAGCATTTCTTCAGAAGAATAGCTCTTAATATGAAAATAATCGCCTAATATGGATTGAAGCTGATGGGATAGTGCAATGCGTGTTTCCTTTGTACCTGCTAAAAGAACAATCTCTTTTTTTGTCTCCATCATACGCACCTTCTTTAATGGTCTTTTTTAGGATGTTAATTGGTTATAAAACTATTATCTAATAACTAGCCAATTAATAAAACAAAATATTTAAAAACCTTTAACAAAGGAGACTAAATGTTGGCATAATTCTTGCATTTATATAATGTGATCTTAGAAAAGGGGGAAGAAAAGTGGATAAAAAGAAAAGAAGGTTTGAGATGCCTGATACGTTCGTTATCGTATTCTTTGTCGTAGCCTTGATGGCACTATTAACGTATATCATACCGGCAGGACAGTTTGAAACGAAAGAAACAACTTATACGCAAGGTGGAGAAGAGCAGACTAAAACAGTTTTAGTTCCTGACAGCTTTTCCTATGTAAAAGGGGAAGACGGTGAGCCAGCTACTAAAGGTGTCAGCCTGTTTGAAGAAGGCGGCGGTGCAGGGTTCTTAAACTATATCTTTGAAGGTTTAGTTACTGGGGATAAGTGGGGATCTGCTGTTGGGGTTGTTGCGTTTATCCTTATTATAGGTGGCGCATTTGGAATTATTATGAAGACGCGTGCGATAGAAGATAGTATTTTAAAGATGATAGACCGTACAAAAGGAAAAGAAGTCCTTATTATTCCTATTATGTTCTTATTATTCTCTTTAGGCGGAGCGGTTTTTGGAATGGGTGAAGAAGCCATTGCGTTTGCAATGATTCTTGTGCCAGTTGTAATTGCGCTTGGTTATGATGCGATTACAGCGGTTATGATTACGTATGTTGCCACACAGATCGGATTTGCAACATCATGGATGAATCCATTTGGTGTAGCGATTGCACAAGGAATTGCGGGAGTTCCAGTATTGTCTGGTGCACCTTTCCGTATTGGTATGTGGGCATTCTTTACATCAGTGGGTATTGTTTATACATGGATCTATGCTTCTAGAATTAGAAAAGATCCTAAACGTTCATTATCTTATGAGTCCGATGCATACTTCCGAGAAGATTTTAAACAAACGGATATTAAAGCGAACTTTGGAATTGGACATATTCTTATTCTTTTAACAATAGTAGCAGGGGTAATCTGGATTGTATGGGGCGTTGTGAAAAGAGCATACTACATTCCTGAGATTGCTACTCAATTTTTCACAATCGGTTTAGTTGCGGGTATAATTGGAGTAATCTTCAAATTAAATAACATGACAGTTAACGGTATATCTGATGGTTTCAAACAAGGAGCTAGAGATATTCTTCCTGCAGCCCTCATTGTTGGTATGGCAAAAGGGGTAATTATCATGTTAGGTGGAGACAACCCGGCCGAGCCTTCCGTATTAAACACAATGCTTAATGCAGCAGGTGGGCTAGTTTCAGATGTACCAGTAGCCGTTTCAGCATGGATCATGTATGTATTCCAAGCCGTGTTTAACTTCTTTATCGTTTCAGGTTCAGGTCAAGCCGCTCTTACTATGCCGTTAATGTCTCCGCTTGCTGACATGGCAGGCGTTACGAGACAAGTAGCAGTACTTGCGTTTCAGCTTGGTGACGGATTTACAAACATGATCGTACCGACTTCCGGGGCATTGATGGGAACATTGGGTGCGGCACGTATCGAGTGGTCCAAATGGTTCAAATTCCAGATCAAGTTTCAACTATTATTGTTTATTTTAGCTTCTATTGTAATCGTTACAGCAGTACTCATTGGTTTTAAATAATCTATATTTTTTAAAAAATAAAGGAATGATTTACATGTTTACTCTCATAAAAGGCGGTGAGGTGTACGCGCCTCATTATCTCGGAAAAAAAGATATCCTACTAGCTGCCGGAAAGATAGCCAGCATCTCAGAAAATATTGAATGGCCTGCACCTGCTCTTGATATCCATATCATTGATGCAACAGGTAAAATAGTGGCACCAGGTTTTATTGATGGACATGTTCATATTACTGGCGGTGGAGGAGAAGGCGGATATAAAACGAGAACCCCTGAGATCTATCTGTCAGATGTTACGAAAGCGGGTGTGACAACGATTGTTGGAGTGATTGGTACGGACGGGATAGCCAGGACGATGACTTCTTTGATCGCAAAAGCAAAAGCGCTAAAAGAAGAAGGGATTTCGTGCTTTGTACACACCGGTTCCTATCAAGTTCCTGTTAAAACGTTAACAGGGAATATTGAAACAGACATCATGATGGTTGATGAGATCATCGGTGTAGGTGAAATCGCTATTTCTGACCATCGTTCCAGCCAGCCGTTAGCACCTGAGCTGGCAAGGCTTGCTTCACAAGCAAGAGTTGGAGGCATGCTATCAGGAAAAGCAGGTGTTGTAAACATTCACCTTGGCGACAGCAAACGCATGTTATCTTTAATTGAGGAAGTTGTGGAGACGACCGATCTGCCTCTTTCTCAGTTTTATCCGACGCATATTAACCGAAATTCTTACTTATTTGAAGCTGGTATCGAATTTGCGAAAAAAGGCGGTATCGTAGATTTTACAACAAGTACGACAAAGCAATTTTTAGAAGAAGGCGAAGTCAAATGCTCTATTGGGCTTAAAAGAATGTTAGATGCAGGAGTGGCAATCGAGCAAATAACGTTCACATCAGACGCACAAGGAAGTTTGCCTGCATTTAATGAATTTGGAGAATTTACGGGCTTGCGTATCGGCAGAGTGAACTCGCTGTTCGGCGAAGTGCGGGATGCTGTTCAAACAGAAGGAGTTCCACTTCATGAGGCATTGCAGACAATCACTTCTAATCCTGCCCGCGTTTTAAAGCTTAAACAAAAAGGAAGACTGCAAGAAGGGCTAGATGCTGATCTTGTTCTGCTTAATAAAGATCTCAGCATTGATTCAGTTATTGCGAATGGGCAAGTGATGGTTCGAGAGGGAGAAGCTGTAATCAAAGGAACGTTTGAAGAGTAAAGGAAGCGACCGTAACGCTTCCTTTTTCACTTTCAACTTATGAAATATATGGTAAAATAGGGATCATACATAATTTTCTTAAAAGGTGGCGATCAAGTGGCAAAACAAGAAATTCCAACAACGTTAAGTCCAGAATTGTTTGAACACCTGCAAGGAGAACAACTTGTCCTACTAGGGACAGTTGACGCAGAAACGAAAGCTCCATCTGTTAACGCGATCTCATGGGTAAAGAGTTTATCTAAAGAGAAGATTCGATTTACGGTGACGAACAATTCACGCATCGTAACAAACATTAAAGATAATCCACAAGTGGTACTTACGGTAGTAGGACTTGAAACTGTGTATTCAATTAATGGAAAAGCAAATATCCTGCAGGAAACGATGGAAGGCGTACCATTAAAGCTTGCGAAGATCGAAGTGGATATTGACCATGTGTTTGAGAGTATGTTCTGGGGTGCGAAGATCGTCCAAGAACCTGTATATGAAAAGACGTATAATGAAAAGAAAGCAAAAGAGCTAGATGTCCAAGTGTATGACGCTCTTATGAAATAAAGCTGACTTTTTTACAACTAGAAGAAACGTACAAACCGTCAAAACATTATGTTGTGGCGGTTTTTTGTTTATTTTAGGTTGTGCTACAACATGGTGTCATATGAAAAAGGGGGAAATCAAATGCCTATCATATACCAATCGTTTCTCTTATCAGGGATTCTTTCTATCTTGGTGGGAATCGTACAGATCACGAGTCTTGTGGAAATGAAAGCCGATGGTCTGAATGTTTTGGGGTATCCTCTTCTTTTATGGGGTATTTTCGCATTCCTATGTGCATTAAATCGTTTTGCTATTGTGTGGATACACAAACTTTTGGCTGCAGCAGGGGCATTACTACATGGAACGGTAGTTATGTATAGTCTTTTGTTTCCGTTCGATGCTGAGGTAAAGGGAATGCATTTTATCAGTTTCCTGTTACCTTTAATGTCTTTCGTCTCAGTATGTTGCTGCGGGTTTATTCTAGGACAAAAAAGGTATAAAACACATTCAAAAACGATCAGCAAATAGTGAACTTTTTTACTTTATGATAAAATTAGATGATTAACTCCTTGTAAGTTGGTTTTAAACAAGGTAACTGTGGCTACGATGAGGGTATGAGGAAGAAAAGGAGAACGATTGATGGACTGGCGAAACTGGGAACGCTATTTTACTGAAAAAAACATATTAGAGCTACTCGATCAATACAAAGATCTAGGTTTCTTGCCAGGAATATTGCTACCTATGCTCGAATCATTTTTGCCGATCCTTCCACTTTTTATTTTTGTAGCGGGAAATGCAGCGGCATACGGATTTTGGTTAGGCTTTCTTTATTCGTGGATTGGGGTATGCGTAGGATCAATCATTGTGTTTCTAATAGTACGACGATTTGGACAGAAGCGATTCTTGAACTTTTTAAACAGACATACAAACACAACACGAATGCTTGGATGGGTAGAGAGGCATGGTTTCGGTATGCTTTTTCTCATCTATTGTTTTCCGTTTACTCCATCCGCTCTAGTTAACGTAGTAGGCGGATTATCGCGAATTAATATTAAAACCTTTCTGCTAGCATTAACTCTCGGTAAATTGGTGATGATCGCGATCGTTTCATTTATCGGATACGACTTTATTGATGTGTTGAAGAGCCCCTTGAAACTTGGAATGATTGCTTTTGGTATCTTTGTATTGTGGCTAGGTGGAAAAATTGTTGAATCAAGACTTAAAGAATCAGAGCACCGGGCGTGATAAAACGCCAGGTGCTTTTTTACTTTCACGAAGATCTTTTTCCTTGAATATAGTTAAAAAAGAGGAAGGGAGACTTTGTATTGATTAAGATCAAGTCACAAAAGCAGATTGAAAAGATGCATGAAGCAGGAAGGCTGCTTGCTTCATGTCACAGAGAATTAAGCAAGCTTGTTATACCTGGAACAACAACATTTAAAATTGATCAGTTTGTTGAAAGTTTTTTAACAGCTCACGGAGCAAAAGCTGCTCAAAAAGGATATATGGGGTATCCTTTTGCGACATGTGCTTCTGTAAATGATGAAGTATGTCACGGGCTGCCAAATAAAAATGCGTTAAGAGACGGAGATATCGTAACAATTGATTTTGTTGTGAATTTAAATGGATGGCTGGCTGATTCCGCTTGGTCATATGAAGTAGGAAAGGTTTCTAAAAAGTCTCGTGCTTTGTTGGAAACAACTAAACAAGCTCTATATAAAGGGATAGAACAAGCTCAAGTTGGTAATCGTATTGGTGATATTGGTCATGCGATCCAAACCTATGCGGAGAATAAAGGATATTCAATCGTTCGAGAGTTCATTGGGCATGGTATTGGTCGCTCCATACATGAAGAGCCTCAAGTTCACCATGTTGGAGAGCGTAACACAGGAATCACTTTAAAAGAGGGTATGGTCATAACCATTGAACCTATACTCAATGGAGGGCGGCCGCACGTTAGTTTATTGGAGGATGGTTGGACCGCCGTCACTTATGATGGAAGTCTTTCAGCACAATATGAACATACTGTTGCCATTACAAAAGAGGGACCAATTATTTTAACAGAACAAGCTTAAAATAAACATTGCCGCATATTCTTTAAAGAAGAGCGGTAATTTTTTTTGCTCTTAAGGTTATTTTTTAAAAGTAACTTGACATAGACAAGTTACTAATTGTAATATACTAATATAAAGTAAGTTAAAATGATGAGAAGAAAGAGGGGATTATGGATGGTATCATTAGGATTACTTATTATTCGTTTAGTTGTAGGGCTTGCTTTAGCAGCACACGGAGCGCAAAAATTGTTTGGATGGTTTGGAGGCTACGGTTTAAAAGGAACAGGGGGCTGGATGGAATCCATCGGAATTAAACCAGGCTATACGATGGCTCTTTTAGCAGGTCTGGCTGAGTTTGCAGGAGGACTTTTGTTTGCTGCAGGTTTATTTACCGAAATTGGTGCAGTGCTGATCGCAGGAACGATGCTTGTGGCAGCGGTTAAAGTACACTTGCAGAACGGGTTCTGGGTAACGGCGAACGGCTATGAGTTTAACCTAGTCTTAATCGCAGTAGTGATAGGAGTCGCCTTAACAGGTGCAGGAGATTATTCTTTGGATCACCTTTGGTTAAAATAGAACTGAATACAGAACAAAAATGACGAAACCACTTTATGCTAAGTGGTTTTTTCTTTTGCCTAAGTAATTAAGATCAGAAGAAAAGATTCAATACGATACCATAGTCACAGTTAGAAAAATCACTTATAATGGTGAAGTACTTTTATAAGGAGGTGACGTTCCTTGTTTAAAGAGATGTCAGAGAACCAGATATTATTATATGTCATAAAAAACTTAAAAGAGTTACGAAAAAAAGAATTTCAACTTTTAATCGATGAACTTCACCCGTATGATATCGCAAATGTTTATAAAAATTTGCCGGAAAAGCACAGACATAAGTTTGTTACGTTTTTAACCACAAGACAGATCGCTTCCTTGATTCAAGAGCTAGAAAGTGATCTTCAGATGGAAATTCTGAACAAACTTGGCATTGAGCGCTCATCTCACATCATGAACTTAATGGAGAATGATGATTTAGCGGACCTTCTTGGTAACTTGGATGTTAATGAGATTCAAGATTTTCTGTCTTCCATGAAAGCAGATGAATCCAAAACGGTTCAAAGCCTTATGCAATATGATTCAGATACAGCTGGTGGTATTATGACCAACCGGTTCGTATGGATTCCGCAAGTTTATACGGTTAGAGATGCGGTTGAAAAGCTAAAAACTTTCGCCGGTTTTGCAGAGAATATTTATTACTTATATGTAATCGATGATGATAGAAAGCTTGTTGGTGTAGTGTCTTATCGTGATCTGTTATTAGCAGAGATGGATGAGAAGATCGAGGAAATCATGTACAGCAGGGTTATCTCCGTACCCGCAGAGACAGACCAAGAAGAAGTAGCGCGTACAATTGAGCGCTACGACTTTATAGCTGTCCCTGTAACGGATGAACATGATCGTTTGATCGGGATTGTTACAGTCGATGATGTGCTAGATGTATTAATTGAAGAAGCTAATGAAGACATCGAGAAGTTATCGGCAACAGGTAAATCCATTGATTTTCAGACAAGTGCCCTTGTAGCTTCCTATAGAAGACTGCCTTGGCTTATTTTACTTCTGTTTATTGGAATCTTATCTGGTAGTATCATAAGCACGTTTGAAGGAACGATCGAACGCGCGGTTGCACTTACGTACTTTATGCCAATGATTGCAGGTATGACAGGGAATACGGGCACACAATCTCTTGCAGTAGTTGTTCGTGGACTTGTATCGCATGACATTGATCGGCCGACCATTATGAAATTAATACTCCGAGAATTTGGTGTTGGGTTTATTATAGGAATTACTTGTGGAATTTTGATATCAATTGTTGCTTTCTTATGGAAAGGCAATCTAATATTGGGGCTTGTTGTAGGTAGTTCATTATTCTTTACATTGATAATTGGTACACTTGCTGGAACACTTATTCCGTTATTACTATACAGGTTTAAGATTGACCCAGCGGTAGCATCGGGACCTCTTATCACAACATTGAATGATATTTTTTCACTCTTAGTATACTTTGGTACAGCTACAATGTTTTTGTCTCATCTTCTCTAAAATTATTAGTGAAGTTAAGTCGTATTAAAAAATAGTGTATAAATAAAAAATCAGTCTTCTGACTGGTTTTTTATTTTTTTAGTCTGTTTTCATAAACTTTGTTGCTTTTGGAAGTGTTGATTTCCGTTCCAGGCTGCTCGCTTTCCACGGGGCAGGCGGTGAGCCACATTCGTACGTTTCACTCTTAAGTGTCTCAGCTGTCTAGTTGCAGTGGCTAGCCCCTCGAGGTCAAAAGTTAAACGGTCAAGAAGGCAAAGTGCGCCTTCATAGCCCATTCAACTTTTGCTTGTCGGGGCTGAACGAGCCACTTCCACTTTTCAAACTGCCGGCCTGTCCCGTAGGAGTCTCGCACCTTCCACTCCAATTAATTTTCAAAGGTGACAAGGAGTTCAAAGCAACAATCTTTTAGAAAAAGAGCGTTTTTTTTAAAAAATGTTGCATTTTTCCAATTCGCATATACAATTAAACAAAATAAGGAGGAGAATAGAGATGATAGTTAAGTTGGATCAAACGTGGCATGAAAAAGTTATGGACTATTTGAGTGAAGAACCTGCGCTAAACTTATTCATTATTGCTGATATTGAGAATTTTGGTTATGAAACAGATTCTCAAGACATCTGGGCAGATGTTGAGGAGAACGGGGCGATCACAGGCATTCTTCTTCGTTATAAAGGAAACTACCTTCCTTACGCAAAAGCGGAGATTAATGCAAAAGCTTTTTCAGAGATTATCAATAAAGATAAAAGTTATGAGATGCTTTCTGGTAAAAAGGAAATCGCGGACCAGTTTACTCCTTATTTACAGTTTGAGCGAACAAAAGAACTATATTTTGCCGAACTAAAAGATGCAAAATCATTAAAGAAAAATATATCAAGAGAAAGCATTTTACAAGCAGAGCTTAAAGATGTTGATAGCCTCATGGAATTAAAATATTTGATCAAAGAATTCTCAATTGGAAAAACAGCTAAAGAAAGCTTGGAGCAAGCATTATCCACCAAAACAGGACGCACTTATTTTATAAGAGAAGAGGATACCATTGTTTCTTGTGCATCCTCTACGGCAGAAAATTCATTGTCAGCGATGATTGTCGGCGTGTGTTCACACCCTGAAAAAAGAAACAAAGGGTATGCTTCACTTTGTATGGAAGCGCTATGCTACGATATTTTAGCTGAAGGGAAAACGCTCTGTCTGTTCTATGATAATCCAAAAGCAGGCTCCATTTATAAACGTTTAGGATTTTATGATATTGGTCATTGGAGTATGAACTACGCACTCCGAACAGCTGATTCAAAAAAACAGCAGGAAACAGTGTTATAAGCATTAACACTAGTGAAAACTGATAAAGAAACGCTCTTTTCTAAAAGATTGTTGCTTTTAACCTCTGACAGTCAATTGGAGTAGAAGGTGCTTGCCTATCGCCTGAAATACATTTCGCAAGGCATGCGATGAGGAAACTTACTCCGCTAGCATTAGCTTGTAGATGCAGGAGCAAGGAGCCTGGAACGTTAATAAACACTACTAAAGCAACAAAGTTTACGAAAATAACTTAAGGAAATAATGAAAAGACGGCAAAATCGACATCTTTCGATTCTGCCGTCTTTCTCTTTTGTTAACCAAGCTTCCGTTCTTCGGCTTGTTCATTTGACGCATTCTTTTCTTCATTAGAAGTTCTTAATGGAATTTCTTTTAAGAAGAAGAAGGTGAGTATGAATGCTGTGCCAATAACGATTGCACCAGTTAAGAAAACGCCATTTAATGCATAACTCAAAGACTCACGCAGTATACCAAGTACTTGTTTAATAACGTTTAAAGATTCAGGTGGTAAAGCACTGAATTTTTCTATAACAGCGTCTTGGTTCAGCAAGACTTGAGGGTTCGCGAGCTCTTTAATCTGCTCACCCATCTCAGGTGTAACACTAGGTGAAGACGCGACTAGCTTTTGAGACTCTTTATTAAAGTGGTCAGCTAGAGAGTTATTCATTACACTCCCCATAATGGAAACACCAATCGTACCTCCAAGCTGTCTGAACAGTTGAACAGAAGAGGTCGCAACACCTAAGTACTTATGTTCAATCGCGTTCTGTACGGTTAAGGTGAAAATCGGAAACGCGATTCCAAGTCCTGATCCAACGAGAATCATATTAAAGATTGCTGTCGTATTAGTCGTTTGCGTATCCATAAAATGCATGCTCGTCATTCCACTGACCATAATGAATAATCCCAGCATAGCTAATTTCTTGTATTTTCCTGTTTTTGTAATGATCTGTCCGCTTATCGTGCTTCCTGCAACCATAGCAAGTGTTAATGGCATCATGACAAAGCCGGATTTTGTAGCAGATGTTCCCATTACTCCTTGTATGAAAAAAGGCATATACATGATCGAACCAAACATGCCTGCTCCTAAAAAGAACCCGATGATGTTAGACACGGTGAACACTTTATTTTTGAACATATCAAGCGGTAGCACAGGACTTGATACACGCTTTTCTGTTAGCACAAATAAAAAGAAAGCTACGATTGTTACAGTAAACAGTCCGATGATCTCTGGAGATGCCCAATCATATTGATTTCCTGCCCAAGTGAATGAAAGGAGAAGAGGAACCATTGTTAACGTTAGTAACAATGAACCTGTGTAATCGATGGATTCCTTCTCTTTTCTTTGAACAGAAGGAAATAAAAAATATATAGCGGCAAAAGCGACAAGACCAAAGGGGAGAAAAATCCAGAATACCCAATGCCAATGAAAGTGATCGACGATGTATCCTCCTAAAGTTGGACCAAACACGCTTGCTAAACCAAAAACACTGCTCATAATTCCTTGCCATTTGCCACGTTCGCGAGGGGGGAATAAATCACCAACTGCTGTGAAAGCCGTCGACATGATCATACCTCCACCAAAACCTTGAACCCCTCTATATAAGATAAGTTCAAAGATACTTTCGGAAATGCCGCATAAAAGCGATCCTGCAGTAAACACACCGATTCCTAAGAGGATAAATGGCTTTCTACCGTAAATGTCTGATAGTTTTCCAACTAATATTGCTGTGATACTTGAAGTGAGCATGAAAATCGTGAAAACCCAGCTGTAGTATTCTATTCCTCCAAGATCAGCAATGATTTTTGGTAAAGACGTACCAACAATGGTTTGGTTTAACGCTGCAAAAAGCATAGCAGACATGATGGAAAGCATTATAATTACTTTTCGCCGCATTTCTAGATGTTCCATGCATCATCCTCCTATTCATGTTGTAAATATTTCACAATATGAAATAATTTCGAAAAGTAAAACTGCTCCACTAATCAAGCAGTTTTATTGAAGAATCTATCATTCGCTTTATGTCTTCATCTGTTAATGCAGCAAACTTTTTTTCCAAGTAGTTATTCTTAATGTTATCCATTTTTCGTGCGATTTCTCTACCATCTTCAGTAATTTCTAAATAGACGATCCGACGGTCTGAATCTGATCGTACACGCTGAATGTAGTTCTTGCCAACAAGCCGATCCGTCACTGCGGTAATATGGCTTGATGAAACTTTTAATTCATTAGCGATTTCTGAAGCCATTAAAGGACTTTGAATAAATAAAGTCTGAAGAACAGCAAACTCATTGCTTGGAATATAATCTGAGTACACTTCGTTTAAGCCTTTTCTTAACGTGCGAAAAAGTCTGCGTAAGCTCATTTCCAATTCTCGCTCTAACTCATTTCTTAATGGGGTTTGTTCTCTATTTTCCATTTTAACACCCTTGCTTTTTGTTTCTTCTTCTACTAGTATATGATAATTTATATTTAATAAGAAAGAAAGTAAAAGGTTTAGGGAGAAACGGATTATGAAAAATTCAACGTTATTTTTTGTGCTTCTAGGTTTTGGCTTTTTGATTGGAGCAGCTTATTGGGTTTGGGCGATCACAACACAATCACAACCAGGTGGAATGTAAAGAAGGGCCGTAATGGCTCTTTTTTTGTAAAATTATACACTTCTATTGTAAATAAATAGGAGGTGTATGTATGAAAGAAAAATTTCAGATTACAAATCAATTTTTAAAGAAAGAATGGAAGCAGCGTCCAGGAGGTAATCGTATACCGCGCTTTGCGGTTGCACACGACACTGGGAATCCCGACTCAACGGCCAAACAGAACTATGAATATTTCAATAGCAGACAACTAGAGGCTTCTGCACACGTATTCATAGATGATAAACAAATATTGGTAATCATTCCATTGCATGAAAGAGCTTGGCACGTTCGCTCTAACGTATCAGATGCGAATGAATGGGGAATAGGGGTTGAGTTATGCTATGGTCCATCCATAGATTTTAACAAAGCTTACAGCCGTTATGTATGGTTTTTTGCCTATTTATGTGACATGTATCAATGGGATCCTGCTCGGAACATAAAAGGTCACTTTCAACTGGACCCAAAAAGAAGGACAGATCCTTTAAATTGTTTTCACCGATACGGTAAGACATTTCCATTCTTTATTGAAGATGTAAAGTATGAGTTAAAAAAATTTGTTGTTCATCAGAATGAGTTTAAAGAGCTTGTTACTGCAGAAGGAAAACTTTATAAAGTGCAGATTGGAGCATTCTCATCTAGAGAAAATGCCGAGATTCTTTCTCGAAAAGCCAAATCTGCAGGATTTGATGTTCATATCGATCACTCTTAAAAACAATATATGGTAAAACGGCCTTGCGATGTGTTGATTTTTGATTTCAGGTCGCTCGCTTTCCGATCGGCAGGCTCTTTTTTTGTGAGAATAGGTTTTAAGTACACAAATTAATGGTAAATAAGTTGGAGGTATGCCATTTTTTGTGTACATAGGGGGAAGCAGTGGAACATGGAGCAACAATTGAGGGTATTAGGTAAAAAAATCATTGAGCATAAATATGATCTATCAAAGAAAATTGATGAGGTGCGCGTATCACTTGGTGAGCATCCTACAGAGCAAACGGAATTTGTGTTAAACCTCCGTGGAGAACTATTTTCATACTTTGGAAAAGCTCTTTATGAAGATAAGAAAACATCACAAGAGCATTTTATTAAATGGGGAAGAAAAAATGGCGAGCTTGCTGTTCAGCATGAAGTTCCGCTGGACAAAGCATTAAGCAGTACCAGGTACTATAGAATGGTGCTTTGGGATTTCATACGTAACGAAATTAGTAATGAAAAATTCAGCGTTGAAACCATTTTGAAAGCCGCCTCTATCATCGACCCATTTCTAGATGAAACGGTCCATGCTTTTAGTGTCGCATATGTTGAGAATAATAATCGTGTACTTGGATTGGCTAGAGAGGCAATTGAAGAGTTGTCTGTTCCCGTTGTCAGGCTGACAAGAGCGGTTGCGGTTCTCCCGCTTGTAGGAACGATTGATACGCATCGCTCTAAGTTAATTATGGAAACTTCTCTTCAAAAATGCATGGAATTACAGATTGAACATCTATTTATCGATCTATCTGGTGTAGCCGTGATTGATACGATGGTCGCTCATAATTTATTTAAGGTAATAAATTCTCTTAAGCTTTTAGGTGTAAATGTAACCTTAAGCGGGATGCGTCCTGAACTTGCTCAGACTGTCGTTTCGCTAGGAATTAGTTTCGAAGGATTTTCAATTGCTGGAAACTTGTATCAGGAGCTTGAAGCAATGGGGATTCGACCTCAAAAAAATAAATAAACCAAAAATACTTGCCTACTTAAAAAGGTAGGTATTTTTTTCTAGTATAAAAAGAACGTGTGTTCGCATATAATATAAAAAAAGGAGGTTACTTCATGACTAACTTATTAATGAGATGCATTCAAGAACGAGTTGGAATCGAAATGATCTACCTCTCACAAAAAGGTGACATCTCGCACCGTTTTGTAATTCCATACTCCTTTGACGGTCATATCATCAAAGGCTATTGTTCAGCAAAAAAACAGATTCGAAGTTTTCACATAAGTAACATATTATCTATACACTCACGTTTTTTGTCTTCTTAAGATTGGAGGGATTGTCGTGCAATATGGAAGCGAAGAAGAGCGTTCACTTATTGAAAAATTTGTGATGTATCCCATTTTACTTACCGTGTTAAATCGGGATCTACAGATTATTAACGGCTCTCCTTTTAAGCTGAGACAGCCATACGTTGCATTAGTGGAGCAAATAATGAATCAAATCAGCAAAGATCTATATGATGTAAGAACGGAACTAAGAAAACGAAGAATTAAAGTAATGGATGCACAACGAGAGGATGATATTACAGAATATGAGATCTTTATTAGGGGTTATCGTGAAATTATGAGATTTCCAAACATTCATCTAAAAAATAAAGCAGAAACACTTATGCTTTCTTATCTACAAGTGACTATTGAATAAAGGATAAAGCGTTCAAGTTTCATTTTCTATAACATCTGTATACAATGAACGTATTGCTAAGACATAAGATGATGATAATAGGATTAGTATTTGAATTGAGGAACGTTATGGAACACTTTATCCAGTTAGCCAGACAATTGAACAATGAGATTATGATTGAAAGCCGCAGCCCATTTGATCCGGTTTGCCCAGTGAATACCCCATATCCTTGGGAGATGCTAGGCTGTGGAAATTATGCTGCAGTTTTTTCTCATCCTGCTCATCCTGAATTTGTAGTAAAGATCTATGGCCGGGAAGAGCATGGCTTGTTAGATGAAAAGAAAGTATATGATCGACTAGGCAAACATCCTGGATTCTCTGTTTGCTATCATTCGGAACAGCGTTTTTTAATATTAAAACGTATAGAAGGAATGACTCTTTATGACTGTGTGCATAAAGGGGTAAAGATTCATGAGAATGTAATTTACGACATTGATGAAGCTGTAAGGCATGCGAGAAACAAAGGATTGTTTCCTAATGATGTGCATGGGAAAAATGTGATGATATCTAATAATAGAGGAATTATTGTAGACGTTTCTGATTTTAGTCGTTACGAAACGTGCAGGAAATGGAAAGATCTGCGAAAGGCTTATTTCACTATTTATAAAAAATCTCTGTATCACTTTCCTATAAAGATTCCTTATTTTGTTTTGAATGGAGTAAGGATGGGGTATAGGTACTACAGGAAGTTAAAAATATCCAAAAAACAAGTTCTAAAATAATAGGTCTAATGATTCATTAAAATCATTGGCACAATTTGCCTTAGTAGGATATAATAACTATAAATCAATAGAAACCTTTGTTATTAAGGGCAAACCAGTTGAAAAGCTGGGACGCAAAGCTATGGGCCTAAAGTATGGTGAACATGCAATGGCAGCCGGTTGCCAAAGGGAAACGGACTTTGTTTAGACACTGGTGTTTCTTATGAAGCTTTATTTCCTAAGAGTGAAGGATAGAAAGTTTATCACACTCTAGCAATTAAGCAGTCATAGAGAGTAAACGTATCTAAACATAATTAAAGCCATTCCCTTTATTAGGTGATGGCTTTTTGTATGTAATTTTTGAGGAATTTGAGGGGTTGTAGAATGGAAAACTTCCAACTAGACTTACGCGCACTCAAAAAAAACTTGTTGCCAGAATTTATGAAGTCTATTCCTGCTATGATACATACACACAAAGAGCATCTAAGAAAAAATGAAGACTTTCATACGTTTCTAAACGGTTTTGTTGAGCAATATGAAAAGATATTAGAGAAATTTTTACGCGGAATCGTGCATGCTGTATTTTTAGAAGAAGATCGGTTTGAATCCTTTTTAAAACAAGGAGAGCAAAAAGCATTTCGATCAGGTATTCATTTTTTAAGACATCAACGAATTCCTCATCAAGCTTTAGCATGTTTTACAACGAGTATTAGTGAATCTGTTTTAATGGAAGTGAAAAAAGCAACGATAGACGAGCCGTTAGTCATACAGCTGTTTATGCTAGATCGCTGGAATCGGATTTCTCATCGAGCTGTAACAGGCTTTCTAAGCGGTTTCTCCTCTCAACAATTTAAAGATCTTAAGGAGATCAGCATTCGTGATCCACTAACAAATCTGTACAATCGCCGATACTTTTATGACTGTTTAGAAAAAGAGCTTACAAAAGCACAAAGACTTAAACTACCTCTTACACTTGTCATGTTTGATATCAATAATTTTAAATTAATTAATGACGAGCTGGGACATCACGCAGGTGATGAAATTCTTCAGCAGATCGCGGAACTTTCTAAACGGTTAAAATTGTTCTCTGGATTTAGGTTCGGCGGAGATGAATTTGTTTTTCTTTTGCCAGGGATTACTGAGGAGGAAGCATACATCTTAATTGAAAAGTTAGAGAGCCAGCTTATCGTTTGGAATGAATCGATTTCATTAGCATATGGTGCGATAGAACTGCTTGCAGATGCTTGCGAGAACATTGATTATTATCTTCAGCTTGCGGATGAGCGGATGTATACCAATAAAAGAGCAAGAAGTGAGAATAAATCATTCATTTGAACAAAATGAATAAAGGGCCTTTCTGCTAAATGATTTAGCAGATCGTAAAATGCAAAGGAAGATGACTGCATGAAAGATTCATTTACGATTACTGATCACCGTTCTGAAACCATATCTTCTTTACTACGGTGGTTCTTCTTAATACTTTGTGTACCTGTTTTTTATTATCAACCCGTTTCAAGTGTGCTGAAATATGAAACGGATACCTTTCCGATTCTCTTCATGATTGGGATCCTATATATGACATCCACACAGATTGTTCTACACCAATTGCCTGAGACGTCACTATACTACCGTATTTTTACTAGAGGTGGAATAGTTTTTGATTGCCTCGCTTATGCTTGGCTGATGCAACTTTCAGGAGGAGCTGACAGCCCGTTTGTTGCCGTAGGTTATTTGATCGTTATTCATGCCGCTCTGTATTGGAGGTTAAGAGGCGCCCTTATAGTAGGAACAGCGAGTTTTGTTATCCTGTCTTACTTTTTCATAAGAGATAGCGGATATATGAACACGCTTTCTTCCTTTGAATTTCTGATGAAGAGCATCTTCTTATGGCTGATTGCTTTTTACGGAGGTGTGATTGCTTCTAAAGAACGACAACATTATCTTGAGAAGAATATGTATCAGCTTCAATCTGAACAAGACTATTTAACGGGTCTGCTGAATCATCGGAAATTTCAAGAAGACGTTTTAGAAAGTACAAAACAAAATAAGCCCTTTACACTAGTGTTATGTGATATTGATCGTTTTAAATCGTTTAACGATCAGCATGGACATTTGATTGGTGATGAAGTGCTAAAGGTTGTTGGTGCAACGTTTAAACGCTTTATATCTATAAAAGAAGGAGAAGCGTATCGTTACGGTGGAGAAGAGTTTGCCTGGATTCTCCATACAAGTTGCAAAACAGAAGTTAAAAATACGATTGAAACGATCAATAAACATTTAGAAACCTTTCCTTATAGGTTAGGAGAAAATGCGTTACCTGTTACACTTAGCTATGGAATTGCAAGATATGTAGAAGGTGAAAAACCTTCACAGATCATTCAAAGAGCAGATGTGCTCTTGTATGAAGCAAAGGCAGCGGGAAGAAATACATGTAAACTAGATACAGTCAGAGTGAAGGGAAATCAGCTAACGATGTAGCGGTTCCCTTTTTTCTTTTTTAGTACTTTCGTGTCTAACATACAATCATGATTTACTTTTCACGAAAATGATTAAATAAAAGAACTATCCTATAACTACCAGGGGGAAGTGACTGTTTTTGAGGGTACGAGCCTTTGATGTCCTAATAGATTATGAGATAATAGAGTCAGAATTCAAGTGCGGAACAGGGGATGAACAAAAATGAGTTTGCAATTTATTTTGGGACGATCCGGCAGCGGAAAGTCCCACTCTGTATTTAAGGAGATCCAACAAGAACTTACAGACCGTCCTTCAGGTCATCCAATTATCTATCTTGTACCAGATCAGATGACGTTTCAATCTGAGTATAAGCTAGCTTCAACCCCAGGATTATCGGGAATGATGCGTGCGCAAGTATTTAGTTTTTCAAGGCTTGCTTGGCGAATTCTTGGAGAGACCGGTGGTTTAACAAGAATGCACATCACATCTACCGGAATAAGAATGATGCTTCGGAAAATCGTCGAGCACAAAAAAGAAGATCTTAAAATCTTTCGAAAAGCCTCTGAGCAGAGTGGTTTTTACGAATTGCTTGAGTTAATGACTACAGAACTTAAACGATATTGTGTTTCTGCAGAAGATCTTTCGTGGAATGCTGATACCCTGCTTTCTCTTGGACAAAAAGAAAATAATAAAAAAGTGCTTCAGGATAAATTATCAGACCTAAGTGTTATTTCGAGTTCCTTGGATGAAGCACTTATGGGAAAGTATATAGATTCAGAAGATTACCTGCGTCTGCTTCAAGCGAAGATTCCTTTTTCTGAGAGCATTAAGGAAAGTGAAATTTACATAGATGGATTTCATTCTTTTACTCCCCAAGAATTAGAAGTTACTGCTGGATTACTCGCTCATGCTAAGAAAGTGACCATTGCACTTACGACCGATGAATTTTCAACTATGGAATCAGAGCCTCATGAGCTTGACTTATTTTATATGACTAAAAAGACTGTACAGGCACTAACAGCACAAGCAAAAGGATTAGGTGTGTTCGTGGAGGAACCGATCTATCTTTATGAGAAGCCAAAGTTTAATTCAAGTGCCATCGCTCACATCGAAGATCAGTATGATCAAAGACCGGCCATTCCTTCTGCCAAACATAAAGGTGTTGGAGTAGCGGCGGCAGTCAATGTTCGATCAGAAGTAGAGGGAGCAGCAAGAAAAATCATTGAACTCGTTCGTGACCAAGGTTATCGCTATCGCGATATCGCTGTTACAGTACGAAATACGGGTAGTTATCAAGCATTAATTGAAACGGTATTTACAGATTATGAGATACCAGTTTTTCTAGATCAAAAAAAATCTATGCTTCATCATCCATTGATAGAGCTTATCCGTTCATCATTAGACATTGTCTTAAAGAATTGGCGCTATGAATCTGTGTTTCGGGCTGTTAAAACAGACATGCTCTATCCGCTTGATGAGATAAGAAAAACGACTTCTGAGATGAGACGTTGTATGGATGAACTTGAAAACTATGTGTTAGCACTGGGTATCCAAGGCAAAAGGTGGACAGATCCAAAACCATGGAAATATAAAAGATTTAGAGGGTTCGAATCAGAAGATTTTGGAAAGACATCCCGTGATGATGAAAAAGAACAGCTGATCAACGATATGCGGGATATGATCGTATCTCCGTTGAATCGTCTATCTAAAAACCTGTCAAACAGCAAAAGTATCATCCAATATTGTAAAAGTCTTTATCAGTATCTTGAAGATTTAAATGTGCCGATGAAACTGGAACGATTGAGGATTCATGCGGAATCAGCAGGAAAACTAAGAGCAGCATCTGAACATGGTCAAGTTTGGAATGCGGTGTTAGGTCTTCTTGATGAGATGGTAGAGTTGACCGGTGAGGAAGAACTTTCAAAAGAGACGTGGATGCAGATGCTTGATACAGGGCTTGAAAGCCTTAAGTTTGCTCTTGTTCCTCCTTCTCTCGATCAAGTATTAGTAGGAACTATGGAAAGATCTCGTTTTACGGATGTAAAAGTAAATTTTGTTCTCGGCGTAAACGATGGAATCATTCCGTTAAAACCAAAAGACGATGGATTACTTTCAGAGGATGAAAGAGAAGCCCTTGAGAGAAACGGTGTTGTGCTTGCACCGACTGCTCGAAGAAAACTGCTAGATGAGCAGTTTATGATCTATCTGGCGTTAACCAATGGAAGTGACCGTTTGTTTGTTTCGTATGCGCTAGCAGACGAGGAAGGGAAAACGATGCAGCCTTCTATGGTCATACAGCGGTTGCACGACCTCTTCCCAGATTTAAAGGAAGAACTTTATCAAAACGAACCTGCTATACAAAATGATAGAGATTTTGTGCAGCATCCGATAAAAAGTGTCTCTTTTTTAAGTGCACAGCTTAGAGAGTGGAAAAAAGGCTATCCGATCTCTTCCGTTTGGTGGGATGTATACAATTGGGTGATTGAAGACACCCAGTATGATTTCTATGCAAAGCGAGCTCTGTCTTCTCTGTTCTATTTTAATCGAGAAGCCCCTCTCAGTTCATCTGTATCAAGAGACCTTTATGGCGATAAGATCTTAACGAGCATCTCGAGGATGGAGCTTTTTCAGTCATGTCCATTCTCTCAGTTTATGTCGTACGGGCTAAAGTTAAAAGAACGGCAAATGTATAAGCTTGAAGCTCCTGATATCGGACAGCTTTTTCATGCTGCGTTAAAACAGATGAATGATTCGCTTCAACAAAGAAGCGTAGCTTGGAGTGATCTTTCAAAAGGAGACTGTTATCGTTTAGCAGGAGATATTGTTGAACTTTTGGCACCACAGCTTCAGCATGAGATCCTGTTAAGTTCCAACAGACATCTTTATATTAAGAAGAAGTTAAAAGAAGTGGTCGGCAAAGCTTCGCACATATTAAGTCAACATGCAAAGGCGAGCGGGTTCACACCAGCAGGTCTTGAACTAGCATTCGCTTCTGGTGCAACATTGCCACCATTAACCTATAAATTGCCGAATGGTACAACGATGGAAGTGATCGGACGTATCGATCGTGTTGATACAGCCAAAAGTTCTAAAGGACTTCTGATGCGAGTGATTGACTATAAATCCAGCTCAACAGGACTTAACTTGGCAGAGTTATATCATGGCATTGCTCTACAGATGCTGACCTACCTAGATGTTGCGGTCACACATTCACAAAGCTGGCTAGGTGAAGAGTCGGTTCCTGCAGGAGTTCTGTATTTCCATGTTCACAATCCGCTTTTAAATCAAAAGAAACTGCTTAGTGTTGAAGAAATTGAAAAAGAAGTGTTAAAGAAATTTAAGATGAAAGGTTTAGTTCTTGCAGAGGAAGAAGCCGTTCAACTTATGGACAGCACGATGGATAAGCGTTCTTCTATCATTCCTGTAGCTCTTACACAAAAAGGATTTCATAAGTCGCATTCCTCTATCGCCTCAAGAGAGCAGTTTGACACGATGCGAAATCATGCTCGAAAGATGGCTGTAACGAGTGGGGAAGGTATTACAAACGGAGTAATCGATATCTCTCCATATGAGATGAAGAAAAAAACACCATGTACCTTCTGTTCGTATAAACCTGTTTGTCAGTTTGATCAAACTCTTGAAGAGAACCAATACCGTCAACTTCGCTCAGAAAAAGATGATGTTATTTTAGAAAAAATGCACGAGGAAGGAGGAAATATGATTTGAAGACTTTAATCCCAAAACCAGAAGGTGCAACATGGACGGACGAACAGTGGCAAGCCATTCAAGCGAGGGGAGAAAACGTTCTCGTCGCTGCTGCAGCTGGATCAGGTAAAACAGCTGTTCTTGTCGAACGAATAATCACGATGATACGTGAAAAGATTGCGGATGTAGATCGTTTGCTTATCGTTACATTCACAAATGCTGCAGCCGCTGAAATGAGAAAAAGGATAGGAGAAGCCATCGATAAAGAGCTCTCTTTAAATCCTTCATCTCTTCATTTAAGAAGACAGCTTAACTTGTTAAACAAAGCATCGATTTCTACTCTTCATTCTTTTTGTATTGAAGTGCTTCGTAAACACTATTATGAAACGGATCTTGATCCAGGTTTTCGTGTGGCAGAAGAAACAGAAGCAGAACTTATTCGTCAAGAAGTGATAGAAGATTTATTTGAAGAAGAGTATAGCAAGGGAGAAGACCATATTTTCTACCAAGTGGTCGATGCTTATAGTTCTGACCGAAATGATATCGAACTGCAAAAACTGATCTTATCGCTCTATGATTTTTCTCGAAGTCACCCTGACCCGAGCGGCTGGCTAGATCAGATGGCGGAAACATATCAAGTCCAAGCGGCAATCATAGACGACCTGCCTTGGACGAAGGAGCTTCTGTTCGATATATCGCTTCAAATAGAAGGGCTACGTTCGTTGGCGCTAAGAGCGATAGAGCTTAGCCAGCTTTCAGGGGGACCTCTTGCATATGCAGAAACACTACAAGAGGATCTTGTTTTTATCGAACGATTGCTTCATGCAAAAAGTAGTTGGAATGAGCTTTATGAGGAATTTCAAGCCTATGAGCCTTCGAAATTAAAAGCGATTCGTGGGAAAGATGTAGATGAAGAACTGAAAAATAAAGTGAAAGCCATGAGAGACAACATTAAAAAGAGGACGGGTGCATTAAAAGAAGAATATTTTGAGAGGCATCCTGATTCGTATATCGTTCATATTGAAGAGATGGCTCCTGTTGTTAAAGAGCTGTCTTCCTTAGTGAAAAAGTTTGGCGATCGCTATCTTGAAGCGAAGCAAGAAAAGTCTCTTGTTGATTTTGGTGATCTGGAACATTACTGCCTAGGAATATTAAAAGGTGAAGGATCAACGATGGATGTGCCGGTGCCATCTGAAGCAGCTTTAGAGTACCGTGAAAGATTTGTCGAGGTACTAGTTGACGAGTATCAAGATACGAATTTTGTTCAAGAATCCATCGTTCGTTTAGTATCAAAAGATGGGGAAGCAGGAAACATGTTCATGGTAGGTGATGTAAAGCAATCCATCTACCGATTCAGACTAGCAGAACCACTTCTTTTTCTATCTAAGTACAAACGGTTTACGAAAGAAGGCGGCAATGGTTTACGAATTGACCTTGCAAAAAACTTTAGAAGCCGAAATGGAATCCTGCAAGCTACAAACTATTTGTTCAGACAGATCATGAACGAAACAGTAGGGGAAATTGAGTACAACGATGATGCTGAATTAAAACTTGGTGCCACTTATTATCCTGAGCAAGAGGGAAACGAACCAGAACTTCTTCTTATCAATAAAAGTCAGCCAGTAACAGATGAAGAAGGTCTTGAAAATGGAGAAGTTGAAAAGTCGGAGCTTGAAACCGTTCAGTTAGAAGCAAGAGTTATAGCTGAAAAAATAAAACAGATCGTCGGAACAACGGGGAACTCTCCTCATCTCGTACTTGATAAACATACGAAAACATTACGGCCAGCAAAATACAAAGACATCGTCATGTTGTTTCGGGCAACCTCCGTATGGGCACCGGTCATACTAGAAGAGTTTAAGCAGCAAGGGATACCAGCTTATGCGGAACTTTCAACTGGCTATTTTGATGCGACGGAGATTCATGTCATGATGTCACTCTTGAAAGTGATTGATAACCCTCTGCAAGACATCCCGCTTGCGGCTGTTCTTCGTTCGCCACTTGTTGGCATGACAGGGGAAGAACTTGCAGTGATCAGATTGAAACAAAAACAAGATAATTATTTGGGAGCCGTAGAACTGTATCGTTCAGAAGGAGAAAACGCTGAGCTTCAAGGAAAGGTCTCTACGTTTTTAGATCAGCTGGAAAAGTGGCGTCATCAAGCGCGTCAAGGATCTCTCTCTGACCTGATCTGGGAGATCTATCGAGAAACCGGATATTTCGATTATGTAGGCGGATTAACCGGTGGGAAACAACGGCAAGCTAACCTCAGAGCATTATATGATCGTGCGAAAATGTATGAAAGTACATCTTTTAGAGGTCTTTTCCGTTTTCTTCGATTTATTGAAAGAATGCAGGAGCGAGGAAAAGATCTGGGAGCGGCACGAGCGTTAGGGGAGCAAGAAGATGTTGTTCGTGTTATGACGATTCATAAAAGTAAAGGCTTAGAGTTTCCTATTGTATTCGTTGGAGGTATTAATAAACAGTTCAATACAAGAGATCTGAACGAAAAAGTTCTTCTTCATAAAGAACTCGGACTAGGAACTCAATATATTAATCCAGAGTACCGAGTTGCCTATCCGACACTGCCTAAGCTTGCGATCGCCGGAAGAAAGAAAATGGAATTGATCGCAGAGGAGATGCGAGTATTATATGTCGCTCTTACACGTGCAAAAGAAAAACTGTACTTAGTAGGTACTGTTAACGACATTGAGAAATCTGTGGATGCGTGGAGCGATTCTCTTTATGAAGAAAACTGGATTCTACCAGACTTTGAAAGAGCTGGTGTAAAGAGTTACCTCGATTGGATCGGAAGAGCAGTCATCCGCCATAAGAATGCTGAACCTCTTTTATCTCTATTAGGAACAGGTGAAAGAGGACGTGGTGAAGTTTATATAGATGAGACAGATTGGAAGATTGCAGTCCTTCCGGCGAGTCAATATGAAGAATTAGAAGTGGAAGAGAAAGAAAAACAAGAAGAGTTGCTGAAGCAGTTAGAGAACTATGAAAAAGTGAATCTTGCTTCAGATGAGTTTGATGAAGTCAAACGTCGACTTGAATGGCGATATACGCATAAAAATTCGACATACACCCGTTCCAAACAGTCTGTTACAGAGATAAAAAAACAATATCAAGCAGATGAATACAGTTCTACCGAATTAGTAAAAGCCGCCCAACAAGTCATACATGAGCGGCCGAAATTTATGCAAGAAGAACAGTTGAATGCTGCAGAAGTTGGTACAGCGATGCATATGGTGATGCAGCATATTGATTTTAGAAAGCCTGGCACACTAGAATCTCTAGAAAATCAGCTTGCAGAAATGGAAACGAAAGAGTTGCTTACAAGAGAACAAGCTCAATATATCCAGCTTTTACAAATCCAGGAGTTTATGGAAGGACCACTCGGCGAGAGAATGAAAGAGAACGAGAATTTAAAAAGAGAAATTCCGTTTAGTATGGCGCTCCCGATATCAGAGATTCAAAGAGAATGGATCGGTGAAGATGAACATGTTCTTGTACAAGGTGTTATTGACTGTCTGATCGAAGAGGAAGACGGATATATATTGATTGACTATAAAACTGACAAAATTACAAACCGCTTTACAAACGGCTTTACAGGAGCGAAGGATATCTTGTACAAACGTTATGAATTACAGCTGAATTTGTATGCAGCAGCCATTGAAAGAATATTAAAGAAGCCTGTGAAAGAAAGTTATCTTTACTTTTTTGATGGTGGACACATTCTTCAAGTGAAATAAGGAGGGATAGGATGCGATTACTTCATACAGCTGACTGGCATCTTGGGCGCTCATTAGAAGGACGCAGCAGACTTCAGGAGCAACAAGATTTTCTAGACGAACTTGTTGAGATCGTACGGCGAGAAAAGATAGATGCTGTTCTTATGGCAGGAGATGTATTTGATACGGTAAACCCTCCAGCTGCGGCAGAACAGATGTTTTATGATGCACTGTCACGGATTAATAGAAACGGAGAATGTCCGTTCATCGCGATTGCGGGAAATCATGATCATCCTGAAAGACTAGCTGCCTCTTTCCCTCTTCTTAGAGAACTGGGCATTACACTAGTAGGACTGCCGACGTTAGAACTACAGCGTGTTCCGATTAAGAGAACGGGAGAGATCTTAGAAATCGCTGCTCTGCCGTATCCCTCTGAATCTAGATTAAAAGTACTTTTAAGTGAATCTGCTGAAGAATTAGATGTAAGAACTCAATATGATGATTGGGTGGACTCGTATTTTAAACAGATCACCTCTCACTTTACGCCAGGAAACGTTCATGTTGCGATGAGTCATCTGTATGTTGCAGGAAGCAAGGAAACCGATTCTGAACGACCTGTTCACATAGGTGGTGCATATACGGTAGCTGCCGAAAGTCTTCCTAGTACAGCTCAATACGTGGCATTAGGTCATCTGCATCGTCCACAACGAATCAAACGAGCAAAAACAGATGCAAGATATTCAGGTTCTCCACTATCTTATAGTTTCTCTGAAAGTGGACAAGCAAAATCTGTGTCCATTATTAACGTTGAACCAAACGGTATTGCAGAAGTTGAAGAGCTTCATCTAACTTCAGGGAAACCACTAGTAGCATGGGAAGCAAAGAATGGGGTCCAGGAGGTTATTCAAGGAATTGAGGATGGTTTGCATCAGAATTGCTGGATTGATCTATCCATACATGTAGAAGATGCACTTTCGATGGAAGAAATTCAACGACTAAGAAAATCACATGAGGGCATTGTTCATATCAAACCTGTGTTTCAAGAAAAGTCCGGAGAACAAATCTCTGTATCTGCGCAAAAACTACCTGTTGATGAACTGTTTACAACGTTTTATAAGCGGCAGACAGGTGGAGCGATGCCAGACGATGAGTTGATCTCCTTATTTCTTGATCTGGTTGGAGAAGAGGGATCTGAAGGAGAGGAACGAGAATGAGACCTATAGCATTAACCGTTTCAGGCTTGCAAAGTTTTAGAGAAGCACAATCCGTTCCTTTTCATGAACTATGTTCTGGCGGAGTCTTCGGTATCTTTGGACCGACAGGAAGCGGGAAGTCAACGATTCTAGACGCTGTGACACTAGCGCTATATGGAAAGGTAGAACGAGCAGCTGGTGGAACACACGGAATTATGAATCAGGCTGAAGATAAACTGTCTGTTTCGTTTTCTTTTCAAATAGGTGAAGGAGCTCAGCAAAAAGAATACAGTGTGGAGCGTACCTACAAACGAAGTGGGGAACATTCCATTCGAACAAGTACTTGTCGATTAATTGAGGTTATGGATAATAAATCTATTGTTCATGCCGACAAAGAACGAGATGTAACGCGTCTTATTCAAGAGCTGATCGGACTGACAATCGATGACTTTACGCGAGCGGTCGTTCTGCCTCAAGGTAAATTTGCTGAATTTTTATCTCTTAAAGGTGCAGATCGAAGACAGATGCTACAACGTCTGTTCCAACTTGAAAAGTACGGAGACCAATTAAATCAAAAGCTAAAGAAACGATCAGATGAGCAAAAAAACCGTTTGAATGAAATTACAGCTGAGCAAACAGGCCTAGGAGAAGCTTCATTAGAAACGTTAGAACAGGCAGTCATTCACTTAAAAGAAAATGAAAAAAAGTTAGAAAAAGTAACAAAACAATATAAAGAAGAAGAAGAGAATCTCAAAACGCTTGAGGTGTATTGGGATGCTCAAGTTCAAAATGAAAAGCTGATCAAAGAGAAAAACGATCTGAAGAAACAGGAAATTCCTATGGAATGTGTACAAAGGGATTTAAAGAAAGCTATTTTCGCAGACCGAATTTATCCTTATGCGAAGGAATGGAAGGAATCACTCGCAGATGAGAAAAAGGTCCGCGAAGAGGAAGTGCAACTAAAGAAGCAGACTGAAAAACATAAAACGATTCTTGAAGAGCTAGAAGAGAAATATGAAGCAGCCAAGAAGGCGATCAACGAGGAAGAGCCTGTTCTTATCGAAAAAAGGAGCGGCTTAAGAGAAGCAGTTGACTGGGAAAAGGATCTTGAAAGAAAAAAACAGATTTTGCAGAACGAAACGGAAAAGCATAATCAATTAGTGGCATTGTACGAAGAATGCGAAAAAGCTGAATATGATGCCACGCAAGTTCTAAAGCGTGGGAAAGATAAACAATCTGCTTTAAAGAAAGAATTATCTCAGATTGAAATCACACAAAATGATCGCCGTTTACATCAACAAGCTATTCTGCTTAATCAACGCTCAGAAGATGTTCGTGAGGAAGAGAAAAAGATACAAAAAGAAATCTCCTTTTCAGAAACGGAAATGACTTCTGCAGAAAAAGCAAAAAAACAGATCAGTTCAACAATAGCTAGCAGTTACGATGCAGGAAAGAAAGTGCTGAAAGATATTCAGCAAATGTATGAAGAAGTGTCTGAGGTTATGCGTACAAATGAAAAGATCTCAAAAACTTCAATGGATAAACTTCGTGAATGGAAGAATGAACAAGAAAAAATAAGGATTAACCATTTGGCTGCACAGCTTTCTGCAGAATTAAAAGAAAACGAACCGTGCTCGGTGTGCGGTTCAACAATCCATCCATCACCGAAGGAAATGCACGCAGATGTTGATCATGATAACGAGCATATCCACGAATTAGAAGAAGCGATTGAACGTTTAAAAGAAAATTATCATGTGCTGAAACACCTTAGTGAAGGACTTGAAAAGGATTCCCAAACGCTATGGAAAAAACTTAATCTTGCTGAAGCTGAAATTGCAGCATCAGATCAAAGTACGATTACAGTGGAAAAAGAAGAAAGCAGCTCGTTTTCTTTGGAACAGTTCAAGGATCATGAAGCGAGAGTAAAAGGGATTCAACAAGATAAGCTCTTGATTGAGGAACGCATGCAGAAGTTATTATCCAAATTAGAAGATGATCAAAAACAATATGAACGAATTTCTATTTCGTTTGAAAATAGTGAAGAAACAACAAATAAGTTAAAACAACAGCTTCTTTTGTTAACGAAAAAAATAGATCATATTCAATCGGAATGGAAGCAAGCAGAGATCCCTTTTTCACCAGAGGAGATTAAAGAGCAGCTAAAATTATTTCAACAAAAAGAAATTCGCCAAGCGGAGATCGTAAAAAGCTTAAATATTGCAGAAGAATTTTTAGAAACACAAACGAAAAAAATGGAATCCGCCAAAGAACAAAAATCCGAGTTGAAAACGAGTTTATCTGTCTCTTCTAAACAACACGAAATGCTGCAAAAAGAAATTCAAGATATTAAAGAAAAGCTATATAACAGAGTAGGCGATCAAAAAGCTCAAATAGTTCTTGAGGATGTACAAGATGCGTTGCAGAGTCTGAAGAAATCATTCATTCATTCCGAACGAGAATATGAAAATGCTAAAAAGCAGTACGTAGAGAGTGATAAAGTATATCATTCTGCTGTTCAAAGGAAGAATGATGCTGAATCTAGAGCAGAAAAAGCAACACAAGAATGGAACAAACAGTTAAGTAAGTCAGATTTCCAATCATATGAAGACTTTGAAAACTGTTTAAAAGATGAGCAAGTTCAGTTGGAATGGGAAAAGCTGATAGAAGATTATCAAGATCGCTGTAAGTCAAATGCTATGGCATTAGATGCGATAAAAGAAAAGCTCCCTAAGGAAATTCTAACCGGTCAACATGTTGAATCGGCAAAAAGCCAGCTGCAAAGTCTCAAAGTAGAAATGAAACATACGCATGAGGCTGTTGGAGAAGCGCGACACAGGTATATGATGATTGAGGAAAATCATGCACGCTACAAAGAACTGGAAAAGGAAAAGAAAAAGGTCTCTAATTTACTAGAACAATTAGGTAAACTTCAAGGTGTATTCCGCGGAAATGCTTTTGTTGAATTTATGGCAGAAGAGCAGCTTCATCTCGTAACACGCGATGCATCTGGCAGGCTCGCTAAACTTACTCGTGGACGTTATGCGATTGAAGTCGATTCAGCAGGTGGCTTTGTTATTCGTGATGATGCAAACGGAGGAATCAAACGTCCAGTTACCTCTTTATCTGGTGGAGAGACATTTTTAACATCACTTGCACTCGCACTTTCACTTTCTGCTCAAATCCAGTTAAGAGGGAAGTTTCCTCTTCAGTTTTTCTTTTTAGATGAAGGATTTGGCACACTTGATCAAGAGCTGTTAGATACAGTTGTAACCGCACTTGAAAAGGTTAGAATGGAAAACTTTTCAATTGGTGTTATTTCTCATGTACCGGAATTAAAAGCGAGATTAACGAAAAGGTTGATCGTAGAACCAGCAGAGCACTCTGGCAGAGGAACTTCTGTAAGGTTAGATCAGATGTAAAAAAGAAAAGGATGCATGGCTTACACGCCCTGCATCCTTTTTATTCGATAATACCATGGCCGATAACTTTTACTTTTACAGAAGCGGTATAATCGATGTTCGGATACTCTTTGTTCCAATCTAATCTTTTCCATGTGGGATTATGAAACGCGATTAATTTTCTGCCTACTCCAAAAGCGTCGCTGTTCATTTCTTGTAGCTGTTTAAGTATGTTATTTGCATCCTTCGTTAGTACCTTCGTTAGATCTCGTTCAATATTTTGAATTTTCTTTTTAGAAGTAAGGTTATCCCTCGGATACTCTGTAATAACGACGCTCATATTAAGTTTTATATGAGCGGATATTTTATCGTTAGGAGATACATTCACGTTGAATGTTCTTTTATTATTCTTTACTTTTATTGAAACGTAATTCAAAATCTTATCTTTATGTTTGTTTGTTATTTTTTTTGTTAAAGACATTGAGCGATTCTTTTGTTTTCCGGTGAGCAACGTGAATAATACTCCTTGAGCACCATGTATTGTTCCTACCATCTTATAGCCATGGAAAACCGCAATACCATTAACAGATACATCCCTTTTTTCAGAAACAAGATAAGGTAACACAAAATCTTGTCCAGGATCAAACATAATAGGACATACAGTTTGTATATTTTCAACAGGTACAATCGATGCATCTTCTGCTGAGCGAATAGAATCACTCAAATATGTGCCAACGCCAATTGATTCTTTAGTTTCTTCAAACTGTCCACTGATTACATCTGATGCTTTTCCTTTTGCTACGGCAATGCGTGCATTTAGAGCAGATTTGGGGTCTCGGTAGAATACATCTAAAATGTGGTAGATATCTTTTCGGGCAGCTTCCTCTCCTAAGACTACAATCAGGTTCTTAGAAGCGTCAACTTTTTCGGAAACTTTACGATCTAATTTAATTCTGCTTTGGCGAGCAGTATTGCCTACAGCATGAAAAATTTGATTGTTGACTTGTCCTGTTCCTGTATCTGTATTGATTGATTGTGGGATAGAAGCAGTGTTTCGTATCTTTCCGTTTTTTAAATAATCAAATCCCGCTGCTCTTACCAACTTGGTCTCGTTTAATTGAGCTTGATCCCAACATCCCGTTAATAATAATAGGCTAGAAAAAAGAGAAATTAGCTTAACACTCTTCATGTTGAAACCGCTCCTTTTGCTTTTCTTTTTCTGATAACAGCAATGAGCAATAAAAAGATTGGAAAGATCGCAGAACAGCATAGTGCTGACATACCAATTAACTTTGACCAAAGTTGAACATCCATTTTACTTGCAGGAATGGAAGCAATTAATGCACAAATAATTCCTACATAAGGTGCTGCAGACTTATGGTGTTTTAATTTGAAAAGTGATTGGACGCCCTTTGCTGTAAAGAACAGATAACTAATAAGAGACGTTGTAACAAATACAATCCAAATGGAAAGGAAGATAAGGTCAGTTCTTTCCAAAATCTTAAATGAAAAAGCTTTTAACATATATAGCACAGGTTCAGGAACAATCACTATTTCAATTGGATTGAAGAAAATATACGTCGTGAACGTCACAAAGCAGTAGAAAAGAGTAACGCACAATGAAGCATAAGAAACTGCTTTCAATTTACTATTAGCTCTTCCCTGTGTATAAGCTAAAAACACAAGCGCTGTATCAAAGCCTAGTAAAGAAATTAACGCATCAGAAGACCCTGAAAGGATAGTTTTTATTCCCGATGCACCTACTGGAAAAGCATAAAGAAGGTGAACATCGGAATAGGCGTATGCTACAAAGAAAAATAGAACAAGTAGCAACGGTGAGACTAACATTAAAAACCTGGCGATCTCACGTGCCGTACATGTAATACAATAGACGCAGGTGAGGGCTAATATGGATATGACAACTAAACGTGGTGTCTGAAAGAATATCCATTTAGATACGATGCTGTTATAAAGGATTAGAATTATTACACAGACAGAGAACAAGTGTACGACGAATAACGTATTCAGAACCGCACCTAACTTCGTCCCAACAATCTTAGGCATAAAATCAAAAATCGTCTGTTTCGGATACATCTCGCATAGTTTCCAAATCGCAAGTATAGAGATTTGAATAAAGAGTCCTGCTAAAAGTAAAGACATCCAGCCGTCTGTTTTCGCTTTTGCGAACAATGTATAAGGAAGTGAAAGGACACCAACACCGATCTGGGATTGCGTGATTACAAAGAACAGCTGTCTATGAGTGATCGTGTGGCTACTATTCATGAATTCTCCCACTTTCTTGTATGATTATCTTCATCTTTTTTAATCGGTTTGATATCACTTGGACGAGAGTTCATCTTGAAAAAGGGCAATCGAATGATCGTATCTTTTAAATCGCCTATTTTGAATGGTGCAAGTGGTGCAAAGTATGGTGTGCCAAATGAATATAAACGGCAGAGATGAAAGAACATGAGAATTAATCCGAACACGATACCTATGAAGCCGAATGTTGCAGCTGCTACCATGAATGGAAAACGCAACAAACGAACTGCTAAACTCATCTCATTGGATGGTACTGTATAAGCCGCAATCGCTGTCGTTGCAACAACGATGATCATCAGGTTCGAGATGAGTCCCGCTTTTACTACAGCATCACCAATTACTAAACCTCCAACGATAGCGATCGTGGAACCAATCCTCGTTGGCAAACGAATAGCAGCTTCTCGTATTAATTCAATCGTAAGCTCCATCACTAACGCCTCAAAAAGTGGCGGGTATGGAATGTTTTCTAGTGAACTTTTCATCAAGAGTATAAGTGCCGAAGGAATAACCTCATAGTGAAAAGAAACGATTGCTATATAAAAGGCTGGCAGTCCAATCGCAATGTAAAAACTGAACAAGCGAATCATTCGATAAAAACTTCCTAGCATCCATCGTTTGTTATAATCATCTGGTGTTTGATAGAACACAAAGAAATTTACAGGTGCAAGGTTTACGGTTGGTGAACTATCATATAAAAGAGCTACTCTTCCTTCCATCAGGTTTGCAGCTACCCGGTCAGGTCGTTCTGTGCTCAACGTTTGAGGAAACAAACTAAATGTCTTATCTTCAATACTTTCTTCAATATTCCCCGGAGTCATAACAGAATCTGCTTCTATAGAGTTAATCCTTCTTTCAATCTCATGAAGAACTTCCGGATTAGCGATATCCGACATATATAACATCGCAATATTTGTGTGTGTTTCTTTTCCAACTTTCAGATACTTGACTACGAGCTTCGGACTCTTAAGTCGTTTTCGAATGAGCGCTATATTTGTTGACATGCTCTCAATAAATCCTTCATGAGATCCTCGGATAACAGCCTCGTTATCGGGTTCTGCAATATCACGTTCTGTTTTAACTGGTGTAAATACCGAAAAATAGCAGGTTGTGTCCTTCGTAAATACCAAAGTGTAGGATTGTAAGAGTAATTCTTGAATCTTCGAAAAGTCTGTTTGTTTCTTAAAGTCAATATTGATCACTTTTTCAAATGTTTGAAGATCAATATCTTTGTCCAATTCAAATAGAGGATTCAATATTAAATCCTGAAGTTTCTTTTTATCAATTATTGAGTCCAAGAAAATTAACGCTACTTTGCTTTTGTCAGCAGGCATCTCAACCCAATGAGTCATTAAGTCTTCGGAAGAAGAAAAGCTCTTCTCAATATCTTTTAAAAGATTATCAATTGATTGATTTTGAACAACGTTCGCATCCTGCTCTGAGTGAGGGCTTTTATCAAAATTACTTTGAGAGGACGAACAAGACTCTAAAGTTTGATCTTCGTTTATCGTGTTTTTTTGTTCTAGCAATTTTCTTGGTTTTTTAAAGAAAGTCATGATGAACATCATCCCGATTCGCAATAATTTGGTTTAGTTTTTGCTACCTCAACGTATTTATGCGGATAAGGTACTATTTTTCAAAAATGAGTCAGAAATTGTCATTATGAGTAAAAAATTGTGATAACATAGACAGAGATAAAGATAGAAGGGGGCGGCACCATGACAGGAAGAGCACAATTTATTCCTGCTTTAACAAAGCCGAATACATACTTTGCATTTTATAATGAGTGGAAAGATAAAGAGGGTTTCTGGATTCGTTTTTTTGCTATATTAGTCGCTAGCGGATTGCTGCATGCACTTTCTTTTTTTGCAGCGTTTCCTTCATTTAAAACGATTTCTTTTGTAGAGGCAGCAAAACTAAGTGGTATGGAACTTGAGCTCTTGCGGTATCTGATTGCTTTAGTAGGAGGTACTTGGGGATTGATCCTACCATTCTTACTGATAAATACAGGTGCACTATTTTTATATGTTTTCTTTCGAGACATCGGATATAAAGCACTTTTTTACGTAATGACTACGGTATATCTTCTATTTATAATCGGATTGCTATTTGAACTGCCGGTTCAATTTGTTACAGGTGCTGAGGAAGTTGTTCAGCCGCTAGGGTTCGGTTTTGCAGGTGTCTTATTCTTTAAGCATGGTTTTTGGCAAGAGCTCTTGAACTCCATCAATTTATTTACCATCTGGGGCTCGGTTGTTATGTATTTTGCACTTCGTCAATTGTCGTTTAAAGAAAAGAAGTACTGTCTTGTTGTAACGATCGGATTTGTTGTTGTTTTTATACTATTATCTTCACTATATGCTGCATTAGCTAGTGGACAGTTGGTTTAAGGAGGAGACAAGCTAATGAATAAACTGAAATGGGTTGCTGCAGTTATTATGGTTGTCCTCTTGGTAGTCATGAACATCGTGATTTTTGATAAAAAGGAATCCGCTGCTGTTGAAGCTCCAAGAGTTAAGACCGGTCTGTCTTCTCAAAAAGATTTTAATAAGACACACGAAACAACGGGTGTTGCTCAATCAAAAAATACTTTTGAGGTATACGAGAATACATCCCTCGGTGCGATAAAAGAGGTTATGGTAACAAAAGGAGAAACGGTAACTTCCGGACAAACCTTAATTACATATGAAAATGCAGAGATTGAAAAAGAACTTCGCAACTTGAAACGAGATAAAGAAGCGGCGGATGTTCGAAGCAGCCATTATTCTGAACAAATAAGTGAATGGAAAAGTGAACTCTCAGATTTTGACGAAGAAAAAGACAGCAAAGATGCTAAAGTGCTTCTTCAAGAGAAATTAGCTAATGCTGAGTTGCAAAATGACTTGGCTGAAAACGAAAGCTCCGTCTTATCAGATGAAATATCTGATTTAGAAAAACAGCTTGATGATCTTAGTGTGAAAAGTCCAGCTGATGGAGTCGTATCAGAATTGAATGGTGTTGGCAATAATGAACCACTGTTAACAATTGTGGGTCAAGGAAACTTTGAACTAGTTAGTAATATCGACCAAAAATTGGCTTCACTCATGAAAACGGGGGACCAGGTTCAAATCAAATCCACAGGTAAAAAATTATCGAAAGGCACGGTTCAAACGGTTTTGCCAACTGAACAAAATACCTTTAAGTTAACTGTCCTCGTAGAGGATGAAGCTGCTTGGGTCGAAGGACAATCAGCCCAGATTCTCGTAACCGAAAAACTTGCAGAAAAGGCGACTACCGTTTCTGAGCAAGCCATTTTAAAAGACGCTGGGGAAACGTATGTGTTCACAATCGTGAAGAACAAATTGTATAAGCATACCGTTTCTACTGGTCTTGAGCAAAAGGGTAACGTGCAGATTACAAGAGGACTTAAAAAGGGTCAGGTTGTCGTACTTAACCCTTCGCCTGTTTTTGTTTCAGGGCAGCCGGTCTTAAAAAAGTAGAAATCTTTATAGAGGCTTAAAGGCTTTTTGCATGAATCTTACTAGCTATTGAACAATCAAGAAACTTCATTGACAAGTTGATTGTAACGTAAGGTTGCCGACTCCTATGGGACGAGCGGTCAGGTGGAGACTCCTAACAGCGCAAAGCGGCAGTCCGAAAAGTGGAAGTGACTCGTTCAGCCCCGACAAGCAAAAGTTGAATGGGCTATGAAGGCGCACTTTGCCTTCTTGACTGTTTAACTTTTGACCTCGAGGGGTTAGTCACTGCAACTAGACAAGTCGCCCCATGGAAAGCGTGCAACCTGGAGCGGAAATCAACTTTCTCAAGAGAGCTCTAATGAAAGAACAAAAGAAGAATAGAAAAAGGATGCGATTTTACGCATCCTTTTTTGTTAGCAATGACTTTTTAGATGTTGTGAATACTTTAGTTGACTGCTGTTTAGGATCAAACAACGCGATGATTAAGAAATCTTTCTCACCTTGTGGATCTAATTGATCCGATAATGGATCGATCGCTGTATCCGTTACAAACGCGTGCTTGTGCATATCTTTTTCAGAAAGAGCTGGAAACCCTTCGATCATTTCAGGATATTGAGCGAGCAGTGATAGTACTTTTGATGTTTCTTCTTTGTTCTGTGTGTTTTCCCACCATGGCTTACGTGGTTTGAACTGTTGTCTTTCTAAATAATCAAGTTTCATCAGGCTTTCTGCAACTGGAAGTGAGTGAGGTGCTGCTTCCGTTAAGAATGCGATCAAGCGCGTATATAAGTCTTCTAACTGATGGCCGATTCTTGACCATCCACGTGTTTCCCAATAGGTCCCGAATTCTTGAAAGAAGTCAAAAGGTGATGAGAATACATGGTGTATCAAATACTTAACGGTATGATCCATTCTATGATCGTTCCAATATTTTTCTAATACGTCTTCCACTTGTTTGATCCGAATGATTTCATCAAAAGTGAGAACGTTGTTTCCTAAGATTTCATATGGAGAATGATCCATATACACATAATCATGTTTTTCGGCTGTTAATCGTAGACCTGTACCTCTTAACATCTTCAAGAAACCTAACTGAACTTCTTCGATACCAAAAGCGAATACATCATTAAATGTCTTTCTGAACGAGTTGTAATCTTCCTCAGGCAATCCAGCGATTAAGTCTAGATGCTGAACGATCTTTCCTCCATCCCGAACAGTAGTTACGGTACGCGTAAGTTTCTCAAAATTCTGGCGGCGTTGTACCAGTTCGTTAACAGCATCGTTTGTAGATTGAACTCCGATCTCAAAACGGAACAATCCTTTTGGTGCATGTTCATTTAAATAATCGATGACTTCAGGTCTCATGATATCTGCTGTGATCTCAAACTGAAAAACAACTCCCGGTCTTCTGTTTTCAATCAAGAAGGAGAACATGTCGAGTGCATAATCTCTCCGAATGTTGAACGTTCTGTCTACAAACTTAATGATCTTTGCACCATTATCCATTAAGAAGATCAGATCGTCTTTAACGAGTTTTGGATCAAAATAACGAACTCCAACTTCAATCGATGATAAGCAGAACGCACATGAATAGGGACAGCCACGGCTTGTCTCAAAATACGTGATCCGTTTGGATAATGACTGTATATCTTCTTCGAAACGGAATGGAGATGGAACTGTTTTTAAGTCCAGTTTTTCTCGAGGACCGTTAATTTTAGGCACTCCATCTTTTCGATAGGCGAGTCCAGCAACCGATTCAAAGTTACCATCATTCTGAATCTGAGTTAGCAAATATTTAAACGTTTCCTCGCCTTCATTCACGACAATAAAGTCTACTTCGGGAATCTGTTGGAGCCAATGTGCGACATCATAAGATACTTCAGGTCCGCCTAAGACGATCTTCGTTTCTGGTTTAATCTTTTTAAACATCTGAATTACTTTTATCGTCTCTTCAATATTCCAAATATAGCAGCTGAATCCGAGAACGTCAGGCTCTTGGCTGTAAAGGTCAGTCACAATGTTAAGAGAAGGATCCTTAATCGTGAATTCTCGAATCGTTACAGGAAAATCAGGTTCGCTATACGCTTTCAAATAGCGCAGCGCAAGGCATGTGTGTATATATTTAGCATTTAACGTACTTAGTACAGTTTTCATAATTTGATAACCTCATTACTGTTACCCTTGAAAGGGCGTTTTAGATGACAAACTATTTTACCATATTTTAAAAAGAATCAAAAACTAGTATTGTCTTTTAACATAGCCAAATTTCTTTACGGTACAAAGTCAGAACCGATATAGTAGTAATAATTACGATGTAAGCGTTTCTTAAAGGAGGAATCAGTTATCGTGAAATGGGTTACAGCTGTTAAGCATGGCGAGGACTTCATTGGCCTTGTGAAAGAAGAAAAAATTGTAAATGTATCAGAGCTCTCTAAAAGCAGAGAGATGGAGTTTCCAACAACCTTACTCGAGGCAATTGCTCTTGGTGACGAATTTTTGGAAAAGGTAAAGAGTTTGATCTCTTCTGATTCTGTAGCTAATCATACATACGATTTCAATGGAATCCAGTTAAAAGCTCCGATTCCGCGTCCAGGCAAAAATGTGTTCTGCATCGGAAAAAATTACCGCGACCATGCGATAGAAATGGGAAGCGAAGCAGACATTCCGGAAGATATCATGGTATTTTCAAAAGCTCCAACATCTATTATTGGTCATGATGAAGGAGTTCCTAGTCATTCTTCCATAACCGATCAATTAGATTATGAAGGCGAGTTAGCTATAATAATCGGCAAAACGGGTACGAGTATAAAGAAGGAAGAAGCGATGGATCACATTTTTGGATTTACGATCATCAACGATATTACAGCTCGTGACTTGCAACAGAAGCATAAGCAATTTTTACTCGGAAAAAGTCTCAATGGAACTTGCCCGATGGGTCCATGGATCGTCCATCACTCTGAGATACCAAACCCAGAAAATCTTTCGATTGTAACAAAAGTAAACGGTGATGTGAGGCAGAACGGAAACACATCTGATTTTATCTTTGACATCCCAACTATGATTAACGAGCTTTCAAAAGGCATGACGCTTGAAGCTGGAGATATTATCGCGACAGGTACACCTGCTGGAGTAGGTAAAGGAATGAAGCCGCCTGTATTTTTGAAGCCCCGTGATGTTATCGAGATCACAATTGAAGGAATCGGGACACTTCGTAATGAAATAGTAGAATGAAGTCGAATTAACTAGTTACATAGAGGAGGAATTCACATGGAAAAGCTGCTTTATATTAACGGTTCATGGACAGGAGATTCTCTCGAAAAAATAGAGGTATACAACCCTGCTAACGGTGAAGTGGTAGGAACTGTAGCATCTTGTGGAAAAGAAGAAACAGATGCTGCGATTGATGCAGCTCACAAAGCATTTCCGAGCTGGTCCAAGTTAACGGCTTACGAGCGTGCTGACTATCTGATGAAACTGCACGACTTAATGATCGAACAAAAAGAAGAGCTAGCAGAACTAATGACACTTGAGATGGGAAAACCATTAAAAGAATCAATAGGTGAAGTGATGTATGCTGCATCTTTCATCAAATGGTACGCAGAAGAGGGTAAGCGGATCTACGGCCGTACAATTCCTTCAAGTGCAGAAAACAAGAGAATGCAAGTTTTACGTCAGCCTGTTGGAGTCGTTGCAGCCATCACGCCATGGAACTTCCCAGCAGCAATGATCACAAGAAAGCTCGGCCCAGCGCTCGCTGCAGGCTGTACGTTTATCGTAAAACCACCAAAGGAAACGCCACTTACAGCAATTAAGTTAGTAGAATTAGCCGATCAAGCAGGCTTCCCAAAAGGCGTCATCAATCTAGTAACAGGATCTTCTTCTGTCATTGGAAAAGCCATTATGGATTCTGAGAAAGTTAGAAAAGTGACCTTTACAGGCTCTACAGAGATCGGAAAGAAATTGATCGAGCAAAGTGCCGCAACTGTAAAGAACGTTTCAATGGAACTAGGCGGTCATGCTCCAGCAGTCGTTCTTGAGGACGCAGACTTAAATAAAGCAGTCGCTGGAATTGTAGCTTCTAAGTTTCGTAACGCAGGTCAAACGTGTATCTGTATCAACCGAGTATATGTGCAAGAAAGTGTTTATGAAGAGTTTGTAGAACGAGTAGCCGCTGAAGCAAAGAAACTAAAAGTAGGAAACGGTTTGGAAGAAGGTACAGATATCGGTCCAATCATTAACAAAGACGGGTATGAAAAGATCTCAGAGCACGTGGAAAATGCTGTTTCAAACGGTGCAGAGTGTGTAACAGGAGGAAAAGGAAGAGCAGATAACGGTGGGTATTATTACGAGCCGACGGTCCTGAAAAATGTTTCACAAGATATGTTGATCATGAATGAAGAAACGTTCGGTCCAGTCATACCGATTCACAAGATCAGCAGTGTTGAAGAAGGGATCCGCCTTGCAAACACAAGTCCATTTGGTTTAGCGGCATATGTTTATACAGAGAGTATGTCCAAAGGAACTCAAGTTGTTGAAGGTTTAGATTATGGAATCATAGGCTGGAACGATGGTGTCCCTTCTGCTGCACAAGCACCGTTCGGAGGTATGAAAGAGAGCGGTCTTGGACGTGAAGGTGGCGTAGAAGGTATGGAAGCTTATCTAGAAACGAAATACGTAAGTTTCGTACTATAAAATCTTTCTAAGAAACCAGGTGATTGTGATATGGATTTAGGGTTAAAAGGAAAAAATGTCCTTGTGCTTGCTTCAAGTAAAGGACTTGGAAAAGCTTGTGCATTAGAATTTGCACGAGAAGGTGCGAACGTGATGTTGACAAGCCGTGATGAAGAACAGCTTTCTCTGACAGCAGACGAAATAAAGCGTGAAACAGGTTCGGATGTTTTCTATAAAAAATGTGACATCACACAGCGTAATGAGATCGATGAACTTGTTGCAGCAGCAGTAGAGAAATTTGGCAGTGTGGATGTGCTCGTGAACAATGCAGGGGGTCCTCCTGCTGGTACTTTTAATGATTTTGAAGATGAGCATTGGCAGGGTGCCTTTGAGTTAACATTACTCAGTCTTGTGCGTTCTGTTCGCGCGGTTACGCCTAATATGATTAAAAACGGCGGAGGTCGTATCGTGAATATCGCTTCTTCGTCTTTTAAACAGCCGATCGACGGACTCATCCTATCTAACACTTTCCGAACAGCAATCAACGGATTATCAAAGAGTCTTTCACAAGAGCTAGGGAAAGATGGCATTTTGATTAATACCATCGGCCCGGGGCGAATCGGAACTGATCGAGTAGGTGAATTAGACCAAATGATGGCTGAGAAAAAAGGCGTTTCTGCTGAAGAGGTCAGAACTTCCATGGAAAGCGGAATTCCACTTGGCCGATATGGTGAACCTGCGGAGTTTGCTAAGATGGTCGTGTTCCTTTGCTCTGACGCAAACACTTATATAACTGGCCAGTCACTGCTGATCGATGGCGGTATGGTGAAAGCACTTTAAAAGGAAGAAGCAGCTATGGCTGCTTCTTTTTTTAGTTATATGAGGGGTATAAGTTTCAGTGTAGATGTCGATATTTGTAGACTCGTGGATAAACAGTGAAAACTTTTGGATTGAGAGTTAAAACTTCTGGATAAACAGCTAAAACTTTTGGATTTATTCATAAAAGTTGTGGATTCATCTATCAAACTAGGGGATTAATACCCTAGTGCGTATGTGAAACTGAGCTCAATTAAAGCACAAAAAAAGCTGACTCTAAAAAGAGTCAGCCTCAGTACATGATCTAAACAGAAAGTACTTTTTTAATGCGTTCGATCGCCCAATCTAGATCTTCATCAGAAATGATCAATGGCGGTGCGAAACGAATAACGTTTTCATGTGTTTCTTTACATAACAAGCCCTGCTCTTTTAAACGCTCACAATAAGGACGAGCGGGTTCGTTCAATTCAACACCGATAAACAGACCTTTACCACGAACTTCTTTGATTACTGGATTATCGATCTTCTTTAACTCATCTAAGAAATATTCACCAAGTTTAAGTGAACGCTCAACTAGGTTTTCTTCTACAAGCACGTCTACAGAAGCGACTGATACTGCACAAGAAAGCGGGTTTCCACCGAAAGTTGATCCGTGAGATCCAGGATTGAACACGCCAAGTACTTCACGGTTTGCTGCTACACAAGAGATTGGCATTACGCCACCGCCAAGTGCTTTTCCTAAGATGTACATGTCTGGCTCGATCTCTTCCCAGTCACAAGCAAACATTTTACCTGAACGTCCAAGTCCTGATTGAATTTCATCAGCTACAAAGAGAACATTTTCAGACTTACAAACATCAAGCGCTTCTTTCAAGAAACCTTCACGTGGAATAACGATTCCTGCTTCACCTTGGATCGGCTCTAGAATGAATGCAGCGGTATTAGGTGTAATAGCTGCTTTCAGGGCGTCTAAGTCACCGTAAGGAATCACTTTGATCCCTGGTAGCATAGGACCGAACCCACGTTGGTAATCAGGATCAGATGACATCGACACAGCAGTCATCGTACGGCCATGGAAGTTTCCTTCACAAACGATGATCTCAGCTTGATTATCCGCAACACCTTTTACATCATATGCCCAACGGCGAACCGCTTTAATAGCTGTCTCAACAGCTTCAGCACCAGTGTTCATCGGTAGTACCATATCTTTCTTCGTTAGACTTGAAACTTTTTCATAAAAGTCTCCAAGTTGATCGTTATGGAATGCACGTGATGTTAGTGTAACTTTGTCTGCTTGATCTTTTAGTGCTTGAATAATTTTAGGGTGACGGTGCCCTTGATTTACCGCAGAATATGCACTTAGCATGTCCATGTAGCGGTTACCTTCTGGATCTGTTACCCATACACCTTCGGCTACCGAGATAACGATAGGAAGCGGATGATAGTTTTGTGCACCATATTGTTCCGTTTTTGAAATTACAGTTTCCGTATTTTTCGTTTCTGTCTGTTTCAAAGGAAACACCTCTATTCTGCAAGATTTCTCACATTGCTATTATAGCAATGAAAGTGCTTACTTTACAGAGGGAACTCATTTGATTGCCTAGTTTATAGCAGTTCATGGTATAGTTATATGGAGAATTATACATAGGAGGATATATTTATGATTCATGCTCACGTAACATCATGGTTTCTGGCGTTAATTTTGTTTTTTGTAACGTATATGCTATACAAAAAAAATGCCGGAAAAAAATCAAAAATTTTGCATATGATCCTGCGCGTTTTGTACTTAGCAATTCTAGCAACAGGTGGCCACATGCTTGCTGGCTATCTAACGGACCCTGGCATCGTTAATCAAGGGCCGATCATCATTAAAGGAACTTTAGGAGTTGTCCTCATCGGATTGATGGAAATCATTCTCGTACAAAGAAAACGTGGTGAGAGCCGCCTGCTTAATTGGGTGTTTTTCTGGATTACTTTATTATTAGTGTTATTCTACGGTTATTCTGTTCTTGGTTAATACTTTTAAAAGTCGCTCTTTACAGGGTGGCTTTTTTTATTTGGATAAAATAACCATCTATTGTTTTGTTAACAATGCCTCCTGTACACCGATATAAATGATAGAAACGTATCGCTATATAATAGGGTTCATTGGACAGATGAGGTGTAAGAATGAAAGAGATGGATGAATATTTAGCGCTATCTCATTTAATCAAGATGAATACAAAAGAGATGGAAGAGCTTAATGATAACTTAATTGAATCGGAACAGCGCTATAAGTCGTTGTTCGATCATAATCCAGATATGATCTATTCTATGGATCTACAAGGTTATATAACGAGTGTGAACCATGCGCTCGTTCAGTCTTTAGAGTATTCAGAAGAAGAGTTGCTCACAAACCACGCTCTGCAATTTGTGTGCGATGAAGATCACAAACGGGTTGTTGAACACTTCAGGCTCGCCGTACATGATAAACCGCAAAATTTTGTTGCAAATATTAAGAAAAAAGATGGCGGGCACATTTTAAGCAGCATCACGAACATTCCAATCGTTGTAAACGATCAAGTAGTTGGTGTATATGGGATCGGTAAGAACATTACTTGGCAGCAAAAAGCGGAAGAAGAGATCGAACAACTTGCATTTCACGACTCGTTAACAGGTTTACCAAATCGAAGTTTATTTGAAAAAAGGTTAAGAGAACTCGTTTCTGAAAGTGATCCTGCGAACCACTTATTAGCTGTGATGTTTGTGGATATTGATCATTTTAAGATCATAAATGAAAGTTTAGGTCACCATATTGGAGACGTTGTGTTAAGGCATGTAAGCAATCAGCTTAGACAAGTAATCCATAGTCAAGATTTGCTATGCCGGTTTGCTGGGGACTTATTTACGTTAATCTTAACGATTGAAAAGCCAGCAGACGTGATCGATACAGCAGATCGGATAGAAGAAGCACTTCAATTACCGATCTATCTAGATGGCCAAGAGTATACGGTTAGTACGTCGATTGGGGTCAGCATCTACCCAAATGATAGCACGAGTGCCGATGTTCTCATTAAGAATGCCGACACCGCTCTTCATAAAGCAAAAGAAAAGGGCAGAGGAAAACGTGAATTCTTTACGGGGGATATGAACGAATTCACACTTGAACGGCTAAAGCTCGAAGGCTTTCTACGTAAGGCTGTTCAAAAGGGGGAGCTAGAACCCTATTTTCAACCTCAATTTTGTTTAAAAACGGAAAGAATTCTTGGATTTGAGGCGCTTGTAAGATGGAATCATCCTGAATTGGGGCTGGTTTCTCCAATGCAGTTCATTCCTTTGGCAGAAGAGATCGGGCTTATTGATGAGATCGGCCGGTTTGTTCTGTTCGAATCTTGTAAACAACTAAAGAGATGGCATGATAGTGTGGCACCTTATCTTTCTGTTTCTGTTAATGTATCTGGTAGACAGTTTCAAAGGTTATCATTTGTATATGAAGTAAAAGAAGCGATAGAAACGGCAGGAATTTCCGCGGAATATTTACACTTAGAATTAACAGAGAGTACGATGATTCAAAATGTACAATACAGCATCAGCATCATGCAAGAATTAAGAGAGCTAGGAGTTCGTTTATCGATCGACGATTTTGGTACAGGTTATAGTTCTCTTAGTTATTTAAAAGATTTTCCGGTCGATTATTTGAAAATTGATCAAAGCTTTATCAGACATCTTAGCGATGACTTCTTTAACACGAGTGATGCAGCGATCATTAAAGCAATCATCATGATGTGTGAAGGACTCTCTCTGTCAACTGTGGCAGAAGGTGTAGAAACACATGAACAGATGAAATTACTTCAAGAGTATGGCTGTCACACTGCTCAGGGATACATAATCAGCAAGCCTATGCCTGCTTGTGAAGCGAGTGAATTTTTAAGGACTTTCTTATTACCAAAAAACAGCACAACTCTGTAAAGAGTGTGCTGTTTTTTTGCTAGATTCTTTTAAACGGAAAGCAACTACTACCGAAAAACATCCATGTATGTTTTATTTTTTCTTTTCATAATACATAAACGCTAGGGCTCCAATTAAAATAGAACCTTTTACGATATCTTGTGCATAGTAAGGAACGTTTAACATCGTTAAACCATTAAGGAGTATACCGATCAAAACGGCACCAACAAATGTGCCGATCACATTCGGTTTCCCTGCACCAAAAACAGAAAAGCCAATAAATGCAGCTGCAACACCATCCATTAACAAAGGAGCACCAGCAGACACTTGACCGGTTCCAATTCGTGCGGCTAATAGAATACCAGCAAGAGTAGCAAAGAATGCAGATAAAAGATAAGCATACATCTTGTAACGCTGAACAGGCACACCGGATAATCGGGCTGCTTCTTCATTTCCGCCTGTAATATACAATAATCTGCCAAAACGAGTCTGCTGTAGGATGACATGAACGACAATAACGGCGATCAGCATGATAATGACGGGAACTGGAACAGACCATATTTCACCTTGACCAATAAATAAGAAAGAAGGAAGGAAAACACCAGGAGCTGTTCCACCTTCTGATAGGGGCATATTGTTGTAGATTGAAAATCCTTTTGTGAATGTAAGGTGCAAACCATTGATGATATACATAACAGCAAGTGTTGCGAGAAGGTCTGGCAGTCTCACTTTTACAACAAAGAATGAGTTTAATAGACCTACTAATAAACCAATTGCAATCGGGATGAGAATGGCGATAATCGTTTCTTGGCGATAGAGAACGAGAGCAGCGGCACTCGTAACGGTTGCAAGGCTTGCCGTTGATCCGACAGAAAGGTCAAAACCACCAACGATTAGAGAGATAGTTACACCAATCGCGAGCAACGTAATGATAGAAACAGAGCGTAAGATATCTGTAAAGTTTTGATAGCTTAGAAACTTGTCATTTGCTAGACTAAATCCAATAACGGTTAATAATATGACAAGAAGGGTGCCGTATCGGTAAAGAAAAGGAAATATCTTTTCTTGAAGTGAGAGTTTAGACGTGTTTAGATCGTTCTCAACGTGTTCTTTATGAACGTACTGTGCCATAATGACCTCCAGTTGCATAGTGCATAATTTTTTCAGTGGTAGCTTCGTGTTTGTTTAATTCTCCGGCAATTTTCCCATCATACATGACAAGGATTCGGTCACAAAAAGCGAGCAGTTCTTGTATCTCGCTCGTAAAATAGAGAACTCCTTTTTTGTTAGCGGCTAAGTTCTTAATGCATTGAAACACATCTTGTTTAGCTCCAACATCAATACCTTTAGTCGGCTCATCGAAAATAAATACATCTCCGTCTGTAAGAAGCCATTTACCGATCGATGCTTTTTGTTGATTACCTCCACTTAAATGGTTCAGAAGAAGAGACGATTTTTGTGTCTTGATACCAAGCTGTTTAATCCATTTTTCAGCTTCTTTTTTTTCTTGTTTTCTTTGGATGAAACCGAACTTTGTAAACTGTTTTAAGACAGGAAGTGTTAAGTTTTCAATTACATTGTAATCAACTAGTATTCCTTCTTTACGTCGTTCTTCTGGTACGAACCCAATACCGGCCGAAATCGCTTTTTGAGGATTCGATATTCTTACTTTTTTTCCTTTCATGTAAAGAGAATCTTTTGATGGATCTGCACCAAACATTGCTCTTGCCGTTTCTGTCTTACCTGCACCTACTAATCCGGCTACGCCAACAATCTCTCCTTCTCGTACAGATAGTGATACGGTTTCACCTGTAGTAGGAACTTTGAACTGCTTGGCTTCTAATAGGGTATCGCCTAGCATTCTATCTTCTTCATCGTTAAATAGTTCAACCAATTCGTTGCCTAACATCGCACGAACGATCTCTTCAGAAGAGCAGTGAGATGTTTCTTTTGATAGAGTGACGTATCCATCTTTTAAGACTGTTACTCTTGTTGACAGTTCCATAATCTCAGGTAAGCGGTGTGAAATATAGATAATGCCCACATCTTGCATCTGAAGTTCACGAAGAACATGAAACAGATGTTGAGCTTCTTTCGTACTAAGTGCGGCTGTAGGTTCATCTAAAATAATAAAAGAGATATCTTCAGAAATTGCTTTTGCAATCAGTACTAGCTGTTTTTCTGCTAAAGAACATTGAGAGAGGGGCATGGCTGGATCAAGTTTTAAGCCAACCCTGTTCAGTAGCTCTTGAGCCACTTTATATCTTTTTTTCCAGGAGAAGAAGGCAGGACCCGTGATAAAAGTATTCATCGTTACGTTCTCTGCGATACTTAAAGAAGAGACGAGAGCAGTATCTACTTCTTGCACAACCATTTCAATGCCAGCTGATTTTGCGTGAGCTGGTGTTTTAATCGTCAGTTCTTTTTCATTCAAAGTAATATTACCGCCATCACGCTCATAGTCCCCAGAGAGTATCTTCATGAGTGTACTCTTACCAGCACCATTTGCTCCTAAAAGAGCATGGACCTCACCGCTCTTCACGGTAAAGTCCACTCCTTTTAATACAATCTGTTCACCAAACGATTTTTGTATAGAAGTTAATGAGAGTATCGTCATTGTTTGTTATCCTTACGTAAGTTTTCCATCCATGGTGATGTTCCAGCATCAGATTTGCCCCAGCCTTCCACATACTTACTGATCTCATCCATAGATACCTTAGATTTAGGCAGATCCTCTTTTTCTACAAGGTGAGGTTGAACACTATAAATTTGTGGTGTTTCTTCACCGGCTACTTTTTGGTAAAGAAAACGCACTTGCAATTTCCCAACATCAGCAGGATCAGTTGCAGCGGTTGACACCCACGGACTATCACTTTCTTGCATCAGTTGCAGATCTTCGTCACTTAAGTCGATTCCATATACTTTAATCTCGTCACGTCCTGCTTGTTGAATCGCACGCGTTACGCCTTTAGCAAATTCGTCCCAAGGAGCGAATACAGCGTCAATATCCCCTTTTTTCGGATATTTCTGTAGTAAAGCTTCCATTTGTGACTGTGTATCAAGGGCTGTATTCTGTGTTGCAGTACCAAAACGAGCGATCTCTTTTATCGAAGGATAACGCTTCTTGAAAGCTTCATACATAACGTTTCTTCGTTCCATCGGTGTGAAACCGCCTACCCAAACGTATATGATCTCACCTTTTCCATTTAAGTCTTGCGCCATGCTTCGTAAAGCATTCCACGAAAGGCTATAGTCATCCTGGTCTATAACGGTTACCCCTGGTATGTTGATATCACTATCAAAAGCGACAACAGGAATTCCTGCTGCAACTGCTTTTTTTACACTTGGTGCGATAGCATCAGCACGACCATGATCGATTAAGATTCCATCAACTTGTTGGTTAACGGCTGTTTCAACATATGCTGCCATTTTTGAAAGATCGTTATCAGCGTTATAGATCTGTACCTCACCACCGAACTCTTCAACTTGCTTCTTTACGCCACTAATATATTGAGAAGAAAAAGTACCAATAGAGAACTGGTTGATCGAAGCGATTTTTAAAGGCTTCTGAAGCTGTTCTGGAACTTTGCTAGATGTTGTAACGGTATTTTTTTGTTTTGATTGTGACTCATTTGCGGCAGTTGGTTTGGCTTCTGTCTTATTGGAAAGAGCATCTTGTTCATTGGTGCATCCTGTTAAGAACAAAGCAGTTGTTAGGCAAGCGGTTGCCAAGACTCTATAAGGTTTCAATCTTTTCATCCTCCTTAAGTGTGGCTAGCGCTTCTCGATAATTGCCGCTCACGATCCCTTTTTCTGTAATGATCGCTGAAATGTATTCAGCAGGAGTGACATCGAAAGCTGGGTTGAATACTTTTATTCCTTCCGGTGCAATACGAACACCGTTTAGATGAGTGACTTCTTCTTCTGGACGTTCTTCGATCGGAATATCATCACCGCTTGTTGTTTTTAAATCCAAGGTAGATAGAGGACAAGCTACATAGAAGGGAATACTAAGTGCTTTTGCTTGAAGAGCAAGCCCAAAAGTTCCGATCTTGTTTGCTGTATCTCCATTCGCTGCTACTCGGTCACATCCAACGATAACCGCTTTAATGTTCTTTGTTTTAAGCGTGTGGGCTGCCATATTATCTGTGATCAAGGTCACATCAATATCGTTTGCTTGGAGCTCCCATGCTGTTAAACGAGATCCTTGTAAGACAGGACGCGTTTCGTTCGCATATACAGAAAGATTCCAGCCCTGCTCTTTTGCAAGATGAAAAGGTGCTAAAGCTGTTCCATATTTGCTTGTCGCGATGGCACCCGCATTACAGATCGTCATAACAGCATCTCCGTCTTGAAGTAGCGATAAGGCGTACTCACCGATCTTTCTGCAAGTATTCTCGTCTTCTTCTTGAAATAAAAGTGCTTCAGCTTCAATGTTTTTTTTCGCCTCTTCTACAGAAGCGGATCGTTCAGCAGATGCCACAACTCGGTCTAAAGCCCAAAATAAATTAACAGCTGTCGGGCGAGAGGAGGCTAAGTAATCTCTTTGTTTTTGTAATTTTGATAAAAACGAAGAATGATCGGCCTCTGTCTCAGAATTACTCCAAAGTGCGAGTCCGAACGCTGCAGCAATTCCGATCGCAGGAGCGCCTCGAACTTTAAGTTTGGAAATGGCATCCCATACGTGTTCAATCGTGGTTACGTTTAAGTAAACCGTGTGATGGGGAAGTTGTTGTTGATCTAATATAAGAAGGTGGTTACCTCTGTATCGAACAGAAGGAACCCACTTTTCAGCTACAGTCATGTTTAAGCACCTCTAATCCAGTTAGTAAGTTCTGTGATGTTTGAAAGTTTTCTCTGATTTTTAATCAGTTTTGCACCTAGCTCTAGCGCTGTTTTTTTATAAAAGAGCTCAACTTCTTTTTGGGGTATAGAGTCTAGATCAGCTACATGTGCAAGTCCAATCGTTCTTCGAATGATTTCACAACCAGCAAATCCAATCGCTTCTTGAAACGTTTTTTCTAAGAAATTCTCTAGAACACCTTCAATCTTGGCAAAAGGATCAGTCGCTTTCTCGCTCCAAAGTTGTGTAAATGTATTTGTATATGTCTCCCAAGTTTTTTCAATCGTTTGTAAGAGGTAGGTTTGTAAAGTTTCACGATGAAATGGCTCTTTTGCATGTGCATTCTGAGAAAGATGATTAAGCGCAAGGTTAGCTATGAAGTGAGCGATATCAAATCCTGCTGGACCATAGAACGCAAACTCAGGATCAATCACTTTAGTAGAATCGCTCTTTACAAAAATGCTTCCAGAATGTAGATCTCCATGAAGAAGAACTTCTGCTTTCGTTAAGAATGATAGTCGCAGTTGAGCTACCTCTTGTAAAAGCTCTTTGTCATTCCAAATTACATCAACTTCACTTTGAAGTTCAGTAGGAAAGTCGTTCGTTTCGATGTTGAAAAAAGGATCTGTGAACACTAAGTCTTCAGTGATTTTGCAGAGTTCAGGGTTTGAAAATCGTTTCACTTGTTCTTTCTTTTCAAACGGATGAAGATAAAAGTCGCTAGAATAAAAAGCCGTCTTAGCTGCAAACGTTCCAATGTCATTAGCAAGTTGTGGATAGATCTGTCCTTCAATAAGCCCTTTTCGAAGAATGACATGATCAGATAAATCTTCCATAACCGTTACAGCAAGTGTTGAATCTGAATACAAAACTTTAGGAACTAAGTGAGGAACAGATGCGGCTTCTTTTAGTAAGGCTTCACTCTCAATGCGTGCACGGTCTAGTGTGAGCGGCCAACTTTCTCCAACCACTTTTGCATATGGAAGTGCTTGTTTGACGATCAGTGCTTTTTTGGAGAGTGTGCTTTCTATATGAAAAACAAGGTTTAAGTTGCCATCTCCAATCTCTCTAACATGCAGTTGGTTTTGTTCGGATGCACCGAAAAATGCTAAAGGTTTTACCACATCAAGGACTGTCAATTCATTTAACGGTTCATATGTAGGTCTTACTTGTACGCTCATTTTGTGTTCCCCCCGGAAAGTTTTTTACAAATAAAAAGAGCCTCTTTTCGTATAAGAAAAGAGGCTCGGAATGATGATTTCCCGTGCCTCTTATCTTAGCAAAACAAAATGTTTTGCCGGAATTAGCACCGTGCCATACGCTGAATTAGTCAGCGGCTCCCCATAGAATGCGGGCGCCCCATCTTACAATGGTATTACGGTCGGTTGCTGGGTTTCATCGGGCCATATCCCTCCACCTGCTCTTGATAAGAGACCAAAATTATTCGTTTTTTAATGCGTAACAATATTCACGCAATTCATAATCGTTATACTACAACGTTGTATGAAGATCTGTCAACACTAAATTTTAAAATGATTTAATAAAGATCTGTTCGACGATCGTTAAACACAGGGACCTTTACACGTACTTCGTCTACTAATTCAGGTGATATCTCTGCTGTAAGGATCTCTTCATCGTGCACCGATCCTTCAGCGATAATATCTCCCCACGGATCAATGATTAGAGATTGACCTGCGAAGGTATTTTTAGGGTCGCTTCCTACCCGGTTACAAGCAACCACATAGCATTGATTCTCTATAGCACGTGCGGTAAGCAATGCACGCCAATGGGTCTGTCTTTGAATCGGCCATTCGGCAGGAACGAATAAAATCTTAGCCCCGTTTAAGAAAGGTGCGCGAATCCATTCAGGAAAACGGATGTCGTAACAGATAGCAAGAGTGGAGAGGTTGCCGTCGATAGTAAACAGGTTACCGTTACTTCCTGGTGAGATATATTTTTCTTCTTCCATAAGGGTAATGAGGTGAGCCTTTGAATAGGTGCCAACCTGTTCACCGTTTCTGTTGTAAGTGAATGATGTATTGTAAACTGTGTTGCTTTCACGATACGCGATAGACCCGCCGACAATATTAATATCCAGCTCTTTAGATAATTGACTTAACCATTTCTTTGCTTTTTTACCATCATGATCGCTAATCTCATCTAATCGAGTAAGATCATATCCTGTATCCCACAGTTCTGGCAGAACGATCGTATCAGGTTGGTGCTCGACAACCGCTTCACGGATTTTATTTTCTATGTGTTCATAATTTTTTTCAGGATCGCCAAAATGTATATCAACTTGAATACAGGCAATTTTCATGATTGTACCCTCCAGATTATAAAAAAGTCTTTACAGAATTTCCTTAAGCGTATAACATAACTGATTAGAATTTCAAGAACATTCAAATTAGACTGGAAGTGATCGTCGTGAAACGATTTGAGCAGGCAGAAGTGATGGGGAAACTGCCGGAGCAATTTTTCGCAAAACTTGTAAAAAAAGTATCTCACTATGTGGAGCAAGGCTATGACGTTATTAATCTAGGGCAAGGAAACCCTGATCAGCCCACTCCTCAGCATATTGTAGATGCATTGAAAGAGGGAGCTGATCGACCTGATTTTCATAAGTATTCACCGTTTCGCGGTCATGGATTTTTGAAGCAGGCAGCTGCCGATTTTTATAAACGAGAATATGGGGTCACACTTGATCCTGAGAAAGAAGTAGCAGTACTCTTTGGCGGGAAAGTGGGTTTAGTAGAGTTGTCACAGTGCTATTTAAACCAAGGAGATGTTGCACTCGTTCCAGATCCAGGATACCCGGACTATTGGTCAGGTGTAGCAATGGCGGGAGCTACGATGGAGACGATGCCCTTAAGAAAAGAAAATGAATTTCTCCCGAAGTATGATGAAATAGATAAAGAGGTACTGGAAAGAGCAAAGCTTATGTTCTTAAACTATCCGAACAACCCGACTGCAGGTGTTGCCACTGAATCCTTCTTTAAAGAAACAGTGGAACTCGCTAACAAACACGATATACTCGTGTGCCATGATTTTGCATATGGAGCTATCGGATTCGATGGGCAAAAACCGGTCAGTTTTCTACAGATCGAAGGAGCAAAAGAGGTAGGGATAGAGATCTATACGCTTTCCAAGACCTATAACATGGCTGGATGGCGCGTTGGTTTTGCCGTTGGAAACGAATCTGTCATCGAATCCATTAATCTACTTCAAGATCATTTTTATGTAAGCTTGTTTGGAGCGGTTCAGCATGCAGCAGCTGAGGCATTAAATGGGTCACAGCAATGTGTGGATGAATTGGTAGATACATATGAACGACGCCGAAATGCATTTATCGGACGCTTGAATGAAAACGGATGGAACGTAGATTCGCCAAAAGGTTCATTCTTCTGCTGGCTGCCTGTACCTGAAGGGTATACATCAGAAACGTTCGCAGACTACTTGCTTGAGGAAGCACATGTCGTCGTCGCACCTGGCATCGGTTTTGGAAGTGAAGGCGACCGATATGTACGTGCCGGCCTACTAACGTCTGAAGAACGTCTGATCGAGGCTGCAGATCGTATTGCTAAATTAATTTAAATTAGTCTTTTAAGAAAGTTGATTGGAGTGCAAGATGCGAGACTCCTGGGGGACGAGTGTGGAAGGTGAGACCCTTAAGGGCGCAAAGCGGCAAGGGGCTAACCGCACGCCTCCCGGAAAGCGAGCATCTGGAACGGAAATCAATTGCTTTCAAGGGTTGACATATCCTTCATACCCTGTCATAATCACAATTAAAATTATATTCTAACAATTTGCACTCTTATTAAGAGCAGGTGGAGGGACTAGCCCGATGAAACCCGGCAACCATTCAGTTAATTTTGCTTAACTGAAAACGGTGCTAATTCTTGCAGTCGAACGTTTGGCTGAGAGATAAGAGGAAGCGGAACTGTCAATATGTAGACACCCCTTCCTCGTGAAGGGTTTTTTGCGTTTTTGAAAGGAGAACTACGAACATGAGTAAAATTACAGCGACGTACTTGGTACATGATAAAAAAGAAAATCTTCACAAAAAAGCGGAAGGCATTGCCCTAGGACTTACTGTAGGTTCATGGACAGATCTTCCTCAACTTGAGCAAGAACAGCTGAAAAAACATAAAGGTATCGTGGAAGAAGTCATTGAACTTCCTGAAGATTCACGTACAGATCAATTTTTAGGCAGTAAAAGAACTCGAGGCTTACTTAAGATTTCCTATCCATCAGCAAACTTTTCAAATGACATTCCAGCTATTCTAACGACGGTTTTCGGTAAACTTTCGTTAGATGGTGAGATCAAACTCGTAGATTTAGAGTTTGATAAAGATCTAGAACAGCAATTTCCTGGTCCAAAGTTCGGGATAACTGGAATCCGAGATATTTTAGGCGTACATAACCGTCCACTTGTTATGAGTATTTTTAAAGGAGTACTCGGAAAAGATCTATCATTCTTCAAACAGCAATTATATGAGCAGGCTTTAGGTGGGGTAGATCTTGTAAAAGATGATGAAATTTTATTTGAGAACCCCCTTACGCCTTTTGAAGAAAGAGTAAAAAGCGCTAAAGAAGTATTAAAGTCCGTTAATGAGCGAACAGGTGAAAAGACGCTTTATGCAGTAAACCTAACAGGCAGAACGAGTGAACTTCGGGATAAAGCGAGACGCGCAGCAGAATTAGGAGCCAACGCTCTATTGTTTAACGTTTTATCCTACGGTCCAGATGTATTGCAAGAACTGGCAGAAGATAAAGAGATACCTCTTCCAATCATGGCGCATCCTGCACTATCCGGAGCAATAGGGTCATCATCACTCTACGGAATTGGTTATTCCGTTTTATTAGGTAAACTGCTTCGTTATGCAGGTGCCGATCTTGTGTTGTTCCCATCACCATATGGAAGCGTAGCACTTGATCGTAAAGAAACCCTGAATATCGCGGATGCCTTAACAACAGATAGCATTTCATTAAACAAGTCGTTTCCTGTCCCATCAGCAGGTATCCATCCAGGTTTAACTCCGGTTTTATACAATGACTTCGGCTTAGACAGTGTTATAAACGCAGGTGGAGGCATTCATGGTCATCCAGATGGAGCAGCAGGTGGAGCACGTGCTTTCCGTCAGGCGATAGATGCCGTTGTTAAAGGAGAAGACTTTGAAAATTTTGCTGAAAAACATGCAGAACTACAAAAAGCATTAGAGCTTTGGGGCGGTGTTCCAGTAAAATGACAACTCAAGAACAATCCGTAATCTTTTGTGATTTTGACGGAACTGTAACGGAGAAAGATAATATCGTCGCGATTATGGAAGAATTTTCACCTGAGGGCTGGCAACCAATCGTGAATGAAATCTTGAATGAAACGATCTCGATTCGAGAAGGGGTCGGTCAATTGTTTTCTAGAATCTCTTCGGATAAAAAGGAAGAAATTATTGAATTCGTTTTAACACGATCTAAGATCAGAGAAGGCTTTCAGGAATTTATCTCATTTACTCAAAGTGAGAGGATTCCACTTTACATCGTTAGCGGTGGTATTGATTTTTTTGTTCATCCTGTACTAGAGAACAAACTAGAAAAAGACCATGTTTTTTGTAACGCAAGTGATTTTACAAACGACACGATAAAAATCACTTGGCCGAATGTATGTGATGATCAATGTGACAATGATTGTGGATGTTGTAAACCTTCTGTTATTAGAAGACTTGAAGAGAGATATCCGGGAGCAGAAAAGATTGTGATCGGAGATTCGATCACTGATCTTCAAGCATCTAAGATGGCAGATGTGGTTTTTGCAAGAGATTATCTGATTGAAAAATGTGAAGAAAACCAAATACCATACACACCATTTGAAACCTTTCATGACATCGTTCATGTCTTTGAGAAAAGAGGTGTAAAAAGTTGAGTAAACAACAGCGCTGGAATGAGCTTGCGGATGTAAAGGATGAGCTGGCATCAAGAAATTGGTTTCCTGGAACAAGTGGTAACTTATCTATTAAAGTAAGCGATTCACCTTTCGCTTTTTACGTTTCTGCAAGCGGAAAAGATAAAACAAAGCGTACCTCAGAAGACTTTCTTTTAGTAGATCAGTACGGTGAACCGGTAGAAGAAACGCATTTGAAAGCTTCAGCAGAAACAGGTATTCATTGTGAAGTCTATCGATTAACGGATGCAGGCTGTTGTTTACACGTTCACACCGTGGATAATAACTTAATCTCTGAGATATATGGTGATGAAAGGGAGATTACGTTCAAAGGCCAAGAACTGATAAAAGCTTTTGGAATATGGGAAGAAGAAGGAAGTATTACAGTCCCTATCGTTGAAAATTATGGTGATCTTTCAAAGCTATCAGAAGCCGTGGGTGCGGTGATAAAGCCTTATACAAAAGCTGTTTTGATACGCAATCATGGGATTACCGTATGGGGCAGAAATGCTTTTGAAGCGAAGAAACATTTAGAAGCTTTTGAGTTTTTGTTTTCTTACCACCTCAAGTTACAAACTTTAACTTTTTTAAATAAAAATCAATCATTTGGAGGCGTTAAAAATGGCACAACTACGATTTCATGATAACAATGAAAGAATTGAAAAACAAAGCGAGGTAGAAGCATACTTAAATTCTCAGGAAGTTATTTACGAAAAGTGGGACATTGAAAAACTTCCATCACACCTTCGTGAAAATTTCTCGTTAAGCGATGAGGACAAAGCAGAAGTGATTCAAACCTTTCGAAGTGAGATCGATGATATTTCTGAGCGCAGAGGGTATGTAACAGAAGATGTTATTTCCCTTTCTGATGCGACACCAAACCTGGATGAGCTTTTGAAAAACTTCTTATCAGAACATCATCACACAGATGATGAAGTACGATTTATCGTTTCTGGACATGGAATTTTTGCGATAGAAGGACCAAACGGAAGATTCTTTGATGTTGAATTAGAACCGGGAGATCTTATCTCTGTTCCAGAAAATTTCCGTCACTATTTCACGCTGCAAGAAGATCGTAAAGTAGTAGCGGTCCGCATCTTCAAATCAAAAGAAGGCTGGGTACCTATTTACGATAAACAGCCTCAAGAAGCCAAATAATAAACATGGCACACCATTTTATTTCGAATGAAATGGTGTGTTTTCTTTTGTTATGAAAGAGTAGTTGGCGGTTCAGGCACTCGTCCGGCGGCTGACAAGCACGATGGACGAGCGCCGTACAGAAAATACGAGCGCCAAACCTAACAACTCCGTTAGTTTAAGTGTAATTATTCACAGAGATTATTCTTTTTAAATGATGCATTATTTATCTATGACAATCGATAATTTATAGTTTGCATGCTCGTTTAAGCTCTTCAAAAAATCATTTAATATTTCATTAGAAGGAAATTTGCATTCTAGAAGGTAACAACCGTCTCCACTAATTTTATAGTTATTGATTATGTGTTGCTCTTTAGTTTTTATGAACGACAAATAGGGCTGATGAAAAGTGCTTTGCGTAATGATTGTAATAAAGGCATGTATAAAATACCCCAATTTATATCGATTGACTTTTATGGTATAACCCTCAATAACTCCACTATCCTCTAATTTCGCCACTCTAGCTGAAACAGCTGGTCCAGTTAAATGGACTTTCTCACCTAACTCTTTCATCGTGAGCCGACTGTTCTTGGATAGTTCATCCAACATACGTAAGTCCGTCTTATCTAACATTTATTTAACTCCTTTCATTAATAAAGTCAAACAGCCAAAAGACTTTAATTAATCTATGTATCGGTCAATGGGTATTATATAGAATATATATTGTTCAAAGGAAATTTTGAAGAGGAGATAACAAATATGAATATACAACAAATTCGTAATGCAACAATAGTTGTTGAATACGCAGGAAAAAAGTTTTTAATCGATCCAATGTTAGCGGAAAAAGGGACATATCCTCCTTTCCCGAATTCACCAAGACAAGAACAAAAAAATCCATTATTTGACTTACCGACTTCCCTTAAAAATATTATTAAAGGGATTGATGCAGTTATTGTTACTCACCTGCATTATGATCATTGGGATGAAGTTGCAAAAGAAGTATTACCAAAGGATATCCAATTATTTGCGCAAAATGAAGAAGATGCGACAGAAATTCGAAACGCTGGTTTTCAAAGTGTAGAGGTTTTACAAGAGGATACAGTCTTTGAAGGTATCCAATTAATTAAAACAAAAGGCGAGCATGGAAGAGGAGAAATCTTAAAACTTGCTGGTCTAGTATGTGGCATTGTCTTCAAACATCAAACGGAGAAAACATTATATGTTGCTGGAGATACGGTATGGTATGAAGCAGTTCAAGAGGAAATCGACACACATAAACCAGAAATTATTGTGGTAAATGCGGGAGATAACCAATTCTTTGAAGGCGGCTCTCTTGTCATGGGCAAAGATGATGTCTATGAAGTGTATAAGGTTGCTCCTAACGCAAAGTTAATTGCTGTCCACATGGAAGCGGTGAACCACTGGGGATTGTCCAGAAAAAAATTAAAAAAGTTTGTAAGTGAAAAAGGCATTGCGTCTAGTGTATTAGTGCCAGATGACGGTGAATCATACAGATTTTAAGAATGTAAAAAGACAGAAAGTGATTTCTGTCTTTTTTTTTTAGATACTCCACAATCCTGAACGTTTGTGGCATAAGGACAGCATATTCTTAACTTATTATATATTTGATTTAACCGCCTTTTCATCCTTTTTCGCTAAAATTGGCAGGTCAATTAACAAGTGGATTCGCATGTCAATTCGTGGCGTGAAAATAGTTATTGAAATCTTATTAAAACGTGTGCGAATTGGTGTGCTTAATAAGGTGATAAAAGTTGTTATTTTACCAAAACCCTTGTTTACCATGAAAAAAATCGCAACGAATTACGCTGCGATTTTTAGTGCTAATTACTATGCGATTTGACTTGTTTTTTATCGTTTTCTTCCTCAAAAGAAACCCGTTACTGTCAAACGCATATGCTTTTTTTTTCAAATCATTCTTCTACTTCTTTCGCTCTTCTTAGATTAATCAAGCGATACGTGTGCAGGGCGATAACCTTAAGCACCGCATATACTGGAACCGCAAGAATTAATCCGAGCAGACCACCAAGGCTTCCTGCTACAAGCAAGATAGAAATAATCGTAAGCGGATGAATATCTAGCTTTTTACCCATAACTTGTGGAGAGATTACATTACCCTCGATCTGCTGAGCAATAACCATAACGACTAGCACTTTAATGACCATCGCAGGCGAATCGACAATGGCTACGATCAGTGCTGGAACGACTCCGATAATCGGTCCAAGGAACGGAATCACATTTGTGAACATCGCGATGATAGCTAAGATCAGAGAGTATTCGATTCCAATGACTAGATAACCAATATACAGCATAGTTCCCACACAGACACTGACTAAGATTTGTCCTTGGATGTAAGAGCTGAGTGCGATGTCCATGTCTTTTAGAATTTTTGTACCATTATTACGCTGTCTTTCAGGAAGTGTTTGAAGTACCATCTGAGGAGCTTTTTCACCCTCTTTTAGCATGTAATAAAGAATGAAAGGAACGGTAACAAAAATCATAATAATGTTTGTGATGATTCCAATAAAGTTTGCGATGTTCGTTCCAATGGTTTGAACACTTGTAGACAAATAAGCAGTCACTTTATCAGAGATTTCTTTCACATCAAACTGGTCACTTTCTTGGAAACGGCTTACCCATTCATTTTGCTGCAAATCATTTAGTTTTGAACGAATAGCATCGATTAATGCAGGTGTATTCTCAATCAAATTACTTACCTGTCTTTGTAATATCGGACCAATAGAATAGAATAGCAATACGAAAAGTCCGATCGCAAGCAGATAGATGAGAAGGATAGATAACACCTTCGGCACATTTCGCTTATGCAAGAACTGAACGACAGGCCGGAACAGATAATAAAGAACTCCGCCAAGTAAAAACGGGAAAAATAACGTTTGAACAAGAACGACGATCGGCCTGAAAATAAAATCAATCTTGGTTCCTACTAGAATGATTAAAAAAATGAGGAGAAATCCGTAACCGATACGAAAAAATTTCGACTGTGGCATGTAATTATCACCTTTATCTTCTGAAATATGTATTCATTATATACAACTTATGAGAACATACACAAATTTTAAAAAAACACCCGTACAAGGATAAAAGCATATGCTGAGTAATGGGCATACGTACTAGAAATGGAGTTTGTACAGAAAGGATGAAACCAATGTGCGGAATAACGGGTTGGGCAGATTGGAATCGTAACCTCACACATGAAAAAAATATATTGATCAAGATGGCCACACCTTTATCAAAGAGAGGACCTGACGCACTCAATGTATGGAGTACCACGCATGCAGGTTTTGGTCACGCAAGGTTAGCGGTTGTAGATATTGAAGGCGGCGTTCAGCCGATGACAAGAACAAAGAACAAATTAAAGTATACACTTTGTTATAACGGAGAGCTGTATAACACAGAAGATCTACGTAAGGAACTTTTACAAAGAGGGTATTCGTTTGAGGGGCATTCTGATACAGAAGTGTTGCTTACTTCTTATATAGAATGGGGAGAAAGTTGTATCGATCGTTTTAATGGAATATTTGCATTTGGCATTTGGGATGAAGAAAAGCAAAGTTTGTTTGTAGCCCGTGATCGACTAGGAGTTAAACCGTTCTTTTATACGGAAAAAGGCGGTATGCTGTTATTTGGGTCTGAAATAAAATCCATATTAGCTCATCCAGATGTGAAGGCTGAAGTAGATCGTGAAGGATTGCAAGAAGTGTTCGGTCTAGGACCATCGCGAACGCCAGGCAATGGTGTATATAAAGGAATAAAAGAGCTTCGCCCTGCTCATGCTGCGACGTATTCGAAAAATGGGCTGAAAATTTGGCGGTATTGGAACGTAGAAAGTAAACCACATCAAGACTCTTTAGAAGATACGATTGAGAATGTGAAGAATCTTGTGACTGATGCAGTAACGCGACAGTTGGTTGCAGATGTACCTGTATGTACGTTTCTTTCTGGCGGCCTCGATTCAAGTGCAATAACAGCAATCGCAGCAAAATATTTTAAAGAAGAAAACAAGGGTGACCTTCATACGTTCAGCATTGATTATGTTGATAATGACAAGTATTTTAAAGCAAGTGATTATCAGCCAAATTCAGATGCGTATTGGATCAATCAGATGGTTGAAGCTACAGGATCTGTTCATCATAGCTGCGTGATCGATAATGAACTATTAATCAATCATTTGCGTGAAGCTGTCACAGTTCGTGATCTTCCAGGAATGGCTGATGTAGATTCTTCACTTTTATGGTTCTGTCGTCAGATTAAACCGCAGTCAACTGTTGCATTATCAGGAGAGTGCGCAGACGAAATCTTTGGAGGGTATCCGTGGTTTCATAAAGAAGAGCTCTTGAACCGTCCGATGTTTCCGTGGATGCGTTCAACGGAAGCGCGTCAGAATCTTCTACAAGACTCATGGGCTAGTAAACTAAATTTAGCTTCGTATGTGCAGCAGCGTTACGAAGAGACGGTGAATGAAACGCCTGTCTTAGAGGGAGAATCTAAAGTAGAAGCGAGAAGACGAGAAATTTTCTATTTGAATATGATTTGGTTTATGACGACTCTATTGGATCGCAAAGATCGTATGAGCATGGGAGCTTCATTAGAAGTGAGGGTGCCTTTTGCAGATCATAGAATTGTAGAATACGCATGGAACATTCCTTGGGACATGAAAATGCTGGATGGAAGAGAAAAGGGAATACTTAGAAAAGCACTTACTGGGGTACTTCCGAATGATGTACTGTATCGAAAAAAGAGCCCTTACCCGAAAACGTTCCATCCGGATTATACGAACGGCGTAAAAGATTGGTTAACAAGCATCGTCGCGAAAAAGAACTCACCATTGTTTGAAGTATTAAACCGAGCACGCGTTCAGGACATCATTCAAACGAATGGAGAGACGTTTAAAGAACCTTGGTTCGGTCAGCTTATGACAGGACCACAATTAATGGCTCATCTTGCTCAGATCGACAGCTGGTTGACAGACTACAATATTAATATCATAGATTAAATACAGAAAAACCGGAGTACCTATTGTTCTCCGGTTTTTGTGTTTATGCAGTTGCTTCTTGTTTCACGACTAATTGTTTTTGCCACTTTCTATTGCGCCATCTTGAAAGCATTAATAGTCCCCGAAGCCATTCATCTGCAGTGAAAGCTAGCCAGATTCCTATTAACCCAAGGTCAAAGGTGATTCCCAACAAGTAGGCAAGAGGGACACTTACTCCCCACATAGAGATGACTCCCATAATAACCGGAAACTTGACATCACCTGCAGCTCTTAAACTAGATATGATAACAAGATTAAAAGAACGGCCGGGTTCGAGCAGAAGGGTTAAGTATAAAAGAATAGTACCTTCTTTAATAATCTCAGGATTATCTGTGAAAATAGACAGAAGTGGCTTTGCGAATAGAGAAGCAATACCTGCCATTAGAAAACTAATGATCATGGCATACGTCTGACTTTTGAGACACATCTTATAAGCAGAGTCGTATGATTTTGCACCTATTAAATGACCGATTAATATTTGTGTACCTTGACCGATCGCTACTGCGAAAAGGAAGATAAACATCATGATATTAAACGTATACACTTTAGTCGTTAGTGCGGTTGTACCAAGCAGCGTAATGAAAAACGTGATCAGCATCTGAGATCCGCTATATGAAAGGTGCTCTCCAGCTGATGGCAATCCAATTTTTAATACGCTCTTTATATGAAGCGGAAATAGTTTGAACGAGTTCGCAAAAGGCAGTGGTATAGAAGAGCGCTTGAACAAAAGATATAAAATGACAACTAGGCCTAAGAACCGGCTAACAGACGTAGAAATCGCTACACCTTCAACACCTAGAACTGGAAAACCGAAAGCTCCAAAAATAAATAAATAGTTTCCTATCACGTTTAAGATGTTCATTCCAATCGTCACGTACATAGCATCCTTCGTAAAACCGTAGCTTCTGATGGCAGCTCCGATCGTCATAATAACCGATTGGATAAATGAAAATCCTCCTACGATCATTAGGTAGCTCGATGCTTCAGCCATCAACTCTGGTGGCGTATTCATCCATTTTAAGAACACATCGCCCCAGATTAGTAATGCAGCGCTTAAGAGTACCCCAAAAAGTAAGTTTCCTAAGATTGCAACGACAGCTACTTCAGCAGCCGTTCGTTCAAGCTTAGCACCTATTGCCTGAGCAATAACGACACTGGCTCCGGTAGCAACAAACCCAAACATTACGATTACGATCGATAGCAGTTGATTAGTGAGACCGACAGCTGCTACTGAGTGATCAGAATATTGACTGAGCATAAGAGTATCGGCGTTTCCCATCAACATATGAAGCATAATCTCTATAAAAATTGGCCACGTTATGGCAAAAAGGGAAAGCTTAGCAGCTTTGTTGCCTTTCATGTGAATCCCTCTCCATCGTGTTTATATTGTATGGTTTTAACATTTACCTATTGTAACAGGTATGAGTACTTACTGAAATAAAATCCCCTCACTTTTTACAGTGAGGGGGAACATGTTTATTTTCTTCTATATATACTAAAGCCGTATCCAGGCAAAGATCCTGAGAATGATGACCCCAAAATGTGGGAGTAGTCTTCAGGAATTTCAATAGAAAGTTCCGCGCTTTGTTCACTAGCATTCAAAAGAATCCAAACACTTTCTTCTTCTGTTAAACGCTCATAAACTAATGTTTGCTCATCAGCCTTAATAAAGTTTATTTCTCCATCATTTGCTAAAACTTTGTGATTTTGACGAAGGCTAAGCAAGGCTTGAATGTGATTGAACAGATCAAGATCTTGTTTCGTTTCATCCCATTCCATACATTTTCTGCAACCAGGATCATTACCACCCGTCATGCCGATCTCGTCGCCATAATAAATACACGGAGTTCCTTTAAAGGTTAACATCAATAAGAATAATAACTTCATCTTATCCTTATTCTCATCACAGAACGTTAGAACCCGTTTTGTATCGTGCGAGCCTAAAAGGTTAAACGCAGCTTCATTAACATTCTCAGGATACATATGAAGTACAGCTGTCATTTTTTCAGCAAACACTTTTGCATCAATGGTTTCTTTTGCTACAAAATCAAGAGCCGCATTTGTGAATGGATAGTTCATAACGGCGTCGAACTGATCTCCTTGGAGCCAATTCATCGAATCATGCCAGATCTCACCTAAGATATACGCATCTGGTTTGACAGACTTAACAGCTGTTCTGAATTCTCTCCAAAATGAATGATCCACTTCATTTGCAACATCTAATCTCCACCCATCAATATCAAACTCTTCCACCCAATAACGAGCAACCTTGAGCAAGTATTCTCGAACCTCTGGGTTTTCAGTGTTCAGTTTCGGCATCGCTTTTTCGAAAGCAAATGCATCATAATTGGGGCGTGGTTCAGTCTGAATAGGAAATTCTCTTAAATGGAACCAGTTCTTATAAGAAGATTTCTCTTGATTACTTAACACATCCTGAAACGGTTCAAAATAATATCCGCTATGATTAAATACAGCATCAAGCATGACTTTAATACCGTTTTCATGACAAACTTTCACCAGCTGCTTAAACGTTTCTTTATCACCGAATTGTGGATCGATCTCTAAATAATCAATCGTATCGTACTTATGATTAGACTTCGCTTTAAAGATGGGTGTGAAATAGATCCCTGTCACACCAAGTTTAACGAGGTGATCGATGTGGTCGATCACACCTTGAAAATCTCCGCCAAAGAAATTGTTGAATTTCGGCTCTTCGCTTGCCCACGGAAGAGAACCTTCAGGATCGTTGCTCATATCTCCATTTGCAAAACGTTCAGGGAATATTTGATACCAGACCGTATCCTTCACCCAAGAAGGGGCACGGAATACATCTATTCCATTTAAGAATGGAAAACAGAAATAATAAGCTGTGTCATCGAACGGAGCATCATTATAGAAGCCTTTCTCTGTAAACACCAACTTTTCATCACCATTCTTCAGTTCAAATCCATATCGTAAACGGCGAAACGGTGGTTGGATCGCAATGAAATAGTAATCAAAATATTCATCTGTACCAGATCGAGTCATAAGTGAGCGCGACGTTTGCCAGCCATCCTTCGTCCAGTCATAAGGATCACCATGAATCAACGTTACAGAATCGACATCACCCTTTTTTGTCCGAAGACGGATGTGAAGGGTAGTCTCGTCATAAGCATAGGCATAATTATTACCTGCTCTGTGGTAGATTGCTTCTCTTAACATATTTTGATCTCCTCTCAGTTTTGGCAATAAAAATAGGGCACAACCTATAAAAACTAGGTTGTACCCCTAAGGAACGTACATTGCCTTCAACTTGTAATGGTGATAGTATAAACCGCTTTCACTAATAAAATCAAGGGGAATGAAAGCGAAACCAAAAATAATTAAAAAAGTATTGTAAAAATTCAAAGCATAGGTATAATGAAATTGAGCAGGTAATGCAATCGTTTTCATAAACAGCAAAAAACTTTATAAGAAGACAGAAAAACATTTTTTTTGCTAATCTGTGCAAACGTTTGTATGCTTTGATCTTTTAACTATAATAGGGGGTACAATTGATGAAAAAGTTATTAGCATTGCCTTTAACTTTTGCTCTAGCTGCAAGTGCGTTAGCTGCTTGCGGACCGCAAGAAGATAGTTCTTCTACAGGCGGTAAGAAAGAATCGGCTGCAGACAAGCCTGAAAAATTAGTAATGTGGGAAGACCAAGAAAAAGGTGCTGGAACTGAAGATGCAATCAAAAAGTTCGAAGAGAAATACGGCATCAAAGTTGACCTAAAAGAAATTCCAATGCTAGATCAACAAGAGAAGCTTCGTCTAGATGGACCAGCTAAAAAAGGACCGGATGTTATCACGACTCCGCATGACCGTATCGGGCCATTAGCGATTGAAGGTCTTATTGCTCCAATTAAAGTATCTGATGATGTAACTAAGCTTTACACTGAATCTTCAATTAACGCATTAACATATGATGGAAAGCTTTATGGCCTTCCGAAATCAACTGAAACACCAGTATTTATCTACAACAAAAAATTAATGCCAGAAGCACCTGAATCTTTTGATGATGTATTAGCGTTCTCTAAAGGTGACAAAGCTGGAGCACAGTACGGATTCTTAGCTAACTGGACAGATTTCTACTTTGCAAACGGTGTGCTTTCTGGATATGGAAGCTACGTATTCAAAGACGACAACGGAACACTAGATGCAAAAGACCTTGGTCTTTCTAACAAAGGTGCTGTTGAAGGATTAGATTATATCACTAGCTGGTATAAAGACGGCTTATTCCCTAAAGGAATCATCGGTGAAAAAGCTGGCCCTACGATCGACGGTCTTTTCCAAGAAGGAAAAGTTGCTTCAGTAATGAACGGACCTTGGTCTTTCCAAGGCTACAAAGATGCTGGAATCGATATCGGTGTTTCACCAATGCCTAAACTTCCAAACGGTGAGGATGTAAAAACGTTTATCGGTGTTAAAGGTTACAACGTAAGCCAATTCTCTCCTAACCAAGAGTGGGCTGCAAAGCTTGTTGAGTTCATCACAAACGAAGAAAACGCTAAGACTCGTTTTGAGAAAACAGCAGAGATCCCTCCAATCGTATCTTTAATGGAGGACCCAATCATCGCAGACAACGAAGCAGCTAAAGCTGTAGCGGTACAATCAGAACGTGGAGTTCCAATGCCTAACATTCCTGAAATGGCAGAAGTTTGGGCTCCAGCTGCAAACGCACTTCAATTATCTGCTACTGGTAAGTCTGAGCCAAAAGCTGCTCTAGAAAGCGCAGTTAAGACGATCGGACAAAACATTGAAGCGAACCATGGTAAAAAATAATAAGCAGTAACTGGAAAGCGGTACCCAGACGTCGCGGGTACTGCTTTCTCTAACTATTGTGTGTGTTGGAAAGATTTCACATATAAATGGGTCCTAAAATCTTTCGAACAATACACAAAAGTGGGGAAAAGAAAGGGGAAACCTGTAATGACACACCGTAAGACTGCAGCTTTGCTGTCAATCATTCCAGGAATGGGGCAATTTTATAACAAGCAATTTGTTAAAGGTTTCGCATTCTTGTTTTTAGCAATTTGTTATTTTATAGCATTTCTTGATTTTCTAAACATTGGACTTTGGGGAATTGTAACACTTGGAACAGAAGTGCCCAGAGATCACTCGATCTTCTTACTTGTTAACGGCGTAATCTCTATACTTGTAGTTGGCATTGGATTAGGATTCTACTACTTTAATATCTATGATGCTTTCCAAAACGGAAAAAAACGGGATAACGGCGTTAAACTTAACACATTAAAAGAGCAATATCACAATGTAGTAGACAAAGGGTTTCCTTATTTAATGGTAGGACCTGGATTCTTACTGTTGATCTTCGTCGTTATTTTTCCAATCATCTTTATGTTGTTGTTAGCATTTACGAACTACAACTTATACAACTCACCACCAGCTAAGCTTGTTGATTGGGTTGGATTCAAGAACTTTATTGAAATTTTCTCACTAGACATTTGGCGTGAAACGTTTATCTCGGTATTTGCATGGACGATCATCTGGACATTTACAGCAACTACACTTCAAGTTTCAGTAGGTATTTTCTTAGCTGTTGTTCTGAACCAGAAAGAAATTAAGTTTAAAGGGATCATTCGAACATTGTTGATCTTGCCTTGGGCTGTACCGGCTTTTGTATCTATCTTAATTTTCTCAGGATTGTTCAATGATACATTCGGAGCGATCAACCAATCTATCTTAGCACCACTTGGAATCGATTCCATACCTTGGATGACAGATCCGTTCTATACGAAGGTGGCTTTAATCTTTATACAATCATGGCTCGGTTTCCCGTTCATCATGGCGATGACAACGGGTGTACTTCAGTCAATTCCTGGGGAACTTTATGAAGCAGCAACTGTTGATGGAGCATCGAATTGGGATAAATTCCGTAAGATCACGCTTCCGATGGTCTTATTTACAACAGCACCAATATTAATCACGCAATACACATTTAACTTTAATAACTTCAACGTTATCTATCTATTTAACAACGGTGGACCTGCAGTAGCGGATCAGAATGCAGGTGGGACAGACATCTTGATCTCTTGGATCTACAACTTAACGATGACTTCAGCTCAATACAGCAAGGCAGCAGCTGTAACTGTATTATTATCGTTGATTATCGTGTCACTTGCATTGTGGCAGTTTAGAAAAACGAAATCATTTAAGGACGAAGGAATGATTTAATATGAGTATAAAAACAGCAAGAAGAATACGGTTAACTCTGTCCTATCTAGTATTATTGTCAGCGATCGCAATCGTGGTCTATCCGATCCTTTGGGTAATCGGTTCTTCCTTTAACCCAGGGAACACGCTATCCAGTTCTACGATCATTCCAAAAAATGCGACTCTTGCTCATTATAAAGAGCTTTTTGCTGAGACGGATTATCTGATCTGGTATTGGAACACATTGAAGATTTGTTTTATTACGATGGTTCTCTCTGTTATCTTTATCGGCCTAACTGCTTATGCATTCTCAAGATATAAGTTCATAGGACGTAAGAACGGATTGCTTCTTTTCTTAATCTTGCAGATGATTCCACAATTCGTAGCAATTCTTGCAATCTACATCTTAGCTTACCAAGTAGGATTGCTTGATACACACTTTGCCTTAATCCTTGTTTATGTGGGTGGATTGATTCCGATGAACACATACTTGGCAAAGAACTATTACGATACGATTCCAAAAGAACTAGACGAATCTGCGCGTATTGATGGCGCTGGTCACTTTCGTATCTTTTGGCAGATCATCCTGCCGCTTTCAAAGCCAATTTTAGCGGTAATTGCACTTTTTAGTTTCATCTCACCGTTCGCTGATTTTATCTTAGCGTCCATTCTGATTAGTTCAGATGAGAAGATGACACTTGCAGTTGGTCTGTTTAACATGATTAAGAATGAATTCGGTAACAGTTTTACACTATTTGCAGCGGGTTCTGTACTAGTGGCGATTCCGATCGGTCTCTTATTCTTATCATTGCAGCGTTACTTTATCTCTGGTTTAACAGCTGGTGGTACAAAAGGTTAATCACAGTACCTTACTATAGGAGGAACGGCGATGGGCAAAAGAATGATATTCTTAGCTATGTCGTTTCTTCTTTTTTTATCTGTTCAAAATAAAGCGCTTGCAGAAAAAAAGGAAGAACGATCATGGAAAGACGAAACGATCTACTTTATCATGGTAGATCGGTTTAATAATGGAAACAAAGATAACGATTTTGATGTAGATCTTAATGACCCTTCAGCTTACCATGGGGGAGACTTCAAGGGGATCATGAATAAGCTTGATTATCTTGATGACCTTGGAGTTACGGCGATATGGCTAACACCTGTCGTTAAGAACGAACCCGGTGGCTATCACGGTTATTGGACGGAGGATTTCTATGAAACCGAAGAACATTTCGGTTCAATGGATGAGTTAAAGCAGCTTGTCAAAAAAGCGCATGATCGAGATATAAAAGTCATATTAGATCTTGTCGTAAATCATACAGGGTATAAACATCCTTGGTTGGATGAGGCGTCAAAAAAAGATTGGTTCCACCCTCAGATGGAGATCGGCAACTGGGATAACCAAGAAGAAGTTGAGAACGGTTGGCTCGCTGGATTGCCAGATCTGAACACAGAGAACAATGAAACGCGTAAGTACTTACTCGACATGGCTGAATATTGGATCAAAGAAACAGACATAGATGGCTACCGTTTAGATACCGTAAAACATGTGCCAAAAGAGTTTTGGCAAGAATTTTCAAAACGGGTGAATCAGGCTAAACCCGGATTTTATTTAATCGGTGAAGTTTGGCACAACGATCCAAGATATATAGCTGAGTACAATAAAGCAGGAATTCAATCGTTTGTAGATTATCCTCTGTTTAATGAGATGGTTCGTATTTTTAGACAAAGCGGACAATCGCTTTCAGAGCTGAACGCTGTATGGGAGCGAAATAAATTCTATTATAAAGATCCGTATACGTTAGGTAACTTCATAGATAATCATGATAATATTCGATTTGTACGTGAAGCACTGCTGAAGCAAGAAGACCCAGAAAAAAGACTAAAACTTGCACTTACTTACCTTTACTCGGCACCTGGTATTCCTATCCTCTATCAAGGAACAGAGCATATGATGGACGGGGCCAAAGATCCGGACAACCGTCGCATGATGGACTTTACTCAAAATAAAGAGTTTGAAACGTTCACTGCAAAATTAGGTAAGCTAAGGCAGAAACATCCTGCACTTAGACGCGGTGATTATTCGATGATTGTTGATAAAGATGGTAAAGCTGTCTTTAAGCGAAAATATCAGGATGAAATACTTTATATCGCTTTCAACAATGATAAGAAAAAGTCGGGTCTTTCTTTCTCAGATAAAGGCCTTCATAATAAAAAACTTGTGAGTCTGTTATCTGATGAAGAGACAAAAGTGAACGATACTTCTGTGGAAATAAATTTGGGTGGGGAAACAGCTGATATTTATGCTGTACAAGAGGCAGATTCTCAGTGGAAGTTCTTCTTAATAGCAGCAGCAATAGTATTCCTTTTGTTGAGTTCATTCTACCTGTATAGAAAAAGAAAAAAACGCACTAATATAATTTAATTTACAAAAAAAGTAGAAAACATTCAAAGTGGAAAGGAATTAATATTTCTTTTTTCCTACGAACGCTATACAATTATTGATGGAATAAGTAAGCGTATACACTATGCCGAATAGTCTGAAAGGAGGACTATAACATGTCAGTTACGATAAAAGACGTAGCAAAATTAGCTGATGTTGCACCCTCAACCGTTTCAAGGGTAATCGCGAATAATCCTCGAATATCTGAAAAAACAAAGCGCAAAGTGAAAGAAGCAATGGACTATCTTGGCTATCATCCAAACTTTAACGCAAGAAGTTTGGCAAACCGAAGCACTCAGGCGATCGGTCTTGTCATGCCTAGTTCTGCAGACAAAGCTTTTCAAAATCCGTTTTTTCCAGAAGTAATCAGAGGAATCAGTACCATTGCACATGAACAAGAATACGCCTTATATATGTCGACAGGTAATACAGAAGATGAAATCTTCGAAGGCGTTGTAAGAATGGTACAAGGTCGTCGAGTGGATGGCATCGTTATGTTGTATTCACGTGTTGATGATCGGATCATGTGCTACTTGCAAGAACAGAAATTTCCTTTCACAGTAATCGGAAAACCGTTTAAAAACGCTGAGACAATTACACATATAGATAATGATAACTTCAAAGCTGCACAAGAAATGACTGAATATCTCATATCTCTTGGTCACGAACGAATCGGTTTTGTAGGAGGAAATCTGAATTTAGTCGTAACCATTGACCGATTATTAGGGTATGAAAAAGCGATTCGAAATGCGGGTCTGCCTTATAAAGATGAGTACATCGTTCATGAAGAGTTCTTAAAAGAAGGAGGGCAAGAAGCGGTAAAAGAGCTTCTTGCATTAAAAGATCCTCCGTCAGCACTTCTTGTTATAGATGACGTTATGTCCTTCGGTGTGTTGAGCACGTTAAACGAGCTAGGAGTAAGCGTACCCGATGACATCTCGTTACTAAGTTTCAACAACGTTATGCTATCTGAACTCTCTTCACCATCCCTAACATCTGTAGACATCAATATCTTTAAACTCGGTTATGAAGCCGCTAAAGGACTATTAGAATGCATTCAAAGTCCTGATAAAGAAGCAAAACGAGTAGTTGTACCATTTCAGTTGATCGAAAGACAAACGTGCAGTAAAGTTAGCGAGAAGTAATGATTTGAGCCAAGTTTAACTGATGAACAGCAATCAAAACTTAACCCTTTAGATTTTTGGATGTATCTATTCGCTTCTTCTGCAAGTTGCCGACTCCTAAGGGACGAGTAGCTATTCACTGTAACTAGTCAGGTTCCTAAAGGTGCGTAGCGGCAGGAGGCTCACCGCACGCCCCATGGAAAGCGAGCAACCTGGAGTGGAAATCAACAACTTTCAATAGCAACAAAGTAAACCAAAAAAGCCTCTTGGAAGATAACTTCAAATCTTCTCAGAGGCTTTTTTCCTTAAGAGCTTTAATTACAGGTAGGATCGGCTGATTACTTTTACAAGAAAAAAATTCTTTAAACGGGTCATCTACATCTTTTATCCGATCCATGATTGAAGTAAGTGGAAAATGTTCAGGCTTTAATGAATCATTCACTTCATTCCAATATAGAGGAGTTGCCACTAAAGCATCATCGTTTCCTCTTACAGAATAGGGAGCAATAATGGTTTTGCCCTCTGCGTGCTGAATGTAATCAATATAGCATCGGTTGCCACGGTTCTTTTTTAGTCGTTCGATCGTAAACCATCTTGGTTCTCGTTCGATTATATACCGTGCTAGAAATTCTGTGAATAGACGTGAATCTTCAAATGTGACGGCTCCTTCAGGTAAGGGAATGTAGATTTGCATTCCCTTATTACCGCTTGTTTTGATGAATGAGGTGAGATGTAACTTATCACAAACTTCTTTTATCATAAGTGCTGCTTCTACCGAAAGATGAAATTCCTTACGAGAGGGAGGATCTAAATCCATCACGATCTCTGAGGGGTGAACATTTTCAACTGTTCGGTAAGGAATGTGAAATTCAAATGCCAGCTGGTTTCCTAGCCAGAGCAATGTAGGTAAGTTATTACAAACGATATAATTAATATCTTCTTCCATATTCGTATGTACATAATGTGGCGCATAATCTGGACAATTCTTTTGATAGAACTTTTCTTCACTTACTCCATGAGGATATCTAATGACCGTTAAAGCCCGATTCTTCAGATAGGGCAGCATATAAGGCGCTATTTGAGTCAAATAATTGATATATTCAACTTTAACAATTTTCTTATCCGGCCATAGTGGTTTGTTAGGGCTTGTTAACGTTACGATCTCGCCGTTCACATGAAGATCTACTTGTTCTTTTGAAGACTTTCCCATGTACATTCCTCCCAGTTTGTATCAAAACGAAATGAAACAAACCTTGGCTGTCTCAACTGATTTTTATAGAGTTCTAAATACGAAAGTTCTACGCAGATCGAAGGGTCTATCATAATAAGTGTCCCGTTCCTGTTTTTCATGTTTTTCTTAATAATTTGAATTAACGCTTCTTTCTCTTGAGGAGAAATGCCGTGGGAGAACAATCCGACAAACTGAACGGTCTTTTCTTTGGTGACACCAACATGAAAAAAACCGTTTTCTGTATCATACCCCAATACGATAAAGGAATGATATTTAAGATTTTTCACTTTGATCCAATCATTTGTCCGAATTCCCGGAGTCCATTTATTGGAAAGTTTCTTCGCCACAATTCCTTCACTCTTATGCAGCTGAACTCTATTCGAAATTTCTGATCTTGCCGGGGTAAACTGAACAAAATTAAGACGACTCACGGTTGAGATTTTGTTATTTTGAACACCTGCTAGTTCTAACAGACTTTCCAGTTTATCTTTTCGTTCTAGAAAAGATTGCCGATAAATGTACTCATCTTTAATAGCTAGCAGATCAAATGCACAATAAGAGGAAGGATAACGTTTAGACGCGTGTTCAATTTTATCGTGCTGTTTTAATCTGCCTCTTTTTTGAATGTGTTCGAAGCTGGCTTTATTTTCGTTTTCAAGAATGCATAGTTCTCCATCTAGAAGAATGGGAAACATGTGTTTAACACGATGCTCAATGCTTTTTAGGTGATCTGAAACCTCGGGGAAAATCCCATGCAGAGGATGCCCGTTTCTAGATGTCATGATCACAGTCGAATGATCCCAGTAAAGTAAACATCTAAACCCATCATATTTCACTTCATATACCCACTGATCTGCTACGGGCAACTCATTTGAAAGAGATGGGAGCATCGGTTTTAAAAAGGGTTGGATCATGAACTAGCTTTCTTCTTTGCTGTTGACTTCTTCTTTTTAGGCTTCGTTTCTGTGGAATCTTTGCTTTTCTTAGAACTTGTTTCTTGCCTTTTCTCACCTTTATCAGCTGTTTCTTTTCCTTTACTCTCATTGATAGAAGCTTGAAGTGCTTCCATAAGATCTACAACATTTGTTCTCGGTTTTTCTTTCGCAACTTTCACTTCATCACCAGAAATTTTGCTGTTGATCAATTCGAGAACCGCTTCACGGTATTCGTCTTCATACTTTTCAGGCTCGAACGGGGCAGTTAATTGTTCAATGAGCTGTTTTGCCATCTCAACTTCTTTTTCATTAAGTGATACTTCATCTGTTAAGCCAGGAACATGTTCAACATTCCTTACTTCATCGGGATAAAAGATGGTTTCTAAGACTAAACCATTTTTGTATACACGAACGGCTGCAAGATGTTCTTTTGATCGAAGTGTAAATTTGGCAAGTCCGATCTTTCCTGTGTCTTCCATCGCCTTTTTTAAGAGGGCAAAAGATTTTGTACCATTCTCGCCAGGACCAACGAAATAGGAACGGTTATAAAAGATTGGATCGATTTCCTCTAACTTAATAAAATCGATGATCTCGATCGATTTATCAGAAACACCTGCCAGTTCATCGAGTTCTTCCTTTTCAACCACTACGAACTTACCAGGTTCATACTCATACCCTTTTACGATCTCTTTAGTATCCACAGTCTCTTCACATACAGGGCAAATCTTTTCATATTGAACGGGACTGTGGCACTTCTCATGTAAATATCTCATTTTAATATCTTTATTTTCAGTAGCTGCAAACAGCTTGATAGGAATATTAACAAGGCCAAAGCTGATTGCACCTTTCCACATCGTGTGCATGAAAAGCATCCTTTCTAAACTCATTTACAGATAGTTTCTCCATACCAATCGACATCATGTATATTTTTCCTTAGTTTATACAGATTTCGACAATGCATTGTAGAAACATGCAATTTCATTCATAATGAGAATAGAGTTTTTTTCGATAAAAGGGTGATAACATTGGATAGCAGTACAAACACACAATCAAATACAGAACTTGCTCAATTCTTAAACAATCAAAGAACAAGCATTGTTGAAAAATGGCTGGAAAACGTACTGTTGCCTCAAAATGACCCTTTTTATGAAGAAGTAAAAAAGAACGGTCATCAAACAATTGTAGAATTGATCAACTATTTAGAAACAGGTTCACTGGAAAGATTACAAGCTCTAACGAGTAAGATCGCTAAAGAACGAATTGAAGCGAAAGCGAACGTAGGGGATTTTGTTCATAATATCAACGTAGGTCGGAGCATCGTCTATGAACTGTTAATGTGTTCGCTCTTAAATGACCAATTAAAAGGTGATGGCGTTTTAAAAATGCAGCGGTATTTTGATCAGCTTGTCTTTTTGAGTGTTCAAGAATATACAGCACTTAAGGATTCGATCATTGACCGGAAAAACCAGTTCATTCAAGAGATGCACCACGATCGGTTAACCATGCTTGGACAGATTGCGGCTAGTTTTGCCCATGAATTTCGAAATCCACTGACTTCCGTTAAAGGCTTCATCTATCTTTTACAGAAAGAATTAGATAAGACGGACCTATCAGAGTATTATTTTGAGATCATACAAAACGAGATGCAGAGCCTTGAAGAGAAGATTACACAATTTCTCTATTTATCAAAGATGAGAGGCTTACAAGATAAGCTAGAGAAAGTCTCGTTATCATCACTTTTGAAGGAAATGCTTAACTTTATGTATCCTCGTTTTACCGAAACGAATATTGTAATCATTTCTCAGGTTGAAAATGACGTGTTTACAGAGGGCGATAGTTCACAGATCAAACAGGTGTTATTAAACATTCTAGTGAATGCTGTTGAAGAATTAAGTGGCTGGAGTGGCGAGAGAAAGATTAAGGTTTCTTTAATGAAAAATAAAGACAATATGGCAGAATTATCAATCTGTAATAATGGTAACCCGATTCCTGATTATTTACTTGAGAACGTTTTTGAACCATTTGTTACAACAAAGTCACTCGGAACAGGACTTGGGCTCTCTGTATGTAAACAGATCGTTGAAAAACATAACGGGACGATTGAAGTAAGATCTACAAGAGATGACACATGCTTTACGATTCATTTTCCAATCATTCAATCATGACAGACTAAATAATAACATGAAAAAAAGCTCCCTTTCATAAGGGGGCTTTTTTCAATCTTTACAGATGATTAGGTTTTTTTGAGTATGGCTGCTTTCCTTTTTGTTTACTTTCAAGTTCTGCTTCATTTTTTAATTGATTCATTGCCTGATTATCTTCTGGTCGTTTATTATTGTCTTTCGTATTACGATGTGTCATAAAAATCCCTCCTGACTCTAACATCTGTCAGAAGGGGATTCATTATGCATCATGTTTTAAGATGCTTCTTTAGGTGTATTTAAAAAGAACAAGGCTATTGTTCCAGGTCCCGCATGAGCGCCGATTGCACAACCGATCATCGTAACTAAAATGTTTTTGTTTCCTGTTTCTTCGATGATTAAATCTTTTAGCGCTTTTGCTGTCTCGGTATCATCAGCATGACTGATGCCGATCGTAATGTCATCAAGAGAAGAAGCTCTTTCTTTCATGATTTCTACCATGCGTCCTAGAACTCTCTTCTTCCCACGCAGTTTTTCAAGTGGAAACAGTTTGCCGTCTTCCATATGAAGAACAGGCTTTATTTTTAAAAGTGTCCCCATGACAGCTGCAGTTTTACTCACTCTGCCGCCGCGCAATAAATATTCAAGGTCATCAACGGTAAAAATATGTTCAAGGTGTGTTTGGTAGTGTTGAAGCGTGTGAAGAATCTCTTCAAAAGGTTTTCCTTCTTTCGCTTCTTTAGCTGCTTCATAAACCATCAAACCATATCCTAATGATGCGGATAGGCTATCAAATACTTCTATTTGAGCGTTTGGATATTCTTCAAGCACTTCATTTTTCATAAGCACAGCTGTTTGATAGGTCCCACTGATTCCTGAAGATAAAGTGATATAGATGGCAGGTTGTCCATTTCTCGCACATGAAGTTAAAGTTTCTTTAATGATTGACGGAGGAACTTGTGCTGTTTTTGGAACGGCGCCTTCCTTCATATATGTATATAACTGTTTTGGTTCGATGTTAGATCGATCTAAATACTCTTCATCATTGACCTGTACGATTAAAGGCAGCATGATAATCTCGTATTCGTCCAATAATTGTTTAGGTAGATCAGATCCTGTATCGGTTATTATTGTAGTCATTATTGTTCACCTGCTTGGCTTTTTTCTATAGTTTAACTTGTGATGGAATGAAAAGGCAATGATCATGTTTGAAAAATAGCTCTTATGACTATTGACGCGAGGCATCTTTATCTGTTAAAAATGAATCTTGGATTAATGAAAAAAGGAGGGACTCTCACTGATGACAGAACGTTTTCGCTTAAATGATCTAGGGATCACTGAACTTAAAAAGATCTTTTTCATAATTGTAGGAGCCCTGCTTAATGCCGTCTCACTTAACATGTTCTTAATACCGGCAAAGGTATATGCGAGTGGTTTTACAGGTGTTTCTCAGCTGATCTCATCACTGCTCGTTAATACGGCTTTTCCGATCAGCACTGGTATTTTGTACTTATTATTTAATATTCCTGTGACGATTTTAGGCTGGCTGAAAGTAGGAAAGTCATTTACGGTATATAGTTTCTTGAGTGTCATCATGATTACGGCGTTTCTAGAGATCATACCTATTACGGTTGTTTCATCTGATATACTCTTGAATGCGGTTTTCGGCGGAGTTATCGCTGCCTTAGGTGTTGGTGTTACATTGAAGTATGGAGCATCAACAGGAGGACTTGATATTATCGCTATGATCTTATCAAGAATGAAGAACAAACCGATCGGTGGTTATTTCTTTATCCTCAATGGATTGATCATACTTGCAGCAGGCTTCCTTTTCGGATGGGAGAAGGCGTTATATACGCTTGTTGCTCTTTATGTATCATCACGTGTTATTGACGCTGTACATACGCGTCACGAAAAGCTAACAGCGATGATTGTTACGAAGAAGGGGAATGAGATTCAAGAAGCCATTCACGGAAAAATGGTGCGTGGAATTACGATCGTACCCGCAAAAGGAGCATTCTCTAAGCAGGATAAAGAGATGCTCATCATCGTAATCACACGCTATGAACTTTATGATCTTGAGCAGGTGCTTAAAGAGGTAGATCCGAATGCCTTCACAAATATCGTTCACACAACAGGCATCTACGGTTTCTTCAGAAATGACTAAGGGGTCTGACCCCACACAAATACAAACTTTCACTTTTGTACACACGGTATGGACAAGGTCCATACCGTGTGTTTTTTTGCGAATGTTTTCAATAAAATCGCCATATAGAGGTAAAAATGAAAGTGAGGTGAATGATAATATGAAGCCATTTAAATTCTTTCTAACTGTTTGTACGGTTGTATTCTTACTATCAGCGTGTGGCAAAGGACAAGATAAACCTAAAGGTAAGCACGGAGAAGTTACTTCTCAGCTCAGTCCCGTTCTATCTATCCAACAAAGAAATGATGGAATTGATGTGCTTGCTGTTCTTGAGAATCATAGCAATCATACGGTAACTTTATCTTTCAATAGTTCCAAGATGTTCGATGTGGCTATCCTAGATTCTTCGAAAAAAGAAGTATTTAGACATTCCGCGGGAAAGAAATACGAGAAGAAACGGGAGGATGTACATATAAAAGCTGGGGCAAGCCATATTTGGAAAACAAAGTGGAAGATTTCTGCAGAGAATAATAAAGCAGGTATATATACAGTTCAAGCAACCTTTCTACCTAACAAAATAGCTCCAGGATCATTGAGTACTGAGAATCTAACTGTAGAAGAAACGCTTACTCTTCAAGGCGGATCTGAAGAAAAGAATAATAATGCTTTTCGAGATATACACTTTTCAGGAAAAGACGGTACTTACAAAGTATCAGGGCAGGCAAGAGTGTTTGAAGGCTCATTTGCCTATTCTGTTTCTGATGGTCATAACGTTTTTATCGAAAAGAATGAACGAATCGAGAAAGGCGGACCAGATTGGGCACCGTTTTCGTTCGAAGTTAAAATTCCAGAGGATGATCTGCCTATAAACGGAACCGTCATGCTCGAACTGTTTTACTATAGTCCTAAGAACGGGGAAAAATCAGGTACTCTAGCGGTGCCACTTCAGTCTTTTAAATAAGCTCTTTATTAGAAAGTTGTTGCTTTTAACTCCTTGTCACCTTTGACGATTGATTGGAGTGGAAGGTGCGTGCCTACCACATGAGATACTTCTTTTAAGGCATGCGACGAGGAAGCTTACTACGAAGCATCACTTGTAGACGCAGGAGCAAGGAACTTCATAAGCCGGGCAACTGAGACACTTATTAGAGTGAAACGTACGAATGTGGCTCAGTGTCTGCCCCGTGGAAAGCGAGTAGCCTGGAACGGAAATCAACATTTCCAAAAGCAGCAATGTTTACGAAAACTACCTTTTCCACAAAAAAATCACCAACAAAAAACCAGCCCGGTCGTTAAGGGCTGGTGTAAACAACTTAAGCATTCTCTTCTAATGCTTTTTGAATTTCTGGCATCAATTCGTTCCAGTCACTGTCGTTTGTTTTATTTACTGTAATAAAGTTTTCAAAACCAAAAATCGATTCTACTCCATCAATGGATAACAGAGCTTTAGCTAGAGGGGAGTCCGAATCATCACCTACACGTGCAGAAAGTCTTCCTTCTAAAAATTTTTCTGAACCATCAAATTTAATTGCGTTAGGGTTCGGTGTTGGTTGGATTGAAAATTCTACTGCCATTACGAACACTCCTTCAAATAATAGTATTAAAAATGAAATGCATATCTCTTAGAGATGATATCATGGAAATCCAATGAATTGTACAGATGCTTCGTAACAGAGTTGTTGATCCCTGTTTCAAGTTCGATGGATTTAATACCATCTCTCTCAGCCCAATAGATCAAGTGTAGCAAAAGTTTACGGGCAATTCCTCTGTTGCGATGCTTTTCATGTACATAAAGCTCATTTAACCAAAGATATGGTCCACCGATACGAAGACTTACTCCTACGTTGAAGAAGGCAAGTCCAATAACAGAATTCTCTTCTTCAGCAATGATGATCCCGCTTTTCTCTGGGTTCTCAAGCGCCATTTTTATACCAGCAAACGTTCTGGATTTTTCTTCTGGCTCACCGTCCATCGTACGCTGCTGTAAGAATAAATGCGCAATTTCTTCAATGATATGAGATTCAGCTTCATTCGTTACACGATATATTTTCATACAATGCCCCCAAAATTACTCTAAAAACATAAGATATCTTCTTCACATAACACATTATAACAAAAATAATAGGGGTTTGACGTTTGATAAATGGTAATTTCTTTCGAATAGTTTAATTAGAGATAATCAATAGAGGAGATGAGTAAGAAATGAAGACTCTTGTTTGTTTTGGAGACAGCATCACTTCAAAAGAAAAGAGTAAAGATGGCTCACTTAGATTAACTTCCCGTTTGAGACAAGAATTAACCGAATGGGTTGTAATGAATGCTGGGATACCTGCAGAAACGACGAGAGCTGCCCTTGTAAGGCTGCAAGATGACGTTCTACGTCATCATCCTGATTATGTTACCATCCTTTTTGGGGCCAACGATTCAAGCGATCATAGACTTATTCCATTAGCAGAATACGAAAAGAACTTAACATATATGGTTAATAAAATCGGAGCTGACAAAGTCATCTTGATCAGTCCAGCTCCCGTGGTTGAAGACCAACAGAAAGCTCGGACGAATGATAGGATGAAAAAATATGCACAAACCGTTAAAAAAGTAGCGAAACATGAGGGGACATCCTATATACCATTGTTTGAAACACTAGTTGATAAGAACATTCAAAAATACGTAATAGATGATGGTCTTCATTTTAATAAATTTGGATATGAACAACTTAGTGAACTTGTACTAAGAAAAATAAGAACATTGAATGCCATTACATTTCCAAAAAAACAGCTTTCTCCTTGAAAGAGAAAGCTGTTGCTTTTTAACTATTTAGTTTAGGCGATCAGGGTTTTCTTCCAATAAGCTTTCGGCGTCTTCTAAACTTAAGCCAGTGGCTTGAGTAAATGATTGAGGCTGACTTGTCTCAGAGGGTTGGTTTTCGGCATGTTGGGAACTAGAATTCACATGAGACGATACACCCGAATGTTCATCCAATTCTTTTTGGAACTCAGCCAATTGAGCGCGCTCTGCATCCGAAGAATTAGCCATTGCAGAAGAAAGAGCATTCTGAGCTACTTCTTTGTCATGACCAGAAAGTTCAGCATGATCGGCATGTTCGCTGTTAGAAATCTGGTTATTTAATTCATGTGTTGAATGTTGAACCTTTCCTACAGCTTGTTGAACGGCATTTCTAGCGATTTGAAATAATCTGTTTGCCATCGTTATATGCCTCCTAATGAATTTCTTTCTTCTTTTTCACGTTTGCGATCTTGTTGATCATCTTTACTAAAAGCCATTGTTGTTTCCTGACTCACCACATCGGCACCTTGCTTAGTAGCTCGTTTGGATCGACTTTTTTTACTCATTGGAATTCCTCCTTTTCTCCCGTACGATTAGTTTTTACCGTAAGAAGTACAATATGTAATCAGAAACTTCAAACGCCTAAAAAAGAAATGGAAAAAAGATCTCCAGCTAGCATTCAGCTGAAGATCTTTATCCGATTAAACAAGTTTTAAGATATTTTTTAAATAGTGAGCAATGCCTTCTTCTTCATTTGTAAGGGTTACATAATTTGCACGGGCTTTAAGTTCATCAATGGCATTTCCCATTGCTACCCCATGACCGGCATATTCAATCATCTCAAAGTCATTATCTTCATCACCAAAAGCTACAATCCGATCTTGTGGGACATTGTAATATTCAGCAATCTTTTTAAGACCTGAAGCTTTGCTGATACCAGAACGAATGACCTCAATGATGTTCCATGGTGCAGCCCATACTCGTTGATCAACAACTTCAGCATGTTCTTTTTGGAGCATCGCTCTTAACTCAGGAATGTGATGATCTTCTGGATGAACAAGAATAGCGGTAGGGTCATCTTTTAAGGTTTTATGAAGGTCGCCAATTTGCAGAGGATTTTCATTCATGATGAATGTATTAACGATCACTTCATCGGGTTTCTTTAAATAGACATCATCCAGAACTTCAACCATAATATTCTTAACTTTAAACGATTCACACGCTGAAATGATACGTTTTGCTACGTCCAGTTCAAGCGGGGAGTGGTGGATACCGAAACCAGCATCATGAGGATGATGAACAAAGGCTCCGTTAAAATTCACGATCGGAGTGTTGAGTTCTAACTCTTCATAATACATGTTCGATGATCGAAAAGGACGACCAGTAGAAATACAAACATGATGACCAAGATCCATTAATTTAAAAAGTAAATCTTTTGTTTTTCTAGGGATTTTTTTCTCATCATTTAATAAAGTTCCATCAAGATCTAATGCAATTAAGTAAGGTTGTGTCACGAAAGTACCTGCCTTTTTTAGGATGCTTATATAAAGTGTATTATTTTACTTACAAAAAGTCTATTCATACAGGGCGTCTTTCATGAAAAAGAAACATGTCTCATGATAAGATGGAAAAAAAGAGAAAGAGGAGATACACACATGGTTTCAATACAAAAAGGAACGATCGGCGATATTCCTTTCTTACTTGCTGAAAAACCAGAGAATGCAGGTAAACCTTTGCCGCTTTTCATTTTTATACACGGATATACGAGTGCAAAAGAACATAATTTACATTTTGCATATTCACTAGCCGAAAAAGATTTTCGAGTAATCCTACCTGATGCCTTACATCATGGGGAGCGAATCGTTGCGAATCCACCCAAGTCGATGGAATATGACTTTTGGAACATCGTTCAACAAGGTATTCAAGATGTGAACACTATTATGGATTGGGCAAAAGAAAACGAGTTTGTGCTAGAAGATCAAGTAGCAGTTGGTGGAACTTCAATGGGAGCTATCATCACTTACGGATCACTGGTCAACAATCCGAAGATCAGTGCTGGATGTGCACTTATGGGAACGCCAGCTCATGAGAAATTTGCAAGATGGCAGATCGAAAGAATTCAAAATGCAGGTTACGATATTCCTCTCACAGTCGAAGAGCTTGAGAATTCTATTTCATCTTTAAAGGATTACGATCTTACACGTAACCTCGATAAACTGAACAACCGCCCCTTATTTATTTGGCATAGTGAAGTCGATGCTGTGATCCCGTATGAGTTTGCAAAACCATACGTACAAACATTAACAGAGAAAAATAGTTCATCGGTATATATGAACGACAAAACTTCTGGTCATAAAGTTTCACGTGCTGCCTATTTAAACGCAGTAGAGTGGATTGCTCAGCGATTAAAAGCAAAAAAAGAAACGGTGTAGAATTTACCCCGTTTCTTCTAGTTTTAGCCGATATGTGCGTTTAGGCTGATACATATGGTCGATTTCGTCAATTTGCTTTTGCAGAGAATGCATGATGCGAAGGGAAAAAACGCCCTGTTCGTTAAATTCTTCTGGGATGTCGGTAATGGTTACTTTATAGCCGGAACGGTGGTAATATTCATAAGAAACCTTCATTCGTTCAACATCCTTTCCATAATTTAAAAAAATAATAACAAATATAAACACAAAAGTAAACTGAAAAGTATTTATATTCTGAAAATTAAAGAGGTGGAAATTTTGCCAATTGCTAAACGAACACCACTTCCAGTTGCAGAGGCTGTAAATAAAATCATGAATCACATCCGATTTTGGGGAATTGAAGAAGTTTCGATCACTGAGTGTGATAATCGGATATTAGCAGAGGATCTGACAGCTACCCATGATGTTCCTCCTTTTAATCGCTCTCCTTATGATGGATTCGCTATTCGTTCAGAAGATACGAAAGATGCATCAACAAATCATCCTATTACATTAAATGTTGTAGAAACGATAGGAGCGGGACAAGTTGCTGAACATGTAGTGAAAAGCGGAATGGCAGTTCGGATTATGACAGGCGCCAAAATTCCCGATGGTGCTGATGCAGTTATCATGTTAGAACTTGTAGAAGAGCTTGTTATCGATAATGAAGACCATATCCAAATTAAAAGGTCTGTTAAAAAGGATGAGAATATCTCTTTTCAAGGTGAAGACACACAAGAGGGTACTGCTTTAGTGAAAGCAGGAACTAAAATCACGCCAGGAATCGTTGCAATTCTTGCCACGTTTGGTTACGACACTCTATCGGTTTACAAAAAACCTGTGGTTGGCATTCTTTCAACAGGAACAGAACTACTTGACGTAAATGAAGAACTGCAGCCAGGAAAAATAAGAAACAGCAATGCATACATGTGTGCAGCTCAAATTAAAGCGATGGGTGCAGAAGTTAAACTCTATCAACATCGTGAAGACAACTTTGACTCTTTATACAAAAGTATTAAGGAATCACTTCAAGAGACAGATGTTTTAATTACTACAGGGGGCGTATCTGTTGGAGATTTTGATTTTCTTCCGAAGGTATACAAAAAGCTTGGTGCACAAGTTCTATTTAATAAGGTTGCCATGCGCCCAGGTAGTGTAACGACCGTTGCAGTTTATAATGATAAATGGCTTTTTGGGCTTTCTGGAAACCCATCAGCTTGCTTTGTTGGCGCTGAACTATTTGTTAGGCCTGTGATTTTAAAAGGAATGAATATGATAAAACCACACTGCAGAGTTACAAAGGCAATACTTTCAAGTGATTTTCCAAAACCAAATCCGTTTACACGATTCGTAAGGGCTACCTTATCAGAGGAGTTCGATGGAAACGTTGTAACACCTGCGGGTCTCGATAAGTCCAGTTCGGTTTCCTCTTTAATTGAAGCGAACTGTTTGATCGTTTTGCCTGGGGGTACGAGGGGTTGGGAAAAGGGTAGCGAAGTTGGTGTAATCACTTGGCATGGCGAAGGGAGCGAATGGCCGTGGGATCACCCATTATTCTCCAAGTCATCGGCTATCAGAACAGTGGAAAAACAACACTAATAAAAAAATTACTCAAAGAGTTGGGAAAACAACATTTACGAGTGGGAGTCATTAAACATCATGGTCACGGAGATACCTTAGATCTTAATGATTCAGGTAAAGATACAGAACAACATAGAAGTGCAGGCGCATGTATTACCTGTGTTACTTCTTCTAAGAACTCCATATTAACCATGAATTCAGAGTTACCATTGAATAAAGCAATAGCTCTATACGAAACACTTGAAATGGATTGTATTCTAATAGAAGGATATAAACATATTCCGTTTCCTCGAGTTGTGCTTTTGCGAAACGAGAAAGAAGATATGGATCTTTTGTTGAATTCTCATGATGTGATTGTAACCATCCATTCCAATAAGCCTAAGACAGCTATTCTGCAGGAATCAAATAGCCCCCATCTCATGAGGGAGGATGAAGAAGGATGGCTGAACTGTTTAATCAACTACATCACTCATGAACATCGAAAGGAGAGTGGATCATGAAAATGTTTCAGATAACATCTGAACCCATAAATAATCAGGACGTTATTGATTCTGTCGTTCATCATAATGCAGGAGCAATTTCTGTATTCATCGGTACGGTTAGAGAAATGACAGGACAAAAACGAACCAAGTTTCTTCATTATGAAGCATATGTACCTATGGCTGAAAAACAACTCGAAAGAATTGGAACTGAAATTCAAGAAAAATGGCCAAATGCGATCATTGCGATTACCCATCGAATTGGGACGCTGCAAATAACCGATGTCGCAGTAACGATCGCAGTTTCCACTCCTCATCGGCACGATGCTTTTGAAGCAAGTCGTTATGCGATTGAGCGTATCAAGGAAATTGTGCCCATCTGGAAAAAGGAGCATTATACGGACGGAGAAGAATGGATAGGTAATCAACAAGGAACAAAAACGTATCCTGCGGGACATCCAGAGGGAGTAGTGAAATGATGATAAACATCTTATTGTTTGCAGATTTAGCTCAACAAGCCGAAACTGAAAGACTTTCGATTGAAATTCATTCTCCTCTAACAGTAGAAGAAGTAAGAACCTTGTTACAAATTAAGGTCGGTAAACTATCCGGGATTGAAAATTCACTACTTGCTGTAAATGATGAATATGTAGAGTTAACAGATCAAGTGAACGATGGTGACACTGTGGCTTTCATACCACCTGTTAGTGGGGGTTAATGATTTGCAGTGATGAATCAAAAGCAAAATAGAAAGTTTAAGAATCTGCCACTTGTTCGGTTGCAGGTTCTTTTTGTTTTGCCTCAAGATTTTCATGATCATTTTTGGGTGCACAAGAAAGACAGAAATTCTGATTATTTACGATATGACCTTGAAAAAAACCGTTCACACAAAATAACTGCACACCACAAATTAAGCAGGTTCCAACAAGTTCCTTCATACCTTCATCTCCTTCGCTTTAAACGGTTTGACTTCTTCATACGAGGAAGCGCTGATGCCGGCTGTTTACGAAGCCACTTTAAGAATTTCTTTAATTCAGGAGTATCTCTTAATTTTTCAACCGTGCTGTACAGCGATGCTAGTTCAGAATTTGTAAACAAAAAATGAATCTGTTTATGACATGGAACACAAAGATCTGCTGTTTCAGAAAATCTGCCGCCTTCTTCTTTCGGAATTAAGTGATGAACGGTTAATTCTACTGGTTCTCTCCTACATAGTTCACATGTACCTTTCTCCACGCTTTTCTCATTCCCTTCAGAAGTTAGAATATCGGTTTATAGATAAATGTACCATCTTCTTTTTCTTTGAATAGGATGTGGTAGAAGGAGGGGGTAATATGTATCCACAACCATATCCATATGGAGCATCACAAAATTTCGGTGGACAATCGGCAGGAATGGGTCGTTCTCCCATTAAAAAAATGTATAAAACATGCCTAAAAAACAAAAATCAGCATGTGCAATTAATGTTGATGGATGGTGCAACATATACAGGTTTTATTGAATATGTCGACCAGCAAAACGTCTATTTTGCCATACCATATGTAGAAGAAACGCAAGAAAATCGAAATCCTGAAGCGCAGTATGATGTAAGGGGATATCAGCTCTATCGATGTATGTTTCCACTTCACGCAGTGGCAGGAGTAAACGGGGCGTTTTAAGGGAAATTTTGATGGAATCCTTCTTTTTTTAGCAAGAGTTATCAAAGAGAGCGCGGGTAACCTATATAAGAAAGGAGGGTACATCAACATATGGGGCAGAATAAGCATTTTAAACACGGTCAGAAAGCACCAAATAACGGGATGTATGTAGAAATCGGTGAAACAGGGAGCATGGTAAATGATCCGCAGCAGGTTCATTTATCAGCAGGTGATCGATTTCCAGAAACAACGAATCATAACAGAGTTTGGACATATAAACGAAAGCCATAGCAAAAATAAAAACCCGGCATATAGACCGGGTTTTTATTTATATCTCTTCGCTTTTTGCTGGCAATAACTCACCAAGAATAGAAATGATAACTGTAAACACTACTCCAAAAATACAAGCTTTTACGAAATCGAATGTTCCGCCTTGCATTGAAACGAGCACATAAAAAATCATATTACTTAATAATAAAGACCAGATTAACGTCCAAATATAACGCATGCCACATTCACCTCTTTATGTAAACGAATTCTTTACCCTTCTGTATAGTAACAAAAGTTGAGATAAAGGGAAAGATTCTTTATGTAAATAATCGTCCAATATGCCTTAAATGTTAAAAATTTTCATAAATTGTTCAAGCTTAACAGGATAAAAGATGAATGCGAAGAAGAAGGTACATACATTATGCGGCTTTCATGGAGGGATCTTGATTATGGAAGAAAAGTTAGAAGAATTGAAAGCGTTGGAAGAACAAGACGAAAAGAATTTAACGGTAGAAGGAAAGCAAACGTTAGAACAACTGAAAAAAGAACTAAATTCTTAGGCAAATAACTTTAGCTAATTTTTTTCCCCTGCATACATTAGTTAAGAAAAGCGAATTCGAGGGGAGAAATGTGAGTATCGACAAACGCACTTTCCAAATAGACAATCAATGGAATATTATACACCTACCAAAGCAGCCGAACGGTTTTGCCGTAATGATTATCGGTGATTGCAGTCATTATGTTGATGAGCATACGAGTCTTTGGAAACAAAACACTGAACGTGCAAACCTCATCCAATCCCTCAAAAATCAAGGATATACCATTTTTTATTCTAATCTATACGGAAGACATTGGGGAAGTCCGAAAGCAGTCATTCTGGCAAAACGACTATACCACTATGTGATGAAGCATGAAATTTTAAATCCGAATATTCATTTGATCGCAGAGGGTATGGGATCACTTGTTGCACTGCGGCTCATGGAGGATATGGAAAAAAATATACGCTCAAGTCTATTTATTAATCCATGTATTGATTTGCAGCTCCATTTTAATCATGAAAGGCAGAACCGATTATTTTTCAAACGTCTGATTCGAGAAATCGTATCAGCTTACAATACAGAAGAAGATATAGAATCACTAATTAATAATCTGCCTCAAACCAATCAGCTGACAGCGACTACACCTGTTCAAATATGGCATGCGGCACGCGGTGTAGCATTTAATTTTAAAGATCACAGCAGACCTTATGAGAAGAGAAGACAAGAATTAGCAGCACCTATTTCACTTTCTATCCATGTTCCTGAAGCTACGTTCAATCCGGCGAGGGCCTTTCAAGAATATTTTAAAAACCATGAAAAAGTGTTGTGAAAACCTCATTACGTGAATTCTGTAATGGGGTTTTTGTGTGTAAAAAAAGTATCGTATTCTCTTGGGTAAGACCATAGGATAGTAAGAGGAGAAAAATGGACTGGAGGCTCTTACATGAAAAAGGCATTTGTAACAGGAGCGGCAGGGTTTATCGGTTACCATTTGTGCAGCCGTTTGTTGGATGAAGAAGTGGACGTCGTCGGCATAGATATGGCAGAATCTCCAGACCGGATAGATTTCATTGCTCGTCATGCCGGATTTAAGTACCTTCCCTATGATATAAATGAAACGGATCTTGAACCACATACAAATGGCTGTGATGTGATTTTTCATCTCGCTTGTTCAGTTAAGCCAACAGCACCATGGGCAAATATAGAAGATGAAGTGCAGAGGAACGTCTCTGTTCTTAAAAAAGTTGCAACGTTAGCCAATAGTGAAACGAAGCTGATTTACGTATCATCCTATGATGTGTACGGAAAACGACAAGGAGATGTATTGGAAACTTCACCAAAAAATCCTGAGTCCCTTTTTGGTCTTATTAAGCTAACAGAAGAAAATATCGTGAAACAACTTGCTGAACAGCATGATTTTCCGTTCGTTATCATGAGATTGCCGACTGTATATGGACCCGGTCAGCCTGAACATCATACTTACCAACAGGTAATCTCAACAGAAGATCAAGATCAAGAAAGGAACGATTCAATATCTAAAGATTCAGTTACAGAAGATGTACTTTTTGTGGATGACGCCGCTGAAGCTTTATTCTTGGCAGGGAAATCAGCTGCGAAAAATGAAATCTACAACATAAGTAGTGGCAACCAGAACCAATGGTTAGAAGGATTGACTGAATTAAAAGCCGATCAATTAACATTCAAAGAAAAAAGAAAGATGAGGATTAAAGGTGAGAAAGCGGAAACTGAACTCGGATTTCGTGCGAAAACGAAAATAAAAGAAGGTATCATGAAACAGATCATGCATTTTAGGAATCGAAATAAAAAATCAAAGCCGAATTCAAAGGAGATATAAGGATGGAGGTGACCTGAAGATTACTGGGGTCGCCTCTTTATAGCTGAAGTAGGCATACTTGAGGAGATATAGGATGCTTAACTTTGTCGGTGTATGTCGACTCGTCATTTTATTAGAAAAAGTGGTTGAATTATTGCAAAAAGTCGTCAAAATAACTTCAACATTTCTGAAATTATTCCTGAAAGTCCTCAAATTAATTATACGAATTCCCTTGCCATTGTAATCCTAATCCTTTAGTTAGATTGAAAATTAAGAACAAAACGTTTATCCATCTCACATTTTTCTTTATAATAGATAAGAGTTAATAACTCTGTACATATTGTAAGGGAGGCACTTAAAAGATGGATACAGAACGCAACATGAAATTTATGCAGATCGCTATGTCGCATATGCCAGAAGCACAAGCTTTTTTAGAGAAAAAAGGAATTGAGATCGGCATGGAAGATGTTCAGCCGATGCTTCAGCTCTTAATGAACGTGATGAATGATGCTTACGAACTTGGAAAAGAAGAAAAATAAGAAATAAACAAAGAAAAGCCAACCAGCTCGGGTTGGCTTTTTTTACTTCTTCTTAAACGCAGAAAAGATAGGTGAGATCTGTTGTGCGACTTTTACGGATTGGTCGATAACAGAAAAAATTTTATTGTAATCTAAAGAGCCTTCCTGCGTTCGAAAAGAATGTAGAAATGGTCGAGGCATCGGTTGATGAAATGGTGCCGGCATACCTCTGTAACCAGGGCCACCGAAATGTTGTGGTGGTGGAAAACCTTGCTGCATGTGCTGCTGATTTTGGCCCATTGGAAAACGTCCAGGAAACTGCGGAGGATACATCGGTTGCTGTCTAGCTTGGGGATTATGCATATTGAACCACTCCTAATATCAATTTCACTAAACTTACATTTTTCTTCCATACAGGATATGCCCTACGGCTTATATTGGTGAAAGAAAAGAACTTTAACTAGACAAAATATAAGAGATATCATAAAATTAGTACCAGGTCATAATAATTGATTATAAAACATTTTTTTATTTATTTTAGTAAATCGTTATTTCAAGTTACTCACGAAACGAGTAAGAAACCTTTTTTAAAAAATAAACGAAACCAAAGGGGTAATGTTATGAATGCAGGAATCATAGGGATGGGAAGCTATATCCCTGAAAAAATTCTAGCGAACTCCGACCTGGAAAAAATGGTTGATACTAGTGACGAGTGGATTCGAACTCGAACAGGAATCGTAGAACGTAGAATTGCAGAGAAATCGGTAAAAACGTCTCATATGGCTAGATATGCAGCGGAAGAAGCGATAAAAGATGCTGGCATCTCTGCAGAAGATATTGATCTTATCGTTGTAGCGACGGTTACACCAGACAACCCATTTCCATCAGTAGCATGCCAATTACAAGAATCCTTAGGTGCAAAGAACGCTGTAGGTATGGACGTAAGTGCTGCATGTGCAGGTTTTATTTATGGTTTGGTCGTAGGGAAGCAGTTCATTGAAACAGGGACGTATAAAAATGTTTTAGTCGTTGGTGCTGAAAAGCTATCTAAAATAACGGACTGGAAAGATCGTAATACAGCAGTATTATTTGGAGATGGTGCTGGAGCGGCTATTCTTTCTTCTGTTAGCGAAGGTAGAGGCATCCTTTCGTTTGAGCTTGGTTCAGATGGAACAGGAGCAAAACATCTATATCAAGATGAATTTATCCATATGAACGGCAGAGAAGTATTTAAGTTTGCCGTGCGTCAGATGGGTGAGACTTCATTAAATGTCGTTCATAAAGCAGGTTTGACTAAAGAAGACGTTGACTTCTTAATTCCGCATCAAGCGAATATTAGAATCATGGAAGCTTCACGAGAGCGTTTAGAGCTTCCTAAAGAAAAAATGGTCATGACGATCGACAAATTTGGTAATACGTCATCAGCTTCCATACCGATGGCATTAAAAGAAGCACTAAAAGATGGTAGAATAAAAGAAGATCATACAATCGTACTTGTTGGCTTTGGTGGAGGCTTAACCTGGGGTGCTGTAGCACTTCGTTGGGGAAGATAATCATCAAATGACCGCAAATGTGTATAAAGGAGAGTTGGTTTTACAATGAAAAAAAGAGTAGTCGTAACTGGTCTAGGAGCCGTAACTCCTCTTGGAAACAGTGTAGAAGAAACATGGAAAAAGATTGTTGAAGGTCAAAGTGGTGTAGGTCCACTTACAAGAAGAGATAAAGAGAAATTTCCGGTTAAAGTTGCTGCAGAAGCAACAGAATTTAATCCGGAAGATTTTATGGATAAAAGAGAAGCACGCCGTATGGATCGTTTCACTCAGTTTGCCGTTGCAGCATCCATCATGGCTGTTAAAGATGCAAACCTAGATATCACGGAAGAAATTGCACCTCGCGTAGGGGTATGGATTGGTTCTGGAATTGGTGGTATGGATACTCATGAAGAACAATTCCGTATTTTTGAAGCAAAAGGTGTAAGACGTGTTAGCCCATTCTTCGTACCGATGATGATTCCGGATATGGCATCTGGTCAGGTTTCGATCACGATTGGTGCAAAAGGTATGAACTCATGTACCGTAACAGCTTGTGCATCTGGTGCAAACTCAATCGGAGATGCATTCAAAGTGATTCAGCGCGGAGATGCAGATGTAATGGTTACAGGTGGAACAGAAGCACCGATTACAGACATGGCATTAGCAGGATTCTGCCAAGCAGGAGCCCTTTCAACGAATCCAGACCCAAAAACAGCTAGCCGTCCGTTTGATAAGGACAGAACAGGCTTTATCATTGGAGAAGGAGCTGGAATTTTAGTACTAGAAGAATACGAATTTGCGAAAAAACGCGGAGCTAAAATTTACGCAGAGATCGTAGGTTACGGAGCAACAGGAGATGCTTATCATATCACTCAGCCTGCTCCGGGCGGAGAAGGCGGAGCACGTGCAATGAGACAAGCAGTTGAAGATAGCGGTCTTGCTCCAGAAGAAATCTCATATATTAATGCTCATGGTACTAGTACGGATTACAACGATAAGTTCGAAACAGCTGCTATTAAAGCAGTGTTTAACGAGCATGCTTATAAGATTCCGGTGAGCTCAACAAAATCAATGACAGGACACTTGTTAGGTGCTGCTGGTGGAATTGAAGCAATCTTTTCTGTAAAAGCGATTCAAGAGAGTATTCTTCCTCCTACGATTAACTATGAAACACCAGACGAAGAGTGCGATCTCGACTATGTTCCGAATACAGCTAGACAGGCAGAAGTGAAAGCTGTTCTTAGTAACTCACTAGGTTTCGGTGGTCATAATGCATCATTAGTGTTCAAAAAAATGGAAGAATAGTATATGATCAAACCCCGTTTTCTTATGAAGACGGGGTTTTGCATTCTTCGAGTTAATTACCTTTATTTAGAATAAAAAGGACAACCTCTGACTATACTGATTTTAAATACAAATCGGCAAAGAAGTGAGGGGTACAGATGTTATATTTACGTGATGTTTGGGTCAACTGGTTCGAAGGAGAAGAGAACGGCTATAACGTTTGTGAGTTTCATGAATGGAGAAAAGACGACTATATTGAACTATTGGATCAAGTACCAATTATTAAAATAGAATCCACACTCTTTCATTACATCGAAAATGATTTAAATGATCTGCCGGATTCCCTACTTGAAGAGGTACATCAAAAAGCTTACGTCAGAAAGAACAACCAACGTGTGCAACTCGAACATTGCTTTATCATTACGGATGAAAAAAAATCTCTCATCATAGATACGATGGGTTATAGAATACCAATCCGCAAGAGCAGACTCATACCAAGACAAGAACAGCTTGTTTTTGAGATGGCAGAGCAGACGGAGACAAAAGTCTATACGTTCAGTGAGAAGCAGTTAAGTAAGGAATATCACATTCTTTCTCCGAATCCAGACAGCATGCGAGGGTTAACTCGCAAAGAGAGACAATTGAAGCAACTGTTATTCATGGCTCTAGATCAGCTTCATTCAACGAAAAATGTCGCTGAGATGAGGTACTGGTGCACAGAGTGGATGCCAGAGCAATACGGTAGAATTCAAAGAATGGATTTTGACGAAGCTTGGGATGCGTTATATTGTGAGTTAAAGAGCGGATGGTCGAAACAACACATGGATATGTGTGAACGATTAGTAAAAGGACAGCCGTATTTTGAAAAAATTTGGGAGCTTGAGAACGGAACACAAGTGAACTAAGAACAAAATCAAATAGTCCTAAAAAATAACAAACCAGCAGGTGATCGAAAAATCACTTCTGCTGGTTTTCTGTTTGTTCTAATACTCTTTTTATCAAACTCGCTTACGAGCTAATCCCATTGCTCGCTCCGCTTTATTTAACGTTTTGTTCGCCACACGATTTGCTTTTTCAGCACCAGAATCAAGAATGTCATCTAACTCAGTTGATGCCAAATATTCTTTATAACGTTCTTGGATAGGTTTAAGAGCATTAATGACAGCTTCTGCCACACCTTGTTTAAAGTCGCCATATCCTTTTCCTTCATATTTCTCAACAAGCGATTTAATACTTTCTCCTGATAACTGTGAATAGATCGTTAATAGGTTTGAAATGCCTGGCTTATTTTCTTTGTCATAAGCAACTACACCTTCTGAGTCAGTAGTAGCACGCTTAATCTTCTTTAAAATGACAGATTCATCATCGAGCATAGAGATGAATGAATTTTGATTCGGATCTGATTTACTCATCTTTTTCTCAGGATCCACAAGTGACATGATTCTCGCACCTTCGGAAGCAATACGAGGCTCTGGAATAACAAAGATCTCACGGTACTTCTTATTAAAGCGTTCTGCTATATCTCTAGTTAATTCAAGATGCTGTTTTTGATCATCTCCCACAGGAACGATACTCGTGTTATATAGAAGGATATCTGCTGCCATAAGAGGAGGATAGGTTAATAATCCGGCAGATACAGCTTCTTTTCCAGTTGATTTATCTTTGAACTGCGTCATGCGCTCTAGTTCGCCAATATACGTAACACATTGCATCATCCATCCCATTTTCGTATGAGCTGGAACTTCAGATTGAATGAAAATTGTCGATTTTTCAGGATCGATTCCTGCTGCTAAGTAAAGCGCAGCTAGGTTTCGGCTGTTTCTTTTTAATTCAACCGGATCTTGTGCCACCGTAATAGCGTGCTGATTAACCACGCAGAAATAACATTCGTGTTCATTTTGAAGTTCAACAAAATGCCTCATCGCTCCAATGTAGTTGCCGATTGTTAGATTTCCGCTAGGCTGAATGCCTGAGAAGATTACAGACATGATTCATCTCTCCTTTATTTATAAAATCAATATAAAAAGGCCCACTCGTCGCCTCATGCAAGGGACGAATGGACCGCGGTGCCACCCTTATAATTTTCATACACACAGAAAATCACTTTAACACGTACAGGAAAAGATCCGATACGCTGTCCATTATATCGTGCGGACATTACACGCCTGAGCCTACTATAAAAGGGTTCGGTCAGAATGCTCAAAAGCCCATTCCATCATGATTCACTGCCTGTTCTCACCAACCACAGGCTCTCTGAGAGCTTCACATCATGTACTCTTCTTTCTCATCGCATATAACATTTATTTTTTGTAGTATACACAAATTACAAGAGATATGCAACGGCAATTGTTATAAAAGTTAAAAGTAAGCCGCTGTATAAAAACGACTTCATATAAGAGACGTTAATTCGCTCTGATACTTGAAAGTTAGTCTTAAATGAAACAACATCATCGATCTCTGGATGTCTTGATAATGATCGCGCCACTTTTTTAAAGCTGTACGTAATGAAATCAAAAAATCCACCTTTTGCTACATATAATGCGATACCAATAAGTGCAATCGACAATGCAAAATAAAATAAAGTATTTACGTATTTTTCAAGGGTAAAAGGTCCGGAAGATATTAAACTAACACCAAATGCTATCACGACAGGGAACGCTGATATGATCAGTATTCTCTTAAAAAGTATGTTCATCTGTAGAAGGCCTCCATCTAGTAAAAATTACACCATAAACATAAAGAAATGTACCATATTTTTTGAATTATACCGTCAGACTTTACTCCCATTGTAACAAATGAAATATAAAAATGACGAATTATCTTACAAAGTTAAGCATGTACTGTCCTCACAAAAAATCGAGAATGTAATATTCATGCTAGTTTACACATAATTATGGTAAAATTTGTAGAATTATCAGAAAATAAACCCTGTTTGGTAATAGGTACATATACCTATTTTTTGTTAAGGAAAAGTAAATATAATGGGCTTTTTGTAAAACTCTTAAAAAAAATAAATGCACAATTGTTTGAAAACTTGTATAATCGAACTTGTAGATGAAAATGTCTGATAATTCTTGATGCTTTTATCTGCTAACAATTTAACAGGATAAAAAGGGGAGGTCGACTCATGAAGAAGTCAAAATGGTCTTTGCTTCTTACTCTAGTTCTAGTTTTGAGCATGTTCTTAGCTGCTTGTAGTGGCGGAGACGACAAAGCTGGTGACGCTGGTAAGGACAAAGATAAAGATGAGCCAGGCACTGCAGCACCAAATGAACCACAAGTACTTAACTTAGTAGATGGATCTGAAATTCCTTCAATGGATTCTTCTCAAGCTACTGACCAAGTTTCATTCGAAGTAATGAACAACGTTTTCGAAGGTTTGTACCGTCTTGATAAAGACAACCAACCAACTGAAGGTGTAGCTGAAAGCCACAAAGTAAATGAAGATGGCACAGTTTACACATTTAAATTAAACCCAGACGCTAAATGGAGCGACGGATCTCAAGTAGTTGCGAAAGATTTCGTTTTCGCTTGGCAAAAAGCATTACACCCAGATACTCTTTCTGAGTATGCTTACATCATGGGACCTGTTAAGAACGCTAACGCGATCCAAACGGATGGCGACCCATTATACGGTAAAGTTGATCAATTAGGTGTTAAAGCAGTTGATGACACGACACTAGAAGTAACATTAGAAGCTCCAGCTCCTTACTTCTTAGGATTAACTGGATTTGCAACGTTCTACCCGCAAAAAGAAGAATATGTTAAAAAACAAGCTGACAAGTATTCTCTTGAAGCTAACACTATGATCTACAATGGTCCTTTCGTACTTTCTGAGTGGAAGCATAACGAAGGATGGCAGTTCAAGAAAAACGATCAATATTGGGACAAAGACACTGTAAAGCTTGATGAAGTTAACGTGAAAATCGTTAAAGACATCGCTACTGGTGTTAACCTTTACGAAACAGGTCAAGTTGACTCTGTTGGCTTAAACTCTGAGTTCGTAGATCAATTTAAAGATAACGAAGACCTAGTTACTCGTGGGGATGCAGCTGTTTATTTTCTACGTATTAACCAAAAGAAAGAAGAACTTAAAAACGTAAATATCCGTAAAGCGATTGATATGGCTTACGACAAGCAATCACTAGTTGACGTACTTCTTAACAACGGTTCAACTCCAGCTTACTTCTTAGTACCTGGTGAGTTCACGTTCAGCCCTGAAGGTAACGAAGATTTCCGTAAAACTAACGGAGACCTTGGTAAGTTCGATGCTGAAGAAGCGAAAAAGCTTTGGGCTAAAGGACTTGAAGAAATCGGTAAGAAAGAGCTTACTCTTGAGCTTCTAAACTACGATTCTGATGGCGCTAAAAAGACTGGTGAATACATCAAGAACCAATTAGAAAAGAACCTACCTGGATTAAAAGTATCTATTAAAGCACAACCGTTCAAACAAAAGCTTGAGCTAGAGTCTAAAGGCGAGTATGACTTCTCATATGCTGGCTGGGGTCCTGACTACCAAGATCCAATGACTTTCCTAGACATGTTCATTACTGATGGCGCGCATAACCAAATGGGTTATTCAAACCCTAAGTATGATGAGTTAATTAACTCAGCTAAGAAAGAAACTGATACGAAGAAACGTTGGGAAACAATGCTTGAAGCTGAGAAAGTTCTTTTCGAAGACCAAGCGATCTCTCCACTTTACCAACAAGGTATCGTAGGACTTCGTAAACCTTACGTTAAAGGTCTAGTTAACCACTTATTCGGTGCAGATACTTCTTACAAGTGGATCTACATCGATGGTAAGCAACAATAATTGTACTATTGAAAAATAGTAAATAGTTTTTCTCAGGAGAGTACATGTGTTCCTGACATGTACTCTCTTTTTTGCCATGAAAAGGACAGCTGGAAATTTTTATAATACGAGAAAGAAATCAGAAAATGTCGAAAAAAGAATATTTTCTATTGATATAAAATATTTTGTCCCTTAAGATAGATATTACAGAAAGATTTCAAAATATTAAGGCTTGAAACATTTGGGGGAGGTGTTTGTAATGTTGCGTTATATTACACAGCGAGTTTTATACATGATATTAACTTTGCTGATCATTGCAACGATTACATTCTTTTTAATGAAGTTGTTACCGGGTTCTCCTTTTAACAACCAAGACAAGTTAACGGAAACTCAAAGATACGCACTGAATGAAAAATACGGGTTAAATGACCCGGTGCCTGTTCAATATATCAACTATATTACGAAATTGGCACAGGGTGATTTAGGATATACGTTTCAGTTTGATGGACGTACCGTCAATTCATTAATTGTCAATGGTATGGGACCATCAGCTACTGTTGGTTTTGAAGCTTTGCTTTTTGGTACAATAGTCGGCTTATTACTGGGTATTATGGCTGCGTTGAAACATAATACATTCCTGGATTATGGTGCAATGGTCATCGCTGTATTCGGTATCGCGATACCTTCCTTCGTATTTGCAGGACTTTTGCAATACTACGTTGGTGTGAAATTGCAATGGCTTCCAGTTGCCTTTTGGAACGGGCCGGAATATCACATATTGCCAGCATTCTCTTTATCCGTAGGAGTTATAGCTACAGTAGCTCGTTTCATGCGTACTGAAATGCTTGAGATACTAGGTACTGATTACATCCTTATGGCTCGTTCTAAAGGAGTTAGTAAAGCATCTGTTATTTTCAAACACTCTGTAAGAAATAGCTTAATTCCAATTGTCACAATTCTTGGACCAATGGCAATCGGACTTATTACAGGATCACTAGTAATTGAGAACATATTTGCTATCCCTGGAATCGGAGAGCAATTCGTAAAAGCGATCCAGGTAAATGACTACCCAGTAATTATGGGTACAACACTTTTCTTTAGTTTCTTAATTGTAGCGATTATTTTAGTCGTAGATATTTTATACGGAATTATCGATCCACGTATTCGTGTAGCAGGAGGTAAATCATAATGAGCATGTCAGAACGCAAACTAACACCTGATTTATTCCGCCCAGCGAACCTAGATTCAAACAGAGCCGAAGAAATTTCTAAACCAAGCTTAAGTTTTTGGCAAGATGCCTTTAGACGTCTTAAACAAAATAAAGGTGCGATGTTAGGTCTTTTTGCCATCGCGTTCATCATTGTCTTTTCATTAATTGCACCAACTCTAACAAAATACGGAATCGATGATCAAGAATTAATGAGAGCTAATCTGCCACCCAAAATTCCTGGTCTGGAGAAAATTGAGTTCCTAGGGGTAAATGGTGTAGACATTCGAGATGTAAATCAATATGAAATGAAAAATGTTCCTAAAGGAGATTACTTCTGGTTTGGGACCGATAGTCTTGGTCGTGATCAATGGACACGTGTATGGAAAGGTACTCAGATTTCTTTATACATTGCATTTCTAGCTTCAGCAATTGAATTAATTATTGGAGTTGCGTACGGTGGAATCTCCGCATTCTACGGTGGTAGAACGGATGATATCATGCAACGTTTTGTTGAAATATTGTCTGGTATTCCTAATCTAGTGGTTATTATCTTGTTTATCATCATACTAGATCCAGGGATACTCTCAATTACTCTTGCACTCGTAATAACAGGTTGGATCGGGATGTCACGTATCGTTCGTGCTCAAATTATCTCGTTAAGAAACCGTGAATTCGTATTAGCATCTAGAACGCTTGGATCTACCAATGGTAGATTGATTTCTAAGCACCTTTTACCTAATACACTAGGTGCAATTATCGTTACAAGTACGTTTACTATTCCTGGGGCAATATTCTTTGAATCTTTCTTGAGCTTTATTGGTTTAGGAATTCAGCCGCCGATCGCGTCTCTAGGATCTTTGATTGCGGATGGGTTTAGGTCCATTAGAATCTATCCTCACTTAGCAATTTATCCTGCTTCAGTATTATGTATACTGATGATCAGCTTTAACCTTCTTGGTGATGGTCTTCGTGACGCGCTAGATCCTAAGATGAGAAGATAGGAAGGGGATTATATAAATGGAAAAACTATTAGAGTTAGATAACATACATGTCTCCTTCCAGACGTATGGGGGAGAAGTTAAGGCTGTTCGTGGCGTTAGCTTTACATTAGATAAAGGTGAATCACTTGCCATCGTTGGTGAGTCTGGTTCAGGTAAATCAGTAACTTCGAAATCAATCATGAGACTTTTACCAAATAAAATTGGTTCGATCAAGCAAGGATCTATTAAGTTTCAAGGTAAAGATCTTGCAAAAGCTTCTGAACGTGAGATGGAAAAAATTCGTGGTGCTGAAATCTCGATGATTTTCCAAGATCCGATGACATCACTTAATCCGACGATGACAATCGGGAAACAAATCATGGAAGGGCTTCGTAAGCATCAAAACATGAGCAAGAGTGAAGCAAAAGAACGTGCTGTTAACTTATTAAAACTAGTAGGTATTCCGAATCCTGAGCTTCGTGTGGATGAATATCCTCACCAATTTTCAGGTGGAATGCGTCAGCGTGTAGTAATCGCGATTGCACTATCATGTAATCCAAAAGTACTAATTGCGGATGAACCGACAACTGCACTTGACGTTACTATTCAAGCACAGATTCTTGACTTGATGCGTGATCTACAAGATAAAACAGGTACAGCGATTATCTTAATTACACATGACCTTGGTGTTGTAGCTAACTTAGCTCAGCGTGTAGCTGTAATGTACGGTGGTATGATCGTTGAGACTGGTACAGTTGATGAAATCTTTTATAAGCCGAAGCACCCGTACACTTGGGGGCTATTGGCATCAATGCCTAAATTAAACGCAGAATCAAAAGAACTTTTAGCCATTCCAGGAACACCGCCTGATCTTATGAATCCTCCAAAAGGATGTCCGTTTGCAGCGCGTTGTCCATATGCGATGGAAGTTTGTTTGGAGAATATGCCTGAAGCTACAGATGTATCTTCTTCTCACAAAGCAGCTTGCTGGTTGTTAGATGAGCGAGCGCCAAAAGTTGAACCGCCGGAAGAGGCATTAGTTGGGGGTGCTCGATAATGGCAGTAGTAGAAAGAGAAAAATTATTAGAAGTAAGAAATCTTAAAAAGTATTTCCCAGCTGGAAAAAAGGGCGTACTAAAAGCTGTAGATGATGTTTCCTTTGATATCTATAAAGGAGAAACACTTGGACTTGTAGGTGAGTCGGGTTGCGGTAAATCTACAACTGGACGTACGATTATCCGTCTATATGATGCTACTGAAGGTGAGGTTCTTTACGAAGGCGATGATGTTCATGATAAAAAATCTCGTTCTGAGTTAAAGAAATTCAACCGCAAAATGCAAATGATCTTCCAAGATCCGTACGCTTCTCTTAATCCGCGTATGACGGTTAAGGATATTATTGCTGAAGGTATTGATATCCACGGATTGGCGAAAACAAAGAAAGACCGTGAAAATCGTGTCTACGAACTACTTGAAACAGTAGGATTAAATAAAGAGCACGCAAACCGCTACCCGCATGAATTCTCAGGTGGACAGCGTCAACGTATCGGGATTGCTCGTGCACTAGCAGTAGATCCAGACTTCATTATTGCTGATGAGCCGATTTCAGCTCTAGACGTATCGATTCAAGCGCAAGTTGTTAACTTGATGATGGAACTGCAAAAAGAGCGAGGACTTACTTACCTATTTATTGCCCATGATCTATCTATGGTTAAACATATTTCTGATCGTGTAGGTGTAATGTACCTAGGTAATATCGTAGAGCTTACAACAAGTGATGAGCTATACGAAGAGCCGCTTCACCCGTATACACAAGCACTTTTATCAGCGATTCCAGTTCCGGATCCTGAACTTGAAAGAAGCCGTGAACGCATCATCTTAGAGGGAGATGTTCCGAGTCCGATCAACCCTCCAAGTGGCTGTCGTTTCCGTACACGTTGCCCACATGCAATGGATGTGTGTGCAGCTGTTAAACCTAAATGGCAAGAAGCTAGAGAAGGTCATTGGGTAGCATGTCACCTTTATGATGAAGAAGCTGTAAAGCAACAGAATTAACACATTTAAAACGATCTCCTATAATACAGGAGGTCGTTTTTATGTTAAACTAATAGAAGTGTGTAAAGCGTATACAAACCTTTATACATCCCTAATAATTGATCGAGAAGCAGAAATGGGGTAGAACAATATGAACCTTAGTTTTATAGTTGATAGCGCAAGTGACCTTAAAATAGATCTTGAGAAACTGGATTATTCGTTAACGGTTGTACCTTTGAATGTGCAATTTGGAGAAGACCATTATTTAGATGGTGTGAACATTACTGAAGATGAATTTTATAAACGTATGAGTATGGAACCAGAATTGCCTAAAACAAGTCAGCCTTCTCCACAGTCTTTTTATGAAGCTTTTCAAAAAGAGGTAGATAAAGGGCATGATGTCCTATACATTGGCATCTCATCTAACTTAAGTGGCACGGTTCAAAGTGCTACGATTGGTAAGAGTATGTTAAATGAAGAAGAGCAAGAAAAAGTGATCATTCTTGATTCAGGAATCGCTTCAGGCGGTGTACAGATCTTATTGAATGAAGCGATTGAGATGGCACGTGAAGGTAAGTCTATCAGTGAAATGATGAGTAACTTAGAGAAAACAAAGTCGGGGATTAAAGCTTATGTACTTCTAGAAACGTTAGAAAACCTGAAAAAAGGTGGAAGAATATCTGCTGTTCAAGGCGCTATCGCTGGAATGTTAAATATTAAGCCAATGATTTCAATCATTGATGGCGTAGTTGAAACGATTGGGAAATTTAGAGGTAGTAAGAAGGGTCTTTCGAAAATGAAAGAATATATTTCTGAATGGAGAGAAGAAAACCCTGAAAAGACTCTTTACCTCATTCATAGTTTTCCTTCTACTGACGAGGTAATCAAAGAATTTGAAGAACTATTTTCTTTATCTAGTTTTCCAAAAGTGATCTACACTCGATTTGGAAGCACGATTGGAACGTATTCTAGTGAAAAAGCTATTGGGTTTGTAGCTTATTAATTAAAAAATTATGTAAGAATGTTAAAAACACTCTTTTCCTTCCTTAGGAAACAGAGTGTTTTACTTTTTCTTCTTCATGATATTCATCTACCATTTCATCTAATTTTTTGATCATGGTTATAGCTTTCATATCACTAATCGTCCGATAGTGGTGGCTTCCGCCTGGTTCTTCATCTGCTTCGTCTGCCAAAGCAACAACTTTTTGCAACGGATTAAGGTTTAACGACCCAGCAGGTAGATAGGAATCGGTGTGCAGTAAAATAGCAAGAGCAATTTCTTTTGCATTCTTACGGTCTTCACCGAGAGACACTAAAATTCGATGTGCACGTTCTGCACCTTTAATCGCATGAATATCATTTTCTTTGTACATGTCATAGTCCCAATGACCATTTTTATACCATGTATAGTGACCGATATCATGAAGAAAAGCAGCCTTTGTCGCTAAATCAGGATCCACACCAAATTTTTGAGACAGACGGTATGCATGATAAGCTGTTGAGATGGCATGAACCATTCCTGAACGTTTCACATATTTTTGTACATGAGGGTGGTTATATAAATCAAGTAAGCTAATATTTCGCATGTGATTTCTCCTTTCTCTAAAAATGTATATTGTTATATACAATAACACCATATGGACAATTTATCAACTAAAATAACCAAAAAAAGAAGCGAAATCGCTTCTTTTTTTGTTGCTAAACTATAGAGAGGATTATTTTTTAAAGTACTCATCCCAACGGTCAGTCACTAATTGATCTATATCTTCACGAGTTTCAACTACATCGGGATAGAAAGGCTTCATTCTAGCATCAATAATAATTGTTCCTTCATATTTTATACGATTTCTGTCTATCGTACTCTTTGCGTATACATCATATGCTGGATCAAATCGTGTAAAGGTTGTCCACAAAAATTCAGCCTGTGTTGCTGCAATGGATGCATCATCAACAAGAAAAACTAACGGCCAGTCTTTGAAAGAATCGTGACCATTCTCAAGCAGTTTTTCTGCAAAGTCAGGTGCTTCTTCAAATGATGGTCCGCTTACGGTTAAACAGCCACCGCAAAATACGCCAACATCATGGATACCTGAAATGGTACCACCATCATAAGTACGTTTTAATTCGCGGACAGGTTCTCCTAACCCAGTCATAATTGCTTTTGAACCTGTATTGAATTTACGGCCAGTATAATCAAGAGTATCCATAGAAGTATCATGGATAATCAAAAGGTCACGTTCAGGCAGAAATCTTTCAAGTACACCTTCAGCAAGTTCAGAGAAATTTTGAAGGTTTACTGGTTTATTCGTTACCATTAAAAACTTAGTAAGCGTCAGCTGCCCTTCACCCATAATACGGAAAGCGTGCGCTAACCCTTCTTTATAGTATGATTCACGAACAACAGCTCCTGCGAGTGCATGAAAGCCTGTTTCTGCATACGTCCAAAGATCTCGTACACCGTTCATAACAACAGGGAATAGTGGACTCATCAATCTTTGTAGGTATTCACCGATAAAATAATCTTCTTGCTTTGGTTTTCCGACCACTGTTGCAGGATAGATGGCGTCTTTTCGCTTCCACATCTTATCAACGTTGAATACTGGGAAGTCATGTGCCCATGAATAATAACCATAATGATCGCCAAAAGGTCCTTCAGGTTCTCGGACATGCGGAGGAACGACTCCTCCAAACGCAAACTCTGCTTCTGCGATTAATGGATGAGGGTGGCCATCTACTTGTGCAAGACTTAGTTTTTCTCCCATTAACATAGATGAAAACATAAGCTCAGGAACTGCTTCAGGAAGAGGAGCGATCGCTGAAATCATTAGAGAAGGCGGTCCTCCAAGAAACAGCGTCACAGGCAATGCTTCATTTTTTTGTTCAGCTGCATAATGATGGAAACCACCACCTTTGTGAATCTGCCAGTGAATGCCTGTCTTGTTTTTTTCTTTGATCTCAATTCTGTACATACCAAGATTGTGCTCATGCTTATCAGGATGTTCAGTATATACGAGTGGCAGTGTTACGAATGGATTACTATCTAAATGCCAGCCCGTTAATGCCGGCAGATCCTGCATGTTTACATTCGTCGTAAATGTTTCTAACAGTGGTGCTTTGTTTTTATTCACTGTTTTTGTACCAAGTGATAATACATCCTTGATCATGCCTTTTTTCTTCCATAATACTGAAGGAGATGGAGGCATTAATTCATCGATTGATCCAACTAGTTCTTTTACTAGTTGTTCTGGTTTTGGACCGAAAGCCATATCTACTCGTTTAATCGTTCCAAATAGATTTGTTACAACAGGAATATTCTTGCCTTTTACATTTGTAAACAGAAGTGCTGGTCCTTCTTCAGAGATCACACGTCTATGGATTTCAGGAATTTCTAAATAAGGATCGACTTCTGTATGAATCTCTACAATTTCTTTTTCAGATCTTAACTGGTTGATGAACGTTCTAAGGTTTCTATGCATTTGTACACCTCTATTATGTATGCTACCCTTATATTATAAAGTAGTTCGTACTTGAAATGTAAAAAACAACCCAAAATTCACGGGTTGTTCGCATTTTATCTTCTTTTAACAGGACTCCAGTTTTCTTGAAAAGACTTCGATTTATCCACAAAATGAAAAACTTTTTTACCACCGAACAATTTTATAGCGATGAATTGGGATATGCTTCCCATCAGTGCTGTAATTCCAACAACACAAAGTGCTAACAAGGTTAAATCGGTAAAGAATGAAATCAAATGAGGACTCCTCCTTTTCACAACGAGTTCACCACGTACTTCTTTCTTTATTGTATCTCATGATAACAAAGGAAGAAAGAGGGAAAACTATATATTATCACTAAAATCTAAGGAGCTGATGGGGAAAAAATGAATTGGTATGAGAAATTAAATCAATATTTTCCGATTGAAGAGATGAAATCTAAAGAACATATGGAGCTTTTATTAGACGAGAAGAGTGACATCTATCACAAGGATGAAGGACAGTATCACGTATTGATGTATGTTGAACTATCCGATTTTGTTTTTATTGATTATTTATTTGTCTCAAAAGACGCTAGAGGTCAGGGGCTCGGCCATAAGCTTATTGAAAAGTTAAAAGCAAAAGGGAAGCCGATCATCTTAGAAGTTGAACCGGTCGATTATGAAGATACAGACACAGAAAAAAGGTTACGCTTCTACACTCGTGAAGGATTTGAACACGCATCTAGTATAGGGTATAGAAGACGCTCACTCGCAACGGATGAAGTGAATGAGATGGAAATTCTTTATTGGTCACCAACAAAAGAATCCGAAGAAACTATTTATGAAAACATGAAAAAGACGTATAATGAAATACACACGTACAAAGATAGTGAGTTGTACGGAAAGTCCTATCAGCCTGCAAGTGAAGTGTTAACTTTAGATACAGAGAATTCAGTACCTAAACCTGAAGTTGTTGATGATAAGTCAACAGATGATTCGGGAAAACCTGCTTCAGAATAATACGATTTTCCTTTTTAAAGGAGGATGAGGCGTTATGAAACAAAAGGACAAAAAGAAGAAAACAAAACGAGAGCTATGGAAAGAAATGCTTAAGAAAAACCTTAAGAAATTTAATCCGAGCATCTCTAGAAAAGGCCCAGCATCACAAGTTAAGAAGACAATCGCATAAAATAGGGCTGTTAAAGGAAGATATACTTTCTACTAACAGCCCCTTTTTTTGATCTGATCTATCTATCATAATCATGATAAATTAAGTGTTGAAACAAATCATTCAAATAAATACATTCTTTTTTTATGTTTTATGAAACTTATTCTTGGGTAATACGTCTATATATATGTAGATACGGAAAAGTTGTGTAGAATATTTTGTAGATGTATTACATTTGTATGACAAATTCGTAAAAATGTACAAAAGTCTGTATAACCTCTACCGAAAATGTAAAATGTGTAGTATACTATGAATGATTTAATAACTTTTTTAAAGTGCCTAAATCAGAGAGAGGGGAAGGAGAGTTCCACTATGGTCACACTATTTACTTCGCCGAGCTGTACATCATGCCGTAAAGCAAAAGCATGGTTAAAAGAGAATGACATTCCTTATCAAGAAAGAAATATTTTTTCAGAACCTTTATCAATAGAAGAAGTTAAGCAAATCTTGAGAATGACAGAGGACGGTACAGACGAGATAATTTCTACTCGTTCAAAAACGTTCCAGGAACTTAACATCAATCTCGAATCCATGCCATTGCAAGACTTATACCAATTGATTGCAGACCATCCTGGATTATTGCGTAGACCTATTATCTTGGATGAAAAACGCTTGCAAGTTGGTTATAACGAAGACGAAATTCGTCGTTTCTTGCCAAGACGTGTACGTACATTTCAACTTATGGAAGCACAGCGTCTTGTCAATGAATAAAGAAAAACTTCCGCTAACTGTTAGCGGAAGTTTTTTATTGTATGTTTCGATAAATAAAAAATAAGTCCTTGCGTTTATAACGCAAGGACTTATTTTTTAAACTAATTAGCTCGTTTCTTTTTGAAAGAGTTCGTTAAAATACCCGCAAGAATCACGCCTACTACTAAAAATACATATAAACCGTATTTCAGAACATCGTTACCTTCAAATACAGAATGGATCATTCGTTCTTCAACAATCATTCCTGCTGATGTGAAAGCAAGTACTCCAGCACCAATATAAATTAAAACAGGGAATCTTTCCATAAAGTGCAATATTATCTTACTTCCCCATATAATGATAGGAACAGATACTAAAAGTCCAATCACAACTAACACGATATTCCCATGTGCAGCACCGGCAACCGCCAGTACATTATCAAGTCCCATCGCAATATCTGCAAAAACGATGGTTTTTACAGCATCAGATAGGTTCTTGCCCGCTTTAACGTCAAGCTCGTCATCTTCTTCTAAAATCAGCTTATAAGCAATAATTAGAAGTAAAATTCCTCCTGCTAGATATAAGAAAGGAATATTTAATAAATAAACAGCTACAATGGTTAGTACTACACGAACAACAATAGCTAGTCCAGTTCCTAAGAAAATGGCTTTATTTCTTTGAGCTTCTGGTAAGTTTCTACTGGCAAGGGCAATTACAATAGCGTTGTCTCCGCCAAGAAGGATATCAATTGCAATGATCTGCAACAATGATATCAGAAATTCTGTTTCCAAACGTAAACCCCCCGTAAATAATGAAATTTCACTTGTATTATGGTACAATATGTTAACCTTAAAGACCTTTGAATTATAGTCCAGCTTGGCCTGATGCGTCAAGTTGAGAGCTTAAGATTTAACGTGTGTACAGGTGTAAAAAAGGGCAGTTTATACAGGCCTTTTTTATTTCCATATTTTCCGTTTTGTCATAGAATAAGGTACAAGAGGTTTAATTGTGATTGATGGATTTTCGACGGAGAACGATTGGAAATAAGAATTGCTTTTTTCTAGGGGTATTTATCCCTTCACGAACAAACCGGAGAGAAGGGAGAGAAGCAGAAATGGAAATTGAAAGAGTGAATGAGTTCACCATTAAATTTTTCATTACGTACAGAGATATTGAAGATCGCGGTTTCGATCGTGAAGAAATATGGTCTGATCGCGAAAGAGGAGAAGAACTCTTTTGGGAAATGATGGACGAAGCACATCAGCAAGAGCAGTTTCCATTAGAAGGTCCACTGTGGATTCAAGTTCAGGCTCTGGATAAAGGTCTTGAAATAATTGTAACTCGTGCTCAAATGTCCAAAGACGGTAAAAAAATTGAGCTTCCTATAGGCGATGATAAATTGGATTTACCCGTTGATCAGAATATTGAGCAAATATTAGATCAACAGTTTCAAGTAGAAGAAGATTTTGATGAATTAGAAGAAACAGAAGAAGATTATTTATCCTTCCTCATTTCTTTTGGTGACTTTGAAGATGTTATCTCTTTAAGTCATACCATTGATTCTTCGTCTTTTGAGAATTCGCTGTTTCATTTCGAGGGTAAATATTATTTGTATGTGACATTTAATGTGGAAACTTCAGATCGAGAACAAGATGATCTATTAGCCCAACTCTTGGAATACGGAAATGACTCTGATCTATCTGTTTACCGCATACAAGAGTATGGAAAAACGATTGTTTCAGAAGCAGCATTAGACCACGTACAACAATATTTTAAATTATAAGAGATTACCGATTTCAGCTACTTTGAAATCGGTTTTTGTTTTTTTACGGGGAGTTTTTTATCAATAATCTATCATTTTAATAACGATATAGAGAAAATAGTGAAGTGAAGTTTCTGCAATCATCGTTCATTATGATGATTGTGGAGGTGAAACAAATTGTTAGTTGCTCTTTTTAATGATCAGTATGTTGATATGGTAGGAGAAATAACGAAGGAAGAATGGTATCTGAAGAATAAATCAGGAAAATTGCGGTGCCCCGTATGTCAAAATAAAGTGATACCGAAATGTGGAACAAAAAAGACATGGCACTTCGCTCATCATTCTTTTGAAGAATGTGAAGGTTTTCATGAAGGAGAAACAGATTATCATCTCCTTGGAAAAAAGGGTTTGTATAAATGGCTTACACATGTAAATGAAAAAACAATTCTGGAGCATTATATCCGTGAAATTAAGCAGCGTCCTGATTTGTTTCTTCAAGAAAATCAGCATGTCATTGAATTTCAGTGTGCGACGGTCACACCTGAAGATCTTAGAAAAAGAATATCAGGTTATCAGTCTCTTCATATAACTTCCGACTGGATCTTTGGAATGAAAAGAATTAAACAAAAAGGACCAGACCTTTTCTATATGCAAAGCTCCGATCTATCAGCAGCTAAAATAGATAGCAATAGCCAACTGTATCTGAATTTTTATTGTCCTCTTAAAGAACAGTTTCTACTGCTCAGAAATATTATTCCTCTATCACAAAAGAAAGTTGCGGCCCATGGTAATGTATTTTCAATGAAGAAGTGTTGTGATGTCCTATGGTTGTCACAAACGTTCTTAAATCTAGAAACTCATAACCTAAATCATAAAACGCTTTGGAAAAAGCAAAAATACACGTGGAGAAAAACTGCTTTTAAGAATACATCTCCGGCTGTTATGTATATGAAAAAAGTTTTGTATTTCAACCATCATTCCCTAACATTGTTTCCCTCTATTGCGGGTATTCCCACAAATAACTTTTTTCACATTGAAACTTCACCTTATTTATGGCAGACATACATACTAATTCTGATTGATAAAGTACCAATATCATTATTCTCTTCGAAGTTCATCGAGCAGGAATTTCAACGATTGCTGCAAAAACGTATTTTTCAGACACGAGAATTTCCTTATCTAAATGAATCGTGGATGGATGCGGTCGAGAACTATCTATCGTTTTTAGTGGATCATCATTTACTCAAAAAAGTGTCAGAGGGAACTTATAGAAAGCTTCAGCGCGTTCATTATCCAAAAACGTTGGATGAAGCGTTTAAACTAGACGAAATTTTCAGTGAAAAGTCGTAATTTTTGACTTTGCATAAGCATTTTCTGGTAATATGTAGATATACATAAGGAGAAAGTATTCCTACTTTTCTCTTTAATCTACCTGGAGGTGTATGTATGTCTCAAACTAAAACTAAATCATTGCCTAAACGTAATGAAGTCCCTGTATCAGATACATGGGATTTAGAAGCAATATATGCGTCGGACGATGTATGGGAAAATGAATTTGATGAAACGAAAAACTTGTTGCCTGAATTAAAATCTTTTCAAGGAAGACTGGGAGAGTCTGCGGAAACCCTTTACTCCTATTTCCAAAAGCAAGATGAAGTAACTAAAAAGCTTGGTAAACTTTATACATACGCTCATATGAGATACGACCAAGATACAACGAACTCCTTTTACCAAGGGTTGAATGATCGTGCTTCGAACTTGGCAACTCAAGTAAGCAGTACGGTATCTTTTGCAGTACCAGAAATTCTATCTCTATCTGAAGAAGCATTGGTTCAATTTTTACAGAGTCATGAACCTTTAAAGTTGTACAAACAAGCTTTGGATGAGATTAACCGTCAGCGTCCTCACGTACTTTCTAAAGAAGAAGAAGCACTGTTAGCGGATGTTAGAGAAGTAGCGAATACGTCAAGCAACACATTTGGTATGTTGAATAATGCTGACCTTAAATTCCCAGTTATTAAAGATGAGAACGGGGAAGAAATCGAAGTTACTCATGGACGATATATCCGCTTTTTAGAAAGCTCAGATCGCAGAGTGAGAGAAGATGCCTTTAAAGCTGTATATGGCACATATGATTCTTACAAAAATACATTTGCGAGCACTCTTGCTGGAACAGTAAAACGAGATAATTTCTTTGCAAAAACAAGAAAGTTTAGTTCAGCTCGTGAAGCAGCGTTAAACAACAATAATATTCCTGAAGCTGTTTATGATAATTTAGTCAAAACAGTAAACGATAACCTTGGCCTATTGCATCGTTATGTTCGCTTACGTAAAAAGGCACTTGGACTTGATGAACTTCATATGTACGATCTCTATACACCACTTGTAAAAGATGCCAAGATGGAAGTGAGCTTTAAAGAGGCTCAGCAGCTTGTCCTAGACAGTTTAGATCCTATGGGCGACAAGTATAAACAGATTGTAAAAGAAGGTTATGAGAAGCGCTGGATTGATGTACACGAGAATGCAGGTAAACGTAGTGGTGCTTATTCATCAGGTGCTTATGGAACTATGCCATATATCCTAATGAACTGGCAAGATAACGTAAACAATTTGTTCACACTTACTCATGAGATCGGACATTCGGTTCATAGCTACTATACACGCGAGAATCAGCCTTATCCTTATGCGGATTACTCGATCTTTGTTGCAGAAGTTGCGTCGACTTGTAATGAAGCTTTATTAAATCATTATATGTTGGAAAAAACATCTGATAAGAAAGAAAAGTTGTATTTGTTGAACCACCATTTAGAAGGATTTAGAGGAACTGTTTTCCGTCAGACGATGTTCGCAGAATTTGAACAAGAAATTCATGTTCGTGCAGCGAATGGTGAACCTCTAACGCCAGAATTGTTAACAAAAATCTATTACGATCTAAACGTTAAGTATTTTGGTGAAGACCTCGTCATTGATAAAGAGATTGGTCTAGAATGGGCTAGAATTCCTCATTTCTATTACAATTTCTATGTTTATCAATACGCAACAGGATTTAGTGCAGCTGCTTCCTTGTCTAAACAGATTTTAGATGAAGGAAAACCAGCAGTTGATCGATATTTAGACTTCTTAAAAGCAGGAAGCTCTGATTATCCGATTGAAGTATTGAAAAAAGCTGGTGTTGATATGACTACACCAGAACCGATAGAAAATGCTCTTAAAGTTTTTGAATCGATTCTTGATGAGATGGAAGAACTGCTTTTTGAGAAATAAACACAAAAAATCCTGTCCAATTGTCTGGGCAGGATTTTGTTATGTTTGTTCTAGCCTATTCTTCTTAGTTTTGATCGATAGTTATAGCAGAGAGTTGTAAGTAGGACCGCAATAAAAAGTCCAGGAATTGCTAAAATTTTTGGCGCCATGTTTAGCAGAGAGAGCACAAAGAAATAAAAACTCCCTGCAAGTGAAAGTAAGCTAAGCAAAAACATAATCAAATACATGAAAATCTCCCTCCCTTTGTACATGTTTATTCATGTAGGGACAGGATATGCAGTGCGTCTTAGATTAATAAATTCTCTTGATAAAAAAATCCCTATTAAAAAACCGCTGAATCAAATCAGCGGTTTGGTAGGTATCTCCAAAATGTTCCGTACTTTACTGGTACACGTTCAACTTTTTGTTGCAGAACGAGACGTTTTAATCTTTTTTCAGCTTCTTCACAACTGATCTGATATACTACTGAGACTTCTTTTGTCGCTACAAATGAGTAAGAAGAAAGAAAGTCTTCTAATTCAGGAAGCGGAGAAGGCTCTAAAGGAACCTCAGACATTTCTTTTAGGATTTCTACATAAACATCATAAGAATAACAGCCGGATATCTTAATTCCATCATCATCTGTTTTATCGTTGAAAACAATAAGTGTTGGGATTTGAGTAACATCCATTTCTTGAGAAAATTTCAAATCGCAACGAAGAGCTTTAATAGTTGCTTCAGATGAAAGATCACTTAAAAATTCATCTTCATCTAAGTTTACAGAGCGGGCAATATCTAATAAAACGTCATCGTTTCCAATGTTTTGTTTATTCAAAAACAAGTTCTCTCTAAGTTTTCTTAGAAACTTCATACCTTGTTGCTTTCCTTGAAGCTCAGCAGCTTTTATAGCAAGTGTTGCTTTATGAGGGGCAGAAATAGGGTTTTCCAACCATACATCTCCATCACAGCTCATACCAGATATGGAAGCTGTTTTTTCCCACTTTTCAGCAATCTGTTCAGCTAAGTTTATCCCCTTTTTTCGAGGAACGTACGTGTTGAGTGATTCAAGGCTGCCACTTACAAAATGGCGTAAAGTAAAATAATGGCCGTATTGAACTTGCAATTTTTTTAAAACAGGCTCTAATGACCAGCATTCTGGGCATAGCGGATCGATGACAGAATAGATTTCCAATGGCTTTTGACAGGCATAGTTATGATTGTTCTCTTGTTCGTCATAAAAGGAATTGGAATTATACAGTGTCAGCATTCTCGCCCCTTTCTGAATCCTCTGTATTAACCATATGAAAAGCAGTCATTTTTAATCGGCTTAACAGTATGTTTTGTAAATCAGGATCTATTTTTTGAATCGTCATCGCCTTTTCCATACAGGCTATCCAAGCTTTTGCGTGGGAATTTGTTATCGGAAAAGGCATGTGACGCGCTCTGAGCATAGGATGTCCATGTTCCTCAGTATATAGTGGCGGTCCGCCAAAAAACTGACTTAAAAATTGCGTTTGTTTATAGGCAGTCTCAGTTAAGTCGTCAGGAAAAAGTGGAGAAAGCAATGAATCTTGACTGACTAGATTGTAAAAAGTAGTAACAAGTTTTTCAATACCTTCCTTTTCTCCTAACAGATCATATGGTGTTTTTGATTCGTCAAACATGGTCCAAAAGCTCCTTGCGTCAATTTGTAATTTTATTGTAGCAAGGTTCATGAATAGTAAGCAAACAATATGAATAAAGAAGGATGTCCGTAAGTTTATAGATCTCCGTAATGCCGCTATAAAATGAAGTATCGAACCCAATAAAAAAACCCCTCAGAATCTGAGGGTTATACGAGTGATTGATACGTATTCATAATTTTATTAACGTAGGAGATCGTTTCTTTAAAAGGTGGAATACCATTATATTTTGCTACGTTTCCAGGACCAGCATTATAAGCGGCAAGTGCAAGTTTCTGATTGCCATCATATTTATCAAGCATCATCTTTAAATATTTTGTTCCGGCTTCCACGTTTTGTATAGGGTCAAATGGGTTAGTAACTCCTAACGATCTTGCCGTTGCAGGCATTAGTTGCATCAGCCCTTGAGCACCTGCATGGCTTTCTGCAGTTGTTTTAAAATTAGATTCATGTTTGATGACGGACCGGATCAGGTTAGGATCTACCCCAAACTTTCTAGCTGTATTTTCGATCAACGTATCTAAATTTTTTGATGGTATGTTTAACTTTTCAGTTGTGATTGGACCTGATGTTGTTGCTGGTAAAGAAAATTGAGAACTAATATTTTCAGTGAGAGGTTGAAACATTGGTGTAGAAGCATTTCGGTTAAAAGTAGATTCCGATCCTGTTGTACTACCTACGTTAGAATAAGCTTCTTGCAACAGTGCTGCAAAAGGACTTGAAACGGTATTCTGCATACTAGAAACAGAAGAAGAATTTACATTTAACTGCTGTAGTGCTTGGATTTCCATTAACGCTTTATACGATTGAATATTCAAGAGATACCCTCCTAAATCGATTAACGTATTAAATGATCAGTTTACTTATTTCTAAGACTTTCATTAAAGAAACGAGCAATTTTACTGTCTGTATCTCTAACAGGGATCTGTTTAATCGTTAGCAAATCATTAAATTTATTTAGTCCACTTGTATAATCGGCAGATTCGTATTCAATTTCATAGTCGATTTTACCTAAATAATGATTTTCATCTAAAACGAGAATGCCATCTTTGTATGGAAACTCAGCACGAAATGTTGTGAGCTCTCCTAAATAAGTAATTTCCTTCACATGGATATTCATTTTTTGTATTTGATCAGATACCTCTCCAGAAGGTAAGGATTCTCCTTTTAATAAACCTTCAAAAATATCTTTAGAAACAGTCTGATGGGTTTCAAGAATATGTTTATTTAATTTTTGTTTAAGCGTAAGAGTATATTCGTTATTTTTTGTTCGAACACGTAAAGCACTTCTGTGGTGTTTAAGATCAAAATGTTGGGTATCAAAATAATAGTTGGTCTGTTTATGGAAAGCTTCTTGCTTCACATCAAACTCGTCGATAAGTCTTAAAAATTCGATCTGTGTTAGCAGATTCTTAAATTCAATTTCAATTTCTTGAGCCACTTCGTTTATCCCCCTGTAACTTTACTTGAGTAAACTTATTATCTCATAGCGATTCGTGCACCTCAATTTCTTATTAAACACCCATTTTGTGTTACACTAAAAAAGAAGAAACAGGAGGTTGTTAACATGATGCCACGACGATTGAATGTGCAGTCAACTGCATGGAAAGAAAATAAGCTCATTTTGCTTATTGAGAATGAATGGAACACAGAAATTTCTGACTGGAAAGACAGTGAAAGAATGCTCGTCGATTCTGATGGATTAGCATTTATCTATGTTCTTGAGGATAAAGATGGATTTATCTACATCTCCATCGAAAATAAACATTGGAACGAAGTGAAAAATGCTCTTCAAAAAGATGCCGCTTTCGTTGTTCTAAATGAAAAAAGAGAAGAGCTTGAACTTACTGCTTTCTCTAGAGAAATGGAATTTTTAACAGACAATATACAAGGAAATGCTAATTATGGGCAACAGATGGAAGACGAAGTGATCAAGGTTTTTGGAACAGAGGAAAAAGCCCAATGAGTATGGACTGGGAAGCACTGTTAATTCCGTACAAGCAAGCTGTTGATGAGCTTAAGATTAAATTCAGAGGAATGCGTGAGCAATTTGAAAAGTCAAATCAGCATTGTCCGATTGAGTTTGTTACTGGAAGAGTGAAACCCATTAAGTCAATCGTGAACAAGGCTTATCAAAAAAACATTCCCGATCAACATTTAGAAACGGAAATTCAAGATTTAGCGGGACTTCGAATCATGTGTCAATTTACTGATGATATAAAGACAGTAATCAATCTTCTCAGGCAGCGTAATGATTTTACGATTGTTGAAGAACGCGACTATATCACACACAAAAAACCAAGTGGTTATCGTTCGTACCACATCGTTATCGAATACCCCGTTCAAGTATTGGATGGAGAAAAGAAGATTCTTGTAGAAGTGCAAGTCCGAACACTAGCTATGAATTTTTGGGCTACAATCGAACACTCTATGAACTATAAATATCAGGGACAAATTCCAGAAGATATTCGTCAAAGATTACAAAGAGCGGCAGAAGCTGCAAACAGATTAGACGAAGAGATGTCTCAGATCAAAGGGGAAATTCAAGAAGCTCAGCTTGTGTTTTTGGAACGCAATGATAAATCCAATGAAACTAATTTAGGATCATAAAGGATGGAGAGAGAATGAAATTTGCCATCGTATCAAAAGGAGATAATAAATCCAATATCTTAACGGGAAAAATTCGGGCATATCTTGAAGAATTTGAATTGGTTTATGAAGAAGAAGAGCCTGAGATTGTGATAACAGTTGGTGGTGATGGAACTTTACTTCATGCATTCCATCATTATGTACACCGCATCGACAAAACAGCTTTTGTTGGTGTTCATACCGGACACCTTGGCTTTTTTGCGGACTGGTTGCCTGAAGAGGTGGAAAAGCTTGTCATACATATCGCGAAAACACCTTTTCAAATTGTTGAATATCCTTTACTTGAAGTTACGGTTAGGTATATTGATGGGTTAGATGAGAAGAGATATCTTGCTGTAAATGAATGTACGGTTAAAAGTGTGGAAGGATCTCTCGTCATGGATGTAGAGATCAAAGGAGAAAAATTTGAAACATTCAGAGGTGACGGCCTTTGTATTTCAACTCCTTCAGGAAGTACAGCGTATAATAAAGCACTCGGTGGAGCGATCATCCACCCGTCCCTTGCATCCATACAATTATCAGAAATGGCTTCTATAAACAATCGAGTTTTCCGAACGATAGGTTCACCGCTCGTTCTGCCACAGCATCATACGTGTATACTAAAACCCGTAAACGATGTAGATTTCCATATTACGATCGACCATCGGTTCTTAGTTCAGAAAAAAGTAAAGTCGATACAATATCGAGTAGCTGAAGAAAAGATTCGTTTTGCTCGCTTTCGTCCTTTTCCATTCTGGAAAAGAGTTAAAGAATCGTTCGTTGGAGATTAATATGAATACATTTACAATTACATGGCATGTACAAAATGAAGAAGCTCCCGTTCTTTTAAGGGAGTATTTAAAAAAGAAACAGATTTCTAAAGCAGCGCTGACCGATATTAAGTTTCACGGCGGCGCTCTTTTTGTGAACAAAAATGAAGTAACGGTAAGGACTCAACTTAATGGCGGTGACGAGGTCACAGTATGGTTTCCTCCAGAAACTAAGAGCTCTTCAATGGAAGTAGAGAATATCCCTTTAGACATTCTTTATGAAGATCACCATTTTATTGCGGTTCATAAACCTGCTGGGATGCCGACCATTCCATCACTTTATCAGCCGAATGGTTCACTCGCTTCAGCCATTCTATATTATTATCAAGAAAACAATATTTCTAGTACCTTTCATGCTGTAAACCGATTAGATAAAGATACATCAGGGATAGTATTGATAGCTAAACATCGATTCGCACATTCACTCATGTCCAAACAGCAAAAAGATAAAGTGATAAAGAGGGAATATATTGCATTTGTACATGGTGAATTAAAAGATGAAAGAGGAACGATTGACCAACCGATTGCTAGAAAACCAGAGAGTATCATTGAAAGAATGGTAAGTGAAGGTGGTCAGCGCTCGATCACGCATTACGAAAAGCTGGATTTTGTTAAGAATTCAAACTTTTCTGTTGTGTCCTTACGATTAGAAACTGGAAGAACTCATCAGATAAGAGTACATATGTCGTCAATCGGCCACCCTTTAATAGGAGATGATTTGTATGGCGGGACATTAGAAATGCTTGAGCGTCAGGCTTTGCATAGTGAGAAAACCTCGTTCATACACCCATTTACAGAAGAATGCATTATGTTAGTTGCTGATTTACCTCAAGATATGAAAAAACTTTGGAAACACCGGTAATGTTCACACAAAAAGAGGAGTGCTGCCTAAAGGCTGAACACTCCTCTTTTTTTAATCGTCGAAAGACCGGAATTTTTCAGGAACATAGGGCATGCTCGACGGAACACTTAGCGACTCCATTTCTGGATACCGAAGCGCGCTTAACTTACCACCGAAAACACATCCTGTATCAATGTTCCAAGTGTTTTGAACATGACGCACTTCTTCAACAGGAGTATGTCCATAGACGATGGTGATTTTTCCAGAATGTTTTTTTGCCCAATCTCTTCGTACAGGGGTTCCGTCAGGATTTGATTTTCCAGTAATGTCTCCATATAAGACAAAGGTTTTCACTTTGTTATGAAATTGCCCAACAAAATCTTCTCGAATGCCAGCATGAGCAACGACTAACTTACCGTGATCAAGATGCAGATAAAGAGGAGCATTTTCATAAAGTGTGCAAAATTGGTCTCTCACTTTTTGTCTTTCAACATGTGAGAGCGCATGAAGTTCTGCAACAGTAGTCTCTAGACCATGTTTGATTTGAACGTTTCGTCCTAAAAAATATCGATACAGCTTGTTGCAATGATTACCTGGTGAGTATAGGGCGAGATTATTTTGTACAAGTTCATAGACATGTTCCATTACTTTTACTGATTCTGGTCCACGATCCATCAAATCACCTAAAAATACGAGTTTTCGGTTGTCTTTATGTACAGGAAGACTGTTTTTCCATTCGTATCCAAGTTTCTTTACAAGTTCTTTGTATTCTTTAAAACATCCATGAATGTCACCGATAATATCAAATTTCATGTCAATCACCTCACAATCATTAGGATACTTCAAAGGCAAAAGAAAAACACCTGATAAATATCAGGTGCTATTCAAACATATATTTAGTTGTTCTCGATCGAACGTTTAGAACGAGACCAAAGGCTATCATGTAAGCGAGAATCGAACTTCCTCCATAACTGATAAAGGGTAGAGGAATACCTGTGATCGGCATAACTTGAATGTTCATACCAATGTTCTGAAACACCTGGAAAGTTAGCATGCCAATTACGCCTGCGCATAAATAACTTCCAAAAGCTTCATTACTCTCTAGAGCGGTATTGATCATTCTGTAAACCATCAAGAAGAACAGAGAGATAACGATACTTGTTCCGAAGAATCCAAATTCCTCACCAATGATGGAAAAGATAAAATCAGTCTGTGCTTCTGGTAGATAAACGGAACCTTCTGTAAAGCCTTTTCCAAACAGCATTCCACTTCCGATTGCAAGTAATGCGTTTCTTGTATGGTATCCTGCATCTTTATGTTCATATGGTTCAAGCCAAGCGTAGAAACGGTTAAGTTGATATTGATCAAGGATATGATCCACGAAAAATTGTGGAAAGGTAAAATATATCCAAACTAGGATTGATATGAACAAGATAAAGGAAAGAATAAGGATAACAATAATTCTCCACCTAATTCCAGACACTAGTAAAAGACTACCTGTAATCGCCATAAATACAAGACTCGTACCTAAGTCAGGCTGCATCAGAACTAAAAGTGTAGGGAAACCAGCGATTAGAGCAATTTTTCCTAGCAATAAAAGGTCTTCATGCAAAGAGCGAACAATATACTTCTCATTATGAGTAGCAATTGTGTTGGCAATCGCGATAACGAGTGCCACTTTTACAAGCTCTGAAGGCTGCAATGCAAAAGGACCGAATCTGTACCAGCTCTGCGCACCATTGATATTTGGAACGATGCTCTCAGGAGCGACTAGAATACCAAGCAGTAATAGGATACCGAACCCATATACGTACCAAGATAATTTTCTAAACTGATCGAAATCTAATACCATAACGCCGACTACAGCGATTCCACCGATAAAGTACCAAACGAGTTGCTTTATGACGAAATTGCTGCCGTATTGATCCATCATCTGCGCGCTATAAATGGCTACACAGCTCGTGATGACCATTAAGAACAATAGAAACAAAAGATTGTAATCGAGTTGCTGCCATGGTGACTTGTGGTTATTTTGCATGTGGACCGACTCCTTAAAGTAAAACAATAACATGTATTATCTTACCTAAAAACAGTGGGTTTGCAAATCATTTTGAGCATAATCGTTTGACATTTCTTTTTCTGCTTTACTATAGTAAACCAATAATCTAAAGAAACGACGGAGGTTTTATGGAAGAACATGCATCGTTTACTTCATTAATATTAGTCATTCTTACAGCATTTTTTGTTCCTATACTGCTAAACAAATTTAGGTTGCGTGTCATACCTGTAGTTGTTGCTGAAATAATCGTAGGAATTATTTTAGGAAAGAGCGGTTTTGATGTGGTTCATTCTGACGCATGGCTGGAGATCTTGTCTGTACTTGGTTTTATTTTCTTAATGTTTTTAAGTGGACTTGAAATTGACTTCAGTATCTTTGCGGGCGAATCTAATTCTAAGAAAAAGAAAGAAAACAAAGAACCGAATCGACTTGTTGTTTCAAGTATCATCTTTCTCTTCATACTTATCTTGTCGTATGGATTATCCCTTTTATTTGTTTGGGGTGGATTTACAGAGAGTGCGTTCTTTATGACGTTAGTTATTTCGACCATCTCACTAGGAGTAGTCGTACCTACACTAAAAGAAGAAAAGCTTTCTAAGACGACGATCGGTCAAATTATATTACTAGTAGCGGTTATTGCTGATTTAGTAACCATGATCCTTCTTGCTCTCTTTGTTTCAATGGAATCGGGAGATCCTAGCAGAATGTGGTTGTTACTTATTCTTTTTGCAGCGGGTATTCTTTTGTATTTCATCGGAAAACAAATGAGAAATCGTTCGTTTTTAGATACCATGTCAAAAGGAACGATACAGTTAGATACAAGAGCGGTATTCACTTTGATAATCGTCTTGGTCGGACTTTCTGAATCCGTAGGAGCTGAGAACATATTAGGTGCTTTCTTAGCTGGTGTTCTCGTTTCTCTGCTTTCACCCAATAAACAACTTGTTCATAAACTCGATTCTTTTGGATATGGATTTTTAATTCCTATCTTTTTCGTAATGGTAGGGGTGGAGCTCGATATTCGTTCCATATTCGCGGATCCAAAAGCATTAGCGCTCATCCCGTTATTATTGGTCGCATTGCTTATTTCTAAGTTTTTACCTATTCTGTACCTACGAAAATGGTATGACTGGAAAACGGTAACGGCTGCAGGGTTCTTATTAACTTCTACACTTTCATTGGTGATCGCAGCAGCAAAGATTGGAGAAAGAATCAATGTAATTGATGCTCGTACATCATCAGCATTGATCTTAACCGCTGTGATTAGCGCCATCATTACGCCGATTTTCTTTAAAAAGCTGTTTCCTAAAAAAGAGGAAGAAGAAGTCGGGAAAGAACAACTTGTATTTGTTGGAGCGAACCAATTTACTTTACCGTTAATAACAGAGCTTGATCAATCACGGTTCGAATATCGTCTTTATCACACAAAACAAGAAGAAAAAGATCAAAAGCAATTGGATAGCTTTAAAATTCAAGAATTGGATGATTATGAAACAACAACCTTGATGCAAGAAAATGTTTTTGATACAGATATTATTGTGCTGGCAACTGGTAGCGATGAAACGAATGAAAGCCTTGCTTTGATTGCAAAAGATGAAGGTGTAGAACGAGTCGTCGCGCGAATTGAGAATCCATTAAAGAGAGATGCATTGAAAGATAAAGGAATTGAAGTATATTCTGTATACTTTTCTTCTCAAGTGTTGCTAAAAGCGTTAATAGAGAATCCAGCTGTTGTGGATATCCTTACAACGTCAGATAATAGTCTAAATGAAATTCTGGTTGAAAACAGTGCCTACCACAGAACCGCTTTAAGAAACTTTCCTTTCCTTGGTGATAGCATTATTGTTCGGATCTACCGAGGAAAAGAGTCGATCGTTCCGCACGGTGACACGGAGATTTTATTAGGTGACAAAATGGTTGTGACGGGTAGTAAGCAACAAGTGCTGCAGATGAGACAAATACTTGGTTAATTTTAAAAAAGCACTGGCTTTTAAAGTCAGTGTTTTTTGTTTGCCGTTAAAAACATAAGTCCTAAATTATTATAAAAATGAGCATGCTAAGCGTACGATAAAAAATAGGGAGTTGAAATATAATGATGCCAGTTGTTCACTGTCCTAAATGCAGAAAAGAACACGCTCTAAATCAAGAGGTCTTAATCGCTCAATCGAATCAAAATGTGATCTATCGCTGTGATTCTTGCGGTTTTGAAGTGAAAGATATTCAGACGAGTAAAGGTTAATAGTGAAAATCCTCTCTACTTCTGTTATACTAATTAGGACTTGGTACTAATAACAATTACTAATAAATAAAATGAACAGATTGATGGGGAGGAAGCTTTATATGTATCAACTATCCTTAGAAAACAAAACGTTTGTTGTAATGGGTGTTGCAAATAAGAGAAGTATTGCATGGGGAATTGCGCAATCTCTTTCAAACGCTGGTGCCCGCCTAGTATTTACATATGCTGGCGAAAGATTAGAGAAGAATGTTCGAGATCTTGCAGAATCACTTGGAAGAAACGATTCAATCGTACTTCCATGTGATATTACGAATGATGAAGAAATTAAAAAGACTTTTGCTACATTAAAAGAAGAAGTAGGCGTGATCCACGGACTTGCTCATTGTATCGCTTTTGCCAACACAGAAGAATTAAAAGGCGAGTATTTAAACACAACTCGCGAAGGGTTCCTTCTTGCTCATAATATTTCATCGTATTCCTTGACTGCTGTAGTTAAAGAAGCTCGTCCACTAATGACAGAAGGCGGAAGTATCGTTACGCTAACATACCTTGGTGGAGAAAGAGTGGTTTCGAACTACAACGTTATGGGTGTAGCTAAAGCATCATTAGACGCAAGTGTGAAGTATCTTGCAAGTGACGTAGGTAAAGACGGAATTCGCGTGAACGCCATTTCAGCTGGACCGATCCGTACGCTTGCTGCTAAAGGTATCGGTGACTTCAACTCTGTATTAAAAGAGATCGAAGAAAAATCACCACTTAGAAAGGCGAACACACAAGAAGAAGTAGGCGATGCTGCACTGTTCTTGATGAGTGACTTGGCTCGTGGAATCACAGGAGAAATTCTTCACGTTGATAGTGGTTATAACACGATCGCACGATAAAATATTGAAAAAAACCCCTTCGAAGGCTCACAATGGGCTCCGAAGGGGTTTTTTGACGTTTTACCTTGCTCTCAATGGGAAGGTAAACCGTTTGGTAATTGCAGTCTCTATTAACCTAGAGCTCCTGCGCCGTTTCCGTTAGTAGTTTGTGGTACGCATACGATACCACAAATGCAGCGACAGTCGATTACAAACGTTTGGTTTGTAGCCGTAGTTGCATCTAGATAAGAGAATACTGCACAGCATCCTTCTTCGTCAAAACGAAGTAGAGTAAAGATTGTTGGAGTTGTTTCTCCACCAAGAGATAATGGTGTAGAAGCACCTTTCAATACAATCAGAAGTCTTTGCTGAGTTGCTAAGTTGCAAAAATTACCGTTTGTGTTTGCGATTGTATTTAACAACTCACATACACAAGATTTACATTTAGACCGTGATCCACCTGCAGCTTCTCCGTTTCCACCACAGCAAGATCCTTTAAATAGGCTAGACATTAAATTGCCTCCTTATAGATTAGATACATGTACCTGACCGTTTCATCAGGGTTAATATACTATATTAAAGCAGGCTAGTATTTGCATGAGACATGTACCTAGTTAATGCCCAATCTTCTATAAATAGGTTTTAGCCCTTTCTTATAAACTCCTTAAAATTTCCGCGCTTTACTAGTCTATTCATCTATGCACAAGTTGTAATTTTTCATATCTATATATAAAGCTAGTACAAATTTTAGCTAGCTGTTTTATTCCTGAAGGGAGAAAGATTTATATGGCGATTTTTGGAACACAAAACTTAAGAGCGAGATTGATTCAAGCTGCTAGAGCTGCAACAGCATTGGATCTTGTTTATGTACTAGACCCACAATTTGCAGATGATAATCCTAACTTATCAAATGTAACAGTTGTTGAAGTACAGGCTGATTTTATTGTCCTAGCTCAAGGTGCAAACCGCTTCTTAGTACCAATTGATAAGATTGTAACTATTGACGATCCACTTGTTTAATAATTTTTCATTTCACTGAGGGGGTGCGAATATTGGCAGTTATTTTTAGAAACATGCTAACAAATATGCAAGCGCAAAATATTGTAATTACACAAGTATTTACAAAATGTGAAGAGACTAACCTGTTCGGTGTAACTGTTGTATCTGTTGAAACAGACTTTGTAATTTTTTCTGGTGCAGGATCTGGTGCAGGTTCAATTTATTATATCCGTCTAGTTGATATTGTAGGTATCGAGCTTTAATCTAAAACGAAGACTTCATGTTTACATGAAGTCTTTTCAATTTATTTAGAAAGGGTTAATCATGAGCAAGTTCAACATACTTTTTATCACAAAAGACACTAGTCAATTCATTGATAAATCAAGTTTTTATTTATATCAAGAACTTCAAAAACATTTGAACGTTGAAGTATGGAGTGAGCATGCTTCTATTCAATATATTCTTTCACGTCTACAAAGGAAACCTGATTTCATACTTTTTAATGATATTCATAAGAATTATAGTCCTTTTATAAATGGGCTCGAGACATTAAACATACCATCTGGAATGATCGTTCACGATTTGCATTACAATCCGAAATTACGCGAGAGGATAATGAAGTTAAACTGCTTTAAGGTCTTATTTCCTCATTATAATGAAGCATTTAATAATGCGTTTCCTGCACTATCAGATAAGGTGCATTGGTTCCCGCATCATGTGAATGAACATGTATTTAAAGATTATCAACTTGTAAAGAGAACAGATTTACTAATGGTAGGTGCAAACTATCCGCATCTTTATCCTCTTAGAGTTCAGATTATGAAAGAGATGAAAACTTTCAATGGGTTTAAAACCTTCAAGCATCCTGGATACCGTGATATAAATGCGCATGAGAAAGAAATTATCTCAGGCACAGAATATGCAAAAGAGATCAACGCAGCAAAGTTATTTATTACATGTGATTCAATCTATCATTATCCACTTTTAAAGTATTTCGAAGTCTTGGCATCAAATACATTGTTGCTTGCTCCAGGTTCACCAGAATTATATGAACTTGGATTTATCGATGGTCAAACGTTCGTAGAAATAGATTTCGATAATTATAAAGATAAGATCGATTATTACCTTGCTAACGAAACAGAAAGGAATATTATTTCTAAGCAAGGTTATAAGATGATTCACGAGAGACATACTTCAAGCAAAAGAGCTCTAGAAATGATACACAAAATACAAACTATTATTGAAAGGAAATCATAAATGGATAAAGTATCTATTATTATCCCTTTTTACAACTGTACTTATATTTCACATGCTATACAAAGTGCATTAGATCAAACGTACAATAATATCGAGATTATTGTCGTGAATGATGGGTCGTTTCAACACAACGACAAACTAGAACCGTATAGAGATCGGGTAACAATCCTCTCTAAACCGAACGGTGGAACGGCAAGTGCTTTGAATACTGGTATAAAAGCTGCGAGTGGTGAATTTGTTTGCTGGTTAAGTTCTGATGACATGTTTCTTCCAAACAAAGTAGAACGTCAGGTTGCTTTTATGAAAGAAGTAGGAGCGCTGATCAGCAGTACGAACTTCAGACTTATGAATGAGTACAATGTTCTTACAAGTTCAACACTCGGTTTTGACAACACTGATTATTTGGCGTTTCTTAAAGTGATGAGAAGAAGCTGTGTAATCAATGGCTGTACAGTAATGATGGATAAAAAATTGATTCACCAAGTAGGCTACTTTGATGAAGAGCTTCCCAGTACGCAAGATTATGATTATTGGTTACGAGTGATCTGTTCGGACATTCAATTTTTTCACTACAATCAGCCGTTAACTTATTATCGCGTGCACAGTAAAATGGGTTCACAGGTACGAAAGCCGTCAATAATAAAAGAAGTTAAACTTGTCTCTAAAAGATATAAAAGAATGATGACTCACCAGATTGTTAAGCGAATTATAGGCAAATAAAAAAAGCCCCCTTTAGGAGCTTTTTTTATTTGTACAAAGTTCGCATATTTGTATTTTATTTTAAGACATTAATAAATTCTTGGGCATACGTATCCAGGTTAAATACATCTAAGTGATTGTATGCTTGATCTATTATACTTGAACGTAAAACAGCATTGTTTACCAGCTCTAATGCTTCCGGAACAGCCGTTTCAATTCTAGAATTCGTATAAAATTTACCAGTCTGATTATGAGTGATGAATGCTTTTACACCATCTGAATCAGAAGAGAGTACAGGGCATCTGCAGCTCATTGCCTCAATGACTGCGTAACCGAATCCTTCCACTTTAGAAGTCGATAATAAGAATCCTCCAGAATCGCCAATCATAGAAAAGTAGTTGGCCATCTGTTTATGTGGGATGTTCGCGTGCAGTTTTAATGCAGAGGTTAACCCCATCTGAGTCACCAGTCTATTAAACTTCATTCGTTCCTTTTGATCGCCTAGCGTGTCGTCTATGAACATCCAAAATTGAGTGTCAGGCTTATGTTTTAAGAAGCGAAAGGAAAACTCCAGGTAGTCTTTCCAATTTTTATTCTCTTCAATTCTCCCGACCCAGCCAACGATTGGAAAGCTCGGTTTTTCCATTGAAACATAACGAAATTCATCTTTATCAAAACAATTATGAAAGCAGTATTTAGGTATGGAAGGATAATAGGCATGAATCAAGTTGATTAGATGAGGTGTATTTGGAAAAAGGATTCCGTTTGAGTATGTTTCCACGTTAGGCTTTGCTTGAAGCAGAATTTTTTCAGCGTTTTGGTAACTACCTAACCCTTGCACCTCATAAATAAGTTTACCTGTAAACCCAAGATTTCTTATACGCTGAAGTAAGTTAATGTCTGAGCAGACAAAGATGGCATCAAATTCATCCAGGAGTATTCTTTTAATCTCTGTATCGTTATTCGTAATATAAGTGGGAATCTCTGATATGTTCTGCATGCCTGTACCATTCTGCAAGTATAGAAGATGACACTCGATGCCATGATTTTTAAGTGCTTTGCAGCGCTGACGGTTCAATGTTTCCATCCCACCGCTAGGTAAATAGAAAACAAACAAAATTTTAGCTTTGATCATACATGAACTCCTTTTAAATTCTATAAGTCATTGTATGAATTGATAAGAAAGATGTTCTAAACACCCTTCTTTAAGGGGTGCCTTTTTTTATATGTACAGGGTAGGGGTCTAGTCCACATTGGGAATACAATCATAGTTTAATATAAAGTCTTAATTTTAATAAAGGAAGGAGAGTTTCATTGAAAATAGTAACTATTCTTGGAACACGTCCAGAGATTATACGGCTAAGTTTGATCATCAAAAAACTTGATCAGTTAGCAGATCAACATGTTTTGATTCATACGGGACAAAATTTTACACCTTCGTTAAACGACGTGTTTTTCCAAGAGTTTCAACTCAGAAAGCCAGACTATATTTTAATGAAACAACAATTTTCTTTCGGAAATCAAATTGCACATCTGTTTTCAGAGCTAGAGAAAATATTGTTGCACGAGAGGCCAGATAAAGTTTTGGTTCTAGGTGATACGAACAGTGCTCTGTCTTCTATCGTTACAGAAAGGTTGAACATACCGGTTGTTCATATGGAAGCGGGTAACCGATGTTTTGACCTGAATGTACCAGAAGAGAAAAACAGAAAAGTAATTGACGCCATCTCTACCTTTAATCTGCCGTATACCAAATACAGTAGAGAGAACTTAATAAGAGAAGGCGTTCCTATTAACCGAATCATGGTTTCAGGTAACCCGATCTATGAAGTGTTAACTCAATTTGAAGAACAGATTGATAATAGCAGAATTCTAGAAAAGTTAAATGTTTCAAAAGGAAAATATATGTTAGTCACAGCCCATCGTGCTGAGAACGTGGACAATCACGTTCATTTAAAAGAAATATTAACAGGTTTAAATTTAGTTGCTGAACATTTTAACATGCCTATTATCTGTTCCATTCATCCACGTACGAAATCAAGAATTCTAGAGAGCAGTACGTTACAGATGCATCCGTTGGTACAGTTTCATGAACCCTTTGGATTTTTTGATTTTGTAAAGTTAGAAAAGCACGCATTTTGTGCACTAACAGATAGCGGGACCGTTCAAGAGGAATGTTGTTTGTTCCAAGTACCGACTGTAACGATGAGAAATAGTACTGAACGGCCAGAAACTGTTGAGTGCGGCAGCAATTGTGTTTCGGGTGTTTCAGCAGAACAGATTTTGGCTTCAGTAAAAGTAATGACAAATCAGAAGAAGCAATGGTCCATTCCCGAAGGCTATGGAGATTTAGATGTTTCAGATCGAGTCGTAAAGTTTATTTTAGGAGGAAATAGTATTGTTTAATAAAAGAATTTTAATTACGGGGGGCACGGGGTCTTGGGGTCATGAGCTAGTCAAACAGCTTCTGCCAAAAGAACCGAAAGAAATCATCGTCCTCTCACGTAATGAAGCAAGTCAAGTAGCTATGCAAAGACAGTTTGATTATAATCCCAAGCTTACCTTTATGATTGGTGATATCAGAGATAAAGATTCCTTGATGAGAGCGAGTGAAGGCATAGATTATATCTATCATCTTGCAGCATTAAAGCATGTGCCGATCTGTGAGCTTCAACCTTATGAAGCACTAAAAAGTAATATTCAAGGAACACAAAATGTAATCGAAACAGCCATTCATCATAAGGTAACGAAAGTGATCTATATTTCAACTGACAAAGCAGCGAATCCTTCTAATCTTTATGGAATGACGAAAGCGATCGGTGAAAAGTTAATCATTCATGCAAACCTACTGAGCAAACATACAAGATTTGTATGCGTAAGAGGTGGAAATGTCTTAGGTACGAATGGCAGCGTTATTCATGTTTTTAAAAGTCAGATCAAGAATAAAGGACAAGTGGGCATTACTGATTTTGAAATGACACGTTTCTTTTTAACATTAGAGGAAGCGATCTCGTTACTTTTTAAAGCCACTTATGAGAGTGTAGGCGGTGAGATCTTTGTTATGAAGATGCCTACGTGCAAGATTACAGATCTAGCACAAGTTCTTATTGATGCATCAGGAGAAAAAGGCGTAAAGATGATCGAGCTTGGAAAACGTCCAGGAGAGAAGCTTCATGAAATCCTGTTATCTGAATATGAAAGTGCAACAACAGTTCTCTTCGATAACGAATACTTCGTTATTCTTCCGACTATTGATATTGAAGGTTTGAATCAGCATTATGCCTCTTACGAAAAAGTAGAGCTAGAAAGTTATAGTTCTGAGACTGATTTAATGACGAAGGAAGAGATTCATAAGATGCTTGTTGAAGGTGGATTTCTGTCTTGAAGATCATGATTCTAGGGGCGAATGGGATGGCTGGTCATATGATCGCCTCCTATTTCAAAACAAAGACATCACATGAGCTCCTTCTGACTTCTAGAGATGGGACGGAGGGCCATATTCAGCTGGATGCAACGAACTTAACGCAGATTGCTGAAGTTGTGCAGCACCATAAACCCGATCTTATTATTAATTGCATCGGTCTTTTAAATGAGTATGCTGCCATTCATCAAAGAGAAGCCATTCTGGTTAACAGCTTACTTCCACACGAGTTAGCGAAACAGCTTAATGTGTTTGGTGGAAAACTTATCCACATTAGTACGGATTGTGTGTTCAGTGGACATCAAGGTAATTACAATGAAGAATCTGTTCCAGATGGACTCACGATGTATGCCAAAACAAAACAGCTTGGAGAAATAAAAGCACAACCACATCTAACGATTCGAACTTCCATTATTGGTCCTGAGCTGAAGAATGGTATCGGTTTATTTCACTGGTTTATTAAACAAAAGGGAACCATCAAAGGTTTTACCCATGTGAAATGGAACGGTGTTACAACGTTAGAGCTTGCTAGATTTATTGAGCATACCATCACTAATCCGATTACTGGCCTTTACCACTTAACCGCTCCCGAAATTCTTTCAAAGTATGAACTTTTAAAGATTATCAAGGATATCTATCAAAAGGATGACGTTGATATTATCCCGCATACCGAGCCACGATTAGATCGAACGCTTTTTAACACCAGGTTAGATTCTGCATTTAAAGTGGCAACTTACGAAAAACAGGTGCAAGATTTAAAAGATTGGTTGAAATGAAAAAAAAAATCGTAATTACGGGTGCAGCAGGATTTACAGGAATTCATGCATGTCAGCACTTTGCAGATAAAGGGTATGAAGTGATTGGGATCTCAAGGAGTTATCTATCTGACTTAAAGGTGTGTACAGTTATCTGTGACCTTTTAGACAAAGAAAAAGTTTCTGAGATCTTTAATACCTATAAACCTGACTTCTGTTTGCATCTGGCAGGTGTAAATTCTGTACCCCGCTCATGGAATGATCCTGCATCAACGATTGAAGTGAATTTTCTCGGTACCCTTTATTTGCTGGATGCTATACGTAAAGCTGTTCCATCGTGTCGCACAGTTATTGTGAGCTCAGCTCTCTCAGGAACAGATCATCCTTATGGAGTGAGTAAAAAACATCAAGAAGAGCTTGTAACGGACTGGGCGCATCTATTTGATCTTCAACTTATGGTAGCAAAACCATGTAATTTAATCGGACCAGGCAGATCACCTGGTTTCGTTTCTTTTTTAGCAAACCGTATTATTCAGATGGAGAAGACTGGTGATAAAAGTGCTATCAACATCAGTCATCTTAAAAACGAGCGAGAGTTCTTAGATGTAAGAGATGCGATATCTGCTTATGAAGTTCTGTTGAAGAAAGGCTCTAAAAATAAGACTTACGAATTGGGGTCAGGAAAGATGACAACGCTGTTAGAAGTGGCTGATATCTTTCAAACGTTTACGAAAGAAAAACTTACTTTTTTAGAGACGTGCTCTTCTCCAGATAACAGTCCTCATGTAATGGATTCAAAACTCATACAAGAACTCCATTGGCAAAAAAAATACCCATTAGAAATTTCAATACAGCAAATTCTTACTTTCTACAGATCAATCAGTTAATTTAAAAAGTTAATATACTAAAAAAAGCGTCCCTAATTCATTGGGACGCTTTTTTTATTTCATTCGTTTATGGTATAGAGCCATATTCATCCAATGCGCATTTCCAGGCTTAATATGCTGACTATAAAAGTGAGTTTCAACTTGATCTTGTGAGACTCCACTCAAACTTTTATGAAGAGAACTTAATCGATACATTACTGCGTATGGTTGAATGGTTTTGTTTAAAGGGGATTTACCATATCGAGTGCCATTTATAATTGGCCCTGAAGTCAAACGTCCTCGACGATCGTACCAAATTTTATGATTTGTTACCAACAAATCTGTTTCAGATGGTAAGGTTTCCATCTTTAACACCATCTGCTCTAGCGCTTGTGGATCAAGCCAGTCTTCTCCAGTCATAAAAAGAACATACTCACCGATACAATAATCGAGAGCGATCTCAATGGATCCAACTTTTCCGCGATGATTTAATAGCAATGGAATCATTCTGTAGTCATGGGTCAGATGAATAGAATCAGGAGTGAAATCGGTCGAACCGTCATCCACTACAACGATTTGAAAGTCGCTCAACGTTTGTTGGAGAATGCTGCTCAGTGCATGGTCGATCGTTTTAACATGGTTATGTGAGTATAGAAGAACACTTACTTTTGGCAACTTTCCAATACGCTTTTGAATGTCAATACTGCTAGCCATACTCTCCATCGTTAGTTGCTCTGGAGGGATGTTTGTAGTTAGAGCATATCGTCCATTAAATCGATATTCCATAATATATTCCCGCAGCAGTACAAAATCTCCGTGTTGAAGCAAGCGAATCCAAAAATCATGGTCTTGGACGTTAGGAAAATTATCCCTATAGCCTCCAGCTTTTGAAAAAGCTTCACTCGTAAACAAGAATGATGCACCAATGAAACAATTCTGGAATATTTCATCCTTTTTCCTCGTCATAAAATGCTCGACATATTCGTACCATGCTTTTGTATAAGTGATTGGTGTTCCATGTTGATCGATCCGTCTGTAAAATGAATACACCAATACCGTATCCTTCGATGCTAGATCCATCGTATCGACTAGTCGCTCTAAAAAGTTTGGATCATGTCTGTTATCACTGGAAATCCACGTTAGATAAGGGCAATCTTGAAGAAGGTCAAAGCCCTCATTCAATGTAGGGGATATTCCAAGGTTCACTTTTCGATCGACGATCTCATATGGAATAGTTAAAAGTTTACTAGCTTCTTTTATTGCTGCGACCGTTTCATCATTAGGTCCATCAAGTACGATTACAAGTTTAAAATCACGAAAAGTTTGTTTTTCAACTGATTCTATACATTCAAAAATATACTCCCTTTCCTGATGATATACGGGGAGTACAACGCCTACTTTCACTAAAGTTCCTCCTAGTTTCAATTACTCTATGATTGATAATGTCATAGTGCGATACAAGCATTCTATTCATTTATGCAAGAAGTGGACTGGTTATTTTGGTAAATAATTCACTTAAATATGCATTGGAACTCTTGTTTGTGGTTTACGGTGTTTTCAACGCTGAAAATTTGATTGGAATGGAAATAAACGGATTCTAAACATCTATTGGGAATACATTCACAAAACTTGTCTTACCTTCATACACTAGTAATGATTAGCAAGAGCTAATTGATTAATAGTTGAGGTGAAATCGATGCTCCTTCTTCCTCATGGTGGAAGTTTAGTCAATCGGCAGTTTGCTAACGTCGATTGCAATCAAAATCTTATAAAAATTGAATTAGATCTTATCAGTTTATCCGATTTAGAATGTCTCTCTAACGGTGCATTTAGTCCGCTTGATTCTTTTATGAACAGAGCAGATTACGAAGCTGTTGTAAAAGAGATGAGACTGTCTAACGGACTTCCTTGGAGTGTACCCATTACATTACCTGTTACTGACGACAAGGCAAAACAATTAATAAAGAAGCAAGAAGCTTTACTGATTTATGAAAATACGATTTATGGAAAAATAGAAATTACGGATATCTTTAAACCTGACAAGCTTATTGAAGTAAGGCAGGTCTATCGTACGGATGATCAAACCCATCCAGGGGTACGGAATGTAATAAATAGAGGAAATTGGTATGTCGGTGGAAAGGTAACGTTGGTGAACAAACCTCCACGAAAAGTAGGTTCTTCTTATTATTTAGACCCTAGAGAAACAAGAGAACAGTTTAATAAGAACGGATGGGAAAAAATCGTTGGTTTTCAAACGAGGAATCCCATTCATCGTGCACATGAATATTTACAAAAAACAGCGCTTGAACAAATGGACGGGCTCTTATTGCATCCATTAGTAGGGGAAACGAAGCAAGATGACATACCTGCAGACGTTAGGATGAAATCTTATGAAACACTTCTCCAACATTATTATCCAACAAATCGCGTTTTGTTGAGTGCCTTTCCTGGATCGATGAGATATGCAGGTCCTCGAGAAGCGATCTTTCACGCGATCATAAGAAAAAATTATGGATGCAGCCACATTATAATAGGAAGAGATCATGCCGGAGTCGGAGATTTTTATGGTCCTTATGATGCGCAGCACATTTTTGCAGAGTTTGATAAGGATGAGATAGGAATAACCCCTATATTCTTCGAGAATAGTTTTTATTGTACGAAATGTGGAACGATGGCCACGATTAAAACATGTCCGCATGTCGAAAAAGACAGACTGACTTTATCAGGAACAAGAGTAAGAGAAATGCTTAAAAATAACGAGCCGATACCAACCGAATTTAGCCGCAGTGAAGTCATTTCAATATTACGGGACTATTATGGTAAATAATACGTTATGGAGGCTAAAGAGTTGAACCGAGAAGATAAAAATATTACATGGCAACAGCATAACGTGACGAAGGAAATGAGACAGAAACTTCATGGTCACAAGAGCTTTGTACTTTGGTTTACAGGGCTATCAGGCTCTGGGAAATCAACAATTGCTTCCGAAGTTGAGAAAATTTTATATAAAAGACAGCACAGTACCATGTTACTTGACGGGGATAATGTTAGACACGGACTAAATCGAGATCTAGCTTTCTCAAAAGAAGCAAGAACGGAAAACATCAGAAGAATCGGAGAAGTTACCAAGTTATTTGTGGAAGGCGGTTCGATTGTTTTAGTTGCAGCTATTTCCCCAATTGCTGCAGATCGAAATGCAGTTAGAAGTTTGTATTCTGATGAAGAATTTGTAGAGGTCTATATAGATTGCAGTCTTATAGAATGTGAAAAAAGAGATCCAAAGGGACTTTATAAAAAAGTAAGAGAAGGATTGATTACTAATTTTACAGGTATCTCTGATCCTTATGAAGCACCAGTTTCTCCAGAAATTATTGTAAAAACAGATCTTCTTGAAGTAAAAGAAAGTGCTGAACAAATTATCAATTTTTTGGTGGCAAATCGATACATTTCATAATAGAAAAGCTGCACCCTAGGGGTGACAGCTTTTTAGTTAGGTTTATTCGGTTTCCATGTTACTTTTCCGCATGAGCTACAGCCTTTTTTAACAGGAGGATTAATTAAAGACTGATTCTTTCCTGCGTTGTTCAATTTCTTTGTTTTAATCTCAGCATAGAGCTTTTGTAGATCTTCTTTATTCACTTCTGATCTCTCCTCATGATTGGATATCTTTGAACAATAGCATTATATTCTCAATCAGAGGACGGGGTGTTTTTATTCGGCTGAAATGGACGAATGACTGATGTTCTCTTTGGATCAGAGATCTTCTTATTAAAAGGTTGGATCGTTTTTTCGGTGGGACTGTTTGACTTGAAAGGACTGATCGGACTTGCATTTCTTGATAACACTTTGCTTTGTTCATAAGGTTTTGGAATCTGGTTGGTAATGAGTGATCCAGCCGACGAAAAAGGTCGGATTTGCGGGACAGTCGCTTTTGGTGCATCTATTCTTTTATTAACAGGCTTCTGTTCGGTTGCCTCATAAAAAAGATCTTCCCTCTTGTTTTGTACAGGAGAAGAAGTGGATGACTTCTGTTTAACTTCTGCTTTAGGTCTTTCTTCAATTTCTTCTACTACTAACGGAATTTGAGCGGCCGCAAAATAAGAATTAATAGGCTTTAAGATTTTGTTCGCACATGAAAAGAATGTTGCTTCTGAAATAGAAGAAAGAGATTCAAATGAAACACGTAGAAAGGTTTGGATAACTAAATAACTAATCCACTCTACAACTTTATCTTCATAAGAAGGTTGGACGGCTAAGAAGAGAGGTCCATCTTTTCTTTTTAATGTGATTCCTTTGTGAATGCCGGCTTGAACGGGCAACCTGAATGTGGGTGAAGGGTTCAAATAATACAATTGTTTTTCAGGTGTATTCAGCGCGAGTGGCATAGGATGACCGCTATGGAAATCTACATAGAAACGATGGTCGCATTTAACGTGATCATCTGTCGTAATTCTAATTCCTGTATGACTTAAGTGCTGATCTAGTTCTTTTACTTTCTTTTGTGATAGCCCTTGGATACCGAACATAAATGTAGAAAGAGCTCCTGAAATTGTTTCTCCGTCATCAGAGATCTGCAATCCCCAATAAGGCAATAAAAGACATAAAGCCTCATATTCTATGGATGATAACTCACACACTTTCTGATCTTGATACCAGATTGGTCTCATGATAGCTTCCTCCTTAACGCTTATCTATAAAAATAGGCTTTCGTTCTTGTGTCATAACCCACTCTATTTCCATAGTATGTATGGAATCTTCAGATCATGATGAGGAAAGGAAGGGAAACAATGGGAAATAATCATAAACACTTGCAGGATGAGTGTATCCGCGTTCAGAAAGTTTACGACTGGGTGACTGATACACTAAACGTAAGAAAGACCGTTTCTTTTACTCCAGACCAAATCGCAGCTATAGAAGAAGCATTGGATGATCCTTCACGCCGACCTTTAAGATTGGTTACGAAAGTACCTAAAACTCCTCCAGCATTCCCGCTAACAGGTGAAACAACTGAAGCAGCTTGCCCTGAATTATATCTTTGCGAGCAAGTTGGAGATAAGAGAGATGTTACAGTAGCACTTAACGGAGGTTTTGCTGAAGCACAGCTTGTAGAGCTGCTCTTTACAACAGATATCAAAGTTCAAGTTGTCGACCGTAACGGAGTAATCGTTGTAGAACAGTTGGTTAATGCATCAGTATTCGAATCTTTCGTCTTGTGTTATCCAGATGGAACAGACTTATACTGCCGTATCACTAAAATCTTTGCTCGCATTCCCACAGGGACTGTATTGTTGAATAGTCCATCTCCAACATCATTCGTAGTAGACATCACATTCTGTGTTGATATCCAAGTTGAAGCAGAAGTTAAACTAGAGGTACTGGCGAAGTTCTGCTCGCCTCGTGAAAATGACCTAAATGCAGAGGAAAGCGAGGGAGAAATGTGTCCAGAGGTAGTGTTTCCACAACAATGCCCGGACATATATCCCAGGCCAGGCTGCCTGTGTAGATCACGAGGAACTGCTAGCGGATTAACGTGTGAAGAGGATGGAGCAACAGAAACTGGAAGAGCAACCATTTCCGTTGAAATCTGTCCGAATTACAACCTATCAGGAAGCAGATTCCAATTATCTTTAAACGATACAGGATATACAGCTACTGAATTCACACAAGATACACTTAGCTGTGATGAGTATGCTGGTGGACTAAGATTAACTGTTTCAGGAAGAGGCACGATGGATGCTTCAGGAGAACAGTATAACTTTAACCTAGCAATCGTTGAGACAGAGCATGGGAACCAATTTGAGGTAGAACTTATTGACAGAGCAGGAAATAAGGTATTTACTACAGGTGTTGTCAAAGCAGATTCTGGAGAAATCGCTATAGAAAACTGCCTTCAACATCAATAATTAATGGATCTGAAGAACAGAAAGACCTGAGGCGATTGCCTGCAGGTCTTTCTTGTTCATGAAAAAAAGGTGAACGAATAATAGCAGCTTACATACAATAGGGAAAGAGCCTAATTATGCAAGGGGGAAGATGCATGGGGACGAAAGATAAATTAAGTTATGAGCGGCTCGTTTCTAGGGTGGACTATTACAAAGATAAAGCACTTGATCTTGAGAAAAAGCTCGTCTTTGCTGAAGAGACCATTGAAAGACTCGAAAATGAGACGAACAATGATCGATCCCTTAAAATAATTGAAGAGAATGAAAAAGAACTTCAAGAACTGAGAAAACAAGTCGAAGAACTCACAAGAAAATTAAAACGGCTAGAAGAGCATGAGATGGAGAAAAGGATGCAGGGTTATGAGGATTTATTAAAAAGCATACAAGATGAAATGAACGATAAAGACCAACAGATCGATCTCTATCAACAGCGCATTAAAAGTATGGAAAAGCGGATCAACATTAACCGCACATCTGAACCGGTCTTTGAAGAGCTTGATACGGAGAATAACTCAGAACCTCAGAAAAAAGAAGGCTTTAACAGTGCGTGCTATTTCGACTATTCAGTCATTTTCACAAAAGATAAGAAAGGTTTTATTAGAGGCTCATTCTTTATCGAAAATACTGGGACAGAGACGTTGGAGAATCCTTATATTTGTTTCCGGTTTCAACCTGCAGAAGCTTGTGCTTTAAAAGGGAAAATCATATCGTTGATCGCATCACCCTCACAGGAAGAAATGACCCAGTCTATTTGGATGTATATGGATAATGAATGGGCAGAAAAAGCAAAAGAACGGGGGGAAATGTGGATCTGCCCACTACGTGAAACCAAGTTTAAAAGTGGTGACAAACTCTCTTTAGATGATTTTCAAATTCCTTTTAAGAGTGGTATCGACGAAAATATTACGGTAGAAGCGTTCGTTTATTTTCATAAACAAAATTATCGAACAAAAGCAGTTAATCATATAGCGATTAACTTTTAGTGAGACAGCCTATAACCAACTCGTCAGACTTGCATATGATGTACTATACGAGGAGGTTGTAACATGGAAGATTGTTATTATTGTAAAAGGAAGAAGAAGAAGCATAAAAAACATAAGAAGGTTTATGCTGATAAAGTAATCATCAAAGCAGATAAAGTTATTATTCATGAAAAGAAGGTAGAGTGCGAATCAAGCTCTAGCAAATGGGAGTCTAGTCATAAACATGAGTCTAGCCACAAACATGAGTCATCTTCTAAACATGAATCTAGCTCGAAGCATGAATCTAGCTCGAAGCATGAATCTAGCTCAAAGCACGAATCTAGCTCAAAGCATGAATCTTCTTCAAAACATGAATCTTCTTCTAGCTCCAGCTCAAGTTCCAGCTCAAGCTCAAGCAATAGCTGCCACTATGATCCTTGGGTCTAAGCAATCCAAATGTTTCTTCAGAGTACTCTCAACGGAGTGCTCTTTTTTTTAGTATTACACTTGAAAAACATAGATTCAGAAGGAATAGGGTAAGAAATATAGAAGTAATGATAAAGGAGAGGATTTTGATGGGATATATCTTGCCGTACTTACCCATTCAGCAGATGCAATATGCGGGTCGAATGGAAAAAGCCGAAAGAGGATTACCTGTTGTTGCTAGTGTTCCTCCGATCCAAAATGAAGACGTACGTTCATTTCAGAATAAGAAGAGATTGACCTTTGAAGAAAAACGTTCTTTTGATCAGATCTTAAGTGAAATAGAAGGCAAAGGGAATATCATTAACGAAACCATATGATGGTTTCTTTTTTTGTTCAAAACATAAAGACTTGGGGTGTTTATAGTGGAATTTATTGAGCTTTCGACAAATTGTTATTACTTCAAGAGTGCCGTAAACATAGGGTATATCGTAAATAATGATAAAAGCAAAGGTATGTTAATAGATGCTGGACTTGATTCAACAGCAGCTAAAAAAGTGATAAAGCAACTTCATAATGAAAAATTACCTTTAACCCATCTATTTATTACTCATGCTCATGCAGACCATTTTGGAGGTGCATTCTATATACAACAAAATTTTGATGTACATACAATCGCCCCTGCATTAGAGGAAGCTATTATGAGGAACCCTGTACTTGAACCGATCTATTTATCTCACGGGAATTTTCCTTTAAAAGAAATGCGCAATAAATTTTTAGAAGCACCCGCTATACATGTTGATGAAATATGCTCTGAAGGGTATTTAGAATCATTTTCTGGAGCTCAAACAATTCATCTTTCAGGTCATAGTTATAATCAACACGGTATCTTATTCCGCGGTATTTTATATGCCGCCGATGCGTTTTTAGGAAAAGATGTACTCGCGAAGCATAAGATTCCTTTTATTGTAGATGCTGGTGAAAACATAGCAACTTTAAAGAAGTTGAAGATGATTAATGTAGAAGGTATGATTCCTGGTCATGGAAAGTATGAAACCGAGTATAAGGATGTTATCCAAGACAACATCCTTATATATGAAACAATTTCTTTTGAAGTACAAAATATGGTCAACCATTCAGGGAAGTCTGGAATGACATTTGAGAATATTGTTGCGGCAATGCTTAGAAAATACGAAGTTGAACCCGCAAACCTCGGTGCATATTCATTGTTTAGAACCGCCATCTCTGCACATGTTATTTACTTGCTAGAGAATGGAAGTGCAGCGTATCAGATTACAAACGGCCGGCCTGTCATTTATTCGGCTTCGTACAAGGCATAACTAATAGCTCACCTTCTGAGAATTCGGCATAAACGATTTCTTTAATACCAGAGTAGCCTTGTTTGTGTATTTGTTCTAACAGTTCATTTTTTGTGAGACCAGCTGTTGAGAGGTTATCATGGTTCAGTTCACCATCTAATATAAGTGTAATTGGTAATTCAGGCTGCTCCTGACTTTGCAAGCTCAAATCCTGTCTGCTAGGAGGGCCATATTGATATTTAGGCAATATGCTTAAAGATCCATTAGATTCTAATATGGCATATTCAACTTCTCTTAAACCGAAAAACCCTTTTTGTCTAACTAAGTTTTGAAGTTGGTTGATATCCAGCTTGCTCTTTTTGAGCATGTCACGATCAATTAGTCCGTTACGAATGACGATAGTTGGAGCACCTTCCAGAAATTTTCGTGTTCCTTTAAATTTCTGAGAAATAATTTCAACAATATAAACCATCGATCCCCAAATTACAATGGCATACAAAATGACGAATATAGAAGTCTCATCATCGTACATCGCATTACCGACTAATTCACCTAAGAAGATAGAAGATATAAAATCAAAGGGCGTTATCTGTGAAATCTGCGTTTTTCCTAATACTTTTGTTAATAAAAAGAGAGCAATAAACCCTACGATTAGTTCGGTCGTCAACTGCCCAACATGAATGTTCATCAACCTTAGTCTCCTCAACGTACGTTTTAATGTACAGTTTTGACGAGATTAGACCTTAATAAACAGAAAAAAGCATTGAAATCGCCATTACGACGACTTCAATGCTTTTTTCATAGCAACATGCGGAATGTTAGCATCAAGAAATGGTTCATTTGAAGTTGTAAGATACCCCAGTTTTTTATAAAAGTCTTCTGCCTGTGTTTGTGCATATAATATAAGGCTAGGTAAAGAACGTTCGATGGCCGCTGTTTCCATAGCGTTCATCAATTCTTCTCCAAGTCCTTTTTTTCGATGAGAAGACAATATACAAACGCGTTCTACTTTTCCTTCTCCATTCACTTCACGAAGTCTAGCCGCACCAATCGGTTTGTTATCATCGTAAAGAACAAAATGCAGAGAGACATCTTCATTGTTATCAATTTCTTCTTTTTCATCAATCTGCTGTTCGCGAACAAAAACATCCCTTCTTACAGCTAGTGCATCTTGAAAGCCTTGCTCGTTCGTTGTATATGTTTTAATCAATCTTATAAAACTCCTTTTCCAAGACGAAATGTTTCATAGACCGTCCAAGAACCGTTATCAAGTTGATAGAGAAGTTGAAAACGATCTATACGTTCTTCATGCTCAATATCAATCATACGCAAACGTTCTAAAACGTCTGAATGTTCTTCATCAGATAGTTTTTGTCCAAGTGTTAGATGTGGAACAAAATTGTATGGTTGTTGGTGTTCAAGAGGACCAGAGTACAATTGATCATGCAATGACTTTATTTCTTCTGCCTCATTAATCTTTAAGAAAATAGCGTTGTTAACGGGATGGAACGATCCTACTTTATTAATTAAAATAGAAAACGGATCTATGTTCTTTGCAACAGAAGAAATATAAGCAATTTGTTCTTGAAGTTCTTCCTCTGTTGCCTCAAATGGCTCCTTAAGTGTTATGTGAGGTGCGATAAGGGCATAATGCGGGTCATACCGCTTTCGGTAGGAATTCACTTTATCTTGTAGATTTTTTGATGGAAAAATGGCAATACCGTATTTCATATTTCTTCCTCCCTCATCTTTTGAACTAGTATACCAAATATTCTTTTTATTTCCCACAGTTACTAGTCGCTGTAAAGAAACCTTAAAGCGGGAACTAAGTCTTTCTGCCAATTTACCCAGAGATGATTTCCTTGAAACTCAGCGTATTCATAATCAAGCGCCAAATTATTTAGAAGCTTATTCAGCTGTCGGTTAGGTGTTAAAAAATCTTTGGTTATTCCTTCAGGATTCGTAAACTTTTCTTCTTCATCACCTATTGAGTGATAAATGGTCAACGTTTGCAACTGGTCAATCGATTCAACGGTCTCAATCAGGCTATTAGGAACGTAAGGAGACTGTACGATTACTTTACCGAACGTATTCGGATACAGAATACTTAACTTAAATGCTATGTAACCACCAAGCGAATCTCCAATTAAGCCCATGCCTGCCCCAAGTTGGAGCGTGTTAAACTTCTCATTAAGGTAAGAGGTAAGTTCAAAAGCCATGAATCGAATATAATTTTCGTGCTTTTCTCCAGTAGGGTCATATTTTGCTTTTCGATCATTAATTCCTTTATGATTTACACCAACAATGATACAGCTCTGTAAATTTTCTTCTTCCATTAGTCGATCGGCGGTTTTGGCCAGTTTTCCTAACTGAAAGTAGTCTCTGCCATCTTGTGCGATTAGAATCGGGTATTTAACGAGTGGAGTGAACTTAGAAGGCAGATAGATGAGCAATTCGATCTCCTCATCTAAGTAGTTGCTGTATATTTTTTCATCTGAAATAGAACCTTTAAGTATGGCCATGAAAAGTACCTCCTGTGCTGACTAATCTTTAAATTATAAGCGTTTTCATTCAACTCGTTTTATTGTATCACATAATGATATAATGAAAGAATCAATTCGTTTTGCCCAAAGAGATCGAACATTAAGAAGAGGTGAAGTCTGTTGAATAATAGAGTGCACAGTAGAGAAGTCGAAGCAGCTGCCAGAAGGCTGTTGAATGAAAGAGGAGTCACAATTCCTGAAATCGCTGAAATCGTATATGAAATGCAGATCCCATTTTCACCTGGCTTAACGAAAGAAGAATGTATAGAGAGCGTTGATGCTGTTCTCATGAAGCGTGAGATCCAGCATGCTATTCTAGTCGGAGTAGAACTTGATATTTTTGCCGAACAAAGAAAATTATCTGAACCACTACAAAGTATCGTTGAACAAGATGAAGGTTTGTTTGGGGTAGATGAAACAATCGCACTAGGTGCGGTTTTCGGATATGGCTCTATAGCTGTTACAACGTTTGGTCATCTAGACAAATTTAAGATGGGTATTATTCAAAAATTAGATACAAAGATAGCGAATGGTAAAGTGCATACATTCTTGGATGACCTTGTTGCAAGCATTGCAGCCAACGCCTCAAGTCGACTCGCACACAGACTTCGAGATAAACAGGAGCGGCTTGATCTTGAAGAGATTAAGATTCGTGATGAGGAAGAGAAGATTGGATAATTATTATACAAAAAACACGCCATAATTTTGGCGTGTTTTTTTATTATTATTCATTACAAGACATCAATAGATACGATATCTAAGAGTGGGAATTTTGTTTGTGCTGCGTTATTGATGCGTGCGTAATCTGATTGTACTTCTTCAATTTGCACGCCATTGAACACTCTACCAGCAACGATCAAATCTACGATTACATCTCCATTAGCTAATGTAATCAAGACTGAACGAAGAGTACGACTTGTAACTGTTGGTGTATTAGTTGTAACTAAAATAGAATTTTGATCTACTGCAGCAATAGTTGTGAACGGAATATATCTGTCAACCGTTGCATTAGTCACTCGAATATAATCCGATCCAACCTCTCTTATTGTAACATTCGCAAGAAACGCTGCTGCTAGACCAGGAACATAAATATCCACAGTGAATACTCTAGCGAAATCAATCACACGAGCTCTAAAATCAGCACTGTTTACTTCAGGAGTTATCCCCGCGCCTAGTGTATTATCAATGCTTCCAATTTCAAACAGATTGATTAATGCATTAATACCAGTAACTAAGTTAAAAACGCGAATGAAATTACCACCAACTTCTCTAATTGAAACACTATTAAAAGGTGTTACTGCATTACCCGTGATATAAACATCTACTAAATTCTCACTTGCTAACGGGATAATTCTACTTCTTAGCGTACGGCTTTGGATAATCGCCATATGATTCACCTCCTTGCCGGAACTAACTTTTATAGCAAGACGATGCTCATTATAAAGATTCCATACTATAATCTATTAATAAAGAATGAAAGTGTGTGGTGTACTATCTTGCGTTTATCATAGGTAAACACATATTTATTCATTAATAGGCAAGTATCCTATCATTTTTGAAAAAAATTAATATGCTATTTAGTATCTGGTATACAGATTGATTTATTTCTTAAATGGATGGGAGGTCAGTAACGATGGGTGACTCATTATTCCACGGAAAAGAAAAATGTTTAAAGCATGATAACACACGCGGATGTGATAGCTGTGTATGTGATTTCTTCCGTGATCTGTCCGAAGACATTGATTTTTGCAGCCAAAACTTAAACAACTTCCTTGTAATCGTATTAAAAGGAATTGGACCATTAAGCTTGAATGGAACAACAGATCCTACGTTGTTCAGATTTGTACGTTGGGAACACACAAAGTGCTGTGTTGTGCTTTCTTATGAAGTAACTACGGCAACTGGTACAGCTACTCGTAATCTACTAGTTAACTGTAAAGACATCATAGCTGTAACTTGTGTACAAGACGGCGATCTTGCTGCAGGTACGTTCAACTAATCGTTGACTCAGCCGGGATTCTCTCCCGGTGTTTACATAGAAACAGGCGAAGACACAATTTTTTATTTAAAATAAAGAAAAGTATTGTCAAAACTCGTAAAAAGCATATATAATAATTTTTGTTAGACAAAGACATTGATTCGATAGCTCAGCTGGGAGAGCGCTACCTTGACAGGGTAGAGGTCGGGGGTTCGAACCCCTCTCGAGTCACCATACATACATAAGTAAACCTCCTTAGCGATAAGGAGGTTTTTTTGTTCTTTATATGTTATAGCAACAAAAATACTCCAGAGATGAATACCCCTGTAATGATCATCATAACAAGACCGTATCCCATGATGTCTTTTGCTTTTAATCCAGCAATAGCTAAAGCAGGAAGGGCATAGAATGGTTGGATCATGTTTGTCCATGCATCACCCCAAGCTACAGCCATAGCCGTTCTTGATAACGAAACGCCTAAGTTTTGTGCTGCTTCTAACATAACAGGTCCTTGAACCGCCCATTGTCCACCGCCAGACGGAACAAAAAAGTTAACGAGGCCAGCACTCCATAAAGTAAATAAATGAAAAGTATGTTCGTTAGAAAAGGAAATAAGCATATTGGATAGAACGGCTACTAATCCAGATGAAGTGACAATCCCCATTAGTCCTGCGTAAAAAGGAAACTGTATAATTATTCCGCTCGCATTTTTCACAGCATCCGTAACCGCTTTCAAAAATAACCGTGGTGTTTTATGTAAGATGATACCGATGAATAGGAATAAAAAGTTTACAATATCCAGATTTAAGCTGAATCCATTTTTAGTGAAATAATAGATTAAGTATGTGATTCCTAATAGCCCAATGAGTATAGATAATAACTGACTATTTTCAAGTCGATCGGCAGGAGTTTGAAGTGTGTCTTCTTTACTTGCTGCTTCTAAAGAATCCTTTTCATCTAATAATGCTGGATCAATTATAAACGCTTTTTCAATTGGTGGAACCATTAATCTGTTAATGAGCGGTACCATGATAAATAGGCCGGCTAGAATAATGAAGTTGAACGATGAAAAGATCGTCTCACTCGTTGGAACAACGCCCATAATGTTTTCGGTAAAGTGTCCTGGTGTAGCGATTGTTAAGACAACAGAGCCCGATAGGCCTCCACTCCATATGATAAAGCCACTATAAGCACTTGCGATTAATAACCGGTAGTCGACACCTTTTACTTTCATGGCGATTTCCTTTGCGAATAGAGCACCTATTATAAGTCCGAAGCCCCAATTGATCCAGCATGCGATGAGCGCGACTAACGTTACTAGTACGATAGCTTGTCCTGGTGTTTTTGGGATTTTTGCTAAAGAACCTAATAGTTTCTTGAACAATGGTGAGCTTGCCATCACGTGACCGGTCACTAAAATTAACACCATCTGCATGGAAAACGTTAATAAACTCCAAAAACCTGTACCCCAATAATTAACGATTTGTACAGGGGTGCTATCTGTTGCAAATAGAGCTAAACCACATACGAAAAATGTCAGTAAGATGACCAATAGAAAGGGATCGGGCATATACCTTTGCATCAACCTGTTTGAAAATGAAATTAAAAGTCTCAAATCTTTTCTTCCTCTCCTCTTGAATGATATTTAAATAGTATGTATTTCAAGTACAGTTCGATTAATTTCTACAAAATCCTTTTTATACTTATTGATAAATGGACGAACTTTTTAAGTCGTCCTACATAAAATATAGAGAAATAGGATATAAGGTTTTTGAAAGGAGAACATTTTTTTGGCTTTATTTAAACGCCCTGGCATTTTTGCCAAAAAGGGAATGGTTCCTAATATAGGTGCAATGGGACCTACGATGGGAGCAATGGGACAGATGGCGCCTACGATGGGAGCTATGCAACAGATGCCACAGATGGGTGGATGTGGATACCCTGCAGTATCACCGTCTCAATACTATCCTCCACAAGTTATGCCTGCACAGTTTAGTCCTACGAATCAACAAGTTCAATATAACCAGCAAGATGTATATGTTCCGATGATTCATCCAACTCAAACGACTCAAGTCAACCAGATGAACTACAAATATGTACATTACTTCCCGCAGAACACGAACGTCGTAAACCAAGCAACGCAGCAAAATCTTTGTGGTACGGTACAACCAATCATGGCACCTTGTCCCCCGCCATGCCCTCCTCCATGTGGTCCTTGGAGAAAGAAATAATAATGAAGCTGTCGACACGGTCGGCAGCTTTCATTATTTCGACTAGTACACTCCACACGTTATAGATTTTTGAATAATTAAACTTTTCTAACTATAATGAATAAAAAATAGTATGATAATACAATCAGCTAATAAAAGATTCCAGTGTGTTCAAACAGACGACTTCTAAGGAGGGACATACATGTCAGTAATATTGGAGAAGGACACGATTTCTTTTTTCTATATAGAAGCAACTCTAAACAATGTAATCTTAATAATGAATGATCGATTGAAAGAAGAAATAAACAACACTGTTATAAATGAATCAATTGAAACAGTATTCGATGAGTGGAAACCAACATCAGGAGGCAATTTAATTCAAGCTCGTTTGAAGGATAAGAACTTTATTTTTATTAAAGATAAAATATCAGGTAATAGGTTTGTTTACGTAGGAATCGTTTCTGCTGAATTGCAAAAGAAGTCTGAAGAAGTGAAAGAACTTCAGAGATTGAATCTTCACCTTGATGCTATCATTGAAAGTTCATACGATGGCATTTATATAACAGATAAAGACGGAATTACGTTACGGACAAACTCTGCCATTGAACGAATAACAGGAATACCAAAGGAATATTACATAAATAAAAAAGTGGATGATCTAGTGAAAAGAGGAATTCTTGAAAACTCGATCACAGATAAAGTCATCCAAAAGAAGAAAAGTGTCACACACATTCAATTAAGCTATTCTGGACGCGAAACTCTGCTTACAGGAAATCCTGTTTTTAATGAAAACGGTGAAGTTGAAAGTGTCGTTACCAATATACGTGATCTATCTGAATTAAACAGTTTACAAAAAGCACTTAGTCAGGCGAATAAGTTAAACGAAAGTTACCAAAAAGAAATAGAACGCTTAAAAGGGAGCGCATCTTTATTTGGTGGAAAAACAGTTGTTGAGGCGGATCAGATGAAACTTATCTACGATACAGCGAGTCGAATTGCGGATGTATCGGCAACTGTACTTATTTTAGGAGAAACTGGGGTAGGTAAGGATGTACTGGCAAAGTACATCTATAATAAAAGCGAGAGAAAAAGAAGTGGCACGTTTGTTAAAGTAAATTGTGGTGCTATTCCTCCTGATCTCTTAGAATCTGAATTGTTTGGGTATGCACCGGGAGCCTTTACAGGTGCAAACAAACAGGGAAAACCAGGTTTGTTTGAATTAGCTGATAAAGGCGTATTATTTTTAGATGAAGTTGGAGAGATGCAGTCGAACCTTCAGGTGAAACTGTTAAAAGTTATTCAAGAAAAAGAGATTCAACGTGTTGGCGGAACAGTAACTAAGAAAGTGGATGTACGTATTATTGCTGCTACGAACCGTAACTTAAAAGAGATGGTGCAACTGGGAACATTTAGAGAGGATTTATTTTATCGACTAAATGTTGTTCCTTTATTCATACCAGCCCTTCGTGAAAGAAGGAAGGAGATCCCTAGTTTAATTTCATTATTTTTGGAACAAATCAACCAAAAGTACAACACAGCAAAAGTAATAGATTCAGAGCTCAATGCTTTTTTTTACAAGTATTCTTTTCCGGGTAATATAAGAGAGCTTTCAAATGTATTAGAGCAGCTTGTCCTTCTTAACAGTGAGGATTTATTGGGACTGAGACATTTACCAGAGGAATATCAGTCAAGTAAAGCTTCAATGAATGAAACAGAAATTCAAACATTAAAAGAAGTTGTTGAAAATGCAGAAAGAAAATATTTAAGTCAAGCAGCAATCAAATACACAACCACCTATGAACTTGCTAAAGCTCTTGATACAAGTCAGCCAACAATCGTAAGAAAACTAAAAAAATATAATATCCGTTTAAATGAGTAAAACGAGCCACTTCTTTTTGGAAGGGGCTTTTTGCTTTTAATAGTTATCAATGATTCATTTTTGAATCATTGATTCTTTTTTAAATCATAGAAGGAATATCCAATTTGTTACGATTTTGATTCATTTATGAATTCCGCTCTTTTTACTCATATTGTTATTCATGTTATTGACAGATTAGTGCGGGAAAGATTCCCGAAACTTCTGCGGGGGTTCGCCGGACAACACGCGGATAGCGATCATGTGATACGGAGATCAGCACTTTATAGAGAAATCATGTATCTGATTTGCAGAAAAATGAACATTCTCTAGAGTTGGCATGGAAATTGCATATCTGTTAACTAAGAACTTTTTCATAATTTTTGTATTCAAAAGGAGGAAGAAAATGATTACGACATTAGCCCCAGAAATTGAACAGATGAAACAAATGGTGAAAAACTTTGTTGAAAACGAGGTAGAGCCTTATGCTCAACAAATTGAAGAGGATGATAAGATACCGCAACATTTGGTAGTACAAGCAAAAGAACTTGGTTTATTTGGGATGAGTATCCCAGAGGAATATGGCGGAATCGGTTTAAATACAGTTGGAAAAGCAACGGTGCTGGAACAGCTTGGACGCACTCACAATGGATTTGTGAGTTTAATAGGTGCTCATACCGGCATCGGAAGTACGGGACTTGTAAAACTTGCTTCGGAAGAGCTCAAGCAGAAATACTTACCAGCGATGGCGACAGGTGATAGGATCGCTGCGTTTGCTCTATCTGAACCTGGTGCTGGATCTGATGCGACCAACTTATCAACTCGAGCTGTGAAAAATGGTGATAAATGGATCTTGAATGGAACGAAACACTTTATTACCAATGCTCCGATCGCCGATTTTTTCACAGTCTTTGCTTTAACAGATAAAGAAAAAGGGGCTAAAGGCGGAATAACTGCCTTTTTGATTGAGAGGAATTCACCTGGATTTAGTATAGGGAAAAAAGATAAAAAAATGGGTTTACGTGGATCTTATACAGCGCAACTCATATTTGAAGATTGTGAAGTACCTGAAGAGAACGTGATTGGTGAAGTTGGTATGGGCTATATGTCTGCTTTAAAGATATTGGGAGAGGGACGAATAGGATTAGCTGCAAGAGCAGTAGGTTCATGTGACAAACTGATCGAGCTCTCTGCATCTTATGCAAAGGAACGGAAACAGTTTGGAAAACCGATTGCTGATAATCAAGCTATTCAATGGATGTTAGCAGATATGGCAACCGAAACGGAAGCCGCTCGCTTGTTAACGTTGAAAGCAGCGCAAATGGTCGATGAAGGAAAGAAAGTAATTAAAGAAGCTTCTATGGCTAAATTATTTGCAAGTGATGTGTTCAATAGAGTGGCCGATAAAGCTGTTCAAATTCATGGCGGAATGGGTTACGTTTCCGATTATCCTGTTGAGCGGTTCTACAGAGATGCAAGGATCACAAAGATTTATGAAGGGACCAATGAGATTCAACGGTTAATTATCTCGAGAAGAATTCTTGAAGAAAATTAAAATCCTTATCTAAATTACAGAAATGAGGGATTATATGCGTTGGATCGTCCTCGTTTTATTATTCTTTGGAATGATCATTAATTTTGCAGACAAGTCTATTATTGGACTTGCTGCAGCTCCAATTATGGAGGACTTTAATCTTTCCTATACGGAATGGGGTCTTGTTGGGAGCAGCTATTACTGGTTGTATCCGGTAACAGGTATATTTGGAGCAGCCTGGGCTGACAGAATAGGAGCTAAGAAAGTATTAGGATTACTGATGTTAACATGGGCAGTTCTGCAATTTGGAGTGTTAGCGATCACTGCCTTACCGTTATTAATTGCTTATCGTATCCTACTTGGAGCATTTGAGGGACCATTCAGCCCAGTGGCATATAGTCATGCGAATAAGTGGTTTCCTCCTAAACTGCGAGGTCTTGCTAATTCAGTAGTCGTATCAGGTGCAACAGTAGGTGCCATGGTGGTTGCCCCTATTCTTGTGGCATTGATTAGCACGTTGGGATGGAAACCTGCTTTTGCTTGTTTAGGTGCTGCAAGTATCGTTTGGGCGGTTGCTTTTCATTTTTTTACGAAAGAAAATCCATTGAAAGTATTTGAAGAAAAGGAGAAGAAGCGAAAGGAGAAACTAGAAAAAATCAATCTAAAAGATTTTGGCAGATTACTGCTATCTCCTTCTGCATTATTTACAACACTCGCTTACTTTTCAACCTATTTCCTGGTCGTTTGGATCGCGGTTTGGCTGCCGATCTACTTAGTGGAAGTTGTGGAAATGACATCTAAGCAAATGGGTTTAGCCGTGATGATTATCGGTATAGTGTCCACGTTTATCTATATCGGAGTGTCTTTTATTTCTGATCATCTATACAAGAAAAATGAGAATTGGCGGATTTCCAGAGTTTATGTTGTAGGAATCTCTATGGTGATTGGAGCGTTATTAATGGCTTCTATTACCTTTTATCAAAATCCGGTATGGGTAATTATAGCCATGTGTTTGTCTAAGGGGTTAACTTATGCAATTTTACCAATTGGCCCAACCATTATGATCAACGAGATGCCAGAACGAGGAGGTTTAATGACCAGTATCCTCACTTCATCTGGCAATCTTGCAGGTATAATCGCGCCAATCATTACTGGATATATTATTGCGATCTCCGATTCTAGTAAGATTACCGGATATAACTATTCTGTGCTGTTTATGGCTTTTCTCGTATTGACTTTTGCACTGCTGTTTCTACTATTTGTTAAACCTGATTCCACGTACAAGGAAAGGTCACAGGGTCAGATGGAAGTGTTAGAAAAGAAGATCAATTAGTCTGATATGAATCTCGTAATTTTGTTGGGAGGGAATACGAATGAACGAGATCCAGAACCGTCCATGGGACAAATACTACCGAGATGTGAACGAAGCAATAGTGTTTCCAGAAGTATCACTCTACTCATTTTTAGCAGACTCAGAAAACAAATATGGAGACCAACCCGCTATAACCTTTAATGATCAAGTTATCACGTATTCGGAATTAAAGAACAAGACAGATCGATTAGCAAACAGTTGGAGAGACCGAGGTTTTGAAAAAGGTGAACGTATCGGTTTGATGTTAGGCAATCACCCTGATTATATCGTTTCTTACTATGCGGCCATGTCGTTAGGGTTAATCATTGTTCAAATTAACCCTTCTTATACACCAAGAGAATTTCTGCAAATTTTGGACGATGCAAAAGTTTCTTATATTGTTGCAGATAATCGGTCATTGCAAACCATCTATGAGATTGAAGAATTCTACCCTTTTAAATACGTTATGACATCCCAGGTAAAAAAACAAAAAACAGATTACTTTCTTACCTTGGACGAGCTCATTGAACAAGGTTCACCATTATACTGCCCAGTCGAGATCAAGGCTAAAGATGATATAGCTGTCATTCAATACACAGGTGGGACGACAGGTAAAATAAAAGGTGCCATGTTAACTCATCATAATTTAACAACGAATGCGTATCAGAGTTTTACGATGTATAGACAAAAATATATTCCAGGTAAAGAAACGGTCTTAACCGTAACACCGCTTTATCATGTTTATGCGATGACGAGTGCAATGAATGTGGGCATTTTCTTAGGAGCTAACCTGTTATTATTGGACAAGTTTGATATCGATAAAATGATGAAGGCGATAAAAAAATACAGACCTACTGTTTTTCCAGGTGTTCCTAAAATGTATACTTCAATCGCTAATTACCCAAATGCAGAGCAGTTTGGATTAAACAGCTTGAAAATATGTTCTTCAGGATCAGCTCCTCTTCCTGTAGAAGTAATTAGAAGATTTGAAGAGGTTTCTGGCGCGACAATTCTAGAAGGATTCGGAATGTCTGAAACATCTCCTACCACCCATCGAACTCCGATCAATGGAAAACGGAAGGTAGGAAGCATCGGTATTCCAGTTCCAGAAACCGATTGCTGTATAACGGATAATGAGCATAACCTTCTCGAACCAAACTACGTAGGTGAGCTGTTGATCAGAGGTCCTCAAGTTATGAAAGGGTATTGGAACAATGAATCTGAAACGAAACATGCGCTTGTGAATGGTTGGCTCCGCACGGGTGATTTAGCAACGATGGATCATGATGGGTACTTTTATATCGTCGGAAGAAAAAAAGAAATGATTATTTTTGGTGGATTTAATATTTATCCGCAAGAAATTGAAAGCGTTTTATATGATCATGAAGATGTGAAGGAAGCAGCTGTAGTAGGCATTCCAGATGAAATACATGATGAGATCGTAAAAGCGTATGTTGTCCCTAAAGAAGGACGAACTATAGACACCGATGCACTGAAAAGTCATTGTTACTCCAATCTTACTCCATATAAAGTGCCAAAGAGTATTGAAGTGAGAGAAAGTCTCCCTAGGAATGGAGTAGGCAAGTTATTAAAAAGACTATTAGTTAAAGAAGAGATGGAAAAAGGAGTGAGAGTGAATGAATAATATGTCCATTCAAAGAGTAGCAGTCGTAGGTTCAGGTGCGATGGGATCACAGATTGCAATGGTATGTGCACTAGCTGGGTATCCTGTCGTACTGCAAGATATTCGTGAAGAAAGTCTTGTTAAAGGAAAAGAGCAGTTAAAGAAGCAGATGGAAAAAAGAGTAACAAAAGGGAAGTTAACATCAAACGAGGTGGAGCAGGCGTTTAATCTCATTACCTTTACTACTTCTTTAGATGAGTTATCGGAAGCGGATCTTGTTATAGAAGCAATCATTGAAAAGTTAGACGCGAAGAAAGAATTATTTCAAAACGTAGAAAAAATAGTTTCAGAACAGACGATACTGGCAACAAATAGTTCAACGATTGTAAGCTCAAAAATTGCAGAAGCTGTAAGTCGACCAGAGAATGTATGTAATATTCATTTTTTCAACCCTGCACTTGTTATGGTACTTGTTGAAGTAGTAAAAGGACCACATACGTCGAATCAAACTTCTGAAAGATGTATGGATTTTGTTCGAAGCATCAATAAAGCCCCTGTATTGCTAAAAAAAGAAATTTCAGGATTTATTGCGAACCGAATCTTAGGAAAACTTATGGATGAAGCACTTTTTCTATATGAGAATGGTTATGCGACACATGACGAAATTGACTTAGTCTGCAAAAAAGCGCTCAATCATCCAATCGGCCCGTTTGCTTTAATGGATTTAACAGGTTTGGACGTTAATTATTATGTTCGAATGCAGAGGTTTGAGGAAAGTGGAGATGAAAACGAAAAGCCTTCAAAAGTTGTAGCTGAAAAAGTAAGAAAAGGAGAATTAGGTAAAAAAACAGGTAAAGGATTTTATGAATACGATGAAAAAGGAAGAAAAGTAGAAGTAGTTTTATAGTATTTATCTCTCCCATCAGTCTAACGGGCGTGAAGCACCCTGTTCTTCTTCAGTTCTTAAAAATGGTTACGGGAGAATGAAATCATGATAAACGAAAGAAATTATAATTCACATTCAGCATTCTTTAATCATCTAGGAATAAAGAGGGAACCAAATGAGAATAAGAATGTCATCATATCACTCAATATGAAAGAAGAGCATTGTAATGAGTCAGGAGTGTTATCAAATGGAATCTATTATACCCTGCTTGATATAGCACTTGGGACTTCGATTACAGAAATGAAAAATTGCTTTACGATAACGATTAACATGCATGTTCAAGTATATGAAAACAGGTATGTAGAGCAACTTACATGCAAAGGACGTTCTATTAATATAACCGGAAATATTGGAAGTGGAGTAGGAGACATATTTGATGAGAATGGAAATCATTGTGCTTCAGGTTCGGCTACTTTCAAAATCATTCCGGCAGGAGGGGAGCGTAAATACTAAAATGACTACACCTGTTATTGTGTCAGCTGTTAGAACAGCAATCGGCAAACAAGGAGGGGCTTTGGCGACACTTCCTTATTATATGTTCGGAGCAGAAGTAATGAGAGAGGCAGTGAGAAGAGCAGAAATTCAGCATCACGAGATTGATGATGTTATTTTTGGGAATTGTTTAAGTGGAGGAGGAAATCCAGCAAGAATGACGTTATTACAAGCTGGAATACCATTTGAAGTACCTGGTATGACGATTGACCGTCAATGTGGTACAGGCATTAATGCAGTTGCCCTTGCAGCAGATCTTATCAAGGCTGGAAGAGGAAGTGTGTATTTAACTGGAGGAGTAGAAAGCATGTCACGTTCTCCCTATCTATTATCACCAGCAACTAGAACGTATGACCGAAATCCTCCACAGTTTATTAAGAGAAAACTCTCTCCTGACGACATTGGCGACCCACCAATGGGCATCACAGCTGAAAATGTTGCTGAAAAATATAAGATTACAAGAGAAGAACAAGACGAATATGCAGCTGAAAGTCAAAGACGTATGGCAAGGGCTATGGAAGAGGGATTGTTTGATAAGCAAATCGTACCTATTGAGATAAGAGGTAAGAAAGAAACATATGTTTTTAAACAAGATGAACATCCTCGCCATTCAACAACTATAGAAAGTTTATCCCCTCTTTCCCCTGTATTTAAAGAGGGTGGAACGGTTACAGCTGGAAATGCATCAGGTGTGAATGACGGTGCGTCTGCATTAGTGATGATGTCTCATGATGAAGCCCAGAAGCGCCATTTAACAGTACTTGCTGCAGTTGTAGATTCACAAGTTGCAGGAGTAGATCCAAATATGATGGGTATGGGTCCGGTTCCTGCAGTTAGAAAACTACTAAAACGAAACCAATTGTCGATCAAGGATATAGATTTTGTGGAATTGAACGAAGCATTTGCATCCCAAGTCCTAGCATGTAACCGTGAGTTGGAGATTCCAAAAGAAAAATTAAATGTTAACGGTGGTGCTATCGCGCATGGCCATCCAATTGCAGCGACAGGAGGGATTTTAATAACGAAAGCGGTCTATCATATGAATAAGACACGTGCCAAACGTACGATTGTTACGGCATGTATCGGTGGTGGACAAGGGATAGCGATTTTATTAGAAAATACAAACGAGGTGAAGTAATCATGCAAACCTTTCAAAATATTATTGTTGAAAAATCTAATCAGCTCGCCTATCTAATTATAAACTTACCTGAACAGCGAAATGCGCTGAGTAAAGAAACACTCTTAGAGATAAAGAAAGCGTTGGATGAGTTAAAGAGCGATGATCAAATTTACTGTATCGTATTTACAGGGAAAGGAGACAAATCATTTGCAGCAGGAGCAGATATTAGTCAGTTGAAAGACCGTGAGCCTTTAGATGTTTTCAATCCAGATGGAATGCAAGATACGTATGATTATATTGAAGGTTTTGGGAAGCCGACTATTGCTATGATAAATGGATATGCTTTAGGCGGAGGATGCGAGCTTGCTATGGCATGTGATATTAGAATAGCTTCTCAGGATGCGAAACTTGGTCTTCCTGAATTAAACTTAGGTATTATTCCAAGTGCAGGGGGAACACAACGATTAACGCGTTTAATCGGAAAAGGAAAAGCGATGGAACTTATACTGACTGGAAAAATAATATCGGCAGATGAAGCGGAAAGAATTGGCCTCGTATCAGAAGTTGCACCAGCTAGACAATTGAAAGAATACGTAGAGAGAACGGCACATCAAATCATATCTAAAGGACCGCTGGCAGTTAAGTTTGCTAAATTAGCCATTCATGCTGGTTATGATTCTGATATGAAAGCTGGATTGTTAATAGAAAAGCTGGCTCAAGCTGTTTTATTTTCAACCGAAGATAAAAAGGAAGGAACAAGAGCTTTTCTTGAGAAAAGAGCTCCTGAATTCATATCTAGATAGAAAGTAATGAAGGAAGAAGGGACAAACGATATGCCATTAACAATTGATGAAATCCACAAAGAATTTGTGAATTGTCCATACCTTCACCACTTAGGTATAGAGATCGTATCTTTTGAAGAAGAAGATGTGAGGATAAAATTAAAAATACAGAATGAATTATTGAATACGAATGGTACCCTTCATGGAGGTGTATATGCCTCGATTATCGACTTCGTTCAAAGTATGCATCTTCGCTCTGTTACGAAGACGAGGTGTGTGACGATGAGTTTAACCGTTCATTTTACAGCACCAGTCCAAACAGGCTACATATATGCAGAGGCCAATATTATTTCTAAAGGTTATAAGACTGCTTTTGTGGATGGAATCATTAAAGATGAGTACGGAAATATCGTTTCAAAAGGAACAGGGACTTTTAAGTTGATTCATGTGTAGGAATGGTTGCATGAGGATGAAAGATAACACTTCAAATCTAGGAGGTGGTGATGTTGGAACGAACTAGAATACTAGCGGGTCATGCAAAGCTTCCTCAAGGAATGTCTGCGAGTGAAATTCATCAAACGTTAACAGTTACTATTGAAACAGATCATCAATATTGGGTGATTCTCAATGCTTCATGTACTTTATCAACGCTACACGCTCAAAATTTTTTCAGTAGTTTATTAAAAGGGTTTAGTCTGATGGACGGATGTGATCCAATTGTGCATGCAATTGAAAGAAATTATCACGGAAAGGCAAAAATTGCATTAATAACGGCGGTAAAAGATGCCTATAAACAGTATAGTGCAATAAGAGTAAAAACAGAGGTCTGATCGACACATTAAATATCTGATTATTCAATTTATTAATTGACAGAAGGTAAGAACTGATTTAGAATATTATCATATTACCCGTAGGTTGGTATCCCCTACCACGGCTAGTAATAGTTAGTATGCAACTTATAATCAATAATAACTGTTAAGTCTATCGGACTTTTACCAAAAGCCAAAAGTAGACTACAAGCCAGTTTTATCATTTCCTAATGAAATGGTACAACTGGCTATTTTTGTGGAAAAAAAAGGAGGAAGAAAAATGAGCGTAACTAAAGAAAATGAGAAAACATTTGTAGGAACATACGGTACTTTTAAGGTGAATAGTCATCCGAATCATCAACGACTATATCATCTAGTCATTGAAAAAGATTCATTATTAGCATTTTTGACTGAAAATCAACTAGTGAATGCACAACAATTAGAGTACGTTCCTTATATGAGACTCGTATTATCGCAATCATTGGAAAGGCACTTAAGCAGTTCTTTTTCTAAAACGGTTCGTTCCATTTTACACGATCGGAATTCAGGTGGTTTTACAGTTGGAATGCAAGGGTTAACTCAAAATTATGATGATTATATTAAATTTTCAACTGCATTATCGCACTTGATCGGTGGGGTAAACTTTGATGCGATGTCAGGAACCTACTACGCTAGATTTACAGTTAAAGATACAGACGAAAGTGATTCCTACTTAAGGCAAGCATATCGACGTTTTACTCTTCATACAGATGGAACGTTCGTAGATGAACCAACGGATTGGCTCCTAATGATGAAGTTTGCTGAAGAAAATGCGAAAGGTGGAGAGTCTCGGTTATTACATTTAGATGATTGGGAAGAGTTAGACCACTTTTCCAAACACCCCTTAGCTTCTTGTCGTATTGAATACAAGGCGCCAGCTAGTAAAAATGTTGTACAGAATGTTTATAATGAAACATTTTTTGAACATAATGGCAAACCATGTATCTGTTTTATTGATCAATTTGCTAATCCAACAACGATGCAGCAAGCTGTTTACTTGAAAAATTTATCTGAGTCAATGGAGAACAGCAAGAACACTATCGATCTCCCTCTCCCAGTAGGAGACCTTGTTATGGTGAACAATACATTCTGGCTGCATGGCAGAGCTGCATTTGAGAGAAATCCTGAGCTTCATCGTGAATTACTAAGACAAAGAGGCTATTTTGCTAGAGTGTAACAACTACGAACATATCCGGAGGGGAAAATGACAGATATCGTAATTATCGGGGGAGGAATTGTTGGATTATCGACTGCGTACTCATTGAGCAAGCGATTTCCACACGCTCGTCTTATTGTATTAGAAAAAGAAGATTCATGGTCCAAACATCAGACAGGAAATAACAGCGGTGTCATTCATTCAGGCATTTACTATAAGCCAGGCAGTTTAAAAGCGAAATTTGCAAAAGAAGGAAATACAGAATTGATAGACTTTTGTCAGAAGCATAATGTGAACTATGAACAATGCGGCAAAATTATAGTGGCAACAAAACAAGATGAATTACCTCATATAAAAAATTTGTATCAAAGAGGTATTGCAAACGAGCTTGAACTATCAATGATTGGACCAGATCAAATAAAAGAAGAAGAGCCATATGTTCAAGGGATACAGGCAGTTAAGGTACCCTCAGCGGGCATTGTTGACTACAAGCAGGTATGTTTAGCTCTTGTTTCAACTTTAGAAAAGCATGGAGTTGAACTGCTTTTAAATACTGAAGTAAAGAGCATTGTTGAAAAATCGGAGCATGTAGACATTATCACAAATCAAAGAGAATTCACTGCTAGATATGTTGTGAATTGTGGAGGTCTACACAGTGATCGGCTCGCTAAAATGACGGGTTTAACACCAGATCTAAAAATAATTCCTTTTAGAGGAGAGTACTTCGAACTAAAGCCAGAAAAACAATATTTAGTTAAAAACTTAATATATCCTGTTCCGAATCCAGAGTTTCCTTTTTTAGGCGTGCATTTTACCAGAATGATAAACGGTGGTGTTGAGGCTGGTCCGAATGCAGTATTAGGATTAAAGAGAGAAGGCTATTCAAAACGTGACATTAACTTTAAAGATGCAGCAGAAATCATGCTGTATTCAGGTTTTTGGAAGATGGCACGTAAGTATTGGAAAGAAGGTACGGTTGAAATTTGGCGATCATTTAGTAAGAAAGCATTTGTGAAAAGTCTACAAGAGCTTGTACCTGACATTCAAGAAAGTGATATTATTCCTTCACCATCAGGTGTTAGAGCACAAGCTTTGCGATCCAATGGCTCACTAGTTGATGATTTTTTTATAGAACAGAGCAAACGGAGTATCAATGTGTGTAATGCTCCTTCTCCAGCAGCTACCGCATGTTTTCCAATAGGAAGGGAAATTGCTAGAAGAGTGCCTGAAATAGAGTATAATCTTTTTGCAGCAAAATAATAAGGATGTGAATAGAGAGAGTGTAAAAACACATGTTTTTATACTCTTTTTTTGTGTAAGTCTTTGATGAAAATAACAGAAAGAGGGGAAAGAATAGTATATATTGATTATTAAATTAGGAGGAACTAATTATGGTTAAGACTAAAGGTACAGTATTAATTACAGGAGCTGCTCAGGGGATTGGAAAACAGATAGCACTTGATTTTGCTAAAGCAGGATGGAAGGTCTCGCTAATTGATTACAATAAAAATGAGCTTGAACATACATTTTCTGAAGTCCGTCAAATTCAAACAGATAGCATCTTTATTACATGCGATGTAAAAAATCCAGAGGAAATTATAAAAGCGGTATCAGAAACACATGATAGATTAGGTGGTCTGAACTGTGTGATCAACAACGCTGGTATTTCAAAATGGAAATCGCCATATGAATTAACAGTAGATGAATGGGATAACATTTTAAACACAAACTTGCGAAGTGTTTTTCTTTTTTCTAGAGAAGCTGCTAAGTACATGTCTCAGTCTGGAGGAGGTTCTATCATCAATATGGCCTCCACTCGTGCAGCAATGTCTGAGCCCCATTCCGAAGCATATGCGGCAACTAAGGGCGGAATTGTTGCTTTAACTCACGCCTTGGCTGCATCGTTCTCTGAAGATTTTATTACCGTAAACTCCATTAGTCCTGGCTGGATACATACAGGAGATTATAAGAAACTGCGTGAAGTTGATCATGATCAGCATCTCTCAAAAAGAGTGGGTATGCCAGCTGATATTTCAAGGGCATGCTTATTTTTAGCGCAGTCTGACAATAATTTTATTACCGGGGAAAATATTACGATCGATGGTGGGATGACTAGAAAAATGATCTATGAACATTAATGTTTCCTATAGGGAAAAAGATTGCTCTAGACCCACCCGGAATCCATTCTTTATGATGTAAAAGGTATTATTTAACGAAGGAGAATAGAGAATGCAATCTGATCAGCAAAAAAGAGTGGAACGCGGTGTTTATCTTAGTTTAGGAGCATATATCTTTCTATCAATAGTTAAACTGGTGTCAGGTATTTTCTATAATTCCGATGCATTAGTTGCTGACGGATTAAACAATGCTACTGACATAATCGCCTCTATCGCAGTATTAATAGGTTTGAAAATTTCAAGGAAGCCAGCAGATGAAGATCATCCTTATGGACACTTGCGTGCAGAAACGATTGCATCAATGGTTGCTTCCTTTATTATGGTAGTTATCGGTATAGAAGTATTGATATCTTCTATTAAAAAGATGTTTAACGGAGTGGAGACGGAGCCTTCGCTGACGGCAGCCTTGATCGCCCTGTTTGGTGCAGCAGTAATGATCATCGTTTTTTTGTATAATATTAAGGTAGCAAAAGAAACAGACAGCCAAGGGCTAAAAGCGGCCGCTCTAGATAACCGTTCAGACGCTTTTGTTAGTATTGGAGCAGCAGTCGGAATTCTTGGTGCGCAGATCGGCTTACCGTGGCTAGATCCTGCTGCAGCAGTTCTTGTTGGCCTAATCATCATTAAAACAGGTTGGGAGATTTTCACTGAAACCTCCCATAATCTTTCTGATGGCTTTGATTATGAAGAAGGCAAGGAAATGGAGCACAAGATTCTAGATGTAGAAGGTGTAGAAAACGTGGGAGACTTGAAAGCTCGTAAACACGGTAACCGAGCGATTATCGATGTAACGATTAAAGTTGATCCTTCTCTTAATGTAGTGGAAAGTCATGAGATCACAGAAAAGATAGAAGACACGATTAAAGAAGCTTATAATGTCGAAAGTATACAAGTTCACGTTGAACCAGAGGACGGGAAGAACAAAGATAACCCATTAAAGTGAAGAAGGCTGAATGAATTCTATCCGATTTCCGAATGGATCTCTTATCGTAAACCGTTCAAATCCAGGAATTGGTATTTCTTCTTGTATCTGTATGTGGTGGAGAGCCAAATGTTCCTTAAAGCTTGAGAGGTTATCAACTAAAAATGCCGGATGATGTTTACCTTTATACACCTGGTCTTCCACTCCGATGTGAAGTTGTTGGGAACCGAAATGGAACCACATCCCGCCATTTTTTCGAAGAGCCTCTGGTTTTGGAATTTCTTCAAGCTGCAGAATTCCTTTGTAAAAAGCTCGTGCTTCATCTTCCTTTTCTCGAGGAATACATATTTGGATATGATGAATGCCTGTTATTTTCATGGTTTATTACCTCCATTGAATCATTAATTGAAGAATAAGTAGAACAGTTACAGTCCTCATGAGGATTGTAACTTGTTTTGTTTTTAAACGAGGTGCTAGTTTTACAGCTGCCTGCGCTCCACAGATGCTTCCAATCGTAAGCGGGATGGCTACGTTCCACATATAATGACCCGCATATAAATAGGTGAACGCAGCTCCCGTACAGCTTAAGAACGTATTAAAACGCGTAAACGAAAGGGTGCGAATATAGGTAAAACCGTTTCGCAAAAAAAGCTGCATCTGCAAGGTTCCCTGACCTGGACCGAATAAGCCGTCATAAGCTCCGATACCAAAGAGGTAAGGGTATTTACTTGGGGGGAGCTGTTTGATCTCATATCCAAGATCTGTTTCTCTTTTTGTTTTTAGAAAGGTTAAGAAAAGTGCACCTGTGAGTAAGAACAGAGCGATGATGGTTAAGTTTTCTCTAGAGATCGAGGAGGCAGTTAAGCCGCCGGCAATCCCTCCTAGTAAACTGATGACACCTGAAATGAGATAGGGAGTAAGCTTCGTATCATTTTTCCGTAGAAGAACAAAAAAACTTGAGAAAGAACTGAACATATTGGCAAATTTATTTGCTGCGATCGCAGAGTGAACAGGTACCCCTAATAATAACATGATCGGAAAATTAATCATGCCCCCACTTCCAGAAAGGGTGCCGATAAAAGTAGCGATAAAGCCGACGAGTATGAGGATATACAATCTTTTCACATCCCTTCATTTTCTCTTTACATATCTATCGTATGATAAGGTATACTTAAAATAAATTACATAAATCAGACAATTTTCAATAAGTAAAACTTATCAATTATAAAAAGGAGAAATGATGCAGTTATCTGAATTTCGTATATTAAAAGTTCTTGCTGAAGAATTGAATATGAGAAAAGCATCTGAGCGTTTATATGTATCACAACCTGCTCTTAGTCAGCGGCTTCAAACGATTGAGAACAATTGGGGAACCATCATTTTTATTCGATCTCAAAAAGGATTGAATTTAACACCGTCAGGAGAAAAGATTCTAGCTTTTGTTACCGAAGTTCTTCAAAAAGAGGAGATTGTAAAAGAAGAGCTTCAATCTCTCTCTGAGCATGTTCACGGCACACTAAAGCTTGCGGTGGCCTCTATCATTGGTCAATACTGGTTGCCTCATGTGTTAAAAGAGTATGTAAATCTATACCCTCATGTAAATATTTCACTTATTACAGGTTGGAGTTCCGAGATCATTAAGCATCTATATGAAGATAAAATCCACCTGGGAATTGTAAGGGGAAATCCAGAGTGGAGAGGCAGTAAAGAGCATATTTTGTCCGATCATTTATATCTAGTCGATACGACGATCTCAACTATTGATGAGCTTTCTGAAACGACTAAACCTTTCATTCAATTCAAGAGCCATTCAACGTATTATCAAGAAATACAAGATTGGTGGCACACTCATTTTAAAACGACACCTCAAAAAACGATTGTTGTTGATCAGATTGAAACATGTAAGCAAATGGCTCTAAATGGAATCGGTTATGCCATCCTCCCATCAATCAGCCTTAGGCCAGAGGACGATTTCTATAAGATTCCACTAACAGATAAAAAGGGTAATGCCATTAAACGGGATACTTGGCTCATTCATCACGGCACAGGATCGGAGCTCAAACAAGTGAATGTATTTATGGATTTGATTCGAAAACTAACGAATGAATAAGGTTTGAATCTTTCTATATTTAGTGGTTTAATACAATACAGAATGACTTTTAAGGAGGAACTACCAAACATGAAAATGATGGATGCAAACGAAATTATCTCATTTATCCAAAACGCAACAAAATCTACACCAGTAAAAGTATACGTAAAAGGAAATCTTGAAAATATCGATTTCGGCAAAGAAACGAAAGTGTTCCCTTCAGGCAAAACGGCTGTCCTATTCGGTGAGTGGAAAGATATTGAAGCTGCTCTAAAAGCGAATGAAAGTAGCATTGAAGACTTCGTGATTGAAAATGACCGTCGCAACTCAGCGATCCCATTGTTAGATATGAAGAACATCAAAGCGCGTATTGAACCTGGTGCAATCATTCGTGACCAAGTTGAGATCGGTGACAATGCCGTAATCATGATGGGTGCTTCTATTAACATCGGAGCAGTAATTGGTGAAGGCACGATGATCGACATGAACGTGGTTCTTGGTGGACGAGCTACTGTAGGTAAGAACTGCCACATCGGTGCAGGAACAGTACTCGCAGGTGTTATAGAACCACCTTCTGCAAAACCAGTTGTTGTAGAAGATGATGTTGTCATTGGAGCGAACGCAGTTGTTCTTGAAGGTGTTACAGTTGGTAAAGGTGCTGTCGTAGCTGCAGGTGCCATTGTGATCGAAGACGTAGAACCATACACAGTAGTTGGTGGAACTCCTGCTCGTGTACTAAAGAAAATCGATGAAAAAACAAAATCAAAAACAGAAATTAGACAAGAGCTTCGTCAGTTAAACGACTAATTTTATTGTAGGGGATGAGAGAAGATGAAATCGTTGCTTGAGATAAGAAAAGACTTGCATCGTATACCGGAGCCAGGGTTTTTAGAGTTTAAAACTCAGAGATATATCCTGGATCTCATCTCCACTTTTCCTCAGAATCATCTTGAAGTTTATACGTGGGAAACGGGCATCTATGTAAAAGTGATCGGAAGAAATCCATCAAAAACGATAGCCTATCGAACAGATATGGATGGACTTCCTATTGTTGAAGAAACCGGCTATGAATTTTCATCTCTTCATGAAGGAATGATGCATGCCTGCGGACACGATCTTCATATGACGATTGCGATCGGTTTATTGTCTCATTTTGCACAGAACCCGATCGATGACCATCTGTTATTTATTTTTCAGCCTGCAGAAGAAGGACCAGGGGGAGCTCTCCCTATGAGAGAGAGTGAGCTGTTTCAACAACTGCAACCTGACATGATCACAGCGCTCCACATTGCTCCGGAATATCCGGTCGGTACGATTGCTGTAAAAGAAGGATTATTATTTGCTAATACATCCGAACTTTTCATCGATCTAATCGGAAAAGGCGGTCATGCTGCATATCCGCACTTAAGTAACGATATGGTAGTTGCTGCAAGCCATCTGGTTACACAGATGCAATCGATCGTTTCACGTAATGTTGATCCATTGGATTCTGCAGTTGTTACGATCGGCAAGATAACGGGTGGAACAAAGCAAAATATTATCGCTGAAAAAGCAAGGTTAGAAGGCACGATTCGAACTTTATCTCCAGAAGCTATGGAAAAAGTGAAAAAGAGGATCGAAGCTTTAGTTGAAGGTATTTCGCGCGGGTTTGAATGTGAAACCGTGATTGATTATGGTTCGAATTATCGCCAAGTGGATAACGAACCGGTCTTAACCAGAGAATTCATGGAATTCGCTAAGCAGCAAGGAAATGTGAATGTTTTTGAGTGCAAAGAAGCTATGACAGGTGAAGACTATGGATATTTCTTAGAGAAAATTCCGGGTTTTATGTTCTGGCTTGGAGTTAATACGCCTTATGGTCTTCATCATTCAAAATTAAAGCCTCAAGAAGAAGCGATTCAACATGCAGTAGATCTGTTAGTTCAATATTTCATTTTTAAAGGGAATAGAAATTAGAAAAACGGCCACTTCGGCCGTTTTTTTTGCTCTTTTCTCTAGTTTCAGTCTCCTAATGACACTCAATCCACGAATGTTAACCTCCAATCCAGAAATTTTAACCGTCAATCCAAAAGTTTTAATACGCAATCCACAAGTTTTGGTGCTCAATCCAAAAGTTTTTATGATTTATCCACGAGTCGGCACGTGACGCCATATATCGACATACGGTCTCAACAGCAACACTTCTTTGTCCATTACATATTCCCAATATGAGTTGGAAACATTAAGAAAAGTAAGGAGGTGGGAATATGGCTAGAATTGGTGTAGAACAATCGTTATCAAATGTTTCAGATGCTTTGCGATCAAAGGGATACGATGTTGTTGAACTTCGTCAAGAACAAGACGCGAACGGCTGTGATTGCTGTGTGATTTCCGGACAGGATCAGAACGTTATGGGCATTCAAAATGCAGCAACACAAGGTTCTGTATTAAATGCTCATGGTATGTCAGCAGATGAAGTATGTCAGGCTGTTGAGAGCAGATTACAATCATAACACTCCTGGGGACAGCCATGCTGCCCCTTTATTTCTGTTTAACGCACGTTTTAACAGGGAATTAATTGACCAATCACAAAAATATATGTTGTTTTAGCAGCAGATGGGGAGGTCCATATGCCAATCGTAAATGTAATCATGATTATTTTACTTATCGTATTAACCGCATTTTTTGTAGTCACTGAATTTGCGATCGTAAAAGTACGAAGAACGCGAATCGACCATTTAGCTTCCGAGGGTAATAGTAAAGCAATCGCTGCACAAAAAGTTATCGGAAATCTTGACGGTTATTTGTCAGCCTGTCAGTTAGGAATAACGATTACAGCATTAGGACTTGGGTGGTTGGGCGAACCGACTGTTGAGATCTTTTTAAGGCCATTGTTTGAAAACGCTGGTTTGAGTGAAGGGCTCACGCACACGCTCTCGTTTTCAATCGCCTTTTTCTTAATTACATTCTTACACGTGGTACTAGGTGAATTGGCACCGAAAACAGTTGCGATTCAAAAAGCTGAGATGGTCTCGTTGGCTACAGCAAAACCAATAATATTGTTTTATAAGGTTATGTATCCTTTTATCTTTTTACTAAATGGATCAGCGAATCTATTGACTCGAGTTTTTGGAATCAGTCCAGCTAGTGAACATGAGGTTGTACATACGGAAGAAGAGTTAAGGCTTATACTTTCCGAAAGTTTACAGGGTGGAGAGATCAATCAATCAGAATACCGTTATGTGAACAGAATTTTTGAATTTGATGATCGTGTAGCGAAAGAAATTATGATTCCTCGAACAGAAATGGTCTGCTTATTCTTAGAAAATACGTGTGAACAGAATATGGCGATCATGCGTGAAGAAAAGTTCACGAGATATCCTGTTGGGCATGATGATAAAGATCATATTGTAGGGATTGTAAACATTAAAGAATTCTTTAACGAAAATTTCAGCAAAGAAAATTTTGATCTAAATGATTATATTCGTCCCATTATTACCGTCCATGAATCTATACCGATTCAAAAACTACTCGTCAAAATGCAAAAAGATCAGACACATATGGCTGTGCTCGTAGACGAGTACGGAGGAACTGCAGGAATTGTTACGGTTGAAGACATCTTAGAAGAAATCGTTGGGGAGATCAGAGATGAATTTGATATCGATGAAGAACCTGAAATTCAACAAATCGATCAAAATCAAACCGTAGTGGATGGTAAAGTGCTCATCTCACAGATTAATGAATTATTTGCACTCGATATTGATAACAGTGAAATCGATACAATCGGTGGGTGGGTTCTAACGAGGTCTGTTGATTTAGAATCAAACCATTCGTTTAATTACGAAAGTTATCGATTTACTATTTTAGAGCTAGATGGCAGACAGATTAAAAAAATCGGAATTGAAAAGATATCAGAAGAAAAGAATGTCAATACGAATAAAGACTCCTGAACATCGTTCAGGAGTCTTTACTTTTCCATTGTCCATTTTCTGTTTTTTCATATTTATGTTTTACTGCGCTCCATGCTACCTTATGAGCTGTCTCTTCTTCTTTGTATTCTTCAAGTGCAGAATTGAAAGCTTCTTTATATATTTCCTGACCGTGATGAGGAAGGTGATCTCTTACCCCCTCAGGCAGATCTTTAAGTGAATCATATGGCATGTGAATCCCTCCTATAGAACTAAGAGTTCCCGTGAAATCCTCAATATAAACTCTTTATTGAGAATGCATAGAATCTGAAATGAGCGGATAATTTCACATTTTTAGTTTAAGTTGCTATGATTAAGGAGAAATTAAGACGTGGGAACAGCTTTCCTTATTTAAATTAATTATTATTTAACATTGACTAAAAATAAGGACTGTACTATAATTACCCATGTAAATAAAACAGTTTTTTTGGAGGGATTTTCACCTATGGCAGAACGTATGGTAGCAAAACAAGCACCTAGATTTGAAATGGATGCAGTATTACCAAACAAAGAATTTGGAAAAGTTAGCTTAGAAGAAAACATGAAGAATGACAAGTGGACTGTTCTTTTCTTCTATCCAATGGACTTCACTTTCGTTTGTCCTACAGAAATCACATCACTTAGCGACCGTTTTGACGAGTTCGAAGATTTAGATGCTGATGTAATTGGTGTTTCTACAGATACAATCCACACTCACAAAGCTTGGATCAACACGCCACGTGACATGAATGGTCTAGGTGAGTTAAAATATTCTCTAGCAGCTGATACTAACCACACTGTAGCTCGTGATTACGGTGTACTAATCGAAGAAGAGGGTATTGCTCTTCGCGGTTTATTCATCATCTCTCCTGAGGGTGAATTAATGTACTCTGTTGTTAACCATAACAACATTGGCCGTGATGTTGATGAAACATTACGTGTTCTTCAAGCACTTCAAACAGGTGGACTTTGCCCAGCAAACTGGAAGCCTGGTCAAAAGACTCTTTAATCGTCAAATAGCGTACATTTTATAACCCAAGACGTTGTTCTTGGGTTATTTTTGTAATTACTAATGAAAACGCGAACATATTCTGTGAATTTTACATAAGAGGTATTAGTTAGATATTGATTTTCAAATAATGTGGTAAAATAAGGCTATACCGCGAAAGATTGGAGTGATGGACTTTGAAAAAGCAATATGCTGTAATCGGACTAGGTCGTTTCGGCGGTAGTATGTGTAAAGCATTGGCCGATCAAGGAATGGAAGTCCTAGCGATCGATATTGATGAAGATCGAGTAAATGAGTTTTCCAACGTTGTTACGCACGCTGTAATTGCCGATTCTACAGATGAAGGTGTATTGAAAAGTCTTGGAATCAGAAACTTCCAGCATGTTGTAGTGGCGATTGGTGACAACCTGCAATCGTCTATTCTTACAACACTGATTCTAAAAGAGATGGGTGTAGAAAAGATTACGGTTAAAGCACAAAATGATTATCATGAAAAGGTCTTAAGAAAGATCGGAGCAGATAAAATCATTCATCCAGAGCGTGATATGGGTGTTAGAATTGCTCATCAAATCGTCTCGAACAACGTTCTTGATTATTTAGAACTATCCGATGAACATAGCATCGTTGAATTGGTCGCAACTAAAAAGATGAACAATAAGTCCTTGATCGAGTTAGATATACGGGCTAAGTATGGCTGTAACGTTGTGGCAGTTAAACGAGGAAAAGACATATTCGTTTCTCCACAGGCTGACCAGAACATTCATCAAGGAGATGTATTGATCGTAATCGGTGGAGATAAAGACATCAATCGCTTAGAAAAACAAATGGCAAATGAAGAATAAAAAAACCGTTACCCTTGAACAGGGAACGGTTTTTATTATGAAACTAAATCTCCATGATGATTGGAAGAATCATTGGACGCCTCTTCGTTTTTTCATATAAGAAAGGTGCCAATGTATCTGTGATTTCATTCTTGATCTCAGACCACTGTGTAGTTCTTTTTTCGTTCATGATCGTTTCTAGATGTTTGCTAAGAAGACTTTGAGCATCATGAATCAGGTCTCCAGACTCTCGCATATAAACAAAACCTCTTGAAATGATATCAGGTCCTGCTTCAATTCTAAACTCTTTCATGTCCATACTTACGACAACGACTACTAGACCTTCTTCTGAAAGAATTTTACGGTCTCGAAGAACGATGTTTCCGATATCACCAATTCCACTTCCATCAACATAGACAGAGCCAGAAGGAATCTTTCCAGCTACCATCGCCTCGTTATGGGAAAGAGCTAAAACTTCGCCATTATCCATTACGAATGAATTTTGGGAAGGGACATCACAATCAGAAGCAAGTTTCGTGTGCATCTTAAGCATTCTATATTCACCATGAATCGGCATAAAGAACTTAGGCTTCATAAGACGTAACATAAGCTTTTGTTCTTGCTGTCCGCCATGACCAGATGTATGGATATCGTTTAGAGATCCATGAATGACTTCTGCACCTGCGCGGAACAACTGGTTAATCGTCTTACTAACGCTTAATGCATTTCCTGGAATAGGTGAGGATGAGAAAACAACCGTGTCTCCAGGAATGATTTGAATCTGTCTATGAGTTCCGTTAGCAATTCTTGAGAGAGCAGCCATAGGTTCACCTTGGCTTCCTGTACATAGAATTGTAACTTGATTATCAGGCAGACGGTTGATCTGATTTGCATCAACAAACGTATTTTTAGGTGCTTTAATAAATCCGAGTTCTTGTCCAACAGTGATTGCAGAATCCATGCTGCGGCCAAAAACTGCTATTTTCCGGTTGTTAGCGACTGATGCTTCAACAACTTGCTGCAATCTATGAATGTTTGAAGCAAATGTAGCAAAGATCACTCGGCCTTCCATTTTTCTGAAGATGTCTTGAATACTTTCTCCTACACGTCTCTCTGAAAGTGTAAACCCAGGAACCTCACTGTTTGTTGAATCAGAAAGTAAGCAAAGCACACCTTCTTTCCCGATCTCTGCCATCTTTGTTAAGTTCGCAGGTTCACCAACTGGGGTGAAGTCAAATTTAAAGTCACCGGTATGAACGATGTTTCCTGGTGGCGTTTTCACTACAAGTCCATAAGAATCTGGAATACTGTGAGTAGTTCTAAAGAAGCTTACAGATGTTTTACGGAATTTAATCACATCGTCCTCAGTGATTTCATGCAACTGTGCTCGACGAAGCAAACCATGTTCTTCAAGTTTGTTCTTGATCAAAGCAAGTGCTAGTTTACCACCATAGATTGGAATGTTCACTTGTCTTAGAAGATAAGGAATACCGCCAATATGATCTTCGTGTCCATGTGTAATAAATAAGCCTTTGATCTTTTCTTCATTCTTTACAAGATACGTATAATCTGGAATTACGTAATCAATCCCTAAGAGTTCATCTTCAGGGAATTTAATTCCTGCATCAATAAGGATGATCTCATCTTGAAATTGAACGGCATACGTATTTTTACCGATTTCTCCTAGACCGCCTAAAGCGAATACGGCGGCTTGATGATTTTTTACAAATTTCATAAATTATACATTCTCCAATTCCAATGAATTCGTGTCTTTTTCATACTCTAGAAATTTACCGTTAATTTCTTGTATGTATTCGATGTTGTATTTGCGGTCAGCAAGCTTTTTACGTACGTCGTTAATCGTTTCAGCTTCTACGTATACTGATTGAGTGTGTTCACGAACAGGAACCTCTGTTAAGCTAGTTTGAAAAAATACTTTGAAAATCATATTTCATGTCTCCTTACCGGTCTGTAGTTTTTGAGTTTCTTCGTCCTATTATAAAGGAAAGTGACATGTTTTTCATGTTTTTTCATATTGCATCGTTGGAAAACCACAAAAATATAAAAATAATAACTGTTAAGCTCTAGGGTTTATCCTATATAATGTCGTTAGTTAATAGAAAAACTTAACTTAATTAAGAATTAATTTACCGTTATTATTTTGTTGTGTTACCCATTTCCTTAATTTTTTTAATAAGCGCATTCTCATCTTCATTTATTACCCTCCACGGTTCTTTTTATTACTAGTATGTGTAGATGAATTCATATTTTTTAGAGGGAAATTGTTACATTTTTTATTTACTATATTTTATATGGGTGGTGGTTTAACCGATGAAATTATATTCGGCCCTTTTTGTTTTAAGTTTAATATGGGGAATGTCTTTCTTATTTATAAAAGTCTTGCTGGGTATATTCGATCCGTGGCAGATTGTGTTTATTCGGTGTTTGCTAGGAATATTGACGATCGTTCCTTTATTTATGATTAGCAAGCAGACGGTCGAATGGAAAACAATCCCATTCAAAAAGTTGCTTCTTATAGGTTTTTTGAATGCTGGTCTTCCTTGGGGACTGATCGCTTGGAGCGAAACTTTTTTAGATAGCGGGTATACAGCTATATTAAATGCTACAACTCCGATTTGGACATCGATGATGGGTGTTTTCTTTTTTTCTATATCCCTACAATGGAAACAATGGGCTGGGGTACTCGTCGGTTTTGTAGGGATTTTATTGTTAATGGACATTGATGCTCCTGGATTGACTAAGAATCAGTTGAGCTTAGGGGTTGCTTTGATGCTCGTTGCTACGTGTTGCTATGGATTCAGTTCACAATACGCAAAAAAACACCTTCAGAATACAACGGTTTGGATTACGGCTTCTTCCACACTATTTGCAGGTATGCTTCTAAGTGCTCTCATGATGTTATTGACGGACGGTTGGGTATTACCTGAAAATCCTATTGACTCTAATGCATTATTATCCCTTATCGGTCTCGGAGTCTTTGGTTCAGGAATAGCATATTTGCTATATTATTATATGATTTCTGCTGGTTCAGCTGAGTTTGCTACACTAGTTACCTACTTAGTGCCTGTATCTGCAGTCATGTGGGGTAGCATCTTGTTAGATGAACAAATACACTCAAGTGCCTATTGGGGTTTGCTGCTTATTTTTGTGGGAGTCTATCTAACAGGTAAGAAAAAGAAGAAAACGGACGTTCTATACTTGGAGCGTGATAGAACCGCTTAAAACATTCCATTTAAAATGGAGTGTTTTTTTTCTCGTTTAGAATGTAATGGTATACAACGTGAGGAGAAATCTGTTGGATTGCACAAGAAGATGGAAAGAAGAACGAGCGTTAGAGAATAAAAAAGCTCACTAAGCTGGAATGCCAGATTAGTGAGCTTTTTTATTGATCGTTATCTTATTACTACAGAGTTTGCAGGAGGTTCAAACGGCTGCTTTTCATTGATTCGGTCAAAGAACATGATGCCGTCTAAATGATCCAGTTCATGTTGAAAACATATGCCAGGAAGTCCTTTTAGTTTCAAGTTCACTTCAGATCCGTCAGGTGTATAACCTTTTACGGTAACTTTAGCATATCGAGGTACAAGTCCAGGTACTTCTCTGTCTACAGATAAGCATCCTTCTCCTCCGTCTAAATAAGTCATCTGAACGGAATGACTAATGATTTTCGGATTTAACAGCGCATAACTGTATAAATTCCCATTTTCATCTGAAACATGAAAAGCAAAGATTCGTTTTGAGATTCCAATTTGAGGAGCCGCAATTCCAATGCCGGGTCTTAAATTATATTTTGCCGCAATTTCTGGATCTTGGCTGTTCTTTACAAATTCAAGCAGCTCATTCGCCGTTTTAATGTCTTCGTCTGAGAATGGAAAAGGTACTTCGACCGCTTTTTCTCTAAGTGTTGGGTGACCTTCTCTTATTACATCTTTCATTGTTAACACAAGCAAAACCTCCGTGCCGATATACTTTTAAGTTAATTTAATTTCCTCTTATCATAACATAGAGGATTTTTAATAAAAAAGAACGGGAATAAAAAATTTCGGGCTATATTTTCGTTCAATCTTTTATTGGAAGGTAGTCTATAGCTGTCAAATATAAGCTGAAATAGACTAATACAGCGGAAAAATTAATATGAAACAGTTAGGGTAATGAGACTGGATAAACGTTTGATGAATAGGGCTGTAATTATGTGATAACTATATGCAACCTATAGATTGACTGTATATGAGCAGTGGTGTAAACTAATTTACGTGAAAAGGATTGTTGTGTTACTCTATTTATATTAATTAGTAATACAGTTAGGGTGCCGCAAGATGGTTTAGCTCTTGAATACAAGGGAAAACTTCAGGTGGGTACACAAAGGCATACCTAAAAGCCTTTTAATAATATAAACCTGTCTTAAAAATGTTTCACTTTGGGCAACCTGTTAAATATGTGCATGTTTTTAAGATTAGGGAAAATTGACAGGGTAAAAGAAAGGAAGAGGTGACTTTTCATGACGAAAACAATTGATGCAGTTCAAGATCAATTTGAAACGTTCCAGATTCTTTCTGAAGACGGAGAAGTTGTTAACGAATCGGCAATGCCGAATTTGTCTGATGAAGATCTGCAAGAACTAATGCGCCGCATGGTTTACACTCGAATTTGGGATCAGCGTGCTATCTCTTTAAACAGACAAGGGCGTCTTGGATTCTATGCTCCAGTAGCAGGACAAGAAGCATCTATGCTTGGAACTCACTATGCTTTAGATAAAGAAGACTGGATTCTTCCAGGATACCGTGATATTCCTCAAATGGTTTTCCACGGTTTCCCATTAACACAAGCATTCTTATGGTCTCGCGGACACTTCCAAGGTGGACAGATTCCTGAAGGTGTAAACGTATTGATGCCTCAAATCATCATCGGTGCTCAAATTATTCAAGCGGCTGGTGTTGGTTTTGGTCTTAAGAAACAAGGCAAAAAGAACGTATGTATCACTTACACTGGTGACGGTGGAGCATCACAAGGTGACTTCTACGAAGGATTAAACTTTGCAGGAGCATACCGTGCTAATACGATCTTTGTTGTTCAAAACAACCGTTTTGCGATTTCAGTTCCAGTTGAAAAGCAATCTGCAGCAAAAACGATCGCTCAAAAAGCAGTTGCAGCTGGTATTGAAGGAATTCAAGTTGATGGAATGGATGTGCTTGCCGTTTATGCAGCGACTCAACAAGCTCGTGAGCGTGCAGTTTCTGGTGAAGGTCCTACATTGATTGAAACTCTTACTTATCGTTACGGACCACATACGATGGCAGGAGATGATCCTACTCGTTACCGTACAAAAGATCTTGATAACGAATGGGAAAAGAAAGATCCACTTGTTCGTTTCCGTAAGTTCTTAGAAAAGAAGAACCTTTGGTCTGAAGAGCAAGAAAACAAAGTTGTAGAAGAAGCAAAAGAAGATATTAAAGCTGCGATCAAGAAAGCAGACGGAGCGCCTAAGCAAAAGGTTACTGACCTTATTGGCTTCATGTTTGAAGACCTTCCGTTCAACCTTCGTGAGCAGTTAGAAGAATACACAGCAAAGGAGTCGAAATAATATGGCTCAAATGACTATGATTCAAGCAATTACAGACGCTATGCGCAATGAATTGAAAAGCAATGAACAAGTTCTTGTTTTCGGTGAAGATGTTGGCCAAAACGGTGGAGTATTCCGTGCTACTGAAGGACTTCAAAAAGAATTTGGAGAAGATCGCGTTTTTGATACTCCGCTAGCTGAGTCTGGAATTGGGGGACTTGCAATAGGTCTAGGGCTTACAGGTTTCCGTCCAGTAATGGAGATTCAATTCTTTGGTTTCGTATTTGAAGTATTTGATTCAGTTGCTGCACAAATGGGTCGAATGAGATACCGTTCAGGCGGAGTTTATACTTCTCCAGTAACAATCCGTTCACCATTTGGTGGAGGCGTTAAAACACCTGAGCTTCATGCAGACAGCCTTGAAGGTTTAATGTACCAAACTCCTGGTATTAAAGTAGTTATTCCTTCAACTCCTTATGATGCAAAAGGTCTATTAATCTCTGCGATTCGTGATAATGACCCAGTAGTTTATCTAGAGCATATGAAACTATACCGTTCTTTCCGTGGTGAAGTGCCTGAGGAAGAATACACGATCGAACTTGGAAAAGCAGATGTGAAACGTGAAGGTAAAGATGTATCTATCATTACTTACGGTGCTATGGTTCACGCATCACTAAAAGCTGCTGAAGAATTAGAAAAAGAAGGTATCTCTGCTGAAGTGATCGACCTTCGTACAATCAGCCCGCTTGATATCGAAACAATCATGACTTCTGTTGAAAAAACAGGTCGAGCGATTGTTGTACAAGAAGCACAAAAACAAGCTGGTATTGGAGCGTTCGTTGTAGCTGAAATCAACGACCGTGCAATCCTTCACTTAGAAGCACCTGTACTGCGTGTAACTGCACCAGATACTGTATTCCCTTATGCTTCTGCAGAAGATGTTTGGATTCCAGATCATCGTGATATTGTAGATAAAGCAAAGAAAGTCTACAATTTCTAAAAAAAAGAATGTTAGCTGAAAGAGACGTCTGTACAAGACTGTTTCTTTCAGCTCTTTCACATCAGTGACGATAAGATTGTTATAAAATAGGAGGCGTTAATCGTGGCATATGAATTTAAGCTTCCCGATATTGGAGAAGGAATTCACGAAGGTGAAATTGTAAAGTGGTTTGTTAAAGCAGGGGACGAAGTTAAAGAAGATGATATCCTGCTTGAAGTACAAAACGATAAAGCTGTAGTTGAAATTCCATCTCCTGTAGACGGTAAAATTCTTGAACTAAAAGTAGACGAAGGAACAGTATCTGTTGTAGGTGATGTTTTAGTAACAATTGAAGCAGAAGGTGAAATTCCTGCTGATGCTCATGGTGGTGGTGAGGAAGCTCCAGAACAACCTAAAGCTGAAGAAGAAAAGAACGTAACTGCTGATCAAGCTAAAGAAGCTGACAAATCAGAAGCTAAAACAGATAAAACTGAAGATACAGCTAAGGAAGAACCAGCAGACGAATCTAAGCGTGTAATTGCAATGCCTTCTGTTCGTAAATATGCTCGTGAAAAAGAAGTAGATATTCGTAAAGTTCAAGGTTCTGGCGATAACGGACGTGTGCTTAAAGAAGACATCGACAAATTCGTAAGTGGCGGCGGAGCAGCAGAAGCAGCACCACAAGCTAATGAAACCGAAGCAGCTCCAAAAGCTGAAGCGAAGAAAGAAGCGCCTAAAGCAATTCCTGCTGGAGAAATGGAAACTCGTGAAAAGATCAAAGGAATCAGAAAAGCGATCTCAAAAGCGATGGTTAACTCCAAACATACAGCTCCGCATGTTACACTAATGGATGAAGTGGACGTTACTGATCTTGTTGCACACCGTAAGAAATTTAAGCAAGTTGCTGCAGATAAAGGCATCAAGCTTACTTATCTTCCATACGTGGTAAAAGCATTAACTTCTGCATTGCGTGAATACCCTGTGCTTAATGCATCTATCGACGATGCGAACGAAGAAATCGTATACAAGCACTATTACAACATAGGTATTGCGGCAGATACAGATAACGGACTAATGGTACCAGTTGTTAAAGATGCTGATCGTAAATCCATCTTTAAAATCTCTTCTGAAATCAATGAACTAGCTACTAAAGCACGTGATGGTAAGCTTTCTGGTGAAGAGATGAAGGGCGGATCTTGTACGATTACAAATATCGGTTCTGCAGGCGGTCAATGGTTCACACCAGTAATCAACCACCCAGAAGTAGCCATCTTAGGTATCGGCCGTATTGCTGAAAAAGCAGTTGTTAAAGATGGAGAAGTAGTAGTAGCTCCTGTTTTAGCTTTATCTCTTAGCTTTGACCACCGTCTGATCGATGGTGCAACAGCTCAAAATGCATTGAATCACATTAAGCGTTTATTGAACGATCCACAACTATTAGTAATGGAGGCGTAATTCGATGGTAGTAGGAGATTTTCCAATTGAGTTAGACACACTTGTCATAGGTTCAGGTCCTGGGGGATATGTTGCGGCAATTCGTGCAGCACAATTAGGACAAAAAGTGGCTATTGCGGAAAAGGCAGAAATGGGAGGCGTTTGTTTAAACGTTGGTTGTATTCCATCAAAAGCTTTGATTAATGCAGGTCACCGTGTAGAACATGCTAATCACTCTGAAGATATGGGGATTACTGTTGATAACGTAACAGTTGATTTCAGCAAAGTTCAAGACTGGAAAGCAGGCATCGTTAAGAAGCTTACTGGCGGGGTTGAAGGACTTTTAAAAGGAAATAAAGTTGAGATCATTCGTGGTGAAGCTTATTTCGTAAATGAAAACACTGTACGTATCATGGATGAGAAGAACTCTCAAACATACACGTTCAAAAATGCGATCATCGCTACTGGTTCACGTCCTATTGAAATCCCAGGTTTTAAATGGAGTGACCGTATTATCTCTTCTACAGGAGCTCTTGCTCTTAAGGAAATCCCTAAGAAAATGGTAGTTATCGGTGGCGGTTATATTGGTATGGAGCTTGGAACAGCTTATGCGAACTTCGGTACAGAAGTAACAATCCTGGAAGGAAGCAAACAGATCCTTCCTGGTTTTGAAAAGCAAATGAGCCAAGTCGTTTCAAAACGCTTAAAGAAAAAAGGCAATGTAGAAGTATTTACAGAAGCTATGGCTAAAGGCGTTGAAGAAACAAAAGACGGAGTTACTGTAACAGCTGAGATCAAAGGTGAGTCTAAGACTTTTGAAGCTGACTATGTTCTTGTTACTGTTGGCCGTCGTCCAAATACTGAAGAACTTGGTCTTGAGCAAGTTGGCGTTGAAATGACTGAACGCGGTCTGATTAAAATCAACAAAAAAGCTCAAACAAACGTTAGCGGTATCTATGCGATCGGTGATGTAGTTGAAGGTCCAGCACTTGCTCACAAAGCTTCTTACGAAGGTAAGGTAGCAGCGGAAGTAATCTCTGGACATGCTGCAGAGATCGACTACATGGCTATCCCTGCTGTAGTATTCACAGATCCAGAACTTGCTACAGTTGGCTACGATGAGAAATCTGCTAAAGAAGCAGGATTCGATGTAAAAGCATCTAAATTCCCATTCGCAGCTAACGGTCGTGCACTATCTATGAACGAAACAGATGGTTTCATGAAACTTATCACTCGTAAAGAAGATGGACTTGTATTAGGAGCTCAAATTGCTGGTGGAAATGCATCTGATATGATCGCGGAACTAGGATTAGCAATCGAAGCGGGTATGACTGCTGAAGACATCGCTATGACGATTCACGCTCATCCGACATTCGGTGAGATTTCTATGGAAGCAGCTGAAGTTGCAATCGGACTTCCAGTACACATTGTAAAATAAATATGAATGCAAAACCCCTTGGACTGTTCGCAGCTCACAAGGGGTTTTTTCTGTTCAATCATATATAAGAAAACGCATCATAATCTTTATTTAAAAGCACTTGTCTAAAAAAGCTTAACTTAACTCTGGTTTTCGCAGAATTTACTAATAAAATGTGGAGGAAGTAATGAGAGTTTTCTTGTGCACGTTAATTCAAATGATTATGTGGTCAGGCTATTCCTTCGTATTATTCCTTTCCCATCATGACCATCGTTTTTACGAGATCATTTTATTATGCATGTTTGGTTATTTTAATTTTTTGGTTGCTCAACGTTTTAATTTAAGTAAAGCAGTCTCTTTGAACATGACGACAACGTTGTCTCTCGTATATCTTATAGGAAAAGAACTTTTAACCTGACATTATTTTTTAAACGCTTAAGAGCATAAAAAATTTAAGTGTTATTAATACATTTTTCGTTTATTTCTTAGGATAATAATACATCACTCTGCCATTAAAAAGGTGAAGTTCACCTTTTAATTTTGAAGCAATAAACTTACAGAACTCATTAGCTTTGCCTTTATCACCATGAGTGGAAATGTCAGTTAGTGTAAATTGTATGTAATGTTTTTTGTTGTTAGCATCTTCTTCTTCTTCTCCGACACCAACTAAAATATATCTATTTTTTCTTTGATCTATACCTTTTAAATAAAACCATCTTCCTTCAGCTTCTGCTTTTTCTTCAATCGTGTACGGAAATGCCGCTTCACCATAACCCCATGATAATTGTTCGCCAGTTTTAGTTGTGATGGAACGGTAATACAGCAGAAGGTCTTTGAGTTCATCTAATGTGATTACTTGTTTTACAGATGCGGGAACAAGTTTAACATAGGCGCTTTGAGACATGTAATCCACTCCAATTTGTAATTTTTATCGTCATATTAACATACTAATAGTATATCATATTGTAAGAAGATTTTGACAAATGTGGTTTGAAACTTCTGAAATGAGGGAATTACTCTTACATTCAATGACATTTCTATTAGTATAACTTATTCAATTCCAGTAATGAAACGACCCGATCGATGAACGAGGTAATCATACGAGGAGGGGTAATATGGAATGGTTCGAAAAATTGTATGACGAGAGTGAGTCCGTGAATGTCCGATTTGTAGGTTTTACTACAGATACAGTTAGGTATGATTTTGGCATTGTTTATACGAATATGTTTTTTGGTAAACCATTAGTAGTATGCATGCAAACAGGAAGGTCAGCGTTATTAGATTCAAATGATATAGGGAATCTTGAATATATCAAGCAGGCTTTTCACATTAAAACACTTAAAGAAGCTGAGGATCTGGCGCTTTTCTTTGAAGAAGCTGTACCGAACATTCAAACGATAGAACAATATGATTAAATAACATATTTTTTTAATGTGTTATACTAAATGTGTTGACAAATCAAATGTGACATAATAATATAAGAATATAAACGTAAGCGCTTTCAAAATGTGAAGGGAGATGGGACGGATGGGAGTAATCATTTGCCAAACGTGTGAAACTACAATTGAACATTTTGAAGAGGAAAAAGTGACCACTTTATATTCAAACACATGCCCGCATTGCCATGAGCAAACGAACTTAGATAAGTAAGAAAAAAAGAAGACCTCAATAGGTCTTCTTTTTTGTGGATAATTATCGAATAGCAACTTGTTCTTGAATAACTTTCAAGTACTTTAAATCTGCATTTTCTGGGCCTTGAACCGGTAGACCGGCTTCAAGGTTTTCTTTAATATATTCCAAATTTTCCTTCGTAATAATTTCACCAGGGATGAAGATCGGTATTCCTGGCGGATAGACCATTACGAACTCTGCGATAATCCTGCCGGCAGATTCTTCGAAAGGTACACTCTCTGTATTTGCGTAAAATGCATCACGAGGCGATAGTGCAAGCACAGGTATATCTGGAACATGTACAGGTATCGATTTTATCTCTTCATTCTTTGAATGACTTAATTCATCAGAAAGTTGAGATAACGCTTGAACGAGGACCATCGTATCTTTTTCATGATCAGCCGTTGTAATCAAACATAATATGTTGTACAAATCAGATAACTCTACCTCAATATTAAAGTTTTGACGTAGCCATGTTTCAGCTTCATACCCTGTAATACCAAGATCTTTTACTGAGATTAAAAGCTTAGATGGGTCATAATCAAATGTAGCGGAAGTTCCAAGTTTTTCTTCACCTACACAATATAGATTAGGAATATCATTGATCTTTGCTCGAGTTTCGTTGGCTAGTCGAATCGTTTTTTCAATGAGTGTATACCCTTCAGTTGCAAGACGGCGACGAGCAGCATCCAATGATGCAAGAAGGATATAGGATGTCGATGTCGTAGTCATCATACTAAGAATGGTTTGCACACGTTGTGGCGATACAAGTCCTTCTTTTACATTTAATATAGAACTTCCTGTTAGTGAGCCGCCCAATTTATGAACACTCGTTGCTGCCATATCTGCTCCAGCTTGCATCGCAGAAAGGGGCATATGATCATGAAAGTGGATCAAAACGCCGTGTGCCTCATCTACAAGAACAGGTACTTCAAACCGATGAGCAATATCTACAATCCCTTTTAAGTCAGCTGCAAAACCAAAATATGTCGGGTTGATGACCAGTACCGCTTTCGCGTCAGGATGTTGATTTAAAGCTTTCTCTACGCTGTCAGGCGTGATGCCGTGTGAAATTCCAAGCTCGTGATCAATTTCAGGATGGATAAAGATTGGAGTTGCACCTGAAAACACAATAGCTGTCATAATTGACTTATGCACGTTTCGTGGTACGAGAATTTTATCTCCTGGTGACACGACAGACATGATCATCGTCATGATGGCACCGCTTGTTCCTTGTACAGAAAAGAAAGTATGATCTGCTCCAAAAGCTTGTGCTGCAAGCGCTTGTGCTTTTTTAATCATTCCTTTTGGATGATGCAGGTCATCTAAAGGAGTAATGTTAATCAGGTCAATTGATAATGCGTTCTGTCCAATAAAATCTTTAAATTCTTCATCCATTCCTTGTCCTTTTTTGTGACCAGGAATGTGAAACTGCAATGGGTTTTTGTTTGCATGTTCACGCAAACCAGTAAATAAAGGGGTTTCGTGTTGAGACAATGTATTCTACACCTCATCTATCGTTAACTTATAATAAATTTCATCTTTTTATAAAACAAAAGAAGTATAACAGAAAATGCATGAAGATGTAAGTAAATGATTTAATTTTCAAGGAGGAAATAAATGAACACTAGACTTACTGAACTTTTACATATTAAATTTCCGATTATACAAGGTGGCCTCGCATACTTGGCGTATTCTGAACTTGCTTCAGCCGTTTCTAACGCTGGTGGACTAGGTCAGATTACAGCTATGTCATTATCGAATTCAAGCATGTTGAGAACTGAAATTCAAAGAACAAAAAAATTAACATCAAATCCTTTTGGAGTTAATTTTGCGATTGGACAACATGGAAGACCTTATGAAGAGATGCTTGAGACGGCAATCGAAGAAGGGGTGGAAGTAATCAGTGTAACAGGAGGGAATCCTGCGCCTGTATTAGATCGTTTGAAAGATACAGGAATAAAAACATTAGTACTCGTGTCGAGTGTTAGACAAGCCATGAAAGCAGAACAATTAGGAGCAGATGCTGTGATGGCAGTAGGTCAAGAAGGCGGTGGCCATATCGGGAAGGATGACACGGGAACATTTGTCTTAGTTCCCAGAGTCGTTGAGAATGTTTCAATCCCAGTGATCGCCTCAGGAGGTATAGGGGATGGAAAAGGACTAATGGCTGCTCTTGCTCTAGGTGCGGAAGGGATTGAGATGGGTACAAGATTTATCGCTACAAAAGAATGTGTTCACGCACATCCTTCATATAAACAGCTTGTTGTTGAAAGCTCGGAATTAGATACAGTGGTTATCAAGAGGACACTAGGTGCACCCGGCAGAACGCTACGAACAGATTTCACACTAAAAATTTTAGAAGAAGAAAATAAGAGTGGTACATATCAACACTTAAAAGATTATATTAGTGGAGAGGCGAATCAAAAATTTATTTATGAAGGAAGAAGTAACGAAGGATTTGGGTGGGCTGGACAAATTATCGGGAGAATTAATGATGTGCCTTCAGTAGAAGAATTGTTTAATAGGATGGTTGCGGAGTCTGAAGACATTAAACAAAGATTAAACAACCTTTTCTAACACTTTTCTAACAATGATGATACTTACCCATACATTTCTGTTGTACGGCAATATACTAGTGGTAAGAAGCAGCGAAACTCTTCTGCTTCTTGCCACTATTTTTATTTATAGCTTCTTTCTTAGTTCATACAGAGGTAAGAGCGTTTTAAATGTCTCATCAATTCGTTCATACCAGTCTTTCTCGCTCATGGTTGCTGCTTCATCTTTTTCAATGCGTACGCCGCAAAGTAATTCTGCTTTTTTTACCGTACTAAGACGGGTTGCCATTTCTTCTAAACGTGCCTTTTTTACTTCTCGATGTGGAGTGCTATCAGGCTTCATATGATCATCAGACCATACAAAATCGTTAGGTATACTCTTCTTGATCTTGTTTAAATTCTTAAGAATTATTTGTCCGTATGCATCCTTTATTGGGGCTTCGTAGATGAGTGCGAACCAAACAAAAACATGAGTTTCCCAAAGTCCTATTTGAAAATGTGGCAACATCTTATAACCTCTTTTATTAGGTGCAAAAGCTACCCAAGTATCTTTTGGAGGATTTACCGTTCTTCTAGCATGTTTTGCAACATGGAAGAACATCTCTTCTCCAGTAAGTGCACTTAGTTCTTCTGCATATTTATTCCCTAAGGCCTCGAGTTTTGGACGAATCTGGTTGATGATTTCTTCCATACGCTCATCAAGTCCTTGTGTTTGGAAAACCTTAAAGTCTGAATCATTAAATCCGTTAAATGTCATTTGAAAATCCTCCTGGTCGTCAAGTGCTACAAAGAATTTTAACATATGAAAAGCTTTATAAAAAAATGTTTGCATTAGATTCCGCAAAGTGCCGTTTCCATATACATGGCTGCTTCATAAAATGAAGAAAAGAAGATAACGAGAAAAGAAAGGATGTGCCGGTGAAATGAAACAAGTAATGAACACATTGAAAAGAACGGATGCAGAAAGAAGAATTCCAGTATTAAAACTTGAGATTGATTATGAACTAGCTACTTTGTTTGATGCTTTAAAAGCGAAAGATCAGAAACAGATCAACGAATCAAAGCGTAAGCTCGAACGATTAAGGCTGGAGCTCGTGAGATTAGAAGCATGATCCAAGCTGATAGCGGATAACAAAAACGAATCCATCATGAACGGATGGTTCGTTTTTTTGTGAAGAGAATGAAATTGACTTATACTATAAGAAAGGTTAGGAGTGAAAACATGACGAACGAAGAAATGATGAATATTGAGAAACACTTGAAGACATGGACACTTGAAGCCGCGCAGCTCTTAAAAGATTCTTTTCAGAACACATTAACGATTACATATAAATCCCATATTGCAGATCTTGTCACCGATATGGATAAGAGCATTGAGAAATTCTTTATAACGAAGATCCAACAATCTTTCCCAGATCATAGAGTGCTTGGAGAAGAAGGCTATGGAGATGAGATTAAAGGGAACTCTAAAGGTGTGATATGGATCATCGATCCGATCGATGGCACGACAAACTTTATTCATCAACAAGCTAACTTTGCGATCTCAGTTGGAATTTATGAAGATGGTATTGGGAAATTAGGACTGATTTACGATGTGGAGGGAAGTAACCTTTATTTTGCTAAAGAAGGTGAAGGTGCTTATTTAAATGGTAAGAAGTTACCGAGATTAGAGGAAGTGACATTATCTGAATCTGTGGTTGGAGTTAATGCTACTTGGGTTAGTCCGAACAGACGTATCAATCATGAGCATGTACAGCAGATCATCAGAAAGTCTAGAGGGAGTCGATCATATGGATCTGCTGCGATCGAACTCGCTTATGTTGCATCGGGTAGACTAGATGCCTATATGACTCTCCGACTTTCACCGTGGGATTTTGCGGCGGGTTTAATCCTTTTGAATGAGGTCGGTGCTATCGTAAGCCGAACGGACGGTGAACCTGTTCAACTTCTCGAACAAAATAGCATTCTGGCAGCAAAGCCTGGCTTGCATAAAGAAATGTTAGATCACTTAATATAAAACACAGAAAAAAGAGAACGTTCGATCATGAACGTTCTCTTTGCTTCTTTTTAAGAGTAAAACCATATCCCATAAGTACAAATACAGAAACGATCGATATTAGAAAGATCAACCAGCTTTTTTCGCCAATAGCTATACCTATGCCGCATATGGCGAATGCCGTTAATAGAGCTATAAAAAAGAAAATGATATTCATGATGACCTCCAAAGCCAAAAACTTGTCTATACTGTATTAAGTGTACCGAATTTACATAAAAAGAAAAAGCCTTTCTGTAAATTTGTGATATAATAGTCGAGTTGAACAAAAAATGATAAGAAAAAGAGATAGGATATAAGGAGAGAATACATTTGAATAGAAGAGATGATTTACGCAATATAGCAATTATCGCCCACGTTGACCATGGTAAAACGACATTGGTGGACAAATTATTACATCAGTCAGGAACTTTCCGTGACAATGAACAAGTTAACGAACGTGCTATGGATTCCAATGCTCTAGAACGCGAGCGCGGAATTACAATTCTAGCTAAAAACACAGCAATTAACTATAATGAAAAACGCATTAATATCATGGACACTCCAGGACATGCCGATTTCGGTGGTGAAGTGGAACGTATCATGAAAATGGTTGATGGTGTTCTACTTGTTGTCGATGCATATGAAGGTTGTATGCCTCAAACACGTTTCGTTTTGAAAAAAGCGTTAGAGCAAAAATTAACACCAATCGTAGTTGTAAACAAAATTGACCGTGATTTTGCACGCCCTGAAGAAGTAGTAGATGAAGTAATCGATCTATTCATTGAACTAGGTGCTGAAGAAGATCAATTAGAATTCCCGGTTGTTTATGCATCTGCACTTAAAGGGACTGCTTCAATGGACCCAAGCAAGCAAGATGAAGATATGACAGCTTTACTTGATACGATTATCGATACAATTCCAGCTCCAGTTGATAACAGTTCTGAGCCACTTCAGTTCCAAGTTACAATGCTTGATTACAACGACTATCTTGGCCGTATCGGTATTGGCCGTGTATTCCGTGGAACGATCAAAGTAGGTCAAGCCGTTTCACTAATGAAGCTTGATGGATCCGTTAAAAAGTTCCGTGTTACAAAACTTTTTGGTTTCTTAGGCTTAAAGCGTATCGAGATCAACGAAGCAAAAGCGGGAGACTTAATCGCCGTATCTGGAATGGAAGAGATCAACGTAGGGGAAACAGTATGTCCTGAAGGTCAAGAAGAAGCGCTTCCTGTTCTTCGTATCGATGAGCCAACGTTGAAGATGACTTTCTTAGTTAACAACTCACCATTCGCTGGTCGTGAAGGTAAATATGTAACGAGCCGTAAAATTGAAGAACGCTTGATGTCTGAGCTTGAAACAGACGTAAGTCTTCGTGTAGAAAACACGGATTCTCCGGATGTTTGGACCGTTTCTGGTCGTGGTGAGCTTCATCTTTCAATCTTGATTGAAAATCTTCGCCGTGAAGGATTTGAGCTTCAAGTATCAAAACCTGAAGTAATCGTTCGTGAAATCGATGGCGTAAAATGCGAGCCGGTTGAACATGTTCAAATTGACATTCCTGAAGAGTACACAGGTGCAATCATGGAATCATTAGGAGACCGTAAAGGTGAAATGAAGAACATGGTGAACAATGGTTCTGGGCAAGTCCGTCTTGAATTCATGGTACCTGCTCGTGGTTTGATCGGTTACACAACTGAATTCTTAACACAAACACGTGGATACGGAATCTTAAACCACACGTTCGACAGCTATCAGCCAATGGTTGCTGGTAACGTTGGTGGACGTCGCCAAGGTGTACTCGTTTCTATGGAAAACGGTAAAGCTTCTCAATACGGAATCATGGGTGTTGAAGACCGTGGTACGATCTTCATTGAGCCAGGAACTGAAGTATACATGGGTATGATCGTTGGGGAACACACTCGTGAGAACGATATTACAGTTAACATCGTTAAAGTAAAACAGATGACTAACATGCGTTCTGCAAACAAAGACCAAACAGTAAGCATGAAGAAGCCTCGTATCATGTCACTAGAAGAAGCATTAGAATACTTGAACGATGACGAGTATTGCGAAGTAACACCTGAGAGCATCCGTCTTCGTAAAAAAGTGCTTGATAAGAACGAGCGTGAAAGAGTAGAAAAGAAAAAGAAACTTGCTCAAGGCTAAACGTATTTCTTAACAAAACGATCGGGAGTGGGAATCGTGGAGGAACAAGAAATCATGAAAGCGACAGGGGAAGATTCATCCTCCATGGCATTGTTGCTAGGGATTGAAAACGATCCTGTCAGAGCTTTTCTGCTGTTATATCTCATCATAACAGTGTTAAGTATCATTGTTTTTAAGTTAGGATTTGCAAAAAAACTACCGCCGTTAAAAGCGGTAGTGATCTATTTGTTTTTGATTATCGGATGTTTGCCACTAGCATTTTTCGGTATAGGGTTACCGGTTGCTGAAGGATTGATGGTAGCTGCACTCATTTTAATCATCTATAAAGTCCGGCTTCATCAGAGCAAGAAAGAAAATGGCTGATAGGGGGATCTTATATGCAGCTTGTTGACGCTCTATCTAATTGGTTGAGCATTAAGAAAGTACATGAAGAAAGACCCCATGATCTTGCAGCTAAGGAGACTTTTGAATTTTTCACTGAGATTCTTTCTGAAGATCATCACGTGAACATCATTGCTGTAACAACTTCAGGTCCTTACTATGAAGTAAAGTATGAAGTGAACAGCATAGAAAGCTCGGAAAAGTTTTTTATAGACAGTATTGATGCTTTATACAAAGGAATTCAAAGTGAACCAAGATTTAACGAGGAGTGCTGATTAATCAGTACTCTTTTTTTTGTTAAGCTGAGCTACGAAATATGCAATTATGATCGCGAAGAGTAAGTGGCCGAGTAACCAAAGTAAGAATGGTACCGTTAATGAATCTGAAAAAGGCTTTTCCACAGCTAGGTGGTAAAGGGGAAAAAAGGTGAACGACATGACTCCATTGATGACTAAAGAGATCTGATAAGGGTGATCATAGATTTTGCAAAGTAAATCTACAACTGCGATAAGAATAATCGCGATGATAATATGAAGAACGAACTGCAAAGGTTCATTATAGATAATGGAATCGGGAAGAGGCAGAAAATCAATATTTAATAAAAATGTGTAAAGTTTCATTCCAAATAGAACTTCTGGAATGTAAAAAAAACAAGCCAGCAGAACGCCGGCGACGGTACCAAATAAAATCCATGAAATAATTCTTTTGTTATTACCAATCATTGTTGGTATCCGGACTTCGATATAATGTGAAATTACCGGTAGCTTCACGCTCCGCGGTTTTTCGCGTTATGCGTTCTCTGCAAGACTCGCACATAAACGTGTGTATAGGACGGTTTCTTAATTTTTTTGCAAGGGAGCATTCATTTTCAATAACTTCAATATTATCGCATAATACGCATTTTACACGCATTGTATTTCACCTCTTTCAACCAGTATACCATAAAGAAATTGGAAAATTAAATGAACGATACTTAGCGTAAGAAGAGAATTGAGATAAATGTAAGAAATATACTTTAAAAACCTTTATTCAAAATTTTTAGGTAAGGGGTAGCGAACACACTTTGTTTAATACGAAAATTTAAATTAATTACGAGTATCCGATTTCCGACAAATCACCTGTGTTAACGTGTAAAAAAGACTCATGATCAAAAGCGTCATGAGTCTTTTCCATTTCTCAAAAATCACGTTTCATTCAATCTTTGAGGTTGGTTTTTATCTGATTTTTCTTGTTTTTGTTGTTGGTTTTTAAGCTCTTGTTGTTCTCTTTTGGATAATTGACTATTGTTCGTTTCCGTTGGAGACGGCTTTTTTGTCTGAATGCTATGAGGTACTTGTGGCATTAATCTTCCAACAATACCTGCTAGCTCTTTCATAATTCCTCCGATCGGATGGCCTTGACGGATTTGTTTACCCATCTGACGAAGTCTTTCTACTGTATCAGGATCAGCTGTAACAAGAGCATTCTTTCCATTCGGATCATTTTTTAATGATTCAGCTACAGAATACTTGATCGATCCCACTTTAGAATTATCAAGCTTGCGATCTACATCAATCCCAACGACTGCATAAGGGCCTAATACAACAGCTGTAGCATCCTCAACACCTGGAATACCTGTTGCTAGTCCTACAAGGTGCCTTGATATCTCTTGAGAGCCTTTTGGCTGATGAGGCTTTTTGCTGTTTGCCGTTTGGTTCACTTTTGTGAGCCTAGGAGTGTTCTGGTCATTTTGAGCGTTATCATTATTATTGTTCATGCAGCCAAACAGTACGAATATTGCACTAAGGACGGCTACGATTCGGAATATTTTCAATGACATTCATCCTTCCAGTTCATTTTCGTTATTTTTTGTACATTCTTCTAACTTTATTCCTTTGTACATACATTTTTAATAGGCAGTCCATAAACATGCAATTAAATAACGATTTCAAGTACACATTAAGTCAGGAGGCTGAATGTTGAATAAACGATACGTCCTAGATACGAACGTACTGTTGCAGGATCCGTATTCCATACAATCTTTTGGAGATAGTGAAGTGATCATTCCTGCAGTCGTGTTAGAAGAAGTGGATTCAAAAAAACGTTATATGGACGAAATTGGAAGAAACGCACGTGAGGTTTCTCGTCTGATCGATAGAGTCAGACAAAAAGGACAGCTTCATAAAGGTGTTCCGCTTGAAAATGGTGGTACCCTTCGTGTAGAACTCAATCATAAATCTTTTAAAAGGCTTCAGGAAACCTTTGTGGAACAAACCAACGATAACCGTATACTCGCTGTAACTTTAAACCTTAAACAAGAGGAAGAAGAAAAGAAAAGCGGCATTAAAGTTATACTCGTCTCAAAAGATGTGCTCGTTCGTGTAAAAGCAGACGCACTTGGAATTGAAGCTGAAGATTTTCTGAGCGATCGCGTTATAGACAAGAATGATCAAACGTACACAGGCTATAAGGAAATTTATGTACAAGGTGATCTGTTGAATAAATTTTACGAAAAAAACGAACTTCAACTGATCGAGTTGACAGGTCACTCATTCCATCCTCATCAATTTGTAATCTTAAAAGATGTGTTTAGGTCATCTGTTTCTGCTCTTGGAAAAGTCGATGAACACGGTAAGGCGTTAAAGCCTCTTCGATATGATTCAGAACAAATATGGGGAATTCGAGCAAGGAATGTTCAGCAGAAGATGGCTTTTGAGTTACTTCTCAGAAAAGATTTACCGCTCGTGACGCTGATTGGTAAAGCTGGAACTGGAAAAACACTGATTACTCTCGCTGCAGCATTGCTTCAAACAGAAGACTTGAAGGATTATATAAAACTCTTTATCGCTCGTCCGATCGTTCCGGTGGGGAAAGATATTGGATACTTGCCTGGAGAAAAGGAAGAAAAATTAAAACCGTGGATGCAACCGGTCTATGACAACTTAGAATATTTGTTTAATACAAAAAAATCCGGGGAACTTGAAAAGATTTTAGCTGGAATAGGTTCTATTCATGTTGAAGCTCTGACGTATATCCGTGGAAGAAGTTTACCGGATCAATTTATTATCATTGATGAAGCACAAAATTTAACGAAACATGAAGTGAAAACCATCTTAACGCGGGTAGGAGAAGGCAGTAAAATTGTTCTCTTGGGAGATCCTCAACAGATTGACCATCCTTATCTTGATGAGTTTACGAATGGACTGACATATGTAGTAGAAAAGTTTAAAGACCAAGCGTTGAGTGGTCATGTTCGTTTAGAAAAAGGAGAACGTTCATCTTTGGCTCAGATAGCTGCTGACCTATTATAGATAATAGATAATGTGAATGATAAGAAAAAAAGACAGCCCATATATGAGCTGTCTGCATTTTTAATTAAAGAATAGTTACGGCTGAAATGTATTTGATCGGATTTTCTTTGTTACGCCCATCACCAAAATAAAAATGAACAGGACCGTCTTCTTTCAGCGGTTTTCCATTATTAGAAAAGGCGAAATAGCCGTTTTGAGCTTCCTCAAGAGTGATTTCAACGCTACCGTCCCCTGACACGATCCTAACTTTTTCTGCGTCAGGGTGCGGTTGTGCATTATAGATAAAATAAGATAGAGAAATGGCAAATGAACTTGTTAAAAGTGTTTCTTTTAAAGTGCTCTTTGAGCTTTGTTTCTTTTGTTCTGAAGGGGGAACAGCACCTTCCTGTAATTCTCGGTCCCAATGTGCTGACACTTCTTTTAAGTATTTTTCTTGCTCGTTTTCCTTCAATTTATCGAAATCGAACAATGTGTGTAAATCCTCTTTTCTATCATCAAAAATCCATACACCTGGATCTAATGTAAGGGGATAGTTTACTTTTCCGTTTAATGCAACGATGAATTCCATATAAACCTCCTTGAATTTGAAAACGCTATGAAAAGCATAGCACGATTATAAGAATACTGTAATATGTTGATTTTTTTTATGCAAACCTTTATATTTAAAGGTAGAAATCGTGTCGAACGGAGGGATGATCATTGTCAGCTGAGATGGCAACTGGACATCGGGAAAGGGCATTTGAACTATTAAAAGCAGATGCAGACAAAATCCTGAAACTAATTGAAGTTCAAATGGAAAACTTAACTATGCCACAATGTCCCCTCTATGAGGAAGTATTGGATACGCAAATGTTTGGTTTATCCCGTGAAATAGATTTTGCAGTCCGTTTAAACCTGGTCGAAGAAGAAACAGGTAAGAAGTTATTAGAATCACTTGAAAAGCAGTTAACTGCTTTGCACGATGCCTCAATGAAAAAATGATCTACAACCAGTCCGAGAATGTAAATTGGACTGGATTTTTTTATATACATACATTTCCTTGCATTTTCTTGAGTGGTTGCTCTCTTTTACCAAGTTCGGTTTTCTGAGAGGTCATTTTCATTTATGAAAGGATGTTCATCAAAAAGCCGATACATCCTTCGAAATACTATAAGAAGCAGAAGCTGCAGTGTTATATCATAAATAAAAAAGGTTTATGTGATACAATATCTAATAATTATAAAGATGCAGTTTCGAGACTTCATAAGAGGGGAGAAAGGTGAACAACGTGAAAAAAGCAGTAAGACCCTATGACTATTCTTTGATAGTAGCCGTGCTATTATTGTGCAGTGCTGGTTTAGTCATGATCTACAGCGCGAGTATAGGGGTAACAATTAATAAATACGATTATAGCAGCAGCTTTTTCTTTACAAGACAACTTGTTTTTCTGCTATTTGGGCTTGGACTCATGTATTTTACTATGAGGTTCAATGTTCAAATCTATAAGAAACTAATGATGCCTATCGTCGTTTTCTCTATTCTAATATTGATTTTTGTATTATTGTTCGGACGAGAGGTGAACAATGCCAAAAGCTGGTTATACATAGGTCCGATCGGTATTCAGCCTGCTGAATTTATCAAGCTAACCCTAGCTATCTATTTGGCAGCTATCTATTCAAAGAAACAAGGGAAGATGCAAGATTTCAAAAAAGGAGTCATCCCGCCTCTAACGATTTTTGCCATCATGTTTCTATTAATTTTAAGGCAGCCAGATTTAGGGACAGGCATTATCGTATCGGGTGTTGCTGGAGTTATTCTGTTTTGCTCTGGAATAAAATTCAAACATATTTTTTCAATGGCGGCTTTAGCGGGTATTGTAGGGTTAGGGATATTCCTACGTTTAACACCAGAACAGCTTTCCCGTTTTGATGCAGCATTTGCGCCATTTAAAGATCCGGCCGGCGACGGATATCAGCTCGTGAATGGATATATCTCAATCGCTGCGGGTGGAATGACAGGCTCAGGTCTTGGTGAGAGTATTCAGAAATACGGATTCCTACCTGAACCACATACTGATTTTATCATTGCCATCATTGCAGAAGAGCTTGGTTTTATTGGAGTATTTTCTATCATCGCTTTGTTAGGGTACATCGTAATAAAAGGATTTTATATTGGCATGCAGAGTACTGATACATATTCAAGTTTATTAGCATTTGGTATCGCTGGAATGATAGGTATTCAAACAGTGGTCAATCTAGGTGCGGCAGTTGGGTTATTACCTATTACTGGTGTTCCATTGCCATTTATTTCGTACGGGGGCTCATCCCTTCTATTGTTTCTAACATCGATGGGGATTCTCATAAATATTTCTGCAAAAGTAAATCTGAACAAAAAAGCGCCTGAAAGAAAGCCCGAAGTAAACAGAAAGATAAAAGCTATCATGTAACGGTAAAAGGAGAGGAACTTGTATGAGTAGAAAAATCAGCAAAGTCTTAGTAGCAAACCGAGGAGAAATTGCAATTCGAATTTTCAGAGCCTGTACCGAACTAGATATACGAACAGTAGCTATTTATTCAAAAGAAGACACGGGATCTTATCATCGTTATAAAGCGGATGAAGCCTATCTTGTAGGTGAAGGTAAGAAACCGATCGATGCTTATCTTGATATCGAAGGCATTATTGAAATCGCTAAAACGAATGGTGTTGACGCGGTTCATCCAGGTTACGGATTTTTGTCGGAAAACAAAGAATTTGCTGAGCGTTGTCATGAAGAAGGCATTATTTTCATTGGTCCAAATCAAAAACACCTTGATGTTTTCGGCGATAAAGTCAAAGCAAGACAAACTGCTATTGATGCTAACATCCCCGTCATTCCAGGGAGTGATGGACCTGTTAATAGTCTTTCTGAAGTAAGAGACTTTGCTGAGAGCAATGGATTTCCAATCATCATCAAAGCATCAATGGGTGGCGGTGGACGCGGAATGCGTATCGTCAGAAGTGAAAATTCTCTTGCAGAAAGTTATGACCGTGCCAAATCAGAAGCAAAAGCTGCGTTTGGTAAAGATGAAGTATATGTTGAAAAATTCGTAGAGAATCCAAAACATATTGAAGTACAGATTCTTGGTGATCATGAAGGAAATCTAGTACATCTATATGAGCGCGATTGTTCTGTACAAAGAAGACATCAGAAAGTAGTTGAAGTAGCACCAAGTGTTTCTCTATCTGATGAGCTTCGTCATGCTATCTGTGAATCTGCAGTATCTTTAATGGAACATGTAGGTTACATTAATGCAGGTACAGTTGAGTATCTAGTAACTCCTGATGGTAAATTCTATTTTATTGAAGTGAATCCGAGGGTCCAGGTAGAACACACGATTACGGAAATGGTCACTGGGATTGATATCGTTCAATCGCAGATTCTTATCGCAGAAGGATACCCATTACACGGAAAAGAAATTGGTATTCCGAAGCAAGAAGATATTTATTGCCACGGTTATGCGATCCAATCACGTGTAACAACAGAAGACCCTTCTAATCAGTTCATGCCTGATACGGGTAAGATCATGGCTTATCGTTCTGGTGGAGGATTTGGTGTTCGATTAGATGCCGGAAATGGATTCCAAGGCGCTATTATCACACCTTTTTATGATTCTTTACTCGTGAAAGTGTCTACGTGGGCATTATCATATGAGCAAGCAGCATCTAAAATGTTAAGAAATTTAAAAGAGTTTCGTATTCGTGGTATCAAAACAAACATTGCTTTCCTTGAGAATGTTGTTACACATCAAAAGTTTTTATCAGGTGATTATGATACTTCTTTCATTGATACAAGCAGTGAGCTCTTTGTTTTTCCAAAGCGTAAAGATAGAGGAACGAAGATGCTATCCTATATTGGTGCAACAACTATCAATGGATTTCCGGGACTTGCAAAGCAGGATAAACCTAATTTTGCAAAACCTCGTATTCCAAAAATAAAGCAATCAGAGCCGATTCCAAATGGAACGAAGCAATTGTTAGATGCTGAAGGACCTGAAGCAGTGGCTCGTTGGATTAAGGATCAAAAGAAATTACTTCTTACGGATACTACGTTCCGTGACGGTCACCAATCATTGTTGGCGACTCGCGTTCGTACGAATGACCTTCTTCACATTGCTGAGCCGACTGCAAGATTATGGCCAGAGATGTTCTCACTCGAGATGTGGGGAGGAGCTACATTTGATGTTTCTTATCGTTTCCTAAATGAAGATCCATGGGACCGATTAATTAAATTGAGAGAAAAAGCTCCTAATGTATTATTCCAAATGCTGCTAAGAGCTTCTAATGCGGTAGGATATAAAAACTATCCAGATAATGTCGTGGAAGAGTTTGTTAAAAAGTCAGCAATGGCAGGAATCGATGTGTTCCGAATCTTTGATAGCTTAAACTGGGTAGAAGGCATGAAAGTGGCGATTAGAGCTGTTCGTGAGACAGGGAAGATTGCGGAGGCTGCAATCTGCTATACCGGAGATATTTTAGATCCTACCCGAACAAAATATGATCTAACTTATTATGTGAATCTAGCAAAAGAACTTGAAGCAGAAGGAGCACATATTCTTGCTATTAAAGATATGGCAGGACTATTAAAACCTCAGGCTGCCTATGACCTTGTATCAGCTCTTAAAGAAGCGATTGATATCCCGATTCATCTTCATACGCATGACACGAGCGGGAACGGAATCTATACTTACGCTAAAGCAGCTGAAGCAGGTGTTGATATCGTTGACGTTGCTGTAAGTTCAATGGCCGGTCAGACATCTCAGCCGAGTGCAAATTCACTATATTATGCACTAGCAGGGAACGATAGACAACCAGAGATGAACATTGATTATGTGAAAGACTTATCTTCTTATTGGGAAGATATTAGAAAATACTACTCAGGTTTTGAAAGTAATTCGGCTGCACCAGACCCGGAAGTATATGAGCATGAGATGCCAGGCGGACAGTTTAGTAATCTTCAACAGCAAGCAAAAGCAGTTGGTCTTGGGGACCGCTGGGATGAAGTGAAACAGATGTATCGCAGAGTGAATGACATGTTTGGCGATGTAGTTAAAGTTACTCCTTCATCAAAAGTTGTAGGTGACATGGCTCTTTATATGGTGCAGAACAATTTAACAGAAGATGATGTGTATGATCGAGGAGAATCCTTGGATTTCCCAGACTCAGTTGTAGAATTCTTTCAAGGGTACCTAGGGCAGCCGTATGAAGGTTTTCCTAGGGAACTGCAGCGTATCGTCTTAAAAGGTAGAGAACCTCTGTCAGTGAGGCCAGGAGAGCTTTTAGAAGCTGCAGATTTCAATGACATGAAGGAAACGTTATTCCACAAGATAAATCGCCAAGTTACAAGTTTTGATGTTTTGGCGTATGCGTTATATCCAAAAGTTTTCTTGGATCGTGAAAAAATGTATTCGCAATTTGGTGATATTTCGGTTCTTGATACCCCAACGTTCTTCTATGGAATGAAGCTTGGTGAAGAGATTGAAGTTGAGATCGAACAAGGTAAAACGTTAATCGTGAAGCTCGTATCAATCGGTGAAGCGCAGAATGATGGGTCACGAGTTCTTTACTTTGAACTTAACGGTCAATCGCGTGAAATCGTAGTAATCGATGAAAGTGCTAAAGTAACAGTATCTGCAAAGCAAAAAGTAGATCCTTCAAATCCTACACAGATCGGTGCAAGTATGCCAGGAACAGTGATCAAGGTTTTGGTTGAAAAAGGGGAAAAAGTTAAAAAAGGCGATCATCTCATGATCACGGAGGCTATGAAGATGGAAACAACGGTTCAAGCTCCATTCGATGGAACCGTCAAAGAGATCTCTGTTCAAAACGGAGAAGGAATCGCTGCTGGCGATTTGCTTATTGAGTTAATTAAATAAAACAAAACCCAGGATGCAAAATGTGCACCCTGGGTTTTTGTTATTTCCGGTATACGATTAGCGCTAAGTAACTCAGCGTTCCGAACAAGAAGGAGATGATCAATCCGTGACCAAGGGCCACAAATAAGTTTAGGTTTGAATAAACGATCAATGCTCCTGATACACCTTGGAGAATGACGAATAGTAGAGCGAACTGAAATCCTTTTGTTACTACTTTTTGATCGCTATAGTATTTACGAGCGTGATACCAAGCATATACGATCCAAATAAATAGGACGATAGCAGCAATACGATGTAACAAATGAATGCTAGCTTGAGATCCTATCGTTGCGAAAATGGTTCCGTTACATAACGGGAACTCTGGACCACACCCCATGCTTGAGCCGGTATGTCTTACGAGTGCACCCGTATAAACAACAGCATATAGATACGCAAATAACCAATAGATATTTTTTTTGAATCCTGGTGATACTTTCGCGATAAAAGGACGATCAGGATTTTCAAAAGAAAGAATGGCTATTAAAAGAACACTAGCGAACGAAACGAGTGAAAAGCCGAAATGGGAAGCAAGAACGGCTGAAGATTGGCTCCAAATAACAGCAGCGGCTCCTAAAAGCCCCTGAAGGATAATAAAGAATACAGCTGATCCAGCCAAAATCTTTATTTCTTTGCGATGTGGTTCACGTCTCCAAGCCCAAATCGCGAGTATGATTACAAGTAGGCCAAGCCATGCTGACACAAACCGGTGACTTACTTCAATAATCGTTTCGAGTTTAGGTGCAGTAGGCAAGATTTCTCCATAGCAGAGAGGCCATGAATTACCGCATCCGTCTCCTGAGCCTGTTTTTGTTACAACAGCTCCCATTAGCAATACGAGCAACATTCCTAGTGAAGTAATAATAGAATAAATCTGATAAAATCTTTTCAAATCATTCACCTGCTTTTTTTGTCCTATAACCATTCACAAATTTGTAACATTTTCAACAAGTATTCCAGACACTTCCATCGTACAAATAATATAAGATAGTGTCTATATTAGTCGAAGTATACAAAGGACTTGATTTGTTTTATAATGTTAGAGGACATTTTCTTTATATATTCTTTATATATCACTATCCTATCATATAGGTAAAACGTTCTACTTTACATATTGTGAACAGATGAAGACATTTTTTTACCGTTGATTTTAGAGTCAAGCCCATATAGAATGAATGAGGGCTTAAATAACAGCAAAAGCAAGATTTGGAACATTTTACTCTAAAAGGAGGTGTATCTGTTGAGCAAAACTCCAACTGCATATGAAGTCGCTAACAAAGTAATGGAACCTGGACCTCTATCCGAAGCGAATCCTACAGGCACCTGGAAAGATTTCTTGACCATTGCGAAACTCGGGATCGTTATGAGTAACTTGATTACGACATTTGCTGGATTCTTTCTAGCTTTAAAATATAACAATCTTTTATTTTCCGACAACATTGGAGATTTAGTTCTTTGTATTTTAGGTGCAGCATTAGTTATAGCAGGCGGCTGCTGCTTGAATAACTATATTGATAGAGATATAGACCAACTGATGGAACGTACGATTGAGCGGCCGACAGTTACGGGCAGGATTAGTGCGAATCAAGTCCTTTGGGTAGGTATTATTCTTTCCGCAATCGGAACAGTTATGCTTGCAATGACAACCTTAACGGCGGCTGTAATGGGATTGATCGGGCTTTTCGTATATGTGGTCGTTTACACGATGTGGCTCAAACGAACTCATTCTATTAATACGGTAGTGGGAGGCATATCTGGGGCGGTACCGCCTTTAATCGGTTGGGCAGCTGTAGATGCAAACCTGCATTGGGTTGCATGGATCTTATTCCTAATCATGTTTTTATGGCAACCTCCACACTTTTTAGCGCTTGCGATGAAACGATGTGAAGATTATCGAAAAGCGGGAATTCCGATGCTTCCTGTTGTATCCGGTTTCGCATTAACGAAACGTCAGATGATCTGGTATGTAGCTGCATTACTTCCTGTGTCTCTTTACCTTTTTGAATTTGGCATCGTCTACTTGATCCTGGCTGCTGTGTTAGGAACAGGTTGGCTGATACTAGCATTATCAGGGCTAAAGACAAAGGATGACATGAAATGGGCTCGCATGATGTTCGTATATTCGTTAAATTATATGACCATTATGTTTGTTGCTATGATCTTAGTGAACATATAGATTTTATACTGGAACAGCGCGATTGTGCTGTTCCTATAATCGCCTTTACATAAAAGGGCTTTCATAAAAAAGTATAGATGAAGGCTAACCGTTTGTAATCACTCATAAGAGTGAAAATCCTTGTTTAAAAAAAATGCGTACATTTATTTTTGCTATTTCCATTCAAATAACCTATTTATTTGAATTGAATAGATAGAACATTCAGTCAAAACAGACTACAACGAGAAAGTGGGGTATATGTAGTGATGAAAAAATGGCTACAAAAAGGGCGTTTTCTTTCCTTATTTGCCATGTTGGCTCTTCTTTTGATGGGGTGCGGAGATCCGACTCTATCAACTTTAATTCCGCAAGGTGAAGTTGCTGACAAACAGTTCCAGCTGATGCTGATCTCTATTAGTATTATGATTCTGGTCCTGGTGGTAGTTTTCGTTCTTTATGCATTCGTATTATTGAAGTTTAGAAAGAAAAAAGGTGACAATTCGACACCTAAGCAAGTGGAAGGTAACCACATGCTTGAACTATTATGGACAGTTATTCCGATTCTTTTGCTTATCATCTTAGCTGTACCAACTGTTATGAGAACATTTGAATTCTCTGCAGATGCAAAACCAGCTTCAAAGAACGAGTTAAGCATTAAGGTTACTGGTCACCAATATTGGTGGGAGTTTGAGTATCCGAAAGAAGAATTAATCACTTCTCAGGAATTGGTTCTTCCAGCAGATACGAAAGTACACGTTGAATTATCATCTGCAGATGTTATTCACTCATTCTGGATTCCTTCACTAGCTGGTAAGACAGATACAAACCCTGGTGATAAAAACAAGAACTATATGTGGTTTGATACGGGAAGTCAGACAGACGTAGTGTACAAAGGGAAGTGTGCTGAACTTTGTGGTGCATCCCATGCTTTGATGGACTTTAAAGTAAGAGTTGTTTCTAAAGAAGACTACAAGAACTGGGTTGCGGGCTATAAAGCGGCTGACGACAAATCTTCTGCTAATGCTGATGGACAACAAGTCTTTGAAAAGAACTGTTTATCTTGTCACGCTGTTGGACAAAACGGCGGGAACACAGGACCTAGCTTAACTGGTTTTGGGGATAAAGACCGTGTAGCAGGTATCTTAGAACATGATAAAGAAAATCTGAAAAAGTGGATCAAGGACCCTCAAGAAGTTAAACCAGGCAACAACATGCCTAAAGTAAATCTTTCTGACGAGGAAATTGATGCCGTTTCGGATTACTTGTTAGGTCTTAAATTGAAATAGTCTTAAGCATTGCAAAAAAGGAGGTTACACCGTGGCAACTCACGAAAGTCACAAAAAGAGAAGTGGGTTAATGGATTGGCTCACTACCGTTGACCATAAAAAGATCGGTATTCTGTATCTTTTGGCTGGTGGCTTCTTCTTCTTAATCGGAGGACTTGAAGCAGTTTTAATGCGTATTCAACTTATGGAACCAGACAGCAAGATTTTCACTGGTGAACTTTATAATCAATTATTAACGATGCATGGAACAACGATGATCTTCTTGGCAGCCATGCCGATTATCTTTGGATTCATGAATGCGATCGTTCCTTTACAGCTAGGAGCTCGTGACGTAGCGTTTCCTTATGTAAACGCAGTCGGGTTCTGGTTATTCTTCTTCGGAGGAGTGCTATTGAACTTAAGTTGGTTCTTAGGTGGAGCTCCTGAAGCTGGATGGACAGCATATGCTCCGCTATCAACTGTAGCAGAAGATACAGGTGTTGATTTCTATGTACTTGGTCTTCAGATTGCCGGAGCAGGTACTCTTGCAGGAGGGATTAACTTCCTTGTAACGATTATCAACATGCGTGCACCAGGTATGACATTCATGCGTATGCCATTGTTCACATGGGCTTCATTTGTTACTTCTGGACTTATCTTATTCGCATTCCCTGCACTTACAGTAGGTTTCTTTTTACTGATGTTCGAACGTGTATTTGATGCTAATTTCTTTAATCCAGATATGGGTGGTAACATTTTAATCTGGGAACACATTTTCTGGATCTTTGGTCACCCGGAAGTATATATCTTAATTCTTCCAGCATTCGGTATCATATCTGAAGTTATTTCTACATTCTCTAATAAGCGTTTGTTCGGTTATAGTGCAATGGTTTTTGCGACAGTACTTATCGGATTTTTAGGATTCATGGTTTGGGTTCACCACATGTTTACGGTTGGATTAGGACCTGTAGCCAACTCGATCTTTGCTGTAGCAACGATGGCAATTGCGATTCCAACTGGTGTTAAGATCTTTAACTGGATCTTCACGATGTGGGGCGGACAAATTCGTTTCTCTACAGCTATGCTTTTCGCAGTTGGATTCGTACCTACTTTCGTAATGGGTGGAGTAACAGGTGTTATGCTTTCTGTTCCTGCTGCTGACTATCAGTATCATGACAGTTATTTCGTAGTAGCTCACTTCCATTATGTAATCGTTGGTGGTTTGATTTTAGGATTGTTCTCAGGGTTATACTATTGGTACCCGAGAATGTTTAACCGCGTATTGAATGAAACACTTGGTAAGTGGAACTTCTGGTTGTTCTTTATCGGTTTCCATCTAACGTTCTTCCCTCAGCACTGGTTAGGACTAATGGGTATGCCTAGACGTGTTTATACATATATGTCTGGACAAGATCTTGATGGAGCAAACTTTGTAAGTACGATCGGTGCGATTCTTATGGGTGCAGGTACAGTTGTACTTTTAATCAACATCATCATTTCTGCATCATCTAAATATGCAACAACAAAAGATCCTTGGGATGGCCGTACACTAGAATGGGCTATGCCAGTTCCAACACCAGAATACAACTTCGCTCAAACACCACTAGTACGTGGACTTGATGCATTGTATGTTGAAAAAACAGCTGGTAATGGAGAAATGACACCTGCAGAACCTGTAGGAGAAATTCATATGCCAAATGGATCGATTCTTCCGTTCATTTTATCTTTAGGCATGTTCATTTCTGGATTTGGTTTTATCTACTCAAACTGGTACGTAGCCGGAGCAGGTCTAGGGCTTGTATTGATCACCATGTTCCTTCGTTCTATTATTGATGATCATGGGTATCATATTCATAAAGAAGAAGTTGAAGCAGACATTAAAGGGGGTAGAGCTTAATGAATGCTGGAGAACGTTTAACTGATGCGAATTTCCCTGCTCATCCTGAAAAAGCTACCCTTGAAGGTAAGAATAAATTTTTAGGATTCTGGTTATTCCTTGGTGGAGAAACGGTATTATTTGCAACACTTTTCGGGACATATCTTGGTCTCAGAAACATGCATTTAGACGGTCCATCTGGGGAAGAACTATTTTCACTGCCATTGGTATTTCTAGCTACAATGCTGCTACTAACTAGCTCACTTACGAGTGTGTACGCGGTACTTTCTTTAAAACAGAACAAAGTACGTTCATTGCAAGGCTGGTTCCTCGTAACATTGTTATTAGGTCTTGGATTCTTAGGTCTAGAGATTTATGAGTTCATACATTATGTTCACGAAGGACATACGTTTACAAGCTCTGCGTTTGGTTCAGCTTTCTATACGTTAGTAGGTTTCCACGGAGCCCACGTATTGTTTGGAATTCTATGGATCACAACTTTGTTAGCTAGAAACTGGAACAGAGGGATTACATTATCTAATGCTCCAAAGTATTATTTGTTTGCTCTATATTGGCACTTTGTCGATGTTGTATGGGTATTCATTTTTACCGTTGTTTATCTAATGGGAAAGGTAGGCTAAACTCATGGCTAATCACACACAAAACCCTGAAACTACCGTTCATCGTCACGAAGAGATTCAGCGTAAACTTGCCTTGAAAGAGGAGCGTAAGCATCATAACGTTTCTTTTGTCATGATGATTCTTTTAACGATTGTTGCATTTTTTGCGATCTGGAGTGACAAGATTAGTGATTCATTTGCTGTTTTGTTTATCCTCACATTGGCAGTTGTTCAAGTATTCTTCCAGCTATATGTTTGGATGCACTTAAGCCACAAAGGACATGATTTCCCAATCTGGGGGATGGCAAGTGGTATATTGGTTGCAGCTATTACAGTAGCTTCCTTAATGGGACTTATTTGGACATCGTAATCAAGGAAGGGCTGCATCTCGTATGCAGCCCTTTTTATTTGTTACAATATTACGAATTGTCACTATTATTCCGTACAAGTACCAACTATGATTGATATAGTGTTTAAGGGTACTTTTATAAAGGAGATGACTAACATGCATCATAATCACCATGTTCATCATACTAGTTTGAGTGACTATAACTGGTACGAGCTTTTTCCGCCTTCTATATATGTTTTAGCCATCATTCTTGGGGTCGTTTACTTTTGGTTTGTCGCGCGAGATAAACAAGGTAAAATGCTAGCGACGAAATGGCAGCAAACTTCTATGATCGCTTCACTTTTATTAATGATTATTATAAAAGGTACGCCTGTTCAGGTTTTGGGACACAATTATTTGTTCAGTGTTCACATGGTTCAGATGGCCGTTCTTTATTTAATGATCGCACCTCTTATGATACTTGCGATTCCTGAAGTGAGATGGAAGAATTGGTTAAGTAAGAAAACGATTCTTACTCGTATTTTTCATTTCCTTACCAAACCTTTGCTTGCGTTGCTAATCTTTAACTCTGTATTTTCTTTGTATCATATTCCTTTAGTGTTTGATGCAGCGGTTTCAAACCCTATCATTCATTATGGGTATCATGCCTTATTATTAATTACCGCTTACACGATGTGGTGGCCGGTTCTTTGTCCGGTAAAAGAGCTTGATACGTTGTCAGATATTAAAAAGATTGGATACGTGTTTGCGAATGGAGTTTTAATGACTCCAGCTTGTGCGCTAATCATGTTTGCAGATTTCCAGCTATATGAAACATACCGAAACGTACCTCAATTATATGAAACGATGACGCCTAAAGAAGATCAGCACGTAGGTGGAGTTACAATGAAAATTTTCCAAGAAGTAATTTACGCATTTGTACTTGGTTTGATCTTCACGAGATGGGTTAAAAAAGAAAGACTGCGTGATAAAGCCGATTTGGAATTGATAAAAAGACAAAATAATCAATTTAAACCTGAATTAAAGTAACCTGCATAGATTGCGGGTTTTTTTTATGTGTAAATATGTGTATAGGTCTCTGTATCAGCGTCATGCTCTCAAAGGGACGACCTTCCACTAGAAGGATCAAATGATTTTATAATAAGGGTATTTTTTCTAAAGTATGGTTACTTGTGACTTTCTATTAAAAGGCTGTTTCTAAAAGATTGATTGCTTTTACATCTTTTTATTAACTGCTTTGCCTGTTGATCGAAGTGTAAGATGCGTGACTCCTGCAGGACAGGTAGGCAAGTAAGAAGCTTAAGAGTGAAACGTACGAATGTTGCTACCGCCTGCCATCTGAAACGCAATTCAACTACTTGCAAAACAACAAAGTTTACTAAAAAAAAAAGAAATTGCCCTTAAGATGTCGAATTAACAAGTAATGCCCTGTAGAAAGGAAAGAAAATCATGAGAATCAGTGCCAGACAAGCAGCAAAAAAATTTATAGAATCTCATTATCCAAACTGTGATGTAGCCTATTTGGCAGGAAGCGTAGTGAGGGGAGAAGAAACAGAAAGCTCTGATTTAGATATTATTATCATCGACAGTTCTGTGAGTGAATCTTATCGAGAATCACTAACTGAATATGATTGGCCGATAGAAGTCTTTGTTCACAATATGTTTACATACAAACATTTCTTTAAGCAAAATATTGATCGGGCTAGACCTTCCCTTCCTCAAATGTGTGCTGAAGGTATTATTCTGCAAGATACTGGCCAAGCTTCGCGAATTAAGAATGAAGCTTTACAGCTATTAAAAGCAGGTCCAACTCCATGGAAAACAATTGAGATAGAGCAAGCACGATATTTCTTAACAGATCTGTTAAACGATTTAGAAGGGTCAACGAACGCTTTAGAAGATTTATTTATCGTATCGAAACTCGCGGATCGAACACATGAATTTGTTTTACGTGTTAATGGGCACTGGATCGGAGAAGGAAAATGGATACTTCGTGCTTTGAAAGAATACAACGAAATTTTTGCAGAACAATTTGCTTCTGTTTTTGATGATTATTATTCTAATCGCACCAAATTAAACGTTATTGAATTTGTTGACGAAGTGATCGCTCCATATGGTGGCAGACTATTTGAAGGGTACTCCTCTCAATCTCCAGAAAGAGCTGCTGAATAAGAAAAAACCCCTCTTGATAGAGGGGTTTTTTTACACGTGCAATTCACTATGAAGTGCTTCGATTAATTTGTTGCATTGATTAACAACGTGTTTTGGAAAAGCTTCATCATATTCCACACCGTGAGGATAATAATGTTTTCCTACATAAGGTGTTCCAAGTTCAACTTTCGCGTGAGGTGTTTCAGTTTCTGCTTCAATAACATGACATGGGAATCGGAAATAATAAACATCGCCGTTCGTCATATCTTCGAATTTGTAATCATATGTAATACGTTCATAATCCCATTGGCCAGCACGGATCATGCCATGGTTTTCCATCACATGTTCTAAAAGTGAAAACTCAACTACCTTCCCGTTTAAGCCGCTTTCTTCAAATTTCATTGTGAAACCTCCTAGGAATTCAATAAAAAAATAATAATCACTTCTTAATGATATTATGAAAGCGCTAAAGATGCAATGATTGTCAAAAGTGCGTATATTTGTTTTTCTTTCGTAAAGCATATAGAAGAATAGATTTCCATCTCAGAGGAGGTAAGGATTTGAAAAAGGTAAGTGAGATCATGACGAAAAATGTAGATTTTGTTACGCCATTAGACAATGTTTATGAAGTAGCGGTAAAAATGAAGAAGGATGATGTAGGTGTGATTCCAGTTTGTGAAAATGATCAGATCATAGGAGTCATCACAGACCGAGATATAGTCGTTCGAGGAGTTGCTGAAAAACGCCCAGGCTCTACAAAAGTAACAGACGTTATGAGTGAAGATCTGTATACAGGTTCTCTAGATATGACGGCAGAAGAAGCTGCAGATCTTATGGCAGATAAACAAATCAGAAGGCTTCCGATCGTGGAGAACAATAAGCTTGTAGGAATTATTTCTTTAGGAGATCTATCTCTGGCTAAAGAGAGTGACTCTGCTGCGGGACATACCCTTACACAAGTTTCAGAGCAACGAGATCAAATTCAATAATTGATATCGATGGTATAAACAGTTCCGTTCATAGTGGAGCTGTTTTATTTTTTAAACGGTTCATCCAAACACATACCCTCTATGCTAAACTAAGAAGAGAAGAAAGATATAGGGGGAACCATTATGCGAGGATTGGTTACTTTTTTCCTATCCGTTTTTATTTTGATCGGTTTGTTTTTTTATGATGTTCTGCCAGAATTTACGGTCGAGAAAGAAAAGCCAGATACAAAAGTAGAGTACATAGAAGAAACACTAAAGATTCCTGATGATGCTGTTTCCAATTGGGTAGGTAAAGATATAGCAGCATTTAAAAAACAATGGGGAGAACCTGAGAGGATCGATCCATCAAGTTATGGCTATGAATGGTATATCTATGGAAACAAGAGTCCAAAAGGATATCTTCAAGCGGGTGTTGAAAACGGTAAAGTAGTTACGTTGTTTGTCATCGGATCTGATGTGAACACCTCACCATTTACGATCGGAGAAAATTCAAACACGATCATTCAGAAGTTTCCGATTGAGAGTGACATTACCATCAATGATGGAGAAGATTTTTTTAGATTTGAACTATCTGAGCAGGAAGTTATGCTACGACCGCTTATTAAGTTGAATGATAGTGTTTGGGTACAGCTTTATTTTGATAAGTTTACGAATCAGCTTTCAAGTGTAAGGTACACCACTTCAGATGTATTATTAAAACAGAGACCATATTCTATCGTATATCGTGGCGATCTGCCACCGCTTGGACAATTGAGCGAAGATGAACAGAATAAAGTAGATCAATCTGAAGAACAACAAGTATTTGAGTTAACAAACATCATCCGTCTTAAATATGAAAAAAACCCGTTAAAATGGGAAAAAAAGACTTCTGAGGTAGCGTATCTCCATTCGAAAGATATGCTGGATCAGCAATATTTTTCCCATGAGAGTAAGGATGGTAGAACGCTTTCAGACAGGCTGCAGCAAAAAGATGTAAAGTTTCTCCAAGCTGGTGAAAACATAGCGGCGAACTATACGGATGGTATTGCAGCAGTAGAAGGCTGGATGAACAGTGAAGGGCATAGAAACACATTGTTAAACAATGAATATACTCATCTAGGAGTAGGTGTAGATAATAAGTATTACACTCAAAATTTTTTGGTACCTATAGAGTAAATCGATCGTGTAAAGGCTGAACCCATAAAAGTTCAGCCTTTTTTTAGATGAATTAGTGTATTATTCTGCAAGTTTAAAGAAGGTGCCCGAAGCAGAAGCGATTAACGTGCCGGTTTCGTTACGTACCTTTCCATCCATGCGAACTAATTGTCTGCCATTATGAACGACTTCAGCACGGCATATAAACAATTCTCCGACACCTGGTGTTAAGTAGTCCACTTTTAGCTCCACAGTTACAGCTCCTCTTTTGTTACCTGGAACTAGACTGGCCATTGTGCCCATTGCTGTATCCAATAGGGTAGCTGTTAAGCCGCCATGTAATATGCCAATTGAATTATCAAGCAAGGGTGAATTAGGCATCTCCATTTCTAAAGTATGTTCGTTGATTCTAGTCGTCTTAAAATCTAATAAAGAAGCGATATGTGTCATGTGATCCTTTTCTCGTTTTAATTTTATACTGTCTAAAAAAAGCTTCATGACATGTTTCTCTTGTTCCGTACTGGTTTCATAAAATTCGTTCCACTCGTCCTTAATTTCCAATATTCTCTCCCTCAATCTTTTTTTATTTTTATTGTACCTTTTTGGGCGGATGAGAATAAAGTAAACAGAATCAACTTTGCACGCAATCTAAAATCTAAAAAATGGGCGCACCAATTTATGGGCACTTATGTATCATGTAGTAAACATCATTCGTCAGTGGATGGCTGGGGGTGGATTCTGTGGTAAAGACTGATATAGAAAGTTTCAAGGAGTTCGTTCATAAACATCCTGATTTAATTAAGGAAGTGAAGAAGAATAAAAGGCCTTGGAAAGAAGTTTATCAGGATTGGATTGTTTTAGGTGAAGAACATGAAAGCTGGAATCAGTACGCAAAAGACAAAGACAAAGAAGAAAAACAAGAAGAACGCTCTAAGTCTGATAAGACAAGAACAGAACTTACAGTTGGGGATATTGTAGCAGGTTTAAGTAAACTTCAAATCACTGATGTACAAAAATATTTATCTCAATTCGGCAGTCTAATGGATGCGGTTCAAGAACTATTACAGCAATTTAACAATCAGTCTGACAGACCGAACCAGCTGCCCGAAAAGAGAATGAATGATTATCCTTCATACAGGGACTAAAAGGATGTGTGCGGCGTGCGAAGAGAAATCCTAGAGTACTTAAATACAAGACCTGACTTGAAATATTATATAAGAGAAAAACCAGAGTGGTATAGGAAATTAAGCAGAAACCCTTTTTCAGTATCTGAGCTGGAAGAGGGTGCAAAAGTGTTTTACGGACGTACTTTCGGTCAGAGAGTAGATCGTTTTCATCAACAGGTACAAAATTTTGGACTGTTAATGGAACTTATCTCTGTAATGGGTGACGAAGTAAAAGGAAGTAGTGCTCCTATGCCCAATGATTTTCAACCGATGCCAGACTCTCTTAACAACGGTTAAGGCATCTTAAGGGATAATAAAAAGAAAAAAGGAAAAAACTACTTCTATAAGGAGTGGTTTTTTTATGAAAATAAGAAACAGAAGGATCTATACAGGCGGTTTATTAGTGGTTATAGTGCTTGCACTGTTTATGATAACTAAATTTTATGAAGGATTTTCTGAGACCAAACTTCAAGAATCAAAAGCTGTTGAGGTATCTGCTTCATATCCAATAATGGATAAAGACTGGGCGGTCAACTATCATGTGAAAAAACAGCGCATCTATTTTGAAAATATTATTTCAAGGTTCTCTTTCCAAGGAGGTCTAACAAAGACACCTGGTAATAAGGACGGATATATTGCTGTTTTTGTAAACAATAAGTGGAAGATGAATGCAAATCAATCTATGTTCATCATAAAAAATATGAGTCCTGGTAAACACAGAATTACTTTGCAGCTGAAGAAAAAGGATGGATCTGATTACGGAATTAAGAAAAACATAGTCGTTCAAGTTCGATAACTCTTCGATATAAGAAGAGTTTTATTTTTTGTATCAGGACTGCTATGCTTTTAAGTCTATTCAATATCCGCTATAATAGATTAGAAACCTCATACCTAAAGGGAGGTGTGACGTATGAGTTTAGACCAAAATGTATTACTGGAAGAATCTTTAGCATTAGCAGAGATGGTTGCCGATTCCAGTGTTGCAATTGCATATAGAGAGTCAAAATATAACCTAGAGCAAGATGAAGAAGCACAGAAAATGATTGCTCGTTTCGCCAAGTTGAAAGAACAGTATGAAGAAGTACAGCGCTTCGGTAAATATCATCCTGATTTTCATACCGTTTCAACACAAGTTCGTACACTTAAACGAGAGCTTGATTTCCATGAAAACATAGCTCAATTTAAGAAAGCAGAAAAAGAACTTGAAAATTTATTGATGGAATGCAGCAAAATCATTGCATATAGTGTCTCTGAGCAGATTAAAGTTCCAACTGGTAATCCGTTCTTTGACGAGAGCTCTTGCAGTGGCGGATGTGGTTCTGGCGGATCTTGCGGCTGTGCTTAAATTAGTCTCTAAATCGAATGCAATCAAAGCATAGATTACCACAACAGAACATTTTTTCTTGCGGAACTAAAAAACGCATTCGATACACATGGAGATTTTCTTCTGATCTTACAAACGTAAGGTTCAATGTTAGCCGTTTCCCTTTCATAGCTTTTACAGCATGTTTTTTTACAGAATCAGTTGATTGATCAATTGAAAACTGCGAAGAAACCGTTACATATATGAAAGGGATACCGGCCATCATTTTTCTTTCAACATGAATGATCGTAGGATCTTGATTTATACGATTCAAAAACTGTTCCCAAATGTTGTTTAAGTCCAATCTACATCACTTCCTAGTAAGGAGTATTCATTTATTTGTTCAATTTTAGTATATAAAAGGGGCTTTAATTATGATAGGTAATCGTCGTGGGCTATCTGTTTTTCTTCATTCATTAAAGTTTTCAAAACAGTTAAGGCGTTATGGAAATGTTCATTATGTTTCTAGAAGGTTAAAATATGCTGTTCTGTACTGTGATGGAAACAAAATAGACGAAATTGCAGCAAAGTTAGAATCTTTGCATTTTGTAAAAGAAGTTAAAAAATCTCATAAACAAGAAATCAAGACAGAATATGAAAGTAAAATCGTAGATAAAGCAAAAGAGTATGATTATAAGATGGGGATTTAAAAGACAGGCTGCTAATAAAAATAGCTGCCTGTTTTTTTATTTAATGTTGTTACTAGGTTAATGGTGGGATGAGATAGTTTAAGCGAAGAATCCCTGTTAAATAGTGAAAAAAGAGTTCAGTTTCAGCGAAATCTGTTGATGGTTTGACGTCAAAAGTTATCACTTCTTTATTTAATTCAGCAGCTTTTGCCTCGAATAAATCAATTCTTTTTGAAGGGTACGGAACTCCTTCTCGGCAAATGTATAATGGCTGAAATTTCCCTTCAGAAGCAGGGTGAAGCACCGCAACAAGTGACGCATACATTTTATCTTCTTTTTTCACTTTTAGACATAATAATTGTGAGATGCGTTCTTTGTTTGTTTCCATGATCTCCAGAAGTTCATAAAGATCTGAATACCCTTCCCCAAGCTCAATAAATCGTTGAATCATCTTTCAATCCCCTTTCTATAAAACAATGTAGCACAATCATCTATGAGCTTAAAGGATTTTAAACATGAAAAAAAACCTGCAGCAAAAACTGCAGGTTGCCTTTAAAACAAAATCACTTCTGTTTAAAGGCGATGGGAGAGGAGAAACCGGATGAAGAACTTATGGGGAGTAAGTCTTCTCCGCGGTTGGCAACAACATCGTTCGTTGATGTTGTTATAAATAGTATGACCGCATTTAATTTGCCTTATACTATAAGAAAAAGATTTGATGTTTGATTACAGGAATACTTGTGATAGGATAAGTAAGGGAAAACGGATAAAGAATTGAGTGAAGAACGTGAGAGTAATAGCTGGAGAATGTAAGGGAAGACCTCTTAAAGCAGTACCAGGTACGAACACGAGACCTACAACGGATAAGATTAAAGAATCGATCTTTAACATGATTGGCCCCTTTTTTGATGGAGGTACGGGTCTTGATTTATATGGCGGAAGCGGCGGATTAGGTTTAGAAGCATTAAGCCGGGGCATGGAGCACTTTATTTTCATTGATAAAGATCAAAAGGCGATACATACGATCAAAGAGAATATCAAACAATGCAACTATGAAGATAAAACAGAAGTCTTTCGGAATGATGCGAAGAGAGCATTGAAAGCGCTTCATAAAAGAGAGATGCAATTTGATATGATATTTCTTGATCCTCCTTATGCGAAGCAGATGTTGTTAAAGGATATGGAAGAGATTGATAAACTTGAACTTTTATCTCCAGAAGGAAGTATAGTGACTGAACACGGTACTGATGTAACACTCCCTGTGGAGATCGGAAACTTTTATCAGGTCAGACAGGAAACATACGGAAAAACAACTACAATAACGATTTACAAACGTGATTAACATAAAGTATGAGGTGAAGAAAAATGCCAACAACGGCAGTTTGTCCTGGTAGCTTTGATCCCGTAACTCGTGGTCATCTGGATATTATTAAACGTGGAGCAACCGTATTTGATGAAGTGATTGTAGTAGTAGCAAATAACCAAAGTAAAGATCCATTGTTCACAGTTGATGAGAGAATCGTGCTCTTAAAGGAAGTTACAAAACAGTTTCCTAATGTAAAAGTAGACTCGTTTAACGGTCTATTGATCGATTATGTAAAGAACATCGGAGCCAATGTTATTCTTAGGGGACTTCGTGCAGTATCAGATTTTGAATACGAGATGAAAATCGCTTCTATCAACAAGAAACTAGATGATGAAGTTGAAACATTCTTTATGATGACTAATAATCAATATTCTTTCCTTAGTTCGAGCATCGTTAAAGAAGCAGCAAAGTATCATGCGAATGTTTCAGATCTTGTTCCTGAAGTTGTAGAAGAAGCGTTAAAAGAAAAATACAACAGCCCCCGTTAAGTACGGAGGCTGTTTTTTTTCATAAGGTTTCTGTTCCAGATGAGTATGGAAAGGATTAAGAATCCAAGTGTTATATAATGGCTATGCATGAGTGCATACATGCCGAATTCACTAATGTGTACCGTTTTCTCGGTGATAAATGCAAATGCTGGAGCAGTAGTGCTTTTAACGTGATACAAATAAGGGAATACTAAAAGACAAATGATCGCTGATAAAAACCCATGAAGTATTCTTGCGAAAAAGAAAGGCTTGAACTTAATATCAGTATCTGAAAGGATACTAGCCACTTGTGCTTGTACGGAAAAGCCGCTAAAAGCCAATATGAAACTCACGATCACGGCTTGTTGTAAGATAGGTGATTGAGCAAGACTCGTTAAGTTGCTGCCTAACGTAATCTCAAAGATTCCTTTAATGAGAGGAAGACTTAATTGTTCAGATAGCGATAGCGCGATAAAAGAATAATTAATCAAGCTTGAAAGCAGTTGTGCTACGTGAAGAAGATCCATCATCTTACTTAGTACAGAGAAGAGAATAATGAACCCGCCAATCATAAGGAGTGTTTTTGTAGATTGCTGCACGGCATCTCCAAGAAGCTGCCCGATGGGGCGATTGTCTGCTAATCTAGCTTCATGCATGTGTTTAAACGCGTTGGTCAGTCCTTTTCCTCTATAGCGTACTTCTTTTTCAACAGGTTCTTTTTTCCAACCGTGGAACCTCATGATTAGTCCAACGAAAAAATTGCCCAAATAGTGGCTTACTGCGAGAACGATGCCGAGAGCTGCGTTATGGAAAAAACCCACTGCAATTGCGCTGAACATGAACAAGGGGTTTGAACAATTCGTAAAAGATACGAGGCGTTCAGCTTCTAGGGTTGTGATCTGCTTTTGGTGCCATAATCGTGCTGTTAGCTTTGCACCAGCAGGGAATCCTGAAGAAATACCCATCGCCCAAACGAAACCACCTGCACCAGGCACTCGGAAAAGTGGTCTCATAAGAGGCTCGAATAATACACCTATAAGATGTACGACACCAAACCCCATTAATACCTCTGATAGTATAAAAAAGGGCATCAAGGATGGGAAAACAACGTCCCACCACATCTTCAACCCATTGACGGATGCCATGTATGTTTCTTTTGGGTATATGATTATGGATATTGCTATGATAATAGCAGATGCTGATAATAGAAGTGTTTTGAAATAGGCTTTGTTCATAAGGGGTGTGCTCCTCTCGCAAAATTACACTATACTTACTTGTCCTCATCCTTATTTATACGTATAGCCTTACTCTTTAGACCATATGTTAAAAAAAGACGGTGCTTCTAAAAGGAGGAGCAAAGGATGAAAGAACCGAAAATCGGACTTGCTCTAGGATCTGGTGGTGCTAGAGGATTTGCTCATCTTGGTGTTGTTAAAGCAATAAGAGATGCTGGGATTCCTATAGATATGGTAGCTGGAAGCAGCATGGGAGCTTTGGTCGGAGCGATGGTAAGTATGGGACATAGCGATGAAAATCTTTACCGTATGGCAACGCTCTTTAAACGTAAATATTATATGGATTACACGGTCCCTAAGATGGGGTTTATTACAGGAAAGAAGATTAAAGAACTCGTAAGGCTACTCACAAAACAAAAACATATTGAACAAACGGATATCCCTTTGGCGATCGTGGCAACAGATCTTTTGCTAGGAGAAAAAGTGGTTTTTAGAACGGGTCCTATTGCAGATGCAGTTCGTGCTAGCATCTCGATTCCCGGCATATTAGTACCTGAAAAAATAGACGGAAAACTTTTAGTGGACGGTGGAGTCATCGACCGTGTACCTGTTTCTGTGGCAAGAGAAATGGGAGCAGACCTAGTAATTGCAGTAGATATCTCACATTTTAAAGCGGAACTTCAGGTTTCATCTATTTTTGATGTTATCATCCAAAGTATTGATATCATGCAGCGAGAAATGGTGCGGTGGCACGAAATTTCAGCAGATATTATGATTCGTCCAATGGTTGAGCAGTTCAGTTCTACAGCTTTTAAGGATGTAAATGATATAATCGCTATAGGAGAAGAAGCAGGAAAAAAACAGATACCCAAAATTTTAGAGAAGATCAACAACTGGAAGGAGTCTATGCATGACCACTGAAAAAACAACAAAACGAAGAAACTTTTTCTCGCAAAATAAATTCATTATCCTTTTTTTGCTTGTGTTTGCTTTTATAGCATTCTATCCACTTCCTTACTACATTACCTCTCCTGGGGATGCCAGAGTATTAGATCCCATCATTAGCGTAGAGGGAGGAGACGATGATAAGGGAGTTTTTATGCTGACAACAGTTTCGGTAGGTACAGCAAACATTCCCCAATACATATGGGCAAAGTTGAGTGATTATCGCGAAGTCATCCCTGCTGATCAGATCAGAGGAGAAGATGAGACAGATGAAGAATACAACCAAAGACAACTTCAGATGATGGAAGATTCACAGCACGCTGCTACGATAGTAGCTTACCAAGAGGCAGGAAAGAAAGTGGACATTGAATACCATGGCGTTTATGTTACGGGAATCATGTCAGGTATGCCGGCAGAAAAGAAATTAAAAGTTGGAGATAAGATTATTGCTGTTGACCGTAATCCAGTTATGGAAACAAAGAAACTTCTTGATACGCTCGCTCCTAAGAAAGCAGGAGATGCGGTGGACTTAACCATTCTACGCGGCGATAAAAAAATGAATGTGAATTTAAATATTGAAGAGTTTCCAAAGAAATATATTCAAGATCAAGGACCAAAAGCTGGCTTGGGCATCACTTCTCCTGTAGCAGATGTATCCATCGTAACAGATCCGAAAGTGAAGATTGATACCTCACAGATCGGAGGACCATCAGCTGGGTTGATGTTCACGTTAGAAATTATGGATCAGTTAACACCTGATGATCTTACACATGGAAAGAAGATTGCAGGAACTGGTACGATGGACCTTCAAAAGAATGTAGGACCGATCGGCGGTATACAGCAAAAGATTGTTGCAGCTGATGAAGCAGGTGCTGAGATTTTCTTTGCTCCTGTTGATGGAGATAACTATAGTGATGCGGTGAAAGCTCAAAAAGATATAGGCTCCAAAATGAAGGTTGTTCCGGTTAAAACGCTGAACGATGCACTGGATTATTTGAAAAAAATGTAGAGAAAAAAGGATGCAGAAGCCACAGTAGCTTCTGCATCCTTTTTTGCTCGTCGGAGCGGCTAGTAAGCACGCTCCGACGAGCGCCATATGAAAAATACGAGCGCCATATGAAAAATACGAGCGCCATATGAAAAATACGAGCGCCATATGAAAAATACGAGCGCCATATGAAAAATACGAGCGCCATATCAAAAATAACCGCATTCCTTGATCAATTCACCATTATTGGCGGGGTGTTAAATTCTTCTTTTTCAGCTCGCAGAATATCCCGAGCTGCACCTTGGGCATAAACTAAAGAAGTTCTTGCTTCTATCTTCAATCCAGCGAAATCATGCCTAGAGACAGTAGTAACTAGAGGAAGGTCTAAAGATTTTTTGACAGTACTTAAATAATCTCTGCCTTTACCAGTCATTCCTAACACTCGAATGTATGAAGGAGGTGAGTCTAAAATGGCTAACATCTCTTCTTTTTGTGCCTTATTTAGAACGTGTAAACACGCGCGTTGCAGCCTTGTCCATGTATATCGTTTTGTTTTCAAGTAGTTCATAAAAGTCTCAAATGAGTCAGATTTCTTCATCGCTTCGATCATTCTATATTCTAAACCCTCTTCAACTTCGTAATAACGGTTTATTTCACTAGGACTTGTAGATAATAGTTGATAACGAAGAAGAGGAAAGAAGCGTTCCCAGTTCATAAGAGTACCTTTTTCACATCGTTCTTCAGTTAACAACTCTAGTGTGTAATTGGGCATATATGCTGCAGCTTGTTCTACATCACTTTTAAAAATTGCTTCTCTGATAGCTGTTGCACTAGCAATATTACCTTTACCGAGCATGACATCATGGTAATCAGCATTTTTCCTTTTAATCGTAACAGGTCGAATATGAGAACCTAACTCACGGCTAGCTCTTACATATTCAAAACCTAAAATATTATTTGGTCTACTGAGATCAAGAGCCAATGGAATATTAAGTGATTCGTATGCTCGTGAAGCAGCTGAAGGGTAAGATAGACCTTGATTCATGAATGAACGGAGAAGTTCTTGATATATTTCTTGTTGAGTGTTCACTAAATCATGAGTCTTATTAAAAAGTTCAGCATCCCCAGATTCGCTTCCAAAACAAAAAGACTCTACACCAAGAGATTGCAGCAAAAAGATGCTTCCAAATGCAAAACGTGGCGCATGGCTAGTGGCAAAGGAATAAGGAAGTTCAACAACAAGGTCGGCTCCACCTAATAGCGCCATTTTCGTCCTTTTCCATTTTGACAAAAGAGCAGGTTCTCCTCGTTGAAGGAAATTACCGCTCATCACGGCGATAATACAATCAGCACCTGTAGCTTTTTTCGTTTCTTGTAAATGATAATAATGTCCATTGTGAAACGGATTATATTCTACAACAACACCAGTTGCTTTCAACTGTTCCACTTCCTTTTAAACGTTCGATTATACTTGTTTACATTGTACTAAAAAGAGTTTAGAATCAAAAGTATCAGTGTAAAGATAAAATATTGACATTTTATTTGATGACCGATATAATTACTACTGTTGCCTTGAGGTGATAAAGACATGAAATGGTCACTACAAGAAATTAAAAATTTTTACCGTAAACCGTTAACGTTTGAACAAAATGTTGATGCGAGCGGAGTGATGGAAAAAGACCCGGAGATCAGAAGCGTTGATCCTGTTCACGTAGAAGGACATGCAGATGTAACTCAGCAAAAAGCCACTTTTTACTTAAACATAAAAGGAAAAATGGTGTTGCCATGTGCCAACACGTTGGTAGATGTGGAATTTCCATTCTCGGTAAAAACGACGGAAATTTTTATTTTCGATCCGAACTATACGGAATACGAAGATGAAGAGAGCCTTCACAAAGTCGAAGGACATTACGTTGACCTTCTCCCTGTCATCGAAGAGCATATTTTGCTTGAAAAACCGTTGAAAATTACGGCTGCTGATGTGACAGACAGTCCCGCTCCTAAGGAAGGAAAAGGATGGCAGAGGGTTACGGATGAAGACATGAAAAACCGGATTGATCCGCGTTTGGAAGGTCTGGCTAAATTTTTTGACGAAGACAAAAAGTGAAAGAATAGGTTATAATGATTCTTTCTAGAACCTTTAAGGAGGTGGATACAAATGGCAGTACCTTTTCGCAGAACTTCTCAAACTCGCCAAGCGAAGCGTCGTACACACTACAAGCTTTCCATGCCTGGTATGGTAAAGTGTCCACAGTGCGGAGAATACAAGTTATCTCACCGCGTTTGCCGTGAGTGTGGATCTTACAAAGGAAAAGAAGTAGTTAGCAAGTAACGAAAAACAGGAAGCTATAGGCTTCCTGTTTTTTCATATACATAAAAATAAAGCGTTTTCTTTTGTATCGGAGGTGTAGGTAGTGAACAAACAACCTGTATTATGGGAAAAAAAGAATGGAATAGGGTGGATCACTTTGAATCGTCCATCTGTGCGTAATGCAATCAACTTCGATGTGATGAAACATTTATCCACTCTTTTGAACTTAGCAAAAAAGGATGAAGAGGTAAAAGTTCTTATCATAACAGGAGCAGGTACAAAAGCGTTTTGTTCTGGAGGAGACCTCAGTGCTTTTCATTCATTAAAGACTGAAGAACAAGCATACGGGATGTTATCAAAAATGGGAAACATTCTTCATGATCTATTCTTTTTTCCAAAACCTACTGTTGCTCTTCTAAATGGATCAGCAGTTGGAGGCGGGTGTGAGATAGCATCAGCATGCGATATCAGGCTTGCTCGAGCAGAAGCGAAGGTAGGTTTTATTCAAGGTCGTTTAGGCATTACAACGGGTTGGGGAGGGGGAACCTACCTCTTAGAAAGAATCAATCTGACAAGAGCCATGGACCTCTTATACAGCTCTACTCCTGTTACAGCTAAGCAAGGCATGGATTGTGGATTCATCCAATATGTTATTAAAGGAAACAGTTTGAAAGAAACGGAACGCTATGTGAGTCGTTTTACTTCTCAACCTCTTGGCGTCATCGAATCTTATAAAGCTCTTCAGCTTGAAAGATTTGATGTGGGCAAGATAAAGAAGAGCGTACAAAATGAGATCGAACGTTGTTCAAGATTATGGGCGTCAGATGAACATCATAAAAGAGTAGACGCCTTCTTAAGAAAATAAGTTTTCCCCATTTTAGTAGAATAAAAAGTCTATCTTATCTAGCACTAGCATATTCTTATTACAAACCACTAAAATGGGGGGATCTTAATGACAAACTTGCGCCAGGATGCCTGGACTAAAGACGAAGATGCTATTCTTGCTGAGGTAACACTGCGGCATATTCGAGAGGGAAGCACACAGCTGGTTGCGTTTGAAGAGGTAGGAGAGAAACTAACGAGAACACCTGCTGCCTGTGGCTTTCGGTGGAACTCGCTCATTCGTAAACAATATGATAAAGCGATAACTGAGGCTAAAAAAGTACGCAAAGAGCGAAATAAACGTAAAGTTAAACAGTTTGCTTCAACCATTGAAAATCAAAAAGAAGAGTTACTTAACAGGGAGCACTCAAATAGTGTCAAAAATGATACTCCTCTTTCTTTGAATGACATCATATTATTTTTGCAGCAACTTCAAGCTGAAAAGCCGGTTTCAAAGAACTTAGAAGCAGAAAATAAAGCTTTGATGCTAAAGCTTCAGAACCTCAAGAAAGAAAATGGAACGTTGAAAAGTAAACTTAGTAAAGTAAATAAAGAATATGAAACCGTGTACCGAGATTATAAAGATGTATTGCAGATTATGGACAGGGCGAGGAAATTAGTAGAAGTTCCTGTGAGAAATTAAAAAAAAGATGGCCGATGCCATCTTTTTTTATTTTTTATGCCAGGCGTTGTTCACTTACGCCTGTTGGATACCATACATAAGGGTTCTGGCCACGATCACGATCTTGATTATAAGTTACAGCTTCAAAGCCCATCTTCTCCCAAAAACCGCCAGATTGTTGTCTGCCATTCGTCTTGATCGGAAGGTGGAACGTTTTAGCGAACTCTACTAACGCTTTACCTAGACCTTTTGTCTGATGGTGAGGCAACACTTCTAGTTTCCAAAGTTCTAAATAATCTTGTGGAGGATCAAAATATTGATCATAAGCAGCTTCGATCTGGTACAAACTCATACGTGCTACTAGTTTATCACCATAATAAATTCCGTAGAACGGAGACTCACTGTCGTTTTCGATCATATTTTCTTGAAGATCCTCAAGCATTGACAGTTCTTGTACGCCATATTCTTTGAACTGCTTAAACTCTTCAAGTGTTTTATAGTTAACTAATAATTTTTTTACTTCATACTTTAACATATGTTCTCCCCCAGTCTTTCTGTACTTTTCTCTATAGTTATAGTATATACTAATTATGCAAAAAATTCTTTAAAAATAAAATATTCGTTTAGTTTACGCTTACAAAAAGGATTTTTTGGTTTTTATGTCGAAAAAGGTAATGTTGACAACAGGAAGGAGGATGAACATGAAAAAAATATTAATCGCTAATCGTGGTGAAATTGCACTGCGCATTATTCAAACATGTAAGGAAATGGACATTCAAACGGTTGCAGTATATTCTGAAGCAGACAAAGACCTCCCTTTTGTAAAAGCTGCGGATGAGGCGGTACATATTGGTGAACCTCCGGTAGCAAAATCTTATCTGCAGAGTGAAGTGATCTTAGAAGTCGCTCTCAAACATAAGGTAGATGCTATCCATCCAGGTTATGGATTATTATCTGAAAATGATGAGTTTGCCAAAAAGATAGAGAAAGCTGGAATAGCTTTTATAGGTCCATCACCTCAAACCATCGAGTGGATGGGTGATAAGATCATGGCAAGAAAAACGATGCAGCAAGCAGGTGTTCCAATCGTACCTGGAACGATCGAACCTATCGAAGATGTTGAAGAAGGTGTAAAACTTGCTATGCAGATCGGTTATCCAGTAATGCTTAAAGCAAGCAGCGGCGGTGGCGGAATTGGCATGGTAAAATGCGATAACAATGAAGATCTGCGTAAAAATTTTGTCTCATCGCAACAACGTGCCAAGAACTACTTTGGATCTGGCAGAATGTTTATCGAGAAATGTATTGAGAATGCTAGGCATATTGAAGTTCAAATCATGGGTGATACACATGGAAACATCGTTCATCTTTATGAAAGAGATTGCAGCGTTCAGCGAAGAAATCAAAAAGTTGTCGAAGAATCTCCTTCGCCATTCTTAACAGAAAGTCTGCGTTCTAAAATTACTGATTCGGCTGTTAAAGCAGCAGAAGCAGTAAACTATGTGAATGCGGGAACCGTTGAATTTGTCGTAAGCGAGAATGGAGATTTCTATTTTTTGGAAATGAACACAAGACTTCAAGTTGAGCATCCTGTTACAGAAAGTATTACAGGACTTGATCTAGTAAGATGGCAGATTCAAGTAGCTAGAGGTGAAAAGCTTCCTTTGGCACAAGAGGAAATCGTGAGTAAAGGCCATGCGATAGAGTTTAGACTTTATGCAGAAGACCCAATCACGTTCTTCCCTTCACCTGGTAAGATTGAAAAACTAGTATGGCCAAACTCTGAGAAGGTAAGGATCGATTCAGGTTATGATAGTGGTAATGCTGTTACACCTTTTTATGATCCAATGATCGCGAAAATAATTGTAAGCGATTCCAATCGGGAAGCATGCATCCAGAATGCGGTTGAATTCTTTGATGCACTTGAAATAGAGGGCCTGAAAACGAATACGCCACTCTTTCAAATGATCTTGAAAGAAGAGGATTTTATAAAAGGTGATTATACAACTAGCTATTTAAGTAAGAGAAAAGTTTCCAAACCATAATTAGACAAAGGAGAGAGAGAAATGAAAGAAATTACAGCATCTATGGCAGGCACAGTTTGGCAAGTATTGGTGAGTGAAGGAGATGAGGTAGCAGCAGGACAAACGGTTATTATCTTAGAATCTATGAAAATGGAAATACCCGTTGACGCTGTTGATGCAGGGACTGTAGAAACTATAAAGTTTGCATCTGGGGATTTTGTGAATGAGGGCGACGTACTCGTTACACTTAAATAACATTAGCGTGCAAACAATCTGAACGAGCGCTCACTCTCTTGAAGGAGGTATATCATGGTAGCAAAATTAGAAAATCAACTAAAAGAAAAAATCGATCAAATAGAAGCGGGTGGTGCACAAAAATATCATGAGAAGAACAGTTCTCAAAATAAGATGTTCGTGCGCGACCGACTCAGACTTCTTTTTGATGATGGTGAATATAGCGTAGAAGATGCTAAATTTGCAAACAATCAAGCAGGAGACCTCCCAGCAGATGGGGTTGTAACTGCGATAGGTAAAGTTGGCGGGAAAACAGTCTGTGTAATGGCTAATGATTCAACTGTTAAAGCAGGTTCTTGGGGAGCTAGAACAGTTGAAAAGATTATTCGCATTCAGGAGACCGCACAAAAGTTGAAAGTTCCGATGCTTTATCTTGTTGATTCAGCTGGTGCTAGAATTACAGATCAGATTGATATGTTTCCGAACCGACGTGGAGCAGGTAAGATTTTTTACAATCAGGTAAAAATGTCTGGGATGATTCCGCAAGTTTGTATTCTATTCGGGCCATCAGCGGCAGGTGGAGCATATATACCGGCTTTTTGTGATATCGTGATCATGGTAGACCAAAATGCATCTATGTACTTAGGAAGTCCACGAATGGCTGAAAAAGTAATCGGCGAAAAAGTAACGCTTGAAGAAATGGGCGGAGCAAGAATGCACTGCTCTGTTAGTGGATGCGGCGACGTTTTGGCAACGGATGAAACTGAAGCTATCGAAGAAGCAAAAAGGTATCTTTCTTATTTCCCGAGTAACTATAAATTAAAAGCTCCGGTAGTTGATTCTATCGCTCCAAAAGCGGGAAGAGAATTAGAAGCGATCGTACCAGAAAATCAGAATGTTCCGTTTGATATGTATGAATTTATTGATGGACTCATTGATGAAGATAGTTTTTTTGAGATGAAAAAGCTATTCGCCCAAGAGATCGTGACTGGCTTTGGACGTATTGATGGAAAACCAGTCGGCATTATCGCGAATCAGCCGAAAGTAAAAGGCGGCGTACTGTTTGTTGATTCTGCAGACAAAGCAGCACGGTTTATAACGCTTTGTGATGCATTTTCAATCCCTTTACTTTTCTTATCTGATGTGCCAGGATTTATGATCGGAACGAAAGTCGAAAGAGCTGGAATTATACGTCATGGAGCCAAATTAATAGCGGCCATGAGTGATGTTACTGTGCCAAAAATTTCAGTGATCGTCCGAAAAGCATATGGTGCTGGTCTATATGCAATGGCTGGTCCAGCATTTGAACCTGATTGTTGTATTGCGTTGCCAACAGCTCAGATCGCGGTTATGGGACCAGAAGCAGCAGTGAACGCTGTATATTCTAACAAGATTAATGAGATTGAAGATGTAAAAGAGCGTATTCAATTTGTTCAGCAAAAACAACAAGAATATAAAGAACATATTGATATTTATAAGCTTGCTTCTGAGATGATCATTGATGATATCGTTTCACCTTCAGCCTTAAGAGACGAACTTAAAAATAGATTTGCATTTTATGAAAACAAAGAAATGGTATTCAGTGAAAGAAAGCATCCTGTTTATCCGGTTTAATAAGATGAACCTCCCGAACTTGGGAGGTTTTTTTAGGTAGATTTAAGAATATGATAATATCGAGTAAGAGATATAAGGGGTGATCTTTATTGTGAGAATAAGTGTTATTGGTGGCGGTGCAATCGGGTTATTAGTTTCCTATTTTTTAAAGCAAAACGGGCAAGAACCTGTTATATATACAAGAAGCTCTGAACAAGCAACGGAACTCAGAAAGTCTGGTCTGACTTATAAAGATACAAAAGGTTCTCATACAACTGTAAAAGTCGATGCGAAGCCATTTGCACAATATTTTGGTGAAGAATCATCATGTATCGTCGCAGTTAAACAAACGGTAATGAAAGAATTACATGAACTGATTACATACAGTGAAGTTTCCTATCTCTTTTTACAAAATGGAATCAGTCATCTATCTTTTTTGGAAAGCATGCCACAAAAACAAATAAGCATTGGTGTTGTTGAACACGGTGCAATCAAGGAAGATTCTACGACCGTTCATCACCTGGGAGAAGGAAGGATAAAACTCTCTTCCTATAAGGGTGATTCTGAACAGAGATGGAGTGGACTGCTTCATTCACGTTGTTTTCCAACTTTAATTGAAAAAAAGTGGGAGCCAATGGTTTATGAAAAACTAATTATGAATGCATCCATCAATCCGCTTACAGCGTTATTAAGAATTACAAATGGAGAACTTTTGACGAATCCACATGCACTTTCTATGATGAAAGAACTTTTTGAAGAAACAATTTCCGTATTAGAAATGACAGAACGGCGTGAAGTGTTATGGAAGGAATTGTTAGTCCTGTGCAGAAATACTTCATTGAATCGCTCTTCTATGTTAAAGAGCGTAGAGAGTGGGAAGCAAACTGAAATAGAGAGTATTACGGGTGAAGTTATTAAGAGAGGAAATGAATTGAAGATTAATACCCCATATTCTCGTTTTGCTTATGAAGCGATTCGTGCATTGGATGGGAGAGGATGAATGGTTGGCTAGTGTTCTAGGTGCGATTATTGCTACTTTGATAACCGTTCCTTATATTGTCTTTTTTCTTGTGAATAAGAGTATGCTAAAGCTTACGAAAAAAAGGAGAAAAGCCTTTAAGGCGGGTGTTGATAGTACAACGTTATTTTTATTTTTTGCTATCGAAAGAATGACTGTAGAGATTTGGGGCCATTCTTATTACTGGATTCTTCTACTCGTATTTCTATTTGGCTGTTTACTTTTTACATATGTGATCTGGAAAAATGATTTAGATCTGTCTATCGGGAAAATACTTAGGTTAAATTGGCGTCTGCAGTTTCTTGTGCTGTCCATCGGTTACTTTTCGTTGATGACATATGGAATCATTTCGCGTATTTTGAACATTTAGAGCATATTTTTTATGCTCTTCATTCGTTCTTTGCTATACTCGATAAGGATGTAATTGATACGTAGAAAGGAAGTTCATAAATGAGACTGGAGGAAATGCAGCTTCATACATCGCCTTTTTTAGAAGGGTACTCGAACGGAGATGAGGAGGTTGTCCGTTTTTTTGATTATAAATCTCCTTATGACAAGCAAGAATGGACAAAAAGACAACAGGAATTGAAGCGTTATTCATTTCCAAGAAAGGGTCTTACGGATTATCTGACTTCTTATAATCAAAAGGTGGGTTCCTCGGCCAAAACAATAAAAAATATACAAAAATTGAATGCAGAAGATAGTGTAGCTGTCGTTGGTGGACAACAAGCAGGACTTCTATCCGGACCGCTTTTAGTGATCTACAAGTGCATCAGTACGATTCAACTAGCAAAACAAGCTGAAAAAGAATTAAATGTTCCCGTTGTTCCAATTTTTTGGATAGCTGGTGAAGATCATGATATGGAAGAGATCAATCATGTAATGGTTCCTAAGAATAGCACTGCGAAAAAGGTATCCCTAAAGTCAGCGAGCAGTGTAAAATCTTCAGCCTCCCAATGGGAATGGAATAGAGAAGACGTTCTACCTTGGTTAAAGGAAGTGTTTCGTTCTTTTGGTGAAACAGCTTTTACTAGTGACCTGCTTGCTGAAACAGAACGTACCTTGAAAGAGTCAGATTCAATTGTTACATTCTTCGCAAAGCTACTTTCCAAATGGTTTTCTGAAGAAGGCTTAATCTTATTAGATTCTGGAGATCCTGGGTTTAAGAAACTGCAATCCACTATATTAAAAGAGATGATTCTTCATAACAGTGAGATAGATAAGGCATTTAATGTGTGCACGGAAGAACTGTGCAATTTGGGTTATTCCGCACCGATAGAGGTTCAAGAGAACAACGCACATCTTTTCTATACGAAAAATCAGGAAAGGATCTTGTTGTATCGTGATGAGGATGGATTTTCGTCCAAAGAGAAGGATTTTACGATTTCTAAATCAGAACTTCTTGAAGAAGCGGTTAAACACCCAGAAAAATTCAGCAATAATGTCGTGACGCGTCCTTTGATGCAAGAGTTTCTTTTACCGGTTTTATCGTTTGTTGCTGGACCTGGTGAAATTGCCTATTGGGCTGTTCTCGGAAAGGTTTTTAACCGATTTAATAGAATGATGCCGATTTTAACACCAAGGCTATCATTTACTCTCGTAACAGCTAGAGTTAACGAATTGCTACAAACAAAGAAATTAATGGTGAAACAAGTTTTAGAGAATGGAACGGAAGAATATAAACGCGAGTGGTTTTCTGTAAACCGTCCGATCGAAACTTATGAAACGGTGCAATCTGTAAGAGCAGAGTTTACTTCTTCTTATGAGAAGTTGTTAAACTTAGCAGAAGATATAGATCCAAAGCTTTTCCCGGTTGCGGAACACAATTTGAAGAGAATCTTATCAGAGATTGACTATATGGAAAATAAGTTAGAACAACGCGTGCGAAAAAAGGTAAAGAAACCACTTGCCGAATTTGATGAGATCATGCTGCAATTGAAACCGACTGGAAGTTTGCAGGAGAGGGTCTGGAACATCTATCAATTCGTAAACGAAGAAGGCTCTTATCTTATGAACAAACTTGTACAATACCCTTATGATTTCAATGGGAAACATAAGATTGTATACGTATAAAAAAGATAAATAATTTTAGAAAAAATCCTGTGCTACAGCAGGATTTTTTTTTTTGTACACGAATAATACTTGTAGTGGTGAAAAGTGGAGCGTTGTGGTAGATTTAGGGGAGAAAGTGGGGTGATCATATGTTCATGGGAGAGTATCAGCACAGCATCGACGAAAAAGGACGTATGATCATCCCCTCCAAATTTCGTGAAGAACTAGGCACAGAGTTTATCTTAACTCGCGGATTGGATCAATGTGTATTCGGATATCCTTTAAATGAGTGGAAAGTCATCGAAGAAAAGCTGAAGAGTTTGCCATTCACTAAAAAGGATGCACGTGCATTTACTCGTTTTTTCTTTTCTGGCGCTGCTGAGTGTCAGTTAGATAAACAGGGAAGAGTGAACATTGCATCTCCGCTCAGAGACTATGCAAAACTAGAAAAGGATTGCGTAGTGATAGGTGTGTCGAATAGAATTGAAATTTGGAGTAAATCAATTTGGGAAGAATACTTCTCAAAGTCAGAAGACTCATTTGGAGAAATTGCAGAAAGTCTCATGGACTTTGATTTATAACCCTTAAGTTTATAGCAGAGAGGAATTTTCCATGTTTGACCATATAACCGTTTTAAAACAAGAATCAGTAGATGCTTTACACGTGAGACCAGATGGAGTTTATGTTGATTGTACGTTAGGTGGGGCAGGTCATAGTGCACTTATTCTGTCCCAATTAGAAACTGGCCATCTATATGCATTTGATCAAGATGACATTGCCATTGAAAACGCCCGTCAGGTTCTAAAGGAACATGAAGGAAAGTATACGATTATTCGCAGCAATTTCCGCCATATTAAAGAAGAGCTTTCTAAACGTGGCATACATAAAGTGGATGGCATCCTATTTGATTTAGGTGTATCATCTCCGCAACTAGATGAAGCGGATAGAGGGTTTAGCTACCAACATGACGCTGAGCTTGATATGCGAATGGATCAATCAAGTGATCTTACAGCAAAAGAAGTTGTGAATGAATGGTCGTTCAATGAATTGATGAAGATTATCTCAAGATATGGCGAAGAAAAATTCGCTAAACAGATCGCTAGAAAAATTGAAGCGGCTCGTGAGAAAAAAGAGATTCAAACAACTGGCGAACTGGTCGAAATAATAAAGGATGCTATACCTGCTCCTGCAAGAAGAACAGGCGGACATCCTGCAAAACGGACATTTCAAGCCATTCGTATCGCTGTAAATGATGAATTGAACGCTTTTGAAGATGCACTGCAAGATTCCATTGAGCTGTTAGATATCGGTGGCAGGATTGCGGTTATCACATTTCATTCTTTAGAAGATCGTGCGTGTAAAAATATCCTAAAAAAAGCAAGCACAGGCCCGGAACTCCCTCCAGGACTGCCGGTTATACCAGAAGAATACAAACCTGAATTAAAACTCATCACAAGAAAACCAATCGTACCAACAGACGATGAGCTTGAAGAAAACAGAAGATCACGCTCAGCAAAATTGAGGGTCGCTGAAAAACAAAAATAGAGAGGAGAGCTAAAGTGAGCAATTTAGCCTATCAAGTTCAAAAACAACAAGTACAGTTACAGCCAGAAAGAAACCCAAAGCCAGTACAGCAGCCATCCCGTAAGATATTTACAAAAGGTGAAGTCGTATTGTGGGGAGCTATGGGGGTCGTCTTAATTGCCGGATTGATTTGGCTCATTTCTCTATACGCGTCCGTTTATCAGGCAACTGCTGAAGTTGAGAATATTCAAAAAGACCTTACTACACAAACGAAGATCGTTGAAGATTATCACCTTCAAGTAACAGAACTAAGCAATCCAGAACGCATCATGAAGTTGGCAAAGGAACAAGGGTTCATCTTTGACGATAAGAACGTAAAAGTGGTTCAGGACTAAAAAGCAGGTGTTGTTATGAAATTAAAAAGAAAAAACGTTGGAGCAGGTATTCTGATGGTTGTGTTTACCTTGCTCTTTTTTGTATTAACAAGTAAATTCTTTCTCGTAGCTTCTTCTCAATCCGCAGAAGGTGTCGACTTGATCGAATATGGTAAGAGAAAATGGTTGAAGAGTGATGTTCTAGATGCGAAACGTGGAACGATGTTCGACCGAAACGGTGAAGTGATCGCACAAGACATTCCTTCATACAGCGTGATAGCTATTCTCGACAAAAAATATCCAAATCATATAAAAGACCCAGAAGAGGCTGCAGAAAAACTATCAAAAGTACTAGATTCTGACAAAGAAGACTTAGAAGAGCTTTTGAGTAAAGAAGGCAGATTTCAAGTTGAAATTCCATCTGGAAGAAAAGTTTCTTATCGCAAAAAAGAGCAGATCGAAAAGATGAAGATTCCGGGTGTGGATTTCTTAAGAGAATCTAGACGCTATTATCCGAACCAAGGATTTGCCGCTCATGTACTAGGATACACTGGAAACGGTGAAGAAGGCGTCCAGACTGGTCTGATGGGACTTGAAAAATCCCTGGATAAGTATTTGCAAGAAAAGGATGGAAAGATCTCCTTTGTTGGTGATGCTTTCAGTCGTGCAATCCCAGCAAATAAAGAATCGATCACACCACCGAAACATGGTAAAGATATCTATTTAACTCTTGATGAGAAGATTCAACTCTACTTAGATGAAGCGGTGCAAGAAGCTGCAAAGAAATATAAGCCTGAAAAGATTACTGGCATAGTGGCTGATCCGAAAACAGGAAGAATTCTCGCGATGAGTAATTCACCGAGTTTTAATCCGAACAAAAAGGATATAAAAAACTATACGAACTTTGCTGTTTCATATCCGTTTGAACCGGGATCAACAATGAAGATTTTCACATTGGCAGCAGCCATTGAAGAAGGTAAGTATAACGGTAATGAGGTGTTCCAATCTGGTTCGTATAAGCTTCCGAACATCGGAAGACCAATCTACGATCATAATAAAAGAGGATGGGGACCGATTACTTATAACGAAGGTGTTCAAAATTCTTCTAACGTTGCGTTCTCAAAACTTGTACGCGAAAAACTAGGTTATGAGAAATATAGAAGTTATCTCTCTAAATTTGGTTTAGATCAGAAGACGAATATTGACCTCCCGAATGAGAAGAGTGGTTCGATTCTTTATAACTATGAGATAGAAAAAGTAACCACTGCGTTCGGCCAAGGAACGACCATCACTCCGATTCAACAGATTCAAGCCGCAACAGCTATTGCAAATGGTGGTAAGATGATGAGGCCATACGTGATCGACAAGATCATGGACCCAGAAACGAAGAAGACGGTGCTATCAAATGAACCGAAAGTAGCGGGTAAGCCGATCTCTGAAGAAACTGCAAAACAAGTAAGAGATATACTTGAAACAGTGGTTACAGATGGAACGGGTAAACCTTACATGATCGATGGTTATAGCGTAGCTGGAAAGACAGGAACGGCACAGATTGTAGGAAAAGACGGTAAGTACATCTCTGGTTGGGGAGAGAACGTATTCTCTTTCTTGGGAATGGCTCCTAAAGAAGATCCTAAACTGTTAGTCTATGTAGCTGTTGAACGTCCTAAGGTTGAGTTCCCTGAGATGGGTTCCACACCTGTAGCTAATATTTTTACAAGTGTTATGAAAAGTGGTCTTCAATATTTAAACATTCAACCTGAAGCCAAAGTGAAAGATCAATCTTCTAAAGTGAAAAAATCATACGGTAAAGAATTACCAGATTACACCGGACAGTCTGCTGAGAAAGCAAAGAGTGATTTAGAAAAACTCGGCATGCAAGTTTCTGTCATTGGTTCAGGTAATGATATCACCAACCAAGAACCTTATGAAGGTGCTTATGTGATGAAAGGTGAAAGAGTTATATTGAGAACATCTGGTGATGCAAAGATGCCAGATGTTAAAGACTGGTCTTACATGGATATATTAAGAATCAGTAAGCTTCTTGGATTGAAAGAAACAATAACGGGAAGCGGTTTTGCAGTAAAACAAAGCATTAAACCTGGAAACCCAGTTAAAGAAGGAGATTTCTTTGTTGTTCAGCTAGAACCTCCTAAAGTAACAGAATCAGAAACAGATTCTAACGAAGAGAACGTGGAAGAACCGGGATCTGCAGAAGAACAGTCTCAAGATGAAGATCTTCCGGTAACAGACTAAATGTTCTAGGCGCTTGTGTACAAGCATATATTTGAAACGAGACATACAAGGGAGGTATTGTGTGTGCGAGTTTCAAATGTAACTGTACGCAGGCGCTTAATTTTTGTTCTTGTTTTTGGAATAGCTTTCTTTTTTGTCATTTCTGTAAGACTTGGCTATGTTCAATTTGTGCTTGGAGATATGTTAACAGATCAAGCCCTTGATTCTTGGAGCAGAGACATCCCTTTTGAACCTAAAAGAGGAAAAATTCTTGATCGTAATGATGTGGTACTCGCCACAAATATTAGCGCACCGACCGTTTTTGTCGTTCCAAGGCAGATCAAGGAACCTGATGAAACGGCGGACAAGTTGGCTGCTTTGTTAAATATATCAAAAACTGAAGTGTACCAAAGACTCACCAAGAAAGCCTCTATCGTGAGAATCGATAATGGAGGACGAAAGATCAGCAATACGAAGGCAAAAGAAGTTGAAGCGTTGAATCTGCCTGGTGTTTTTGTTGCAGAAGATAGTAAGAGGCATTACCCGTACGGATCTTATCTTTCTCATGTTTTAGGTTTTGCAGGAATTGACAGTCAAGGGCTCACTGGCCTAGAACTATATTATGATGAGCAGTTGAATGGTGAAAAAGGTCATATCTCCTTTTTTTCGGATGCAAGAGGGCGAAGGATGCCATCGTTATCGGACAAGTATGAAAAACCGAAAGATGGCTATGACCTCAGATTAACGACAGATTCACGCGTTCAAACCATTATTGAGAGAGAGCTTGATATCGCCCAAGCGACCTATGACCCTGATGGGGCGATCGCTATAGCGATGAATCCAAATACTGGAGAAATTCTTGGGATGAGCTCACGACCGGATTTTGACCCTGAAGAGTACAAACGTGTTTCACCAGAAGTGTACAATCGAAATCTACCAGTGTGGGCACAATATGAACCAGGTTCTACCTTCAAGATCATCACGCTTGCTGCAGCACTCGAAGAAGATAAAGTTGACTTAGATAAAGATCATTTTCACGATCCAGGGTCGATTGAAGTTGCAGGGAGAAAACTTAAATGCTGGAAAGCAGGAGGGCATGGGAGTCAGACCTTTTTAGAAGGGGTTCAGAACTCTTGTAACCCAGGGTTCGTTATCCTTGGTCAACGATTAGGTAAAGATAAACTCTTTGAATATATTAAAGACTTTGGGTTTGGGGAAAAGACAGGTGTTGATTTGGCTGGGGAAGGTAAAGGGATCTTATTCTCTCTAGATCGTGTTGGACCGCTTGAGCTTGCAACAACCGCATTCGGACAAGGTGTTTCTGTTACTCCGATTCAACAAGTAGCTGCTGTGTCTGCGGCCGTAAATGGAGGCTATCTGTACGAACCATATATAGCTAAAGAATTAGTGGATCCTATCACTGGGAAAGTAGTTAGTAAGCAGACGCCAAAACTTAAAAGAAAAGTGATCTCTGAAAAAACGTCTAAAGAAGTTAGACGCGCATTAGAAAGTGTTGTAGCTCAAGGGACAGGGAAGAATGCATTCGTTGATGGTTACCGGGTCGGTGGTAAAACGGGGACGGCTCAAAAGGCTGAAGGTGGTGTTTATTTAAAGAACAACCATATCGTCTCCTTTATCGGGATGGCTCCTGCTAACAACCCTGAGATTGTTGTGTATGTTGCTATAGATAATCCAAAAGAGACCCTTCAGTTTGGTGGGATTGTGGCAGCGCCGATCGTAGGAAATATTATAGAAGACAGCCTTTCTGCTATGGGCGTTAAAAAGCAAAAAGATCAGATAGAAAAAGAGAAAACATGGCTTGATGCTCCTGAAGTAGTCGTTCCCGATTTAGTTGGAAAACAAACGAAAGAGCTTACGAACCTATTGTATAATCTCAAAATAGAAACATCCGGAAAAGGGAACTACATCGTACAGCAAGCTCCTAAAGCGGGGGTAAAGCTAGAAGCTGGTAAGACAATTCGTTTATTTTTGGGTGACAAAAAAGAAGTGGAAGATTAAAATAAAGAATGTACACATAGCCAAGCGCGGAATCTTGCTTGGCTTATTTTCTTTAATGTTGCATATAAAAAGCTCTTTCTTAGAAAGATGATATTTTAAACATACTCATGTTAATGGCTTATAAGATAACACCTAATAGCCCCTTTCTATGAGCTGCAACAAATGCGAACTACGCTTTTTTAAAAATATACGCTTAACGATGATTAGAGGAGAGATCAGGATTAATGGAATTAAAAGAACTGCTTACATATTTAGTGAACTATGAAATGGATATCCAAGCCAATCCTGAAATTACCTCCATTGAAATGGACTCCAGGAAAGCTGGGAAAGGCTGTCTTTTTGTATGTATGGAAGGACTTCTGTTTGATGGACATGATTTTGCAGAAACCGCTGCGAATAACGGTGCTGCTGCTATTTTAGCTGAGAAAGAAATCGATGTTAACATTCCAGTGATAAAGGTTAAAAACACAAAAAAAGCTCTTGCGGTATTAGCAGATGCTTTTTATGGTCATCCCTCACAAAAACTCCATTTGATCGGAATTACTGGTACGAATGGAAAGACGACAACTTCACATCTCATTGAAAAAGTTTTAAGAGATGCTGGAAAAAGTACGGGAATGATCGGCACGATTGAAATGAAGATAAAAAATCAAAGCTTTAAGGTAGCGAATACTACACCTGATTCATTATTTTTGCAGAATGCCTTTTATCAAATGACGCAAGAAAAAGTGGAGGCTGCTGTAATGGAAGTCTCTTCACATGCACTCGTTCAAGGAAGAGTATGGGGAAGTGATTTTAATATTGCTGTTTTCACAAACCTGACACAAGACCATTTGGACTACCATAAAAATATGGAAGAATACCAGTTCGCAAAGAGTCTTCTGTTTTCTCAAATGGGTAATACTTATAACAAATCAGATCGTAAAGTTGCTGTGCTTAATAACGACGATCCGGCATCAAAGATGTTTGAAAGAGTAACTTCGGCACAGGTCGTTTCTTATGGAATTGATAATGACAGTGACGTTCGTGCGACCAATATCAAGATTGGATCACAAGGAACTACGTTTACGCTGCATACGCCTCTAGGATCGAGAGAGGTTACATTGAAGCTGATCGGAAAGTTCTCCGTTTATAATGTGCTCGCAGCAACTTCAGCATGCTTGTTATCTGGATTAGATCTGGATCAAATTCTTACAAGTCTAAAAGAAGTAACAGGCGTTTCTGGCAGATTTGAACCTGTTATAGCAGGTCAAGATTTTACAGTAATTGTAGATTACGCACATACGCCAGATAGTTTAGAGAACGTGTTGCGTACAATTAAAGAATTTGCAACAGGGAAAATAACGGCCATTGTTGGATGTGGTGGTGACCGTGATAAGACGAAACGTCCACTTATGGCAGGAATTGCAGCAAACTTAGCTGATCATGCCATCTTCACAAGTGATAACCCACGAACAGAAGATCCTCTTCAAATCTTAAAAGATATGGAAGAGGGTGTAGATGAAGGGAACTATGTAACTATCCCTGACCGAAAAAAGGCGATCGAACATGCGATTGAACAGGCTAGTGCAAACGATGTTATACTTATAGCCGGAAAAGGTCATGAAACTTATCAAATCATCGGAAAAGATATTTTAGAATTCGATGATAGGATTGTTGCAAAGGAAGCAATTAAGGCGGTGAAAAATAAATGAAAATAGATTTCAAAGAACTGGTCTCACTAGCAGATCGTACGAGTGGGAAATATGAAAACCTTATATTAGAAGGTGTTTCTAAAGATACAAGGCTTAAAAGTGAGAATGCCCTTTACTTACCGATAGCTGGAGAGCGCTTTGATGGTCATGACTTCTTACTAAATGCGATTCAGCAAGGATGTACAGCTACAGTCTGGCAAGAAGGAAAAGACCTTCCTGAAGGTTTACCAGAAGATTTTCCTATTCTTTACACAAAAGACACTGTGACTTTTTTGCAGGATATCTCTAAATATTACTTGAAGAAGATCAACCCTGTTGTTGTAGCTGTAACGGGTAGTAACGGAAAAACAACGACAAAAGATATGATAGAAAGTGTTTCTTCTGAGAACTTTAAGACCTTTAAAACACAAGGAAATTATAATAATCATATCGGAATGCCTTTGACCATTCTAGCAATGGAAGATACTACAGAAGTTCTGATCCTAGAAATGGGTATGAGCAATTATGGAGAGATATCTCTTTTAAGTAAGATCGCAGAGCCAGATGTTGCTGTTATTACTAATATTGGTGAAAGTCATCTCGAACAACTTGGTAGTCGTGAAGGGATCGCTAAAGCGAAACTTGAAATTGCTGACGGGTTAAAACAAGGCGGACTGTTTATCATCGATGGAGATGAACCGCTTCTTTCACATGTAAAAGGTGAGAACGTATTGCAAGTGGGGTTTGGTGATTCCAACACACTGAAGTTATCTAACCTTAAGACAGATGTCCATGGTGTAACGTTCTCTTTAGAAGAAGGTACAACCGTGTATCGCATACCGATGTTAGGGCGACATAACATAAAGAATGCAGCTTATGCCATAGCTGTAGGCCATTATTTGAATATAGAAGAAAATAAGATACTTGAAGGACTCGAGAACCTTAAAGTTACTTCCATGCGCCTAGAAATGAAAAGCGGCAAGAAGGATACACTTCTTATAAACGATGCCTATAACGCTAGTCCTACGAGTATGATTGCAGCTCTAGATACACTTGCTGAACTGAAGGATTATATTAACAAGGTTGCAGTTCTTGGAGATATGTACGAATTAGGCTCAAATGAAGAAGAGATGCACCGAAACATAGCGAAGCATGTGAATGAAACGATTTCACATGTGATATGTGTGGGGCAAAAAGGTGCTTGGATTGCAGACGAACTAAAGAAACAAAAAGTTGAAGGACTTGAGGTTATTCAATGTCTCACAAAAGAAGAAGCGGAAGAACCAATTACTAAATTATTATCAAATGACACTGCTATTCTTTTTAAAGCATCAAGAGGGATGGTATTAGAAACCCTAGTCTCGAAATTTGTAGAGAAAGAACAGGAGTCGAAAAAATGATTGAGCAAGTCTTATTATTTACATTAGTAGCATCCTTCTTGATTGCGGTATTAAGTTCCCCGTTTTTTATCCCGTTTTTAAGAAGATTAAAATTTGGGCAGAGCATCCGTGATGAAGGCCCAAAATCTCACCAAAAAAAGCAGGGAACACCTACAATGGGCGGGATAGTTATCGTCTTAGCCCTAGTTATTGCAACATATGCGATGACTGCAAAGTTTTTTGCTATTACGGCAGAAACTCATCTGCTTATCCTTGTTACATTAGGATACGGACTTATTGGATTCTTAGATGATTTTATTAAAGTAGTAAAGAAGAGAAACCTCGGTTTAACATCAAAACAAAAATTAGTAGGTCAATTGATCATTGCAGCACTTTTCTTCTTTGGATTAAGAGCCATTGATTTCTCAACAGAAATTTCAGTTCCTGGAACAGACTTTTCGTTCGATTTAGGATGGTTTTATCCAATCTTAGTTGTATTCATGCTGATCGGAGCTTCAAATGCGGTAAATCTGACAGATGGATTGGATGGATTGTTAGCCGGAACAGCTGCAATTGCATTTGGTGCGTTTGCTGTTTTGTCTTCTACTATTCTTCAATTTGAAGCAGCCATCTTCTGCGTTGCTGTTGTTGGTGCTGTACTAGGCTTTTTAGTTTTTAATGCACACCCAGCTAAAGTGTTTATGGGAGATACTGGATCACTTGCTTTAGGTGGGGCGATTAGTGCGGTCGCAATCTTAACCAAGCTTGAGATTTTGCTTGTTATTATTGGTGGAGTTTTTGTAATCGAAACACTTTCTGTAATGATTCAAGTAGCTTCATTTAAGTTAACTCGTAAGCGTGTATTTAAGATGAGCCCGCTTCATCATCACTATGAATTGTCAGGCTGGAGTGAATGGCGCATCGTTGTTACATTTTGGCTTGTAGGTTTGGTATTTGCAGCACTAGGAATTTATTTAGAGGTGTGGGTATAGATGAAAGACACAACTTTTTTTAAAAACAAAAAGATTTTAATCGTAGGATTAGCTAAGAGCGGTTTTGCTGGTGCAAAACTGCTTCATTCGTTTGGGGCACATGTAACAGTGAATGACAAGAGCCCTAGAGAAGGTAATGTGGAAGCTGAAAAACTTGAGAAGCTTGGAATGAATGTAGTTTGTGGCGATCATCCGCTAACATTATTAGATGACCACTTAGACTTTATTGTAAAAAATCCAGGAATTCCTTATCAGAACCCTTTGATCGCTGAAGCGGTTAGACGAAACATTCCTGTTTATACAGAAGTGGAAATAGCAGGTATGATATCAGATGCTTCGATTATTGCGATTACAGGCTCAAACGGCAAGACAACAACTACTACACTTATCGGCGATATGTTAAGAAATAGTGGAAAGACACCAATCGTAGCCGGGAATATAGGCACTGTTTTCTCTGAGGTTGCAGCGGAGTCGACAGAAAAAGATATTTTAGTAGCCGAACTATCTAGCTTTCAGTTAATGGGAACAGAGTTATTCAAGCCACAGATTGCCGTTTTTCTGAACCTGTTTGAAGCACATTTAGATTATCACGGTTCTCTTGATGAATATGGAAAAGCAAAAGCTAAGATTACTGAGAACCAAGATTCCACTGATTATGTGATCTATAACGCAGATGATGAACGTGTCACACGTTTGATGAAGGATTCTAAAGCGCAGCATATCCCATTTTCTGTAACAAAGAAATATGAGGGTGGGGTTTATGTTGAAGATGGTGTCCTTTATTTTAAGGACCAAAAAGTTATTGACCTAAGTGAGATCGTGTTACCTGGTAAACACAATTTGTCTAATATTATGGCAGCTGTAGCAGCATCCTTATTAGCCGGTGCTACATTGGAACAGATACATCAAGTTCTAACTTCGTTTCCGGGAGTTAAACACCGTCTGCAATACGTGGGAGAGTTAAACGGAAGACGTTTCTACAATGATTCGAAAGCCACGAACATATTAGCGACGAATGCTGCGTTGTCTGCATTTGAACAACCAGTAATATTACTAGCTGGTGGGCTCGACCGTGGAAATTCATTTGATGATCTGCTTCCGTCTTTAAAACATGTAAAAGCGATCGTTACTTTTGGTCAAACAGCTGATAAGTTAACAGAAACAGCGAAACAGGCAGGAATAGAAACGATAAAACGTGCTGATAATGTGGAAGATGCTGTTCCCCTTGCGTACAGTCTGTCGGAAGATGAAGATGTTATATTGTTATCCCCTGCATGTGCAAGTTGGGATCAATATAAGACATTTGAACAAAGAGGGGACATGTTTATCAACTCTGTGCATAAACTTAAATAAGGTTTGTACAAATAAGAAGAGTTGAGGTGTTTCCCATTGCCTGCAACGAGATCAACCCCTGATATTATAATGATTGTAGTTACGCTTATGTTGTTATCGATCGGCATAATAATGGTTTATAGTGCTAGTGCAGATCTAGGGCTATACAAGTTTGATGATGCATTCTTTTTTGCAAAGCGACAATTGTTATTTGCCGGTGTTGGTATAGCAGCGATGTTTTTTATCATGAACATCAACTACATGACGTGGAGAGTCTGGTCAAAGATTCTTCTCATTATTTGTTTTGTATTATTGATCGCGGTTCTTATACCAGGGATTGGTATGGTGCGTGGTGGTGCTAGAAGTTGGATCGGTGTAGGTGCTTTTTCCATTCAGCCGTCTGAATTTATGAAACTAGCCATGATTACATTCCTGGCTAAGTATTTATCAGAGCATCAAAAAAAGATTACTTCTCTAAAAAAAGGTTTAGTACCTACTCTTGGATTAGTGATGATCGCATTTGGCATGATTATGCTCCAGCCAGATCTAGGAACAGGTGCCGTAATGGTCGGAACAAGTATCGTAATGGTTTTTGTTGCAGGTGCGCGTATCTCCCATTTCGTTGGGATGGCTTTAATCGGTCTTGTCGGACTTGCGGGATTAATTATTTCTGCTCCTTATCGAATAAAAAGGATTACTTCTTTCCTCGACCCTTGGAGTGACCCTTTAGGCAGCGGATTTCAGATTATCCAGTCTCTCTATTCACTCGGACCAGGTGGATTACTTGGACTAGGTTTAGGTCAGAGTAGACAAAAATTTGGTTACCTACCTGAGCCTCAAACGGATTTTATATTTGCGATCCTCTCAGAGGAACTCGGTTTTATTGGTGCTGTTTTTGTACTAATCCTCTTTAGCCTTCTCTTATGGCGTGGAATCAGGATCGCTTTAGGAGCTCCAGATCTATTCGGTAGCTTTCTAGCGATAGGAATTATAGGGATGGTCGCTATACAGGTGATGATTAATATCGGAGTTGTCACAGGATTGATGCCTGTAACAGGAATAACACTCCCGTTTTTAAGTTATGGAGGATCATCATTAACTTTAATGCTCGCGTCAATTGGAGTCATCCTTAATATTAGCCGGTATTCAAGGTATTAATACTTGAGTTTCAAAGGGAATTCTCTTATTCTAAACATAGCGATTTAAAGACGTTACCCTGTCAATTATGGCAGGGTAACTTCTTTTTCTGTGTCATTTTTTGATAGCTTGTTTTCGTATATCATGTTGCTTATGTTAGTTGCTGATTTCCGCTCCAGGTTGCACGCTTTCCACGGGGCGAACGGTGAGCCTCCTGTCTAGTTGCAGTGACTAGCCCCTCGAGGTCAAAAGGTAAACGGTCAAGAAGGCAAAGTGCGCCTTCCAAGCCCATTTCCCTTTTGCTTGTCGGGGCTGAACGAGTCACTTCCACTTTTCGGACTGCCGCTTTGCGCCATTAGGAGTCTCCACCTGTCTAGTTGCAGTGGCTAGCCCCTCGAGGTCAAAAGTTAAATGGTCAAGAAGACAAAGTGCGCCTTCCAAGCCCATTCAACTTTTGCTGGTCGGGGCTGAACGAGCCACTTCCACTTTTCAGACTGACCGCTCGTCCCGTAGGAGTCGGCAACCTTCCGCTACAATCAGCTTGCTAGGAAGAGAAAAATCAATTAAGTAGGTTGTGTTATACCAGCAGGAGTACTACAACCCTTCGTCAATTAATCACAGTAGCAACTAATAAATCATAACGAAAGCATCTTAAATTTTTTAAGGGAAATAAAAAGTAAGAAACAAAATCGTTAGTTCTGACGAATACTACTTTGTCGATGTTTAAGGACAATGAAAACATGGAAAAGATTAACGCATAGCATATAAATAGAATGATGCGTAAGAACGTAGGGGGTTTTTTAATTATGTATAAGCAATTAGCTGAACAATTAAAAAGTGAAGATTTAGGAACTGTCCTTGTAAATGAACCATTAAAAAATCACACCACATTAAAAATTGGTGGACCAGCAGACCTTTTTTATGAACCGAAAGACATTGAAAGTCTAAAAAAAGCATTAAGTTATATAAAAGAAGCGAACGCACCGATACGTGCAATCGGAAGAGGCTCTAACCTTCTAGTTGCAGATGGAGGCATAGAAGGAGTTGTCATTAAAGTAGGGGAGGGGATCAACCATCTTGAAAAAAATGATAACACTATAAGAGTTGGAGGGGGATATTCACTAATTCCACTTGCCACTGTAATGTCGCGCGAAGCTTATACGGGACTTGAATTTGCAGCAGGTATTCCGGGATCAGTTGGCGGTGCTGTGTTCATGAATGCAGGTGCACACGGGTCAGATATGTCAAAGATCGTTGAGAAAGCTTTGATTTTATTACCTGATGGTGAGCTCAAATGGCTTTCTAATGAAGAACTGAAATTCTCATACCGTACCTCTGTTCTGCAAGAGACAGGTGGAATCTGTGTGGAAGTCATCCTCGTTTTAGATAAAGGTGATAAAGAAACGATCATGGCTGAGCTAAAGAAAAATAAAGATTATCGCAGAAACACTCAACCATGGAACTATCCGTGCTGCGGAAGTGTGTTCCGTAATCCGCTGCCTAATTATGCAGGACATCTCATTGAAACATCGGGACTTAAAGGGACTCAAATTGGTGGAGCACAAGTTTCGGAGATGCACGCTAATTTTATTGTGAATACTGGAGATGCAAAAGCCAAGGACGTGCTGGATCTTATCAGTTATATACAAAAAACGATTAAAGAGAAGCATGGTGTTGAACTTCATACAGAGGTTGAGATCATTGGTAGAAATGATTAACAAAAAATTGGATAAATAGTGCTGAATTGCGGCTTATCCGTGCTATAATACAAAGAACAAGAAAAAATTAACTTTTGACGTTTCGAAACGAACCATACATTTCGTTATCTTCTGGCAGTTGGACTGTTATCAGTACCTTTTGAAGGCTTGGCGTCTATCTGCCAAGTTCTTTTATTTCTGTCAACCGTTAATGTTTCTTGTACTAACTTATAAAACGGAGGAAGAGAATGGACAAGGTAAAGGTTGTCAAAATTGAGGACCGAATTCCGAAGCTGAAAGAACATCGCAAACAAAAAGCAAATCGTCGTCTTATATATTACTTGTCCTTTTTCTTCCTGTTATTGTTGATCGTCGTTTATTTTCAATCAGATCTTAGTCATGTGAAGAAAATTACCGTTTCTGGCAACTATTTTGTAACCGACAATGAGATTCTTGAAAAAAGTAAAATTTCTACAGAAACAAAGTATTTAAATGTATCTGAAGATGAAATTATGGAGCGGCTCGAAGATATTTCAGAGGTTAGTTCCGTATCCATCCAAAAGAAATTTTTTAACCAAGTTGTAATTAAAGTGAGTGAATATCAACGAGTCGGGTATTTCAGAAAAGAGAACGTATATTACCCGATGCTTCAGAACGGAAAGATGCTAGAACCGCTAAAGAAAAATGAGCGGCCTGTAAACGCACCTGTAATTGTAAGCTGGAAGGATCCAGAACAATTAGAGATGATGGCACAGGAACTGCAAAAACTACCTGAAGGAATCATTCATCGTATATCTGAGATCACACATACACCATCAACCAACAATTCAAATCAACTAACGTTGTTTATGACGGATGGAAACAAAGTGGTGACAACGATCTCTAAGTTCTCAGAAAGGCTGACTGCTTATCCATCTTTAGTAAGCGAGCTAAAGCCTGAGGAAAAAGGAACGTTCTTTTTAGGAATCAGCACACGTTTTGAACGATACAACCAAGTGGAGGAAAGTAATGAGAAAAATTAAAGGGACGCACCTTTTCCTATCTTTAATCCTACTCGTTACCGGGTTTATATTATCTTTCTCCTATCAGAGAGCGCAGATTGAAAAGCAAAATGTTGTGCAGAACAATGAATGGAAAAAAGAAGATTCATTGCGAAGCCAAATATTAAATCTTCAAAAAGCGAATAGAGAATTAGCAGGTGATCTTCAAGGACTGCAGCAAAATGTTGAGAAGAAAGAAAATAAGCTGGCAGACCAAGAGGAGATATCTTCTAAACTAGTAGAAGACTTAAAAGAACTCAGAATGGTAGTAGGAAACGTAAAGGTGAAAGGGGAGGGGGTAGAAGTTACTCTACAAGATTCCTCTTATATACCAGAAGGGGAGAACCCTAACGATTATATTGTTCATGAAGAACATATAAGAAGCGTCATTGATGAACTTCACGTATCTGGCGCAGAGGCAATAGCGATAAATGGTCAAAGAATCTCTCACGATACGTATATCGCTTGTATCGGTCCTGTTGTTTCTGTGGATGGTAACCAATATCCTGCACCCTTTGTTATTACGGCAATCGGGAATTCCACAACCCTAGAGAAATCTTTGAACCTATATATCGTCGATAAAATTGTTAATGATGGTGTTGAAGTAAGAGTGGAGCAAGAAAGCGCGATCGAGATGGAGCCATTTATTACAGAAGAGGGATGAGTTAGTTGAAGGAAAGACAATTCATGTTCGCAACAATTGCCCTCATACTTGGCGGAATGCTGGCGATCCAATTTGAGACCACAAACAATCCTGTTGTTCGGGATACGAGAGATCTATGGGAATTAAGAGCTGATTTGGAAAAAGAAAAACAGCGTCAGCAGGAGCTTAATGAGGAATTTGAACGCTATAGTGAACTTCTTAACCAATACAAAGGTGAAGGTAAGGATGAAAAAATCCAAGCAATGGAAAAAGCGCTATGGGATTTAAAAAAACAGGCAGGATTAACGACGATTAGCGGACAAGGAATCGTAATAACGATCGAACCTTTTAGTGAAGAGCTAATTGGAGTAGGTCAACCTATTCCTAAAATAGATCCCGATATGCTTAGAAGACTTGTAAACGAACTAAACCGATATGATGCGAAGGAGATCAGTATAGATGGTCAACGCGTCGTATCTAAAACCCCGATCCGGGAAGTGAATGGAAACATTTACATAAACAATGAGCCTGTTTCTTCATTTCCGATTGAAATCAGAGTTTTGGCAAAAGACAATGAAAAACTTCATCAGAAGATCATTGCTTCACCAGCTGTCGAGGAGTTTATTCGAGAAAATTTTCTTGTCGAATCCAAACAAACAGCTAAAGTTATTTTGCCAGCTTTCGATAAAGATATGAAGGTGAAGTTTATGAAACCGGCAAAGGAGGAAACGTAAGATGTGGTTGCCGGTACTTGGACTGCTTTTAGGTCTACTATTAGGTTTCATGTCTGATATCCGGGTCCCTCCAGAATATGCAAACTATTTATCGATTGCTGTCTTAGCTGCACTAGATACCTTATTCGGTGGTATACGTGCACATCTTCAAGGCAGTTTTGAAGATAAAGTTTTCATAACAGGTTTTTTCTTTAACATTTTATTGGCTGCAGGACTCGCATACTTAGGTGTACACCTTGGAATCGATCTGTATCTAGCTGCAATTTTTGCATTTGGTGTTAGGTTGTTTAATAATATCGCAGTTATTAGACGCTTAATTATTTCCAAATGGTCAGATTCGCGCAAAAAGGCCTAAAAAATTTGAAAAAACGGTAAAAAAAAAGAGGGATAACCCGTTGTTTGTGGAATTTATTCCATAATTAAGCGCAAATTAAGGGATTTTAAAAAATTTAACAAGATTTATTGGATGAAAGGTAAGGAGGTGCCACAGAATGAACAGCAATGAAATTTATGTAAGTTTAGACATCGGTACATCCAATATTAAAGTGATCATTGGAGAAATGACTAGTGAGTCCTTTAATGTTATTGGTGTTGGCCATGCAAAATCAGCTGGAATCAGAAAAGGTTCCATTGTAGATATTGACGAAACTGTTCGTTCCATAAGAAAAGCCGTAGAGCAAGCAGAAAGAATGTTAGGTATTCCGATTAATGCTGTAATCGTAGGTGTAAAAGGAAACCATATTCAACTTCAGCCATGCCACGGTGTAGTTGCAGTATCGAGGGAAGACCGAGAAATCGGTGATGAAGACATTGCTAGAGTAATAGAGGCAGCTCAGGTTATGTCAGTGCCTCCAGAACGCGAAATTATAGATGTGATTCCTAGACAATTTATTGTTGACGGTACAGATGAGATTATTGATCCTCGAGGCATGCTAGGTGTTCGCCTTGAGATGGAAGGAACAGTGATAACTGGTTCCAAGACAATCTTACATAATTTATTACGTTGCGTAGAACGAGCTGGACTTACAGTGGCGGACATTTGTTTAGAGCCATTGGCAACATCATCGATTGCACTTTCACGTGATGAAATGGAGCTAGGTGTAGCACTAATCGATATTGGTGGAGGTTCTACTACACTATCTGTTTTTGATCAAGGAACCATGCAGTTAACATCTGTTCTTCCGGTTGGTGGAGACTTTATCACAAAAGATATATCCATCGGATTAAGAACTTCTGCTGAAGATGCAGAAAAGATTAAGCTAAAGCATGGTCATTCTTTTGTGGATTATGCATCAAAAGATGAGACATTTACAGTATCGCAAATTGGATCTTCACAAGAACAAGAAATCTCGCAATACGAACTTTCATTAATTATTGAAGCTCGTATGGCTGAAATATTTGAGATGATTGATGATGAATTGCATCAGCGTGGATATTCCGAACTGCCAGGCGGTTTTGTTATTACAGGCGGAGTTGCTGCAATTCCAGGAGTACTTGAACTCGCCCAAGATATCTTCCAACAGAACGTACGTGTTTCCTTGCCGGATTATATCGGGGTTAGAGAACCGAAATTTACAGCAGGTGTTGGGTTAATCCAATTCACTCACAAAAATATTAAAGTTCAAGGAAAAGAAGTTGCCACTGCGTTAGCTGATAACGCTGGAGAACCTTTACCTAAAAAGAAACAACAATCCAGCCAAAAATCGGGACAAGAAAAACAATCCGGTGGCATGAAATCAAAAGTCAAAGACTGGTTTGGTTTATTTTTTGAATAACATTAAGGAACTAGTCATTAGGAGGAACGCTCATGTTAGAGTTTGATATGAATATGGATCAATTGGCGACAATTAAAGTAATCGGTGTTGGTGGCGGCGGAAGTAACGCTGTTAACCGTATGATCGAACACGGTGTACAAGGTGTAGAATTTATTTGTGTGAATACAGATGCTCAAGCTTTGAATCTATCGAAAGCGCCTGTAAAAATGCAGATCGGAACGAAATTAACAAGAGGACTTGGTGCAGGTGCAAATCCTGATATCGGTAAAAAAGCTGCTGAAGAAAGCCGCGAGCAAATCGAAGAAGCACTTAGCGGTGCTGATATGGTCTTCGTAACAGCTGGTATGGGTGGCGGAACAGGTACTGGTGCAGCACCAGTAGTCGCAGAGATCGCTAAGGATCTTGGCGCTCTTACAGTTGGTGTTGTGACAAGACCGTTCACTTTTGAAGGCCGTAAGCGTTCTACGCAAGCGGTTGGTGGAATCTCTGTATTAAAAGAAAAAGTTGATACATTAATCGTTATACCTAATGATCGACTGTTAGAGATCGTAGATAAAAACACTCCTATGCTTGAAGCTTTCCGTGAAGCGGATAATGTTCTTCGCCAAGGTGTACAAGGTATCTCAGATTTGATCGCTGTACCAGGATTAATCAACCTTGACTTTGCCGATGTAAAAACTATCATGACTGAACGCGGATCTGCACTTATGGGTATTGGTGTAGGGACTGGAGAGAACCGTGCTGCTGAAGCTGCGAAAAAAGCGATTTCATCTCCACTTCTTGAAACATCTATCGATGGCGCAAAAGGTGTATTGATGAATATTACAGGTGGAGCTAATTTAAGCCTTTATGAAGTGAACGAAGCGGCAGATATCGTTTCGTCAGCTTCAGATCCTGAAGTAAACATGATCTTTGGTTCCGTAATCAATGAAGAATTAAAAGATGAGATTCTAGTTACGGTTATCGCAACTGGATTTGATGAAACGGAAAAGATGGTTAACAACCAACAGAGAGCTGAGCGTCCTAGAATGCAACAAGCTCCAACATCTAATCAGTCTCATTCGTCACAAGCTCAATCTCAACCACAAAGCCAGTCTCAAGGGCAATCTCGTGAAGAAAGCCAAGAGTCTAGAAATACTTCTTATACGAATGCTGATTCAGATACGCTTGATATTCCAACGTTCTTGCGTAACCGCAGCCGTAATAGAAGAAGATAAATACAAAATTGAAAGCATGTTCTCTATTTTAGAGAGCATGCTTTTTTTTTTGCAAAAAACATCTTCCTTAGTACAGTTCCATATTCAATGTTGCTTATGTTAGTAGTTGATCTCCGCTCCAGGTTGCACGCTTTCCACGGGGCGTGCGGTGAGCCTCCTGTCTAGTTGCAGTGGCTGAACGAGCCACTTCCACATTTCGTACTGACCGCTCGTCCCGTAGGAGTCGGCAACCATACGCTCCAATCAACATGCAAAGGAAGAAAATAAAAAGAGATTGAAACATTTAAAGCAATAACTCTATGGAAAACAGCCTTTCAAAAAATATTCCCCTTGTCTTTTACTACAACAGGCATATTGATAAGTAGAATGATGCTACAGAGAGAGTTATAAAATGCTTCATTGAACAGTTTATTGGAGTGTAAGGTGGGAGACTCTCGGCTAGGACAGGCGGGCAGGTGAGACACTTATACGTGAAACGTACGAATGTGGCTTACCGCCTGCCCCGCGGAAAGCGAGCACCTGAAACGGAAATCAACGACTTCCAAAAACAACAAAGCAAACGTAAAATGTTTTAGATTTTGTCATATTCTTGTCCGAAAAGCGTATACCTAACATATAAGTTATTTTGACAAAAATAGAGAAAATAAGAACTTTACTTCTCTCATAAACTGACAGACTTTCAAACAACCTATACGTTATACTGATTTCAAATTTAAGAAAGGAGAAAACCAATGACCCTTTATTTGGATGTCATTTGGTTTCTTAATTTCTGCATTGATTATGTTCTAATCTCTCTGACAGCGTATGTGCTCAAGCGCAATGCATCGAAAAAGAGAATCCTATTCGCTTCGTTATTAGCTTCAAGTTATGTGTTTTTAGTAATCTTTCCAGAACTAATGTTATTTTCGCAGCCAATCATGAAATTTATCTTATCGATTTTTATTATGATTGTGGCGTTTGGCTTTAAGCGATTTAAGTTTGTCATGAAAAATATCGCTATGTTTTATTTTGTTTCTTTTGTAACGGGTGGAGGTATTTTCGGTCTTCATTATTTTATGCAAAGTGATGCAGTGATTATGAATGGAGTTATCACGACAAAAAGTTCAGGGATGGGTGATCCGGTCAGCTGGCTTTTTGTAGTAGCAGGTGTTCCTCTTCTTTGGTACTTTTCAAAGAAAAGAGTAGATGATATTTCTGTGGAAAAAATGGATTCCAACAGTCTTGTCAAAGTTACTATCAAAATAGACCAGATCTTGATATCTGCAAATGGACTTATTGATACCGGTAATAAATTATACGATCCCATTTCTAAAATGCCAGTCATGATTCTTGATATGAACAAACATGGTGATTCTTTTCCGGAAACCATTCGAATTGCTGCCAAAGACGTGCTTGCCATGAATACAGATGATAATGAGCATCCTTGGCTGAACAGACTTCGAATCGTACCGTACCGAGCAGTGGGACATCAACAGTTTTTAGCTTGTATCAAACCAGATACCGTTGAAATTGAAAAGGATGGAGTATCGGTAGCATCTCCGCAGTGTCTCATAGGCTTGAGCTGGACGGTATTATCTAGCGAAGGTCAGTTTGATGCAATCGTTCATCCTAAGATGTACCTACAACATGTACAAGCGTCTTAACAACAGCGATACGTGAAAGTACTTAAAAGAAGATAATGTGAAAGGGGAGTTAACATGTTTAATAAGTGGCGTTTAAAAATGACGATGTACTGGTATAAGTTACTATTCAAGTTGGGGCTGAAGTCAGATGAGATTTATTATATTGGTGGCAATGAAGCTTTACCGCCTCCGCTTAGTAAAGAAGAAGAAGCGGTTCTGCTTGAAAAGCTTCCATCTGGTGACCAGGCTGCCAAATCTCTTTTGATCGAAAGAAACCTTCGTTTAGTCGTATACATTGCACGAAAGTTTGAGAATACAGGGATTAATATTGAAGATTTAATCAGTATTGGAACGATCGGCTTGATTAAAGCCGTAAACACGTTTAATCCAGAAAAAAAGATCAAGCTCGCCACTTATGCTTCACGGTGTATCGAGAACGAAATCTTGATGTATTTACGACGTAACAATAAGACACGTTCAGAAGTATCGTTTGATGAACCATTGAATGTGGATTGGGATGGGAATGAACTTTTACTCTCAGATGTTCTAGGTACTGAGGACGACATCATTACACGCAGAATTGAGGCTAATGTTGATCGTAAGCTTTTATTAAAAGCCCTTTTTACATTGAACGATCGTGAAAAACAGATTATGGAACTTCGCTTCGGGCTTTCAGGCGGTGAAGAAAAAACACAAAAAGATGTTGCCGATATGCTCGGAATTTCTCAGTCTTATATTTCAAGGCTGGAAAAAAGGATCATAAAGAGACTTCAAAAAGAATTTAATAAAATGGTTTAGCATTTATTTTATATAGCTTTTGAATTGTTTTTACCCTTTTCTCTAAAATGACAATTGCATAAATTTCCCTCCGTTCGGTGATACTTAATTTGAAATTAGCTCCCGGCAGGAGGGAAAAGACTTGACAAGAAATAAAGTTGAGATTTGCGGAGTTGACACATCAAAGCTTCCTGTTTTAAAAAATCCAGAGATGCGTATTCTTTTTGATAAGATGCATAAAGGTGATCCTGATGCACGCGAAACTTTGGTTAACGGAAACCTCAGACTCGTTCTGAGTGTCATTCAACGGTTCAACAACCGCGGAGAGCATGTAGATGATTTATTTCAAGTAGGGTGTATTGGGCTGATGAAGTCCATAGACAATTTTGATCTAGGTCAGAATGTTAAGTTTTCAACCTATGCAGTTCCGATGATCATTGGTGAGATCCGCCGATATCTTCGAGACAATAATCCGATAAGAGTTTCCAGAAGCTTAAGGGATATCGCATATAAAGCACTGCAAGTTCGAGATCAGCTTATGAACAAACTATCTCGGGAGCCAACCGCACAACAGATTGCAGAAGCTCTAGATGTACCGAAAGAAGAAGTGGTCTTTGCACTTGATGCCATTCAAGATCCAGTTTCACTATTTGAACCGATCTATAATGATGGTGGTGATCCGATCTTTGTGATGGATCAAATCAGCGATGATAAAGCAAAAGACATGCAGTGGATTGAAGAGATTGCTTTAAAAGAAGGAATGCGCCGATTAAATGATAGAGAAAAGATGATCTTAACGATGCGTTTCTTTCAAGGGAAAACGCAAATGGAAGTAGCGGATGAGATCGGTATATCACAGGCACAAGTATCAAGACTTGAGAAAGCAGCGATCTCTCAGATGAATAAAAATATCCAAAGCAGCTAAAACCCGTTTCTACGGGTTTTTTTTATTTTTGGACAGAAACATGAAATAGCTTTGTCCTTCATATACTGAAATAAGAAAGGCGGGGATCGTAGATGAATAAGATTTCAGATTTTCAAGTGAAAGATGTGGTTAACGTAGCAAATGGGAAAAAGCTCGGTCATATAGCTGATCTTGAAATCAACTTAAATACAGGAAAGATAGATGCGATCATCATCCCTGGAGCTGGAAAGATGCTTGGGTTTTTTGCAAGAGAGAACGACATCGTGATACCTTGGAGAAACATTGTTAAGATCGGTGCAGATGTTATTCTTGTTAGACATATGGAAGCTAGCGAATTAAATGAATATGTTAAAGAACCGTTTGATCAATTGAAATAAACGGTTCTTTTTTCTTTCTTGCTTTAAATTGTGGTAAAATAAAGATAAAACTTTCCAGGAGGAGTACATACATATGAGCACATTTGAACAATCTGGAAAGCATCTTGCAATACAGAGTTGGCAGAAGATAAATTCTAAGGTTCTAGCGGGTTTCACAACACGTCAAGGCGGGAATAGTACAATGCCCTTTCATTCTATGAACATGGGTTTTCATGTGAATGATGATCCAGATACGGTTCGTGAAAACCGCAAATTATTTTCAGATGAAATCAGCTTTCCTATTGAAAATTGGATAGGCTCTAAACAGGTTCATGCTGAAAAAATTGTTAAAGTATCTAAAGAAGACAGAGGTTTAGGTTCTTTAGATTTTGAAACGGCAATTCCTGATACAGATGGCTTATATACATCAGAAGAAAATGTCCTTTTAACGTCACTGTATGCGGACTGTGTTCCTCTCTATTTTTTTTCGCCCAACGATAACTTGATCGGACTCGCACACGCGGGATGGAAGGGAACAGTTGCGAAAATTGGTCCAGCAATGGTCAACACGTGGCAGACTAAAGAGAATGTTGACGTGAAGACGGTACGAGCCGCTATTGGTCCTTCTATAGGGCATTGCTGTTATGAGGTAGATGATCGGGTCATTAAAGAAGTCAGAGCAGCACTAGACGGAGATATTGAAGACACTGTTTATAAGAAGAATCCAGCTGGAAACTATCAATTAAACTTGAAAAAACTAAATGAAATCCTTCTCTTAAAAGCTGGGGTACTGCCTGAAAATATTTTAGTTTCAGATCAATGTACCAGCTGTCAAAACGACGTGTTCTTTTCGCATCGTAAAGACAGGGGCAAGACGGGAAGAATGATGAGTTATATAGGCAGGAAAGGGGATTAATCAAGAAATTGGGTATAAAAGAAAACAAAGAACACATCTTGAATGAAATTCAAAAAGCTTGTGAGAAAAAAAACAGATCTTCAAAGGGCGTTAATTTGATTGCTGTGACGAAATATGTGAGTAATGAAACAACAAAAGATGCTGTTTTAGCAGGTATTGAACATATCGGTGAGAACAGGATAGAAGGCTTGCTATCTAAAAAAGAATTTCTGAAAAATCTACCTGTTAAATGGCATTTTATCGGAACGCTGCAAACTAGAAAAGTAAAAGATGTGATCGAACATGTGGATTATATTCATTCATTAGACCGTTTAAGTTTGGCGAGTGAGATTCAAAAGAGAGCAGAAAAGACGATTTCGTGCTTTGTTCAAGTAAACGTAGCAGAAGAAGATTCCAAACATGGTTTGCCAGTAAAAGATGTGGTCGCTTTTGTCGATAAATTAAAAGACTACGATCGTATTAAGGTTGTCGGACTTATGACTATGGCACCTTTTACTGATGATGAATCCTTAATCAGAAACGTGTTTTCTACATTAAAGCAACTTCAATTGGAAATACAGAAACAAGAGATGGTTCATGCTCCATGTACTGAACTATCTATGGGTATGTCTAACGATTTTTCGATTGCTGTTGAAGAAGGTGCAACATTTATTAGAATAGGGACGAGTTTAGTAGGAAAAGAATTTTAGGAGGTGGAATAGATGGGAATAAAAACAAAATTCAAGCGTTTTTTTGATTTAGAAGACGACTATGAGTATGAAGAAGAATATGAGGAAGAATCAATGCCAGAAGAAGAGGAAATCACACCTTCTCATACGAAAAAAGGAAAACCGAACGTGGTAAGTCTTCAAAGTATTCAACAACAAGTTAAAGTTGTTCTTGTAGAACCTCGTGTATATGCAGAAGCACAAGATATCGCGGATCAATTAAAGAATCGACGAGCTGTCGTTATGAATTTACAAAGAATTCCGCATGATCAAGCAAAAAGGATCGTAGACTTCTTATCAGGGACTGTTTATGCAATCGGTGGCGACATTCAAAAGTTAGGACCGAATACATTTTTGTGTACTCCTGAAAATGTTGATGTTTCCGGAACAATATCAGAAATGATGGAAGAAGATTAAATCAGGCAGGTGAAAATTATTGAATATGATCTTTGCAGTTGAAGACGTAGTACTAACTCTTATTCAGATCTACTATTACATGATTATCGGGTACATACTATTATCTTGGTTTCCGAACGCTCGTGAGTCATCCATCGGTCAAGTGATCGCCAGACTCGTTGAACCATATTTATCTCCTTTTCGAAAGATTATTCCGCCTCTTGGCATGATTGATCTTTCACCAATCGTAGCTTTGATGGCACTGCACTTTGCACGCTTTGGTGTATCGGCGATCGCAGAGATGATAGCTCGCTCACTCTAGGAGATCATATGAGTATCTATCAGCATTACAGACCAGAAGAGCATGAATTTGTGGATCGAGTCTTGCACTGGAAGTCGGAAGTGCTCGAGAGGTATAGTCCGAGATTGACGGACTTTCTTGATCCAAGAGAACAAGAAATCGTAAAAACCATCGTTGGTAACGATACAGAAGTTCGCCTCTCTTTATGGGGAGGCTCTTCTTTTTCTGAACGGAAGAGAGCATTGATTTATCCGGATTATTTTGAAGCTCAAAACGAAGATTTTCAATTAGTCTCTTATAACATTCAATATCCTGCAAAATTCTCTTCGATTGAACATCGAGATGTTTTAGGAGCCTTAATGAACATCGGTGTTAAAAGAGGGAAGTATGGTGATATTTTAATTTCAGAAGATCGCGTTCAATTTATTTGTGCAACTGAGATCGCTGGATTTATTGAGTTGAACTTAACGAAAGTCGGTAAGACAGGTGTAAAGTTACATACTATTCAAGAAGATGAATTAATAGAAGTAAAGACTGAATATAACGAAAAGAGCGGTACTGTGTCTTCACTACGACTTGATGTGATTGTCGCTGAGGTGTACAACCTGTCTCGTGCAAAAGCATCTCCCCTGATACAAGGAGGACGAGTCAAGCTCAACCACAAAATCGTTGATCATGTTTCAACTGAATTAATGGAAGGTGATGAGCTTTCTGTAAGAGGATTTGGCCGGAGTAAACTCATCGCGATCGAGGGAACGACTAAGAAAGAGAAGTGGCGTATCCGGTACGGACTTTTAAAATAATTTCCTTAAATAGAAGGAATGACAGAAAATTTGTCGAAATTAGGTAAAAAATAATGCATCAATGGAGGTGGCCGTTGTGCCTTTAACACCACTGGATATTCATAATAAGGAATTCACAAGAGGTTTCAGAGGGTATAGTGAAGATGAAGTGAATGACTTTCTAGATCAAGTCATCAAAGATTATGAAACAGTGATCCGAGAAAAGAAAGAACTAGAGGAAACGGTAGCGAACCTTGAAGAAAAAATCTCTTATTTTAAAAATATTGAGGAAACTTTAAATAAGTCGATTCTGATTGCTCAGGAAACTGGGGAGGAAGTTAAGCGAACAGCTACGAAAGAAGCTCGTTTAATTGTTAAAGAAGCTGAAAAAAATGCGGATAGAATCATTAACGAGTCTCTATCTAAATCTCGAAAGATCTCAATGGAAATCGATGAATTAAAGAAACAGTCTTCTGTTTACCGAACACGTTTCAAAATGTTGATCGAAGCTCAACTTGAAATGTTAAAGAACGACGACTGGGATTCTTTGAATGCACCAGATAATCTTGAAGGCTATGAACTTCAAGAAGTAAAGTCGTAAGCTTGACATTACTTTGAAAAATCGCATATACTTTTCTAAGATTAATATGTGACGAAGACGGGGACAGTAAATTACTTTTATCTATTCAAGCGATCTAGGAAATGGTGCGAGCCTAGTATAGAGAAGTATTCGAAGATCACCCTTGAGTTCCTGGACTGAAAAAGCAGTAAGTTCAGGCGCTTCATCCACGCTACGGATGACTAAGCGGGTTTCGTGTTTTAATACGAACCTATTAGGGTGGTACCGCGGGATAACCTTCTCGTCCCTACTGTTAACATGCAGTAGGGGCGAGAAGGTTTTTTTGTTTTCATATGGTACTTTTGGTCATCTGTCACGTTTTATCGTAATGAAGGAGGAAAGATGATGAATTATAAAGACACGTTATTAATGCCGAAAACAGAGTTCCCGATGCGAGGAAATCTTCCTCAAAGAGAACCTGTTGTTCAAGACAAGTGGAAAGAACTAGACATCTACAATTTGGTGTTAGAAAATACGAAGGATTTACCTCCGTTTATCCTGCATGATGGACCACCTTATGCCAATGGTGATATCCACATCGGACACGCAGAGAATAAAATTTTAAAAGATATCATCGTGCGCTTTAAATCGATGACAGGTCACTATGCTCCTTACGTTCCTGGTTGGGATACTCACGGGCTGCCGATCGAAACAGCACTAACGAAAAGCGGTAAAGTAAAACGCAAAGAACTAACAGTTGCAGAGTTCCGTAAGCTTTGTGAAGAGTATGCATTGAAGCAAGTTGATCATCAGCGTGAGCAGTTTAAACGTCTAGGTGTTCGTGGTGATTGGGATAACCCATATATCACATTAGATAAAGGGTACGAAGCTCGACAGATCGAAGTGTTCGGCGAAATGGCCAAAAGAGATTTGATCTACAAAGGTTTAAAACCCGTATATTGGTCTCCATCATCTGAATCAGCATTAGCAGAAGCAGAGATCGAGTATCAAGATAAACGCTCAGCTTCAATCTATGTAGCGTTTGATGTAAAGGATGGAAAAGGTGTTCTTGATGCAGATGAGAAACTTGTAATCTGGACAACAACTCCATGGACGATTCCAGCGAACTTAGGAATCTCTGTACATCCAGAATTAGATTACGTTTCTGTACAAACAGAAAATGGAAAATATGTTGTTGCTGAAGCCCTATTAGAATCATTAACAAAAGAATTTGAGTGGGAACAAGCTGAAGTAGTGAAACGATTTAAAGGTGCTGACATTGAGCATGCCGTAGCCAGTCACCCTCTATATGACCGTGATTCACTAGTTATGCTTGGTGACCATGTAACAACGGATGCAGGTACTGGTTGTGTCCATACAGCTCCTGGTCATGGAGAAGATGACTTTTTAGTAGGTAAAAAATACGGATTAGAAGTTTTGTGTCCGGTTGATGACAGAGGTGTTATGACAAAAGAAGCACCTGGTTTTGAAGGATTGTTCTACGATGAAGCGAATAAGCCGATCACGGAACAATTACAAGAAAAAGGTGCACTTCTGAAGCTTTCATTCATCACTCACTCTTATCCACATGATTGGAGAACGAAAAAGCCAGTAATCTTCCGAGCAACTGCTCAATGGTTTGCATCGATCAAAGGAATCCGTGAAGATATGCTTTCTGCGATTGAAGAAGTAAACTGGGTACCCACTTGGGGCGAAACACGTTTACACAACATGATTAAAGATCGTGAAGACTGGTGTATTTCTCGTCAAAGAGCTTGGGGTGTCCCAATCCCAGTCTTTTATGGTGAAGATGGCGAAGCAATTCTTACAGAAGAAACAATTGGTCACGTTGTAGAATTGTTCAGAGAGCATGGATCAAACATCTGGTTTGAAAGAGAAGCAAAAGATCTCCTTCCGGAAGGATTTACTTCACCTCATAGCCCAAATGGCCGTTTCTCTAAAGAGACGGATATCATGGATGTTTGGTTTGATTCAGGTACATCTCACTGGGGTGTTCTTGAAGAAAGAGAGAATTTAGTAAGACCTGCAGATCTTTACCTTGAAGGATCTGACCAATATCGTGGATGGTTTAACTCATCTCTATCTACATCTGTTGCAATCACTGGTAAAGCTCCTTACAAAGCTGTATTAAGCCATGGTTTTGTATTGGATGGAGAAGGACGTAAGATGAGTAAGTCAATCGGTAATACATTAGATCCGATCAAGGTGATGAAGCAGCTAGGTGCAGATATCATCCGTTTATGGGTATCGTCTGTTGATTACCAATCAGATGTACGTGTATCTGACGACATTTTAAAACAAGTTGCTGAAGTATACCGTAAGATCAGAAATACCCTTCGTTTCTTGTTAGGTAACCTGCATGGTTTTGATCCGAGTCAGCATTCTGTGAAGTTTGATGATATGCCTGATTTAGAAAAATACATGATGGTTAAACTGGATAAAGTAGTAGCTAAAGTAAAAAAAGCTTACGAAGAATATCAGTTTATTACGGTATATAATACGATTCACAACTTCTGCACGATTGAGTTAAGTTCGTTCTATCTAGATATGGCAAAAGATACTCTTTACATTCAAGCAGAGGACGATCATAAACGCCGCAGCATTCAAACTGTGCTTTATCAATCATTAATGGCACTTACTAAGCTTTCTGCTCCTGTTCTTTCTCACACAGCTGATGAAGTATGGGAATACATTCCGGGCGTTGATGAAGTAAGTGTTCAATTAACAACAATGCCAGAAGTGCAAAACTACCAAGGTACTGAAAAGCTTGAAAAAGACTGGGATGTATTCATGGACGTTCGCGACGAAGTATTAAAAGCACTTGAAGAAGCAAGAAGCCAAAAAACAATCGGTAAGTCACTAACTGCTTCCATTACTCTTTATCCGACAGAAGCTTTAAAACCATGGTTAGAATCAGTAGAAGACTTGAATAAGCTCTTTATCGTTTCTAAAGCTGAAGTTGGAGGAGTGAAGTCAGAAGCTCCAGAATCTGCAGGAGTCTATGAGCATGTTGCTGTTTCGGTTAGCTCTGCAGAAGGTGAAACATGCGAACGTTGCTGGGTTGTTTCTGAAGATGTTGGGAAGAACGAGAGTCATCCAACACTTTGCGCGAGCTGTGCAGAGATCGTTGAGAAACATTACGCTTAAAAGCTGTTCATTGGAAGTAGTTGATTTCCGCTCCAGGTTGCACGCTTTCCACGGGGCGAACGGTGAGCCTCCTGCCGCTTTGCGCCATTAGGAGTCTCCACCTGACCGCTCGTCCCGTAGGAGTCGGCAACCTTCCGCTACAATCAACTTGCCAAGATGTGAATGAATTTGCAGCTTTCGATCCAATAGAAATGAGAATAAACAAAATCCCGCATTTTGCGGGATTTTTGTTTGTTACGGTGAACTTCATTGATGTTAGACACAAATTAAATTGTAGAACGTCCGATGGCTGTGCTACAATTCATAAAGACATTAATTTCTGTATCGGAGGAGTTCTATTGTTTTATTATCTTGTAGCTTTGCTCATCTTGGTAATCGACCAAGTGACAAAGTGGCTAATCGTAAAGAATATGGAATTAGGGCAATCTATTCCTGTTATTGATCAAGTATTCTACATAACCTCTCACCGAAACAGGGGAGCCGCATTTGGTATTCTCCAAGATCAGCGATACTTTTTTATCATTATTACCGTAATAGTTGTGGGTGCAGTGATTTATTATCTACAAAAACATGCTCATGATAAACTGCTTAAAACAGCGCTTGCTCTAGTTTTAGGGGGAGCTATTGGTAATTTTATCGATCGTTTGCTTCGCGGAGAAGTTGTTGATTTTCTGAATGTTTACATCGGCAGCTATGACTTCCCGATTTTTAATGTAGCTGACTCAGCACTCGTTGTAGGTGTTGGTTTGATTTTTATTCAAAGTTTTATGGAAAGCAAAAAGAAGGAGCCAGAAAATGAACAAATTTGAATATACGGTAACTCCTGAACAAGTAGGAAACCGTATTGATAAAGTTTTGTCTGATGTCCAAGATGATTGGTCACGTTCTCAGATTCAAAACTGGATAAAAGATAAGATTGTGTTGTTAGAAGGAAAACCCGTAAAGTCTAATTATAAATGTGCAGCTGGTGATTCGATAGAGATTGATATTCCAGAACCAGAAGTACTAGATGTTGTTCCAGAAGAGATGAATCTGGATATCGTTTATGAAGATTCTGATGTACTTGTAGTAAATAAGCCACGCGGTATGGTTGTTCATCCAGCACCTGGGCATTATAGCGGAACTCTAGTAAATGGTCTTATGGCACACTGCAAAGATCTATCTGGAATCAATGGCGTACTTCGTCCGGGTATCGTCCACCGCATCGATAAAGATACATCTGGTTTATTAATGGTTGCAAAAAATGATAAGGCGCATGAATCATTAGTTGATCAGCTTAAAGCAAAAACCACTACACGTGTTTATAAAGCGATCGTTCATGGAGTTATGCCACATGACCAAGGTACGATTGATGCACCGATCGGAAGAGACAAGAGTGATCGTCAAAAAATGACCGTAACCGATGAAAACAGTCGAGATGCTGTTACACATTTTAATGTGATCAAACGGTTTACGAATTACACATTTGTGGAATGTCAGCTAGAAACAGGACGTACACACCAAATTCGTGTCCACATGAAATATATTGGATTCCCATTAGCCGGAGATCCGAAGTATGGTCCTTCAAAGACACTGCAGATTGAAGGTCAAGCGCTTCATGCACAAACTTTAGGGTTTGATCATCCTAGTACGGGTGAATATATGGAATTTGAACGAGAAATCCCAGCTGACATGATTGAACTATTGGATCTGTTAGAGAAAAGAAGTTGACAAACGTTTAAGGGTTTGTCATAATCAATGTAACTTAAATAGTCCTTTAACTTTAGTCCCGTGAGGCTGAGAAGGAAACGTTTTTCATGAGAATTCTTTATAGGATTTCTCTATCCTCTCGTCGTGCGTGACGGGAGGATTTTTTTTTGGAAATAACGGTTAAAGGCAACAAAAGGAGGGTTAATTATGTCAAAGACAGTATTAATGGATGACCAAGCAATCAGAAGAGCACTTACTCGAATCGCGCATGAAATTATCGAGCGTAATAAGGGAGTTACAGACATCGTATTAGCTGGCATAAAAACCCGTGGTGAATTTCTTGCAAAGCGTCTTGCTGAACGCATCGAACAGATTGAAGGAAATGCTGTTTCAGTTGGTGTGATTGATATCACATTGTACCGAGATGATCTTAAGATCAAAACGGACAATTCTGAACCCGAAGTAAAAGGAACGGATATTCCAGTTGAAGTGACAGACAAAAAGATAATCCTAGTAGATGATGTGCTTTATACTGGTAGAACAGTAAGAGCTGGAATGGATGCCATCATGGATCTAGGACGAGCTTCTAATATACAGCTTGCGGTTCTCATTGACAGAGGACATAGAGAGCTTCCGATTCGAGCCGATTATGTTGGGAAGAATGTTCCAACATCGAGTGAAGAGATCATCTCCGCTTCTTTAATAGAAGTAGATGGGTTCGATGAAGTATCGATTTCAACAACTAAATAAGTCCCTTTAAATTCAGTCCAGAGAGGCTGGCAAGGGAGGTATATATCAAGTGGCACGATCCGTGTACACTTGTGCCTCCGCGGCCTCTTTTGCAAAATGCAGAAGAGGTTTTTTTATTGCAAGGTTACCCCATACACCTTTGCAAAAATAAGTGTTACAAATCAGGAGGTCAATAGTTATGGAAAACCAGACAAAAGCGATTTTAGATGTACATGATAAACCATCACCGGTTCAGTGGCTAACATTGAGTTTGCAGCACTTGTTCGCGATGTTCGGCGCTACAGTGCTAGTGCCATTCTTAGTGGGTCTTCACCCAGGTGTCGCACTCGTATCAAGTGGACTTGCTACGCTGGCTTATCTTTTAGTAACAAAAGGGCAAATTCCTGCTTATCTTGGATCAAGTTTTGCCTTTATTACACCGATCTTAACGGTAAAAGCTTTTGGGGGTCCAGAAGCAGCCATGCTAGGAAGCTTTTTAGCCGGTTTGGTCTACGGAGTTGTAGCTCTTTTGATCAAAGGATTCGGTTTTAAATGGCTGATGAGAGTGTTGCCGCCTGTAGTAGTCGGTCCGGTTATCATCGTAATCGGTTTAGGATTAGCAAATGTAGCAGTAGGTATGGCGATGAACGATCCGGCAACAGAAAAATATAGCTTGATGCACTTTACAGTAGCATTATTCACTCTCGGAGTAACGATTGTGTGTTCGATCTTCTTCAGAGGAATTTTAGGAATCATCCCGATTCTGATTGGAATCATAGCCGGCTTTACTTTTGCATACTTCAGAGGAATCGTAGATTTTTCAAAAGTAGCAGAAGCAAAATGGATTCAAGCTCCAGATTTCTTCGTACCTTTTGTAAACTATACACCTGATTTTACGTGGAGCATCGCAATAATCATGATGCCAGTGGCTGCGGTTACGATAGCAGAACATATCGGACATCAGCTCGTGCTTTCAAAAGTAGTTGGGCGAAACTTCATTGAAAAGCCAGGTCTTCATCGTTCGATCTTAGGAGATGGAATGGGCGTAATCATCGGTTCATTAATCGGAGGACCACCCGTAACAACGTATGGTGAAAATATAGGAGTGTTAGCGATAACCCGTGTTTATTCAGTCTTCGTAATCGGAGGAGCAGCGGTAACGGCCATTCTGTTCGGATTCTCTGGAAAAGTAACAGCACTGATCAGTACGATTCCTACAGCGGTTATGGGCGGGGTATCCATCCTATTATTTGGAATCATCGCATCATCCGGTTTACGAATGTTAGTAGACAACAATATTGATTTTGGAAACAAAAGAAACTTAATCATCTCATCCGTAATCTTAGTAACAGGTATAGGTGGAGCAGCATTAAAGATTAATGCGAACTTTGAGATTGCTGGAATGGCCTTAGCAACGCTTATCGGTATCATGTTAAATCTGGTCCTCCCAGGACGAGAAAATGACAAAGATCTGATAAACAAAATGTTCAAAACAAACGATAACGACACAGCCGCATAAAACACCTTTTAACTAAGTACGAGAGACTTAAAAGGGTGACGACATGAGAGGAACGATGTTCTTCTTCTGTTAAGAGCACCCTGAAAACACTTCAGGGTGCTAATTTTATGTCAAAAGGAGAGATTTGGATGAATCATTTACTAACGATGAAAGAGTTATCGAGTGAAGACATTCAGTTCATATTGCGAAAAGCAGAAGAATTTAAAAGTGGAAAGCAAGATGAGATTTTCAAACAAAAGTTGATCGCGAATTTATTTTTTGAGCCAAGTACAAGAACAAGGTTCAGTTTTGAAGCTGCAGAACACAGACTTGGCATGAAACCTTTAAACGTAGAAGTGAACGGTTCCTCCGTGCAAAAGGGCGAGACGCTTTATGATACGTTACGAACGCTAGAAGAAATAGGCGTTGGAGCATTTGTTATCAGGCATCCTGAAGATCGCTATTTCGATGGCTTAGCTGAAAAAATAAATGTTCCGATCATCAATGCAGGTGATGGCTGTGGCAATCACCCGACTCAATCTCTGTTAGATCTTTTGACGATACAACAAGAGTTTATCGTACTGCAGGGACTAACTGTTGTGATCGTAGGAGACATCCTACATAGCCGTGTGGCCCGCTCGAACGCAGAAGTCCTCAGAAAGATGGGGGCTAGAGTCCTGTTCTCAGGGCCAGAAGAGTGGTTCGTAGATGCATGGAAAGAAGACTTTATACCGATGGATGAGGCAATAGAACAAGCTGATGCACTCATGATGCTCAGAATACAACACGAAAGACATAGCGCCTCTATGCTCCTAACGAAAGAAGATTATCATCAGCAATATGGTTTAACGGTTGAACGAGAAAAAAGGATGAAAGCACACAGCATCATCATGCATCCAGCACCTGTAAATCGAGGAGTTGAACTAGCGGATGAACTTGTAGAGTGTGAACGCTCAAGGATATTTAAGCAAGTACAGAATGGTGTTTTTATACGAATGGCGGTTTTGAGATGGGCATTGAATACGAATCAGGAGGCTATTAACGATGAGTTACTTATTAAAAAACGCTAAGATTCTAGACGGAAACAACAATCTTGTGCAAACAGATATCTTGATTGTGGATAACAAAATTCAAAAGGTAGAGAAAGATATCGCGATAGAGAATCATGAAGTGTTTGATGTTGCAGGAAAGTTAGTAACACCAGGATTTGTAGATCTTCATGTTCACTTGAGAGAGCCTGGTGGAGAACATAAAGAGACCATCGCATCAGGAACGAAAGCGGCAATTAAAGGTGGCTATACCACTCTTGCTGCGATGCCAAATACCCGACCTGTTCCAGATAGCAGAGAAACTTTAGAGCTTGTACAGAGAAAAATCAAAGACACAGCAAACTGCAGAGTGCTTCCTTACGCATCGATCACAACGAGACAGATCGGGAGTGAGCTGACAAACTTTGAAACACTCCTAGCGGGAGGTGCATTCGCTTTTACGGATGATGGTGTAGGAGTCCAATCAGCGGGTATGATGCTTAACGCGATGAAGGAAGCAAATCGGCATGGAGCTGTCATCGTAGCACATTGTGAAGACAACACCCTACTTCCTAAAGGAGGAGCTTTTCACGAAGGGACGTTTACAAAGCAGGAAAATTTGCCGGGGATTCCATCTGTTAGTGAATCTGTCCACATCGCACGTGATGTACTACTCGCAGAAGCAGCAGATGCAAGATATCATGTTTGTCACGTGAGTACGAAAGAATCTGTTCGAGTTATAAGAGATGCGAAATCTGCAGGAATTAAAGTAACAGCAGAAGTAACACCCCATCACTTGATTTTAAGTGATAAAGACATTAAAGCGAACGATACACACTATAAAATGAATCCACCGTTAAGAAGTGAAGCGGATCGCCAAGCTTTAATAGAGGGACTAAAAGATGGAACGCTTGATTTCATCGCAACCGATCATGCACCACATAGTGCAGAAGAGAAAGCACAGAGTATTGAACTTGCACCTTTTGGAATCGTGGGCCTTGAAACAGCTTTTCCTCTGTTATATACAGAGCTAGTTGTGAAAAAGAAGCTATTCACGCTGCAAGAACTCGTGGATAAGATGACGAAAAAGCCTTCAGAAAGCTTTAATCTTCCATATGGCAGACTTGAAGAAGGCTCGCTTGCTGATCTTACAATCATCGATTTAGAAAAAGAAGAAACAATCAATGCTAAGGATTTTGTATCCAAAGGAAAGAATACACCGTTTGACGGCTGGAACTGTATAGGATGGCCGGTTGCGACCATATTTGATGGAAAGATTGTTTATCAACGAGAGGAGAGCTTAGTATGAAACGCTACTTAATTTTAGAAGATGGAACGATTTTTAACGGATTGGCTTTTGGTTCACAACGTGAATCAAGTGGTGAGGTAGTATTCACAACAAGTATGACTGGATATCAAGAAGTGATGACAGATCCATCCTATTGTGACCAGATCATCTGCTTCACGTATCCACTAGTAGGAAACTACGGAATCAACCGTTCAGATTATGAATCAATCCGTCCTGCAACGAGCGGAATCATTGTAAATGAACATGCTGAGTTTCCAAACCATCATGAAGGCATGCAATCTTTAAGCAGCTGGCTGACTGCAAAAGACATTCCAGGTTTATATGGCATCGATACACGTAAACTTACAAGAAAGATCCGACATCACGGAACGTTAAAAGGCAGAATGATAAATTCTATTGAAAATGCTGAAGAAATTATAAAGAACTTGAATGCCGAAGAGCGGATAACGAATCAAGTGACAAAAGTATCAACAAAAACACCATATCACTTACCAAACAGCGGTCATCGAGTAGTTGTTGTAGATTTTGGAGTAAAGAGCGGAATGTTACGCGAGTTGTCTAGAAGATTGTGTGATGTGATCGTTGTTCCATACAACACATCTGCAGCAGATATCATCCGTCTTCAACCGGATGGTGTGCTCTTGAGCAACGGACCTGGAGATCCAAAAGATGTTCACTCAGCAATTACGATGATTCAAGAGCTTTTAAAAAATAACATCCCAATCTTAGGAATCTGCTTAGGTCATCAGCTGTTAGCTCTTGCTTGTGGTGGCGATACTGAAAAACTGAAGTTTGGACACCGAGGATCGAACCATCCAGTAAAAGATCTTGAGACTGGAAAAATTGCCCTCACTTCACAAAACCATGGTTATGCCGTAACGGAAGCGTCTCTACAGAATTCAGAGCTCGTTCTAACACACCAAGCGGTAAACGATGGAACAGTGGAAGGGTTAAAACATAAAGTAAAACCAGCATTTTCGATTCAATACCATCCAGAAGCATCACCTGGACCACAAGATTCGAATCCGATCTTTGATGACTTCATGAACATGATAAAAACAACGAAGAAAGAAGGTTTGATGCAATATGCCTAAACGACATGACATCCGAAAAATTCTAGTGATTGGTTCTGGACCGATCGTAATTGGACAAGCTGCAGAATTTGATTATGCTGGTACACAGGCATGTCAAGCTTTGAAAGAAGAAGGATATGAAGTTGTACTCGTAAACTCTAATCCGGCGACGATCATGACAGATCCTAATATGGCGGATAAAGTGTATATCGAACCTTTAACTCTTGAGTTTGTGTCTCGAATCATACGTCAAGAACGACCAGATGGACTTCTAGCTACATTAGGTGGCCAGACTGGCCTGAATCTAGCGGTTGAACTTTTTAACTCAGGCGTTTTAGAAGAATACAATGTGGAACTATTAGGTACAAAACTTCCTTCTATTCAACAAGCAGAAGATCGAGATTTATTTAGAAAATTGATGAGAGAGTTGAACGAGCCTGTTCCTGAGAGCGCAATCGTTCATAACATGGAAGAAGCAAGAGCATTCGTAGCTGAGAACGGCTATCCGGTAATCATCCGTCCTGCGTTTACACTTGGCGGAACAGGTGGCGGAATCGTAACAAATGAAGAAGAGTTCTTAGAAATCACGCCATCCGGCCTACACGCAAGTCCTGTAGGACAAGTGTTGATCGAAAAAAGTATCGCAGGATTCAAAGAGATCGAATATGAAGTGATGCGAGATAAGAACGACACGGCAATCGTTGTGTGTAACATGGAAAACATCGACCCAGTAGGCATTCACACAGGTGACTCTATTGTTGTAGCACCAAGTCAGACGCTTACGGACAGAGACTATCAGCTTTTACGTAACGCCTCTTTAAAGATTATAAGAGCACTAAAAATTGAAGGAGGATGTAACGTACAGCTCGCTCTAGATCCTGAAAGCTCACAATATTATGTGATTGAAGTAAATCCGCGTGTTAGCCGTTCGTCTGCCCTTGCTTCTAAAGCAACAGGGTATCCGATTGCGAAGTTAGCTGCAAAGATCGCAGTCGGTTACACACTTGATGAAATCAAAAACCCAGTGACGGGAACTACTTATGCATGCTTTGAGCCAGCACTTGATTATATTGTTTCAAAGATTCCAAGATGGCCGTTTGATAAGTTCGAAGGCGCGAACCGCAAACTTGGAACACAGATGAAGGCAACAGGAGAAGTGATGGCGATCGGACGTAACTTCGAAGAGTCCCTTTTAAAAGCGGTGCGATCTCTTGAAATTTCGGCTTTCCACCTTGATGTGAAAGAGAAAAACTTAACAGAAACTGAAGTACAAGAAAAAATCTTGAGAGCAGATGATGAAAGGCTTTTCTACATCGCTGAAGCCTTGAGAATGGGAATTACGGTAGAACAGATACACGAATGGACAAAGATAGACTATTTCTTCTTAGAAAAGCTTCATGGCATCATTCTTTTAGAGAAACGAGTAAAAGAACGTAAGAAAGATTCAGTCATCTTAAAGAAAGCTAAAGAAAAAGGATTCAGCGATCGTTGGATTGCAGAAGCTTGGGAAATGGACGAGTACGATCTGTATCAGTTCCGATTGAACGAGAGAATCAAGCCGGTCTTCAAGATGGTTGACACGTGTGCAGCAGAGTTTGAATCCGCTACACCTTATTATTACGGAACGTATGCGGAAGAAGATGAGTCAATCATCACAGATAAAAAGAGTGTGGTCGTTCTAGGATCTGGTCCGATCAGAATCGGACAAGGTATTGAGTTTGATTATGCGACCGTTCATACAGTTTGGGCGATTCAGGAAGCAGGGTATGAAGCAATCATCATCAATAACAATCCAGAAACGGTTTCTACAGACTTTAGCATGTCAGACAAGCTTTATTTTGAACCACTGACAGTAGAAGATGTTATGCATGTAATCGATCATGAGAAGCCAGAAGGTGTAATTGTACAATTTGGTGGACAAACAGCAATCAACCTCTCAGAAGAGCTTGAAAGAAGAGGAATTAAAATTCTCGGTACATCACTTGATAGTATGGACTTAGCTGAAGACAGAGAGCGATTTGAACAAGTGATGAAACGATTAGAAATTCCTCAACCAGCTGGAAAAACGGCGTTCTCCGTTAAAGATGCGGTGACCATCGCGAATTCGATCGGATATCCTGTTCTCGTTCGTCCTTCATACGTACTTGGTGGTCGAGCAATGGAAATCGTGTACCAAGAAAGCGAACTTCTTCAATATATGGAGAACGCAGCTAAAGTAAATCCTGATCATCCGGTGTTAGTCGATCGATATCTTGAAGGTAAAGAAATCGAAGTTGATGCGATCTCAGACGGAAAAGATGTTTTCATCCCAGGAATGATGGAGCATATTGAGCGTGCAGGTGTTCACTCTGGAGACTCAATCGCAGTCTATCCTCCTCAAACGCTGCCTGATGAGATCAAGCAGAAGATTATTGAAAGAACGATCTCAATCGCTAAAGGTTTAAAAATTATTGGTCTTTTGAACATCCAATTCGTTTGGCATAAGAATGAAGTGTATGTGCTTGAAGTGAATCCGCGTTCAAGCCGTACAGTACCATTTTTAAGTAAGATCACAGGGGTACCGATGGCGAACGTTGCTACAAAAGTCATTTTAGGTGAGGACCTAGTTAGTCAAGGATACGAAACGGGTTATCAGAAAGAAGCAGATGAAGTTTCAGTCAAGGTTCCTGTGTTCTCGTTCGCTAAACTGCGTCGAGTGGATACGTATTTGGGACCTGAGATGAAATCAACGGGTGAAGTGATGGGAAGAGATAAGAACCTTCAAAAAGCACTCTATAAGGGCTTGATCGCTTCAGGTATGAAAATTCCAACTCACGGAACGGTACTCTTTACAGTAGCAGATAAAGATAAAGAAGAAGCACTAGAGATGGTGAAGCGGTTTTACGAGATCGGCTACAGAATTATGGCAACAGAAGGAACGGCGAACATCATTGAACAAGAAGGAATTCCTGTTGATGTTGTAGGTAAGATCGGATCAGAAGGAAGAAATCTCCTAGAAGTTATTCGTAAAGACGAAGCGCAGTTTGTAGTGAACACGTTAACAAAAGGAAAGATTCCAGCGAGAGATGGATTCCGCATTCGAAGAGAATGTGCAGAGAACGGAGTCGTATGTTTGACGAACTTAGATACTTCTGTCGCTCTATTAGAAGTACTTGAGTCGATCTCGTTCTCAGCACATGCGCTTTCAGCATTCACAAAAAAAGACAAGGTGCTCGTATGAAGAAGCACTTGTTGAACATTACATCAAATGTAGAGATCGCAAGAAATATATTTGAGATGAAATTGACTGGCCCTGGTGTAGGAAGCATTACTACACCTGGTCAGTTTCTCCATGTCTCTGTAGGAAATCAATCGTCAAAACTATTGCGTCGCCCACTTTCGATCTGCGATGTGGATCTTGCCCGAGAAGAAGTAACACTCTTGTACCGTGCGCAAGGAGAAGGTACGAAACAGCTCAGTCTTAAATCAGCTGGCGATGTTGTAGATGTCCTAGGTCCGCTAGGTAACGGGTTTGAAATCGCAGAAAATGATCATAACAAAAAAGCGCTCCTCATCGGGGGAGGAATCGGTGTGCCACCGCTGTATTACCTGGGTAAGCATCTGAAGAAAAAAGGAATAGAAGTTACATTTATTTTAGGTTATCAATCGATTGAAGACAGCTTTTACATTGAAAAGTTTAATGAAATTGGTGAAACCATCGTGACAACTGTTGATGGATCTCTTGGAATAAAAGGTTTTGTAACAGACGCGATGATGAACGTTATGAACGATGAACCTGTCATCTATTCTGTTGGACCTGCAATCATGCTGAAAGCGGTAGAAGAGAGAGCAGGAGGTCTTCAAGGATATCTCTCATTAGAAGAACGGATGGGCTGTGGAATCGGAGCATGTTTTGCCTGTGTGTGTCCAACAGAAACGAGAGAATCAGGATATGTAAAAATTTGTAGTGATGGACCGGTATTTAAGATGGGGGAGGTTGTACTATGAGTAGGTTGCATGTTTCATTGCCAGGATTAAATATGAAAAACCCTATTCTTCCTGCATCAGGCTGTTTTGGATTCGGAAAAGAATATGCCAAGTGGTATGACTTAAGTGTACTAGGAGGGATTACGATAAAAGCAGCTACTCTAGAGGGGCGTTTTGGCAATCCTACCCCTCGAGTGGCTGAAACAGAGAGCGGAATGTTAAATGCCATAGGGCTTCAGAACCCAGGTGTAAAGAAAATTTTAGAAAATGAAATTCCGGCTTTGGAATCTTTTAACATCCCGATCTTAGCTAATATTGCGGGATCTACTGAAGAAGAATATATCGAAGTGACAAGACAGATCTCATCCTCGCCTCAAGTGTCTGCTGTAGAGCTAAATATTTCCTGTCCGAATGTGAAAGAAGGTGGGATACAGTTTGGTACACACTACAGATCTGCTGCTGATCTTACGAGAAAGGTGAAAGCTGTCTCAGAAAAACCCGTTTATGTGAAGCTTTCGCCAAATGTCTCTAACATTGTTGAGATGGCACAAGCAGTAGAAGAAGCAGGGGCTGACGGTCTTTCGATGATCAATACACTAGTTGGTATGAAATTAGATTGGAGAACAGGTAATCCGATACTTGCGAACAAGACAGGTGGACTTTCAGGGCCAGCTATAAAACCGGTAGCCATTCGGATGATTTATGAAGTAAGTCAAAAAATTTCTCTTCCGATTATCGGTATGGGAGGTGTCAGCACAGCAGAAGATGTTCTTGAAATGATGTCTGCTGGTGCATCAGCGGTTGCAGTGGGTACTGCAAACTTTGTAAATCCTTACGCTTGTCCCGAGATCATCGAGCAACTTCCTAAGCTGTTAGATGAAATTGGTGTAGAAAATATTAGTGAGATGACAGGAAGGAGTACAAAACAATGGAAAACCCCGTTATCATCGCGTTAGATTTTAAGGATGCAGATTATGTAAAATCCTTTTTATCAAACTTTGAAGGACATTCTCCTTATGTAAAAGTTGGTATGGAGCTTTTTTATGCGGAAGGACATTCTTTTATCAAATGGCTAAAAGAAAGAAACTTTCGCATTTTCCTAGATTTAAAGTTACATGACATCCCGACAACGGTTCATAAAGCCATGAAGGTATTAGGTGGACTGAACATTGACATGGTAAATGTTCATGCAGCAGGCGGAATTCAAATGATGAGGGCTGCAAAAGAAGGTCTACTGGCAGCTGGTGCCGACCATACAAAATTGATTGCGGTCACCCAGCTTACAAGTACAACAGAAAAGGTATTGAACGAAGAGCTCCTGATCAAGAATGTGGATATGAAAGACTGTGTCACTCATTATGCAGATCTTGCGAAAAATGCAGGATTAGATGGTGTCGTTTGCTCTGTACAAGAAGCTATAAAGATCAAGGATGTTTGTGGAAAAGACTTTTTGACTGTAACTCCTGGCATTCGTCCGAGCGGCTCTGATACACATGATCAAGTTCGGGTTGCGACACCCAAAGAAGCTGCGTTAAAAGGTTCGGATTATATGGTGATCGGCAGAAGTATCACTCAATCAGAAACCCCAGTTAAAACGTATTCTCAAATATTACATGAATGGAGAGATAATCATGAAAACAACAACTTCCCAACATTTGCTTAACATTGAAGCTGTAACTCTGTCACCAGAAAACCCATACACGTGGTCTTCTGGGATGAAGTCTCCCATTTATTGCGATAACCGGTTGATTATTGCCTATCCTGAGATTCGTAAACAAGTAGCTTGGGAGCTTTCTGAGCTGATCAAGAAACATTATCCAGAGGCTGATCTTATTGCCGGAACCGCAACAGCAGGTATTCCTCATGCTGCTTTTGTAGCTGATCAGATGAATTTACCGATGTGTTATGTACGGTCGAGTGCCAAAGCTCATGGAAAAACGAACCAAATTGAAGGGTTAACGAATAAAAGCAAGAAGGCAGTAGTGGTTGAAGACCTGATCTCAACCGGCAAAAGCTCTATTCAATCCGTACTTGCTCTTCGTGATGCAGGGATTGAAGTGCTCGGTGTTGTAGCCATCTTTAGTTATGGTCTGAAAAAGGCAGACAAAGCACTTGGTGAGTTGGATATTCCTTTTCAAACCGTAACAAATTTTAGTACATTAATAGAGGAAGCACAAGAAAGCGGAAAGATTAGTGAACAAGGGCTTTCTTTATTAAAAGAATGGCAACAAGACCCAGAACATTGGGGAGCTGCCTCTTTTTCCAAATAGATTTCTTAAGGAGATATCCATTTTGAGAAAAATGAACGGTGAAGAATTCGATGAGCTTGTATCCTTTTTTGACAGCATGGCAAGGACAACTTGGCTAAAAAAAGTTCATGATCACCTAAAAGAAGTAACAGGACCATGGAATGAAAAAGATGTTCTAGATGTGGGATGTGGAACAGGGAGATTGCTGTTGCGGGGAGCCGAGGAAGCGAATAAATTGGTCGGTGTTGATCTGTCTTCAGAGATGGTTAAAGCTAGTATTCAGCAGTTCTTTTACCATGAGTTAAGTGGTAAAAGTGAGTTTATCGTTGCTGATGCAGAAAATCTTCCGTTTCGTGATCATTCGTTTCATCTCGCTCTATCAACTTGTGTAATGTTTCTACTACCTGATCCAGCTAAAGGAATCCATGAGGTTCATCGTGTTCTGAAAGATGATGCTTATATCGTCATGCTGAACCCAAGCGGAAGAATGAGTCAAGAAAATGCTGCTTCTTACGCAAAAGAAAATAATATCTCAGGGTTTGAACGAACAGCCCTATTAAAATGGTCAAATGTGAGTACACGAAGACATCGCTATACAACTGATGAAATGACAGAGTTACTGCACAACCTGCATTTTACAGAGGTTCAACATCATGAAGTGTTAGGTGGCCTCGCCATTATCAGTAAAGCAAAAAAAACGCAGAACAGCTAAAGTTAAGCTGCTCTGCGTTTTTTAAATGGTAACTTACGTAAGCATTCAAGCTCTTAGTATCTTTAAAATTGCCTATTCAGGTGCAACAAGAGGGAGAACGTATGATTTAAGCGCCCCAAATGACCTTCAAAAATAAGAATCTGTCCGATTGAGTGGGGAATTTGTCCAATTGCTTATATAATCTGTCCGATTGGGGTCACAATCTGTCCAATCTTGAATACAATCTGTCCAATTCAGCAATTAATCTGTCCAATCTCGGACTCTGTAGCGTAGATCAACACCTTCTAATTCTACAAAGCACTACAAGATCGCTTACTTCTTCAACCGAAAAACCAGATCTTCATCCGGCGTCACGAAAAGCGTCTGCTGATTATCATAAATAACGAATCCAGGCTTTGCCCCATTAGGCTTCTTCACATGTTTTACTAACGTAAAGTCTACAGGAACCGAACTCGAATTCTTGGCTTTGCTAAAAAATCCTGCCAAAACAGCAGCTTCTTTAATAGCTGTTTCACTTGGACTCGACGAGCGTATTAAAACATGAGAACCAGGAATATCCTTCGTATGAAGCCACGTCTCATTTGCTCTCGATAACTTAAAGGTAAGATAGTCGTTCTGTTTATTATTCTTACCGACTAAGATTTCTGTTCCATCAGTAGATGTGAACTTTTCAGGCTGAGGCGTCTTGTTTTGTTTTTTCTTGTTCTTACTTTGTCTATGTTTTAAATAGCCGCCTTCACCTAGCTCTTCTCTAATTTCTTCAACATCTTTCATGGATGCTGAATCCATCTGAACGATCAGACGCTCAAAATAGAGCAATTCATTCTTTGCTTTTTCAATCTGATCTTTAATAATAGAAACCGATTTTTTTAGTTTTCCATATTTTTTAAAGTAGCTTTGTGCGTTATCAGCAGGTGATTTAAGAGGATCAAGCGTGATTTTTACAAGTGGTTGATCATCTGTGAAGTAATCTTCTACCTCAACTTCCTTATCTCCCTTTTTCGCCAAATACATGTACGCTGTAAGAAGTTCTCCTTTTCGTTGATACTCCTCGGCATTATGCGTTTGTTGAAGTTCTTTCTCTAATTTTCCGATCTTTTTCTTAATCTTGTCATATTCGTTCGAGAGATATTTTTCAAGATCGTTTGCTTGTTGTTTAATTCGGTCACGATCCGCTTTACCATAAAAATACCGATCAAGCATCTGACTCACCGTATCAAAGGATCGGCTTTCTCCTGTCACATGATGAAGAGGGAGAATAGAAAAATATTCTTTCTTATCGTTTGTGATCATTTGAGGTTCATATTCTTGATTTGATAGTTGCTTCATCACACTGAAAAAGGCGTCGGCCACTTCGTTTTTAACCGAGAGTCCTGCTCTATGCACGATTTCTTTAGCGATTAAAGGAGAGAACCCGCTGAATCTGTTTACGAGTTGTTTATCCAATTTTCCTTCGTTCCAAGAAATCTTAGAAACAAATTCATCTACATTTGTCATTGTAAAAGGATCTGTTTTTTCTTGTGCAGGAGGCATGATGTACTCAAATCCTGGAAGAATGGTACGATGACGGTTCTGAAAGCTAGGAATGTGCTTTATACTATCAACGATCTTCTGTGATTTTTGGTCGACTAAAATAATGTTGCTATGTCTACCCATGATTTCAATATAAAGTACTTTAGTCGTTTCGTCCCCGATCTCATCTCTATTTTTAACGGTAATCGTTATGATTCTCTCAAGATCAAGCTGTTCGATCTTTTCAATAAAAGCGCCTTCCAAATGCTTTCTAAGAAGCATACAAAACATAGGAGGCGTATCTGGATTCTCATACGTATGTTCAGTAAGATGCACTCTTGCGAAAGAAGGATTAGCAGATAATAAAAGTTTATGATTTTTTCCATTTGCACGGATTGTAAAAACAAGATCTGTCTTATGCGGCTGATAAACTTTTGAGATACGTCCTGAAGTAAGCGTGTTTTGTAGTTCAGTTGTTATGGCACGTGTCATTATTCCGTCAAAACTCATGTTATGGTCACCTCTTATTTCTGATTCATAGTATAGCATTTTTGCGGACATGCCTGCATATAAATGCTATTAACTAATCTTATCAGAGGTGGAAGCTATGAATTGGTACCAGCTGCCGCAAGACGAAATTGAATCCATTCTTAACAGCAGGATGGAGAGTGGGCTCTCGAAAAGTGAGCAAGAACGAAGGTTAAAGTTAGATGGACCGAATCAGCTAGAAGAAGGAAAGAAGCAGTCTGCCATCTTAATGTTCCTTGCGCAATTTAAAGACTTTATGGTCCTCGTCCTTTTAGCGGCTACATTGTTATCTGGTTTTTTAGGAGAATATTTAGACGCGATCGCCATTATCCTAATCGTGGTGATGAACGGCATTCTTGGGTTCATCCAAGAGAGAAAAGCAGAAAAATCCTTAGCTTCACTAAAAGAATTATCTGCACCGAGTGCGCAGGTTCTAAGAGAAGGCAAATGGGTCTCAATCGCTGCGAAAGACGTCGTAACAGGCGATGTTATAAAAGTAAAAAGCGGTGATCGTGTAGGAGCAGATATTAGACTTTTAAAAACTTCAGGATTGCAGATCGAGGAATCAGCACTTACAGGAGAATCAGTTCCTGCACAAAAGCATAACAATCTCATTTCTGCTGAAGATCTGAACCTTGGAGATCAAGAGAACATGGCGTTCATGGGCACGATGGTAACAAGAGGAACGGGACAAGGTATCGTTGTAGCGACAGGCATGAAAACCGAGATGGGGAAGATCGCACACCTCATACAAACTGCTGAAAACATTGCAACGCCTCTTCAGATGAAACTTGAACAACTGGGGAAAATTTTAATCGCGCTTGCTTTGTTGTTAACTGTCTTAGTTGTTCTAGCAGGTGTTATGCAAGGGCATGACCTCTATAGCATGATCTTAGCAGGTGTGTCGTTAGCTGTTGCTGCTATTCCTGAAGGACTTCCGGCTATCGTTACGATCGCACTGGCGTTAGGTGTTCAAAAAATGATTCGAAAACGTGCAATTGTAAGAAAGTTGCCGTCTGTAGAAACATTAGGCTGTGCAACTGTTATCTGCTCTGATAAAACGGGAACATTAACTCAAAATAAGATGACGGTTACACGTATTTGGTCTCAAGGAAGACAATGGAGTGTTAATGAAGAAGGTTTTGAAGTCATTGGTGGCGGTATTCAAGAAAACAATAAGCGAGAAGATAAACTTACAGAAGTCTTGGCATATGCAGCTCTTTGTAACAATGCCTCGATAGAAGAAGGTAAGAAAGGTTCATTATTAGAAGTTGGCGACCCAACTGAGACGGCATTACTCGTTAGTGCTTACAAAGCTGGAATCACGAAAGAATCATTAAGTGAACAATTTACCATTCAGCATGAGTTTCCATTTGACTCTACCCGTAAAATGATGAGCGTCGTTGTCCAGGATACAGAAGGAAATCAGATGCTCGTAGTAAAAGGAGCACCAGACGTCCTCCTTGAAAAAAGTGATTATATTGTGTGGGATGATAAAAAACAATTGATCAAACAAGCTCATAAAGAAAGAATAAAAGAAGCGATCTATGCACTCGGTAGTCAAGCACTGCGGACGATCGCTGTTGCGATCCGACCTTTAAAAGAAGGCGAGCATTATTCTCAAGCTTCTTTTGCAGAAAGAAGTCTCACATTTATCGGACTACAGGGTATGATGGACCCACCACGACCTGAAGTCGAAGAAAGTATAAGAGATTGTCAGACTGCAGGTATTAAAACCGTCATGATAACAGGAGACCATGTTGTAACAGCAGCGAGTATCGCAAAAAAATTAAACATGCTGCCGAACGGTGGAAGAGTGATGGAAGGTGCTGAGCTTGCTCAGCTAAACGATGATGAACTGGACAAAGTTTCAGAAGATGTGTACGTTTACGCGCGAGTTTCTCCGGAGCACAAGTTAAAAATCGTAAAGTCTCTTCAACGAAGAGGTCACGTTGTAGCAATGACAGGTGATGGCGTCAATGATGCACCAGCGATCAAGTCTGCAAATATCGGTATTGCAATGGGTATAACAGGAACGGACGTAGCGAAAGAAGCATCTTCTTTAGTGCTTGGTGATGACAACTTTGCTACGATCCGCTCAGCGATTGAAGAAGGAAGAAACATCTATGAAAATATACGGAAGTTTATTCGTTATCTACTAGCATCTAATGTAGGTGAGATCTTGGTTATGCTTTTTGCGATGATCATGGGATTACCGCTTCCCCTAGTACCCATTCAGATTTTATGGGTAAACTTGGTGACAGACGGTCTGCCGGCAATGGCTTTAGGCGTTGACCAGGCAGAAGAAGACGTTATGAGAAGAAAGCCAAGGCAAGCGAAAGAAGGAGTCTTCTCAAGGGGATTAGGATGGAAGATCGTTTCAAGGGGATTCTTGATCGGTGGGGCGACAATACTTGCGTTCTGGGTTACATTAAAAGAGAATCCAGATCAACTGATCGTGGCACAGTCCGTAGCTTTCGCAACACTTGTTATGGCACAGTTGATCCACGTGTTTGATTGTAGAAGTGAACGTTCTGTTTTTCATAGAAATCCGTTTCAGAACGGTTATCTAGTATTGGCTGTAATCTCTTCCATTCTATTGTTATTAGTCGTCATGTACGTTGAACCATTGCAAGATATATTCCATACGGTTCCGCTCTCTCTAAGGCAATGGCTGCTCGTTCTTGGAATGGCTTCTATTCCAACATTTGCACTTGCAGGCTTTCAATTATTTAAAAAAGAAGCAAGATAAACAAATATAGCTGGTTCCCGTATGTTTGGGTATCAGCTTCTATTATTTTTAGCAATACAAGAGGTTTATGCGCTCGTCCAGCGGCTGTGAAGCACGCTGGACGAGCGATTCTAGACTTTTATGAGCGATTCTAGACTTTTATGAGCGATTCTAGACTTTTATGAGCGATTCTAGACTTTTATGAGCGATTCTAGACTTTTATGAGCGATTCTAGACTTTTATGAGCGATTCGAGACTTCATCCCAAATCCGAAGCTGAACATGATCGAAGAAGTCGCTAGCAACTTTTTTACGCTATTTCCTTAAAAATAGGGAAATTAGTTTAGATTTCAGGATTTATGTGCTAAAATATAAGAACATGTGTACAGTTTTTCACAATATCGTACAATTAGCGTATGACCCGTTATTCCATTTGGCTAGAATAGTAGCAGGTTAGGGGCGTTTGAAGATGAAATTAATTAATATTGGGTACGGAAATATTGTTGCTGCTCACCGAATTATCGCGGTAGTCAGTCCTGAATCTGCACCGATTAAACGATTAATCACGGTCGCACGAGAAAAAAACATGCTGATTGATGCTACATATGGCCGCAGAACGAGAGCGGTTGTTGTGACTGACAGTGATCATGTCATCTTGTCAGCTGTTCAGCCTGAAACAGTAGCTCACAGACTGATGTCGGTTGACGAGGGCTCAGAAGAAAGTTAGGTTGTGGAGGTTTTTATGGAAAAAGAAAGAGGCATTCTGTTTGTTCTTTCCGGTCCGTCGGGTGTTGGAAAAGGAACGGTGTGTAAAGCACTTCGTGAACAAAAGCTGGACATTCAATATTCCGTTTCAGCAACGACTAGAAATCCGCGTGAAGGCGAACGGCATGGGGTAGAATACTTCTTTAAAACAAAAGAAGAGTTCCTAGATATGATTGAAAACAAACAGCTGCTCGAGTGGGCAGAATATGTTGGAAATTATTATGGAACACCGATTGAATATGTGAATAGTACGCTTGATGAAGGTAAAGATGTTATCTTAGAGATCGAAGTACAAGGTGCTCTTCAAGTGAAAAATATTTTTCCAGAAGGTGTGTTCATCTTTTTAACACCGCCAAGTCTCGATGAACTAAGAAGTCGTATTGTTGGACGCGGAACTGAGACGGAAGATTTAATCAACAACCGCATGTCTGTAGCTAAAGAAGAAATCGAACTCATGAGACACTATGATTATTCAGTTGTGAATGATGAGATCGATGCTGCTTGCAATCGAATCAAAGCGATTATTACTACTGAGCATTGCCGTGTGGACCGAGTTCGTCCAAAATACGAAAAAATTTTAGGAGATGACAAATAATGCTATATCCATCCATCGATTCTCTTATGGAAAAGATAGATTCAAAATACTCACTAGTTACTCTTAGTTCTAAGCGCGCTAGAGAGATCCAAAAATACGATAATCAGCAGATCGCAAAACCTGTATCACACAAGTTTGTCGGTAAAGCACTTGAAGAAATTCAATCCGGTGTATTGATGAAAGTCGGAGAAACACCCGAAGATTAATAGAACAAGCGAAAAAATATACAACCTTGACTAAAGGTTGTTATTTTTTTGTTCTCGACCGAATTCAATCCATTTTTTTAATACATATAAATGCTGTAAAATAGAGTTAGCATGTATAAGACAAGCGCGGCGGAAGGGGTTCATTATGGAAAAGAAAAAAATATTGCTAGCTGTTTCAGGCGGAATAGCTGCATATAAAGCGGCGACAGTAGCAAGCAGATTATATCAAAATGGATACGAAGTAAAAGTGATCCTTACCGAATCTGCACAAAAGTTCATCACACCACTTACCTTTCAAACGCTGACAAGAGAAGAAGTTTATACAGATACGTTTGAGGAAAAAAATCCTTCAGTTGTTAGTCACATCGACCTTGCAGATTGGGCAGATCTTGTTTTGATCGCTCCAGCGACAGCAAACTCTATCGGTAAGCTTGCTAACGGAATCGCAGATGACATGCTTACAACAACATTGCTCGCAACGAAAGCAGACGTTTTAATCGCACCTGCAATGAATGTAAACATGTTCAACCATCCTGCAGTTAAAAAGAATATGGAAACTTTAGCTTCATTCGGATGGCGTTTCATAGAACCGAACGAAGGGCTTTTAGCATGTGGATGGATCGGTAAAGGAAGACTCGCCGAACCTGAAGAACTCATAGAATCTGTTCATGCCTATTTTAATGAAAAAAAGGATGGGGACAAGCCGTTAAAAGGAAAGAAAATACTCGTAACAGCTGGTCCAACTAGAGAGGAATTGGATCCTGTTCGTTATTTTACAAACCATTCTTCAGGCAAGATGGGATATGCGATAGCATCAGTTGCAAAAAAACTTGGTGCAGATGTGACCCTAGTTACAGGACCAACCGCACTGCCTGAACCTCAAGGCATCACAATTGAAAAAATCATTTCTACTAAAGATATGTTTGAAGCGACAATGTCTCGTTTTCATGAACAAGATGTTGTTATTAAATGTGCAGCTGTAGCAGATTATACACCTGTCACGGTTCATTCAAAGAAATTTAAAAAGAAAAACGATCTCTGGACGATTGAGATGAAAAAGACGATTGATATTTTACAGTCACTTGGTGAGAAAAAAGAACATCAAATCTTAGTAGGATTTGCGGCTGAGACAGAGAATCTTGAGAACTACGCAAAAGATAAGATGATTCGAAAAAACCTAGATATGGTTGTAGGTAATGATGTGTCAAAAGAAGGATCTGGTTTTGGAAGCGACACAAATGAGATTATCATGATCAAAAAGGATGGATCTAAGAAGGTACTTCCGATTCTGTCAAAGGAAAATGCAGCTCATGAAATATTAGTAGAAGTAATGGAATTGATGAAAAGATGATTGCTGCAGTCGTAGTCGATGTTCCTTCGGGAAGTGTAAACAAAACCTTTGACTATAAAATTCCAGCAGTCTGGGAAAAATGGGCTGAACCTGGGATGCGTGTTATCGTTCCGTTTGGGCCGAGAAAGCTTCAAGGTTTTATCTTAGAGGTGAAATCAACGTCCACGGTAAAAGGTATGAAAAACATTACGGAGATTCTAGACCCGTTGCCAGTATTAACGTCCGAACTGATTGACTTAGGAAGGTGGCTGGCTGAAAGCACACTTAGTTTTTATATTACGGCTTATCAAGCTATGTTACCTGCTGCGATGAAAGCTACTTATGAAAAGTTATTTCAAGTGATGAAGTCAGATAAACTTCCTGATTCGATCACTTCGCTTCTTTCAGTTAACAACGAGATTACTGTAAGTGATTTGACAAAATCAAAACCTGAACTGTTACCACTATTGCAGTCGTTGGCAAAAGAAGGAGTACTTGATGTTGTCTATAAAGTGAAAAATAAAGCGAACAAAAAGAAGCAAAAATTCGTTTCTATAAGAGATCGAGCTTTAACTGAAAATCAAGTTCAAAAGTTGAATAAGAACGCTGAAAAACAGAAGGCGATTCTTTTAGAACTCTTACATCGGCCAGATGGAGAGTACTCTCTGCAGGAAATTTTAAATGAAACAGGAGCAACTCTCTCAACCGCACAAACTCTATCAAAAAAAGGGATCCTTTCTATAGAAGAAAAAGAGGTTTATCGTGATCCGTTCCAAGGACGTACGATGAAACGAACACAGCCTCTTCCATTAACAGATAATCAAGGAGAGGCGATTAAGCCGATTCTTCATGCTATCGAGAACAATGAACATGAAACCGTCCTTCTCCATGGTGTAACGGGAAGTGGAAAAACAGAGATCTACCTGCAGTCCATCCAAAATGTCCTGGATAAAGGAAAAGAAGCTATCGTACTCGTACCTGAGATCTCTTTAACACCGCAGATGGTAAACCGCTTTAAAGGTCGTTTCGGTAGTGCGGTTGCGGTTCTTCATAGCGGGTTGTCGATTGGAGAAAAATATGATGAATGGCGAAAAATTCTTAGAAAAGAAGTATCTGTTGTTGTAGGAGCGAGATCGGCAATCTTTGCTCCGTTCCAAAACTTAGGAATCGTCATTATAGACGAAGAACATGAAACAAGTTATAAACAAGAAGATCACCCACGTTATCATGCTCGAGATGTGGCGATATGGAGAGGTAACTATCATTCGTGTCCGATCGTACTTGGAAGCGCGACACCAGCACTCGAGACCTATGCAAGAGCTCAAAAAGGACGTTATCAATTAGCGGAACTAGCTAGTCGTGTACATGCTAATCCAATGCCAGAAGTCACCATAGTAGATATGAGAGAAGAACTGAAGAACGGCAACCGCTCAATGTTTTCCCTTGCTTTGATGGACAAGCTGAAAAACGGACTTCAAAAAGGAGAACAGTCGGTATTGTTCTTAAACCGAAGAGGCTATGCTTCATTTATTCTTTGCAGAGATTGTGGATATGTAGCACAATGTCCTCACTGTGACATTTCTTTAACCTATCACAAGCGTTTTGGTGAATTAAAATGCCATTATTGCGGTTATAAAGAGAGTACACCTTCTGTTTGTCCGAGTTGTACTTCCGAACATATCCGTTTTTTTGGAACAGGAACACAGAAAGTGGAAGAAGAACTTGCAAAAGTCCTTCCTGAAGCACGTGTGATTCGGATGGATGTTGATACGACTTCAAAGAAAGGCAGTCACGAAAAGCTGCTGACCGCTTTTGAAAATGGTGAAGCTGATATTTTGCTCGGCACACAGATGATCGCGAAAGGACTAGATTTTCCAAAAGTAACATTAGTAGGTGTTTTGGCAGCTGATACGATGCTTCATTTGCCAGACTTTAGAGCTTCAGAAAAAACCTTTCAGCTCCTTACACAAGTGAGCGGACGTGCAGGCAGACACGAACTTGAGGGAAAGGTAATTGTACAAGGGTATGATACACAGCATTACAGCATTCAACTAGCATCAAAGCACGATTATCACACCTTTTATAATCAAGAGATGCAAACGCGAAAACTTCATCAGTATCCACCTTTTTATTATTTAGGATTGTTAACATTCAGTCATCTTGACCTCATGCAAGTGGTTGAAGCGAGTGAGAAAGCAGCCACTTATCTATCGAAAAGATTATCACAGGATAGTCTGCTTCTTGGACCTGTAACTTCGCCGATAGCACGTGTGAAAGATAGATATCGCTATCAGGTCATGATAAAATACAAAAATGAGCCGAAGCTAAGAACTTGGTTTGAAGAAATTATCGCTCATTTCCAAAAAGATAAAGAGATCAAAGATCTTCAGATAACGGGTGATTTAAACGCCCAAACACTTATGTAACGAGTTAAGGAGATACAAAATGACCATTCTTAAAATTGTAGAACATCCACATCCCGTTTTAGAGACTGAATGTGAATTAGTAAAAACATTCGATAAAAAGTTAAAGAAATTAGTAAAAGATATGTTTGAAACGATGTATGAGGCAGAAGGTGTAGGGCTTGCTGCACCTCAGATCGGAATTGCAGAACAGATCGCAGTTGTAGATATTGGTGATGACACGGGTCAACTTGTTCTAATAAACCCTGTTATCAAGAACGCATCTGGAAGCCAAAGTGGCCCAGAAGGATGTTTGAGTTTTCCAGGATTGTTCGGTGAAGTCGAACGTCCGTTTAACGTTACTGTTACAGCTCAAGACGTAAATGGAAAAGCGTTCACTATAGAAGTAAGTGATTTTCTTGCGCGTGCCATCCAACATGAAATCGATCATCTGCATGGGATCTTATTTACATCAAAAGTAATCGAATATTACGAAACGGAAGAACTGGAGGGATAAGCATGAAAGTATTATTTATGGGAACGCCTGATTTTTCCGTACCTGTTCTTCGTCAGCTCGTGGAAGATGGCTACAATGTCGTGGGTGTTGTCACACAACCTGACAAGCCCGTAGGCAGAAAAAAAGAGATCAAGCAAACTCCTGTTAAAGAAGAAGCGTTAAAACATGGAATTTCTGTGTATCAGCCTATTAAACTGCGAGAAGACTATGAAGACATCATCGCTCTTCAACCAGACTTAATCGTCACAGCAGCATATGGACAGATTTTACCAAAAGCGATCCTTGAAACACCTCAACATGGTTGTATCAACGTACATGCATCATTGCTTCCAAAGTATCGTGGGGGTGCTCCGATCCACAAAAGTATTATGGAAGGAAACGATAAGACTGGAATCACGATCATGTATATGGTTGAAAAATTAGATGCAGGTGATATACTTACCCAAGTTGAAGTTGAAATCGAAGAAAATGATCACGTTGGTTCGATGCACGATAAGTTGAGTTCAGCTGGCGCAAAGTTATTGTCTGAAACCATTCCTCAACTTGTTGAAGGAAAACTAACCCCTGTGCCACAAGTAGCTGAGGAAGTTTCATTTGCTTGGAACATCACTCGTGATCAAGAAAAGATCGATTGGACATTATCTGGTGAAGAAATTTATAACCACATTCGTGGGTTACACCCATGGCCAGTTGCTTATACGTATTTGAACGGACAGCCACTTAAGGTGTGGTGGGGTGAAAAGAAAGAAACAAGTGATGATGCTGAACCTGGGACTGTAATCGGTATTCACGAAAAGGGTCTTCAGGTCGCAACTGGAAACAAAACAAGTATTATTATTACAGACTTGCAGCTCTCTGGTAAAAAGAGAATGTTAGCAAGTGATTATCTTAAAGGAGCAAGCATTTCAAAAGGCTTGAGGTTAGGTGAGTAGAGTTGGATAACAACATTAGAGCTGTCGCCCTGGACGTCTTACTTAAAATAGAACAAAACCAGGCTTATAGTAATTTACAACTGAATCAAACATTGCAGCATTCAAAGTTGAAGAATGTAGATAAAGCACTATTAACAAATATCGTGTACGGTACAATACAACGAAAAAACACGATTGATTTTTATTTAGATCAATTGTTGAACAAACCGATCAAGAAAAAAGATCGGTGGGTTCTTTCATTACTGAGACTATCTATTTTTCAGATGTTATATTTAGATAGAGTTCCAGATCATGCGATCATTCATGAGGCTGTAGAGATAACGAAAGAACGCGGAAATCAAGGACTAGCAGGCCTTGTAAACGGTATTTTGCGTAAACTTCAGCGAGAAGGTACTGAAGCCATGGATAAGAAAGCTGGAGAAGGCGCGGAAAAAGAAGCTCTTTCATATAGTATGCCTCAATGGTTGTTTGACCGCTGGAGAGAACAGTTCGGACAAGAGGATGCGGAGAAGATGGCACAATCTAACTTATTAGCTTCTCCTGTGACCGCAAGAGTGAACACGAAAAAAAGCACTCGAAAAGACGTTTTAGAGCTTCTCTTAGAAGAAGGAATCGTAGCAGAAGAAGGAGAATTGTCTCCTGAGGGTATCATTGTTAAAGAAGGCTATCTTCCAGCTACTGAAGTTTATAAACAAGGTCTCGTAACGATCCAAGACGAAAGCTCAATGTTAGTGGCACGGGCCGTTAATCCTGTTTCTGGAGAAACAATTCTTGATACTTGCGCCGCACCAGGTGGAAAGTCAACACATATGGCAGAACTGATGCGAGGAGAAGGAAAAGTAGTTTCACTTGACCTTCATGCTCATAAGATTGACTTGATCAAAAGACAAGCAGAACGTCTTGGACTTGAAAATATCGAAGCATCCGTTTTAGATGCACGAAAAGTATCGGAAGAGTTTGAATCTGGATCTTTTGATAGAGTTCTCGTTGATGCGCCGTGCAGTGGTTTTGGTGTTATTCGTAAAAAGCCTGACCTCAAATGGTCAAAAACTGAAGAAGATGTGACGAGATTGACTAGCATACAAAGAGATATTTTGCATGCAGCTTCAGATATGGTCAAAGAAGGCGGATTACTCGTGTACAGTACGTGTACAGTAGATAAAGAAGAAAACGATAATGTTGCAGATTGGTTCTTAACAAACCATCCGGATTTCGAGTGGGATAGCCAATTTGCGGAAAAAATGCCTAGGAATATAAAATCCTATATAATAGATGGTAGATCAGATCTTCAGATCATGCCTCATTATTTTAATAGTGACGGATTCTATATAGCTGCATACAGAAAAAAGACAACAGGTGGTGAGAAACATGCTTAAACCTTTAACAGAGAAACAAACAAAACCAAATATCAAACCTTCTATCTTTTCTTTAGAACTTCATGAGTTAGAAGCGTGGCTTATTGATATTAGAGAACCAAAGTTCAGAGGGAAACAGATTTTTGAATGGCTGTATAAAAAACGTGTGTCTTCTTTTGAGGAAATGACGAACCTTCCATTAGGTCTTCGTGAGAAGCTTGAGAAAGATTTTTATATCAAACCATTAAAAGAAGTTGTGCGTCAGGAATCTTCAGATGGCACGATTAAATTTTTGTTTGAGCTTCAAGACGGTTATTCGATCGAAACGGTTCTTATGAGACATGAATATGGAAATAGTATTTGTGTAACAACTCAAGTAGGGTGCCGTTTAGGTTGTACGTTCTGCGCTTCTACATTAGGTGGACTGAAAAGAAATCTACTAGCTGGTGAGATCGTAGCTCAAGTTCTTCAAGTTCAGCGGGCACTTGATGAAACAGAAGAAAGAGTAAGTTCAGTAGTTGTTATGGGGATCGGTGAGCCTTTTGATAACTATGAAGGACTTATGTCGTTCTTAAAGATTATCAACCACGATCAAGGCCTTAATATCGGAGCTCGACACATTACGATTTCAACGAGTGGTGTTGTACCTTACATCTACAAGTTCGCGGACGAAGGTATGCAGATCAACTTTGCAATCTCCTTGCATGCAGCGAACACAGAGACGAGAAGCCGATTGATGCCGGTGAACAGAATGTATCCATTAAATGAATTGATGGATTCAATTCGTTATTATATTAAAAAGACAGGACGACGTGTGACGTTTGAATATGGTTTGTTCGGTAAAGTTAACGATTCTGTAGAACATGCGAACGAGTTAGCCGATCTTATCAAAGATATTAAGTGTCACGTAAACCTTATTCCTGTTAACTATGTACCAGAAAGAGACTATGTCCGAACACCAAAAACACAAATTTTTAAGTTCTTAGAGACGTTAACCTCAAGAGGCATTAATGCCACCATCAGAAGAGAACAAGGTCATGATATTGATGCTGCATGCGGTCAGCTGCGTGCGAAGGAACGTAAAGAAGAGACGAGGTGACGGGAAGATGCAAATTGCCTTTCAAACAGACGTTGGAATGGTAAGGAAGCATAATGAAGACAGCGGGGAAGTGTTCACAAAGGGTGAACACTTTCTTGCAGTTATCGCAGATGGTATGGGTGGACATAAAGCTGGCGATATCGCGAGCCAAGAAGCCCTAAAAGTGATGAAAGAAGCATGGTCTCAATTTGAAGAAAATATGGAAAACGTAAAAGAATGGATTCAGAATGTTTTAAAAGACACGAATAAACATATCTTTGATTTTTCTCAGGAGAATCCTGAGACGAGAGGTATGGGCACTACAGTTGTGGCTGCTTTAGGTACGAATAAAGAAATTACAGTCGCTCATATCGGTGACAGCCGATGTTATCTGTATTCAAACGGTGAACTAAAACGAGTAACGGATGATCACTCACTTGTCCAGGAATTAGTGAAATCTGGTCAGATTACGGAGGATGAGGCAGAGATCCATCCAAGACGAAACATGATTATGAAAGCTGTTGGTACTGATGAAACCGTTGAAGCTGAGTTTAACACAATCACTTGGCAGAACGGTGACTATCTTTTGCTCTGTTCTGACGGACTATCAGATAAAGTATCATCTAAACGGATTCAAGAAGTTTTTCAAAATCCTATGGAGTCTGTAACTGAGAAAGTAGAACGATTAATCACTTTGGCAAAAGATGCCGGTGGAGAAGATAACATTACTGCTATCCTTATACAGAATAGTTCTGACACAGAAACAAAAGGGGAAGCAATAACATGATAGGAAAAAGAGTCAGTGGCCGCTACAAGCTTTTAGAAGTTATTGGTGACGGCGGAATGGCCATCGTTTATCGAGCAAAAGATTTAATTTTAGATAGAGATGTAGCAGTAAAAGTTCTGCGTTCAGAGTTTAATAAAGACGAAGATTTCATCAGACGATTTAAAAGAGAAGCTGAATCAGCAACGAGTCTTAACCATCCGAACATTGTGAGCATCTATGATGTTGGAGAAGACGAAGAGATCTACTTTATCGTGATGGAGTATGTGCAGGGAAAAACATTAAAGCAATACATAAAAGAACACGGAAAAATATCTGTAGAAGAATCCTTGCATATTATGAAGCAGATCGTTTCAGGAATGTCGGTCGCTCATGATTATGGAATCATACATCGCGATATTAAACCGCATAATATATTAATTACAGATAACGGTACAGCTAAGTTAACAGACTTTGGGATCGCGCTCGCCATTACTTCAGCTACGATCACGCATACCAACTCTATTCTTGGTTCTGTTCATTATTTTTCACCTGAACAAGCAAGAGGAGGTATTGCGAACGCAAAATCGGATATCTATTCATTTGGAGCTGTACTCTATGAAATGGTTACAGGGAGAGTGCCGTTTGTAGGAGATTCACCGGTTTCTGTTGCGTTAAAGCACCTGCAAGAAAACGTGATCGAACCGCGAAGGTTAAATCCTGAGATCCCACAAAGTGTAGAGAACATCGTCTTGAAATCGTTGGCGAAAAACCCATTAAGAAGATATAACAGTGCTGATGAACTCTTGAGCGATATGAATTCAGCCTTAGATCCAGACCGCATGTATGAACAAAAGTGGAACGAAGAAAGCGAGGAAGATGAAAAAACGAAGTACATCCCTCCTATCGTCGTACCACCCGTTGAAACACCAGTGAAGAAAGTGGAAGCTGAAGGAGAAAAGGCAAAAGAAACAAAGCCTGAGAAACCTAAGAAAAAACGAAACTGGTGGCTTATTTTACTTATCTCACTTCTTTTACTAGGTGGAGCTGGAATAGCTGCTTTTACGATGATGCCTTCAATCTTTTATGTTGAAGAGGTCAGTGTTCCAGATGTTGCGGGAGAAGAATATGTCGATGCTTTTGATAGCTTGAGAGCCGAAGGACTTGAAGTGAAAAGGCAGGAAGTATTTGATCCCGAGATTGAAGAGGGCCTTGTAGTAAGACAAGATCCATCTCCTGGAACAAAAGTAAAACAACAAGCAATCATTACTTTGTTTGTATCAAAAGGACCTGAAAAAGAAAATATGCCTGATGTTGAAGGGTATAATATAGAAGATGCGAAAGAACGTTTAAAAGAAGATGGCTTTTCACAGATCAATATCAACTATGAAGAGTCAGACTCTGAACCTGAAGGTACCGTGCTCGAACAAAGTCCTGATCGCGATGAAAAAGTAACACCTGCAGAGACCGAAGTTACACTAACGGTTAGTTCAGGAACGCCGTCAGTTCAAGTTGAGAACTTGATCGGTGCATCTGAACAAGATGTAAAAACGTTTGCTGACAATGCTGGTCTAACGGTTGAATTCTCTAAAGAGTTTTCTGATACAGTTGAAAAAGGTCGAGTGATCTCTCAAACTCCTTCACCTTTTTCTCAAGTTGAAAAAGGTGCTACAATCTCTGTTGTGCTTTCCGATGGTCCTGAAGAGACAGAAGAAGAACCACCGCCTGCAGAAGAAGAACAACCTGCCGAAGATCGAAAAGTAACAAAAGATATTGAAGTTAAGGTAGATAAGAGGGATAGAGAACCAGTAACAGTTAAGATTGTATATTCGGACAAGAACGCTTCAAATGAAGTGTTTGTGGAAGAGTCAATCACAGACAAAAAGAAGTACCAGCTGCCATTAACGATTGCTGAAGGTGGATCTGCTTCATACGTTGTATATATCAACGGACAAGAAGAGGAATCTGAGACAATTAATTACGATGATGCTAGAGGTGCTAGTGGACGAATGAGTAGTGATGATGAGGAAGGGGACGATGGTGATTAAGCATGCCTGAAGGAAGAATTGTTAAAGCGCTCGCCGGCTTTTATTACGTTAAAGAAAATGGGAAAGCTGAAGTTTTCCAATGCAGAGGAAGAGGGAACTTTCGCAAAAAGAAAGTTAATCCGTTGGTAGGGGACTGGGTAGAATACGAGTCAAGCAACATTACAGATGGGTACATTCTTGATGTGAAGGAACGAAAGAACGAATTAGTTCGCCCTCCAATCGCGAACGTAGACCAAGCTATTCTTGTTTTTTCAGCCACTGAACCAGATTTCAGCACGCTTTTGTTAGACCGTTTCCTTGTTCACATTGAAGCGAACGATATCTTGCCTGTTATTTGTATCTCGAAAATGGATCTTATACAGAAACCTGATGAGATTGAAGAGATCAACCATTATATAGAGGCTTACAAAACATTAGGTTACGAAGTCATTCCAACTTCGACAAAAACAGATGATAGCCTTGAAATGTTCTATCCACTTTTCAAAGATAAAGTTACCGTTTTTGCAGGACAGTCTGGTGTTGGTAAGTCTTCCCTTTTGAATGCGATTAATCCAGAGCTAATGCTTGAAACGAATGAGATTTCAAGTCATTTAGGCCGTGGGAAGCACACGACTCGTCATGTGGAACTCATTCTTTTTGGTAATGGTTTAGTTGCTGACACGCCTGGGTTCAGCTCGCTAGACTTCTTGAATATTGAAGCAGAAGACTTATCGATGTATTTCCCAGAAATGGACGAGCTTCGGGGCGATTGCAAATTTAGAGGGTGCTCACATACGTCTGAACCGAAATGTGCAGTTAAAAAAGGGGTAGAGGACGGAGTCGTTCCAAAGTTCCGCTATGACCATTATGTAAGCTTCTTACAAGAAATAAAAGATCAAAAACGGAGGTACTAATGATTAAAATAGCTCCATCTATTCTTTCGGCTGACTTCTCAAAGTTAAGCGATGATATAAAAGCTGTTGAAGAAGCAGGTGCGGATTATATTCATGTTGATGTGATGGATGGCCATTTCGTTCCAAACATCACGATCGGACCGCTTGTTGTTCAAGCGATTCGACCTATTACAAAACTTCCATTAGATGTGCATCTCATGATAGAAAACCCAGACCGATACATTGAAGAATTTGCAAAAGCAGGTGCTGATATTATATCGGTGCATGTAGAAGCATCACCACATCTTCATCGAACCGTTCAACTTATTAAACAACAAGGTGTAAAAGCAGGTGTAGTGATAAATCCAGCTACTTCAGTCGACTCGATTAAACATATACTTCAAGATGTTGACCTTGTGTTGTTGATGACTGTAAATCCTGGCTTTGGTGGACAAGCGTTCATCGAGAGTGTGGTGCCTAAGATTAAAGAAGTTTCGGATCTAGTAAAAACACAAGGATTAAACGTTGAGATTGAAGTTGACGGCGGCGTAAATCCAGAAACTGCTCGTCTTTGTGTGGAAGCTGGTGCGAATGTATTAGTTGCTGGTTCTGCCATTTACGGGAAGTCAGATTTAAAGGGTGCAATTGAAGCCATTCGTGGTGTATAATTGGAAAAGAAAATAAAATAGCAACCACAGGGGGAGTCCTTTAAAGGGCTGAGAGGGGAGTGTTCTCCCGACCCTTTGAACCTGAAGCTGGATCATACCTGCGTAGGGATGTGGAGTCGTATGACTTTTTGAATGTATATCTAAAAAGCAACCGAGCTCACATGCCGGTTGCTTTTTTTTATTATTTTTACGACTTACTAGGGGGAGTTTTAATGAACAATGGTAAAGTACTATTAATGGCTGAAATTGCGATTATGGCGGCACTTTCACTCATTTTAGGATTGATCAGCTTCAAAGGAATCTGGCCACAAGGTGGATCGGTGTCTCTCGAAATGGTTCCTATTTTTCTTTTAGCATTTAGAAGAGGCTTAAAAGCAGGGGTATTTACCGGATTAGTGGTTGGCTTGTTACAACTTCTTATCAATCCTCAAATCTATTATTTTGCACAAGTCATACTTGATTATCCGCTTGCTTTTGCTTTAGCGGGAGTAGCAGGTGCATTCGCACCTTCACTTGCGCAAAATAGATCAAAAAGAACAGCTTTAATGGTTGTTGGGATTTTTGTAGGATGCATGTTAAGGTTAATTTCGCATGTTTTATCTGGAGTTATTTTCTTTAGTGAATTTGCTCCAAAAGAAATGAACGTATGGCTCTATTCGTTCTTATATAACGGATCATACATGGTCGTTATTTTCGCAATTACTGCGCTTGTTGTTATTCTATTAACGAACACAGCACCAAAACTATTACATGCTGCTCATAACGGTCGCCATCAAGCAGCATGAAGATAAAAATAGTTGCAGGAGGTCCGGAGCATTTAATCCCTGATCTAAATCTATATGATCTATCAATGAACGATATTTGGATCGGAGTCGACAGAGGAACGCTCTTCCTATTGAAAAATGCAATCTTTCCACAACATGCATTTGGTGATTTTGATTCTGTTTCTGTTGAGGAGAGAATAAGTATTTTTAACTCATCTATAAAAGTGAATCAATATCAGTCAGAAAAAGATGCTACTGACATGGAGCTTGCACTGGAGTGGGCGTTGAAACAGAATCCGGAACAAATACTCATATTCGGTGCAACTGGTGGAAGGTTAGACCACGAACTGATGAACATCCAATTATTATATAGATCCCTGAAAATACGAGCAGAGGTAAAAATCGTGGATACTCGGAATGAGATTTCCCTACATTTACCGGGATGCTATGAGATTAAGCAAGATCATAGATACTCATATATTTCATTTTTGGCTCAAAGTGACGAAGTGACAGGCATAACTTTAGAGGGATTTAAGTATCCTTTAAACCAAGCTAACCTTCAGGCTGGGTCATCATTATGTGTTTCCAATGAGCTTGTAAATAAAAGTGGTACTTATTCTTTTGACTCCGGCATAATATTGATGGTAAAGAGCCGTGATTAAAAAAATCACGGAATACAGGCCCCAAAGCACCTTTTTATAAAAAGGGGAATAAAGTATTTATTGTTTAGCTCTTATCATTTTTTATGGGCCTGGAGGAGGGGTAAGATGAAATTTTATACCATTAAACTTCCTAAATTCTTGGGAGGCTTCGTACGTGCCGTCTTAGGTTCTTTCAAAAAAGGATAACAAACAAAAAAAGCGCTTGTGCGCTTTTTTTGTTTGTTTTTCTATATAGTGGTTGAATGGTAGTAGTTGCATACAGCCTTGCAAATCATTCGACCTGCATGGAAGAGAAAAGATTTTTAGAGAAGATCTTTTTAAAGTATAAAATACTGTCTAGTTTTAAAGATTTACTGTCCGGTTTGAAGAAAATACTGTCCACATTCTGCTTTCTACTGTCTACTTTTACAAAAATACTGTCCACTTGATCATATTCTTCTAACCAAAAGCGCTTTTTGGACAAAGAAAAAAACAGCAGCGGCTGCTGCTGTTTTTATTTATACACGTTCAACTTTGCCAGATTTAAGGGCACGAGCAGATACGTATACGCGTTTAGGCTTTCCGTCCACAAGAATACGAACCTTTTGGACGTTAGCTCCCCAGCTTTTCTTTGATTTGTTCATTGCGTGAGAACGCTTGTTACCAGTTTTAGGTCCTTTTCCAGTAATAAAACATTTACGAGCCATGTAGGTGAACCTCCTTTACAGCAAAAAAGCTTTGCATCAATTCAATCGTATGTTAAATACTAAATAATATTAGCATGACTTCAGAAGCAATGCAACATATTCGTAAAAGGTTTTCAAGTAAATTTCCTTGACAATACTATTTACATAGTGTGAAATGTAGTAGTCCTTTCAAAATAGGCTGATGTATAGTAAAATATTTGTTAGCCATTTAACAAATTAAAGGGGGATGTAAGCATGTCCATTGAAATGAAAACAACCTATGGTCAAATTGATATTTCTAATGAAGTAATTGCAACGATCGCCGGTGGAGCCGCAATTGATTGTTACGGAATTGTTGGTATGGCATCAAGGAAGCAATTAAAGGATGGAATAACTGAACTTTTAGGACGTGAAAATTTCTCCCGAGGGATCGTTGTTCGACAAGAAGAAGATGAAGTACATATCGATATGTATATCATCGTTAGTTATGGAACAAAGATTTCTGAAGTGGCTCATAACGTTCAGAACAAAGTGAAATATACCCTGGATCAAATGCTTGGTTTGGCGGTTGACTCAGTCAATATCTACGTTCAGGGTGTCAGGGTGACAACCCCTTAGTTAGGAGGAAGTTTTGTGTCTTTAAAAGTATTAGATGGAAAAAAGTTTTCAAAAATGGTACTCGAGGGTGCTTCAAACTTAACACGGAATGCAGCAATGGTCGACGCACTTAATGTTTTTCCTGTACCAGATGGTGATACAGGAACGAACATGAACTTAACGATTACTTCTGGTGCAAAAGAAGTAGAAAAAAACACTTCTAATCAAATTGGCGCTGTTGCCAGTGCTTTTGCTAAAGGCTTATTAATGGGAGCGCGTGGAAACTCTGGTGTTATTCTTTCACAGTTGTTTAGAGGGTTCTCTAAATCAATCGAAGGAAAAGAGAAGATCAACGCTGCTGAGTTTGCCAATGCATTTGATAAGGGTGTTGAAACGGCCTACAAAGCTGTTATGAAACCAGTTGAAGGTACGATTTTAACTGTAGCTAAAGATGCTGCGAAAAAAGCAGTTAAAGAAGCTAAAAAATCAGATGATATTCTATACATTATGAAAGAACTCGTTAAAGAGTCGAAAGCTTCCTTAAACCGTACGCCAGATCTACTTCCAGTTCTGAAAGAAGTCGGCGTTGTTGATTCAGGTGGACAAGGGTTAGTCACTGTTTATGAAGGGTTTTTGGCTGTACTAGAAGGCAAAGAACTGCCAAAAGTATCAGTAAACGCTCCTTCAATGGGTGAACTTGTTAATGCTGAGCATCATAAAGCACAGATGCACATGAAGACGGAAGATATCCATTTTGGATACTGTACAGAGTTCATGGTAAGGTTTGAAGATAAAAAGATCAAAAGTAATCCTTTCGATGAAATTAACTTCCGTAATGAATTAAGTCAACATGGTGATTCCTTACTAGTTGTTGCTGATGAAGACGTTGTTAAGGTTCACATCCATACCGAACAACCTGGTAATATGTTAACACTTGCACATCGTTATGGTAGCTTGATCAACATCAAGATCGAAAACATGCGTGAGCAGCACTCAGCGATTTTAGAGAGTGAGAACGAAGTGATTCCTTCGTACTCACAACCTACTACTGAGAAGAAAAAGGAATATGGTATCGTTACGGTTGCGATGGGTGAAGGAATCGAAGAGATGTTTTCATCTATGGGTGCATCAGTGATTCAGGGTGGACAAACGATGAACCCGAGTACAGAAGATATCGTAAAAGCGATTGCTGAGGTTAATGCTGAAAAAGTGTTCATCCTTCCGAACAACAGCAATATCATCATGGCATCTGAACAAGCTGCAAGTGTTGTTGATGAAGAAGTTGTGATCATTCGCACAAAAACAGTGCCACAAGGTATCGCATCTATTTTAGCTTTCAATCCTTCAGCTGATATGGTTGAGAATGAAAAGAAGATGAACGAAGCGATTGCTTCTGTTAAATCAGGCCAAGTTACTTATGCAGTTCGTGATACATCGATTGATGGTGTTGAAATTGCAAAAGGTGATTTTATGGGAATATCAGAAGGGAAGATTCTGACTTCTAAGACCGACAAACAAGAAGTTACGAAAGAACTTCTCTCAAACATGCTTGATGAAGATTCAGAGATTGTTACGATCATCTATGGTGAAGATAGCTCTGAAGAAGAAGCACAGGAGCTTGCTGAATTTATTGAAGAAAAGTATCCCGATGCGGAAGCTGAAATTCATAATGGTAAACAGCCGATCTATTCATTCATCTTATCCGTAGAGTAAAAAATGAAAAGTATTCTCTCTTAAACTTAAAGTGTGATAAAGTTAAGAGGGAATACTTATTTTTATGGAAAAAACGCAACTTGAAGGAGAACGTCATGAAATATAAAAGTGTATTTGATATTATCGGTCCGATTATGATTGGACCTTCTAGTTCACATACAGCAGGCGCTGCACGTATCGGTCGAGTAGCGAGAAGTCTTTTTGGCAGGAAACCTAAATACGCTACCATATCGTTCTATGGCTCTTTTGCTAAAACCTATCGTGGTCACGGGACGGATGTTGCAATCGTTGGTGGAATCCTTGATTATGACACGTTCGATACTCGAATTGTGGATGCGCTTACAATAGCGAAGCAAGAAGGTATCAAGGTTAAGATGACTGCTGAGGATGCTATAACCGACCATCCTAACACAGCTCGTGTCATCATTGGAGATGAAACAGACAGAATCGAAGTTGTAGGAATTTCAATCGGAGGCGGGAAGATTGAGATTACCGAGCTTAATGGATTTGAACTACGTCTATCCGGAAATCATCCAGCTCTTTTGATCGTTCATAATGATAAATATGGAGCGATAGCAGGAGTGGCAAATATATTAGCTAAGCACGAGATCAATATTGGTCATATGGAAGTTTCAAGAAAAGAAAAAGGGAAAGAAGCATTGATGGTTATTGAGATCGATCAGAATGCAGATGAGATCATCATAAACGAACTAAATTCTCTCCCGATTGTTCAACAAGTTGTAAAGATACACGATTAAGAGGTGAGAAGTATGTTTCGTAATGTAGCTGAATTAATAGAATTAGCTGAGTCGAAAAAGTGTAAGATCTCAGAGATTATGATACAGCAAGAAATGGATGTTACTGGGCGTTCTAGAGAAGAAGTTCTAGGGTTCATGGATCGAAATTTAAGAGTGATGGAAGAAGCCGTCATGCGCGGAATTACAGAAGATGTGAAATCTCATTCTGGTCTAACGGGTGGAGATGGAAAGCTGCTTCAAACTTATATTAAATCAGGTAAGTCTCTATCAGGCGAACTCATGCTTGATGCAGTGAGCAAAGCCATGGCAACGAATGAAGTGAACGCGGCAATGGGTACGATTTGTGCAACGCCTACTGCGGGTTCTGCTGGAGTCGTTCCAGGTACTCTGTTTGCGTTAAAAGAAAAATTAAATCCTACCCGAGAACAGATGATCGAGTATTTGTTTGCTGCAGGTGCGTTTGGTTTTGTTGTGGCAAACAACGCTTCTATTTCTGGAGCAGCAGGTGGATGCCAAGCTGAGGTAGGTTCTGCTACTGGGATGGCCGCAGCGGCGATCGTCGAACTCGCAGGTGGGTCTCCTTCTCAATCTGCGGAAGCGATGGCAATTGCTTTGAAAAACATGCTTGGACTCGTTTGTGATCCTGTTGCTGGTCTAGTAGAAGTACCTTGTGTGAAACGAAACGCGATGGGTGCAAGCAATGCTATTGTTGCAGCTGATATGGCACTTGCTGGAATTGTTAGCCGTATCCCGTGTGACGAAGTGATTGATGCGATGTACAAGATTGGTCTCTCGATGCCATCTACTCTCCGTGAAACAGCTCTTGGAGGCTTAGCGGCTACACCAACAGGAAGAGAGCTTGAAGCAAAAATATTCGGTATTCCGTTAAACGAGAAATAACGATGCTGAATCAATCGATAACGACGGTAAACGGTATTGGAGAGAAGAAAGCTGAAGAGCTGGCTAGCATGGGCATCCATTCAGTGGAAGATCTTTTAGAATATCTACCCTACCGGTATGAAGATTACCAAAAGAAAGACCTTGCGGACATTGCGCATGATGAAAAAGCAACGATTGAAGGGAAGGTTCATTCTGAACCTTCTCTGCGTTATTTTCCGAAGAAAAAATCACGTTTAACATTTAGGATGTTGATTGGTAAGTATTTGATCACGGCGACGATCTTCAATCGACCATTCTTAAAGAATCAGATTGCTCTAGGACAAACACTTACGGTAACAGGTAAATGGGACCGAAATAAAATGACGTTAACGGTCAGCGATGTTCACTTTGGAACATTCAGTGATGATCATAAGATTGAACCGGTTTATTCAGTCAAAGGGTCTTTATATGGCAAAACGATGCGTAAGATTATAGATGCAGCATTTCGTCAGTTCTCTGGTCAGATCGAGGATCCACTTCCGCAAGAGATTCGTGAATCTTATCGACTTCCAGATCGAGAGTCAGCTCTTAAGATGATGCATTTTCCTGAAGATTTTAAAGCATTAAAAGCAGGAAGAAGAAGACTGGCATACGAAGAATTGTTGTATTTTCAATTAAAGATGCAGATTTTCAGAAAATGGAACAGACAGCAATCAAAAGGAGCAGCTTTGAAGTTTGATCGAGATCAAGTAGAAACGTTCATTCATTCTTTACCGTTTCAGCTGACCGATGCGCAACATAGGGTAGTAGAGGAGATATTAAGAGATCTCTCAGATACGAGCCGAATGAACAGGCTGCTTCAAGGGGATGTTGGCTCTGGTAAAACCGTAGTGGCGGCTGTAGCGTTATATGCAGCGGTTACGGCACATAGACAAGGTGCGATGATGGTACCAACAGAAATTCTCGCTGAACAGCATTTTCAGTCGTTAAAAGAGCTTTTTGCTCCGTTCGGAATTACGGTAGCTCTTTTAACTTCTTCTGTTAAAGGGAAGATGCGAAGAGAAACGCTGAACCTTTTACAGCAAGGCGAAATTCAGATCATGGTCGGTACACATGCCCTTATTCAAGAAGAAGTTAATTTTAATAGTCTCGGTCTAGTGATCACAGATGAGCAGCATCGGTTTGGTGTTAACCAAAGAAGAGTGTTAAGGGAAAAAGGTGAGAGTCCAGATGTTCTCTTCATGACTGCGACCCCTATCCCAAGGACGCTTGCGATATCAGCTTTTGGAGATATGGATGTTTCAACCATTGATGTGATGCCAGCGGGAAGAAAGCCGATCATCACACATTGGGCAAAACACGGTATGTTGGATCGTGTTCTTGATTTTATCAAGAAAGAAATTGAATCAGGAAGACAAGCTTATGTGATCTGTCCGTTAATCGAAGAATCAGAAAAAATAGATGTACAGAATGCGATTGACGTTCATGCTCAGCTATGTGCTTATTTCCAAACGTATCAAGTAGGCTTGATGCACGGAAGATTGCATTCAACTGAAAAAGATGAAGTGATGAGAAAGTTTGCAGAGAATGTTTGTCAAATCCTTGTCTCTACGACGGTTGTAGAGGTAGGGGTAAATGTTCCGAACGCTACTGTCATGGTCATATATGATGCAGAAAGATTTGGGCTATCGCAACTGCATCAGTTGAGAGGGCGAGTTGGTCGGGGCAGCGAACAATCCTATTGTGTACTCATCGCAGATCCGAAGTCTGAAGAAGGTCAAGAACGGATGAGGATTATGACGGAGACAACGAATGGTTTCGAGCTTTCTGAAAAAGATCTTGAGCTTCGAGGTCCAGGTGATTTTTTCGGAAACAAGCAAAGCGGTGTTCCAAACTTTAAAGTAGCAGACCTTGTGCATGATTATCGGATTTTAGAAACAGCTAGAAACGATGCGGCTAGACTTGTTCAATCAGAAGAGTTTTGGCAAGATGAGACGTATCGATCGATTCGAGAAGTGTTAACTAGGCAAGGTGTGCTCGACAAAGAAAGACTAGATTAATCTTGAAAGAAGAGTGTTGATACTATATACTACTATTAGTACCAGCTCTTAATAGCAGAAAGATAAATAGCAGGTACGCTGTAATGGCGTTACCTGCTTTTCTACGCACTGCATCTTTACTCACTATCTTTCTCATATATGAGACCTTTGTATGGAAGAAGGAAGAAACTATGAAAAAAACAAAAAAAGAGAGACAAGAGCTGTTAAAGGAAACGATTAAGACAACCCCTTTTATAACAGATGAAGAACTGGCAGAAAAGTTCAGTGTTAGCGTTCAGACCATTAGGCTCGACCGTTTGGAACTTTCTATTCCAGAACTTAGAGAAAGAATAAAATCTGTTGCTGAAACAAAGCTGGATGATGTTAAAGCATTGCCGCTTGAAGAGGTCATCGGAGAAATCATTGACTTACAGTTAGATGAATCAGCTATTTCAATATTAGACATAAAAGAAGAACATGTATTTTCGCGTAATAAGATCGCAAGGGGTCACCACGTTTTCGCTCAGGCGAACTCGTTGGCAGTAGCGATCATAAATGATGAATTGGCATTAACAGCCAAAGCGAACATTCGGTTTTCTCGACCTGTTAGAGTTGGAGAGAGAGTGGTTGCAAAAGCAAAAGTAAAAGAAACAACACAAGAGAGATCCATTGTAGAAGTTAATAGTTATGTAGAAAATGAGCCTGTTTTCAAAGGTGAATTTACCATGTATAGATCTGCACAAGATACAAAGGAAGGAAGTTAAATCAGCATGAATATCGCAATAGATGCAATGGGTGGCGACAATGCACCAGCAGAAATCGTAAAAGGTGCCATGTTAGCGAAAGAACAATATCCAGAGCTTTCGATTACGTTAGTTGGAGATCAAGAGCAAATTGTAAAACATCTACCTGATAAGCACGCGTTTACGATCATCCATACCGATGAAGTGATCGAAACATCAGAGGAGCCAGTTCGAGCAGTTCGCCGGAAAAAGAATGCTTCGATGGTAGTAGCGGCGAATGAAGTGAAATCTGGAAAAGCTGATGCGTATATTTCTGCAGGTAATACAGGGGCGTTGATGGCCAGTGGGTTGTTTTATGTTGGCCGTATAAAAGGAATTGATCGTCCAGCGCTTGCTCCGACACTTCCGACTTTAAACGGTGATGGATTTTTGTTCTTAGATGTTGGCGCTAATATGGATGCGAAGCCAGAGCACCTTTTACAATATGCATTGATGGGTTCTGTGTACTGGAAAGAAGTACGAGGTGTTGAAAAACCGCGCGTAGGATTATTAAACGTTGGAACAGAAAGTGAAAAAGGAAATGCTCTAACAAAAGCTGCTTTTCCACTCTTACAAGAAGCTGATATTAATTTTGTTGGGAATGTTGAAGCGAGAGATCTTCTTATGGGAGCAGCCGACGTAGTTGTTTGTGATGGATTTGCTGGAAACCTGGTTCTTAAATCGATCGAAGGAACTGCTATGAGCATGTTTTCGATGATTAAAGAGCAGCTAACATCAAGTTTAACTTCAAAACTAGCAGCTGGTGTCTTAAAACCTAAATTAAGAGGCATTAAAGATAAATTGGATTATACAGAGTACGGTGGAGCTGGTTTGTTCGGATTAGCAGCACCTGTGATTAAAGCGCATGGTTCCTCAAATGCGAATGCGATGTTGAATGCAATCAGACAAACCAAAAGCATGATAGAGAAGAACGTGGTACCTACGATCCAAAATCATGTTCAATCCCAAGATAACAAGGAGGAGTAAGAGATGGGGAAAATCGCCTTTCTTTTTCCTGGACAAGGCTCTCAAGCAGTAGGGATGGGTAAAGAGCTAGTATCACAGGAAGCATCAGCAAAAGCTATTTTTGACAAAGCGGATGAAAAACTTGCTATGAAATTGTCGGATATTATCTTTGAAGGACCGGAAGATGTTCTTAAAAGAACTGAAAACACACAGCCAGCACTATTGACGGTCTCAACCGCTGTTCTTGAACTATTGAAAGAGCATGGAATTCAAGCAGATTATGTAGCGGGTCATAGCCTTGGTGAATACTCTGCACTTGTTGCTGCGGGCAGTCTTTCCTTTGAAGATGCAGTATATGCGGTTAGAAATAGAGGATTACTCATGGAAGAAGCTGTTCCTGCTGGAGTAGGAACGATGGCAGCTGTAATCGGGTTTGATCAAGAACGATTAGAAACAATTACAAAGGAAGCTTCACATGGTGAAGAAAGCGTTCAAATCGCTAATCTTAATTGCCCTGGACAGATTGTTATTTCTGGAACCGTTGGGGGAGTTGAGAAAGCTAGTGCTCTTGCCAAAGAAGAAGGAGCGAAAGTCATTCCACTTCAGGTGAGCGGACCTTTTCATTCTTCACTTATGAAACCTGCTGCAGAGAAATACAACGATATTTTAAATGAAATTGTGATAAATGAAGCAACAATACCTGTAATTGCTAACGTAACGGCGAAAGCTATTACCGATCGTAATGAAATTAAAGATAAGTTGATCGAACAATTGTATTCACCAGTTCGTTGGGAAGAAACAGTTCGTGAGTTGATGGAGCTAGGTGTGGATACGTTTGTTGAGATTGGTCCGGGAAAAGTTCTATCTGGGTTAGTTAAAAAGGTGAATCGAAGAGCTAATGTAATAGCAGTAAGTGATTTAGAGACGATTAAAACAGCAGTTGAGAAACTAAAAGGAGAGTCTGTGGATGCTTAGTGGAAAATCAGTTTTAGTAACAGGTGCCTCTCGAGGAATCGGACGTGCGATCGCTTTGTATTTTGCAAAAAATGGCGCAAAAGTAGCGGTGAATTATTCTGGTAGTGAAGAAAAGGCTAATGAAGTCGTAAATGAAATAAAAGAAAACGGTGGAACTGCTTTTGCGATCAAAGCAGATATCTCCTCCTCAGAAGATGTTACGAACATGGTTAAAACAGTTGTTGATGAGTTTGGAAGTCTCGACGTTCTCGTAAATAACGCAGGAATCACGAGAGATAACCTTTTGATGAGAATGAAAGAAGAAGACTGGGATGCGGTTATCAATACGAATCTTAAAGGCGTTTTCTTGACTACAAAAGCTGTAACAAGACAGATGATGAAACAAAGAAAAGGCCGTATTATTAATATCGCATCCATTGTTGGTGTGTCAGGAAACGCAGGACAAGCAAACTATGTCGCTGCAAAAGCTGGTGTGATCGGCTTAACGAAAACAGCTGCAAAAGAACTTTCTTCAAGAGGAATCACAGTTAATGCCATTGCACCAGGTTTCATCGAGACAGATATGACTGGTAAACTAGAAGAAGGAATTAAAACAGAAATGCTTAGAAACATTCCGCTCGCTCGTTTTGGGCAGCCTGATGATATCGCATCAGCGGCAGCGTTCTTAGCGAGTGATGCTAGTTCTTATATCACTGGCCAAACCCTCCATGTCGACGGCGGAATGGTGATGTAAGAAAAGTACGTTTAATGACTACAAATCCCTCTAGTTTTTTAATGGGAAAAAGAATATACTATTGAAAGGAGGTGACACACAAAATGGCAGATGTTTTAGATAGAGTTTCAAAGATTGTTGTGGACCGTTTAGGTGTTGATGCATCTGAGGTTAAGCCTGAAGCTTCCTTTAAAGAAGATCTTGGTGCTGACTCTCTTGATGTAGTTGAACTAGTAATGGAACTTGAAGATGAGTTCGAACTAGAAATTTCTGACGAAGATGCTGAGAAAATTGCAACTGTTGGTGACGTTGTAAATTACATAAACAGCAAACAATAAGTGTAAGACGGATAAAGTCCCGTGCAAACAGCGGGGCTTTCTTCCCTTTTTAACAGGAAAAAAATCAAAAGCAAAATAGCCCTTTTACGAGATTTTTGGAGGAAGTTTATGAAAGGTTCAAAACAACATTCAACTCAAAAGAAAACAGTGAAAAATCGGTTTAAATCTGCTTCCAAAAAGGGCATGGATGATAAGGTGCGCATTCAGAAAGTAGCCCCGATACAAGAGCGTTTAAACATTAAGTTTCAGAATGAAAAATTGTTAGCTCAGGCATTTACGCATTCATCATATGTGAATGAGCATCGAGGAAGAACGTTTGAGGATAATGAAAGACTTGAATTTCTAGGTGATGCCGTTCTTGAATTGACCATATCTCAATATTTATACAGCAAATTTGCAAATATGAGTGAAGGTGAGCTTACGAAACTTAGAGCAGCTATCGTATGTGAGCCATCGCTAGTTCTTTTTGCAAACGATTTGCACTTTGGTGAGTTTGTTTTATTGGGAAAAGGTGAAGAGAATACTGGAGGAAGATCAAGACCAGCCCTTTTAGCAGATGTTTTTGAAGCATTTATTGGAGCGCTATATCTCGATCAAGGACTCGAAAAAGTAAAAGAGTTTTTAAATCAGTATGTGGTACCGCGAATAAACGAAGGTGCTTTTTCTCATGTGATGGATTTTAAAAGTCAGTTACAAGAATACGTACAGCGTGAAGGCTTAGGTCATATCGACTATCGTATCATTCAAGAAAAAGGCCCAGCGCATAATCGAGAGTTTGTGTCTGAGGTAAGATTAAATGAAGCGAGTTTTGGAATCGGGTATGGCAGATCCAAAAAAGAAGCTGAACAACATGCAGCACAAGAAGCGATAGAGAGAGTTTCTAAAAAGAGTTAAACAAAAACCCCCTTAACATTAGGCGAGAAGCCGTGTGAGGGGGTTTCTGTTACTTCGTTTTAAGAGAAGCAAGTTCTTCTACGATGCCTTCCATGTCTCGAATGCTGAATGATGGCATCTTCATGACCATATCATACAGCTCTTTAATGTCATCGTACTTTGAGAGTTCATAATCTTCGGGTTGAATAAGACCGCTGTTAACAAGCTGTAGTTTCTTTTTTAAAGCTTCAATCATAAATGATAAGTTCTCATGATTCTGAGTCGTTAAGTCCATGGTGGGCTCCTTTTTATCCACATATCTTCATGTGAGATTTTACTTGCATGCATATTTTAAGTCCAAACACATTTCATTTTAGCACACTGTAATCTTTGTGACTATGTATGAGTGAATCTATGATAAAATAAAAAGGTTAAAGAATAAAATACATAATACATTCAAATAGAGCACCCGAAATTTTTAAAAACGGGAAAGCATAATGTGAGAAATAAAGGGGGATTTAATGATGTTCCTCAAACGAATTGATGTAGCAGGATTTAAATCATTTGCAGAGCGGATACAAGTTGAATTTGTACAAGGGGTCACAGCAGTTGTTGGCCCGAATGGAAGCGGTAAAAGTAACATCTCAGATGCTGTACGCTGGGTGCTGGGTGAACAGTCAGCGAAATCTTTGCGCGGCTCTAAGATGGAAGATATCATCTTCGCAGGTAGTGATCATCGAAAACCATTAAATGTGGCAGAGGTAACACTTACTCTAGATAACGAAGATCAGCATCTGCCTCTTGATTATAATGAAATTTCAATCACGCGAAGAGTCTATCGTTCAGGAGATAGTGAATACTTGATCAATAAACAACAGTGTCGGTTAAAAGATATTGTAGAACTGTTTATGGATTCAGGACTTGGACGTGAAGCCTTCTCTATCATCGGACAAGGCCGGGTAGAGGAGATATTGAGCAGCAAATCGGATGAGCGCAGAAAGATTTTTGAAGAAGCTGCGGGTGTATTAAAGTATAAGACTCGCAAGCAAAAAGCAGAAATAAAGCTTACTGAAACACAAGAAAATTTAAATCGTGTTGAAGACATTCTTCATGAATTAGAAGGACAAGTCGAGCCTCTTAAAATACAAGCATCTATCGCAAGAGACTACCTTGAGAAAAAAGAAGAGCTCGAGATCGTTGAAACGGCAGTTATTGTTCAAGAGATCGAAGACTTGCATGCTCGATGGGAAAAGCAAAAAGAGCTTGTTGCAGAGCTACAGAAGCAAGAATCGGTCCTATCGCTAAAAGTAAAATCAGGTGAGTCTAAGATTGAAAGAGCAAGACTTGATATGCAAGCGATGGATGAATCGATCGATGAACTACAAAGTGCTCTTCTTCTAGCTAGTGAAACACTGGAGAAACTAGAAGGTAAGAAGGAAGTTTTAAAAGAGCGTAAAAAGAATTACGATCAAAATAAAACGTCGCTTTTAGAGCAAATTCAGCTCTACAAGGCAAAAAAAGAAGAGTTGGGAAAACAGCTTTCTGTTGAAAAAGATGTGTTGCAGGATAAAGAGAAACAATTAAAAAGCATCAAAAAGCAAGTAAAAGACGAAGAAGGTCGATTATCCGTTCTTGAAATGGACGTTGAAGCAGAACTAGAAAAGTTAAAAAGTGACTACTTTGAACGGTTGAACGAACAAACAACGATTAAGAACGAGATGCGTTATATTGAGGATCAAGCTCGGCAGCAGAGTTCTAAAAGCTCTCGGCTAGATGAAGAGAATACAAAATACTTGGAACAAAGAGAAGCTTTAAAAGAAACAAGAAAGAACGCTGAAGCTGCTTATCAAATGGCAGAAACACAATTGAAAACAAAGCAGGAAGAATATCAGAGCTTAAAATCAGAGATCTCAATCGAGGATCAAGAAGCGAGAACTCTTCAAGATAAATTGTATCAAGCGTATCAGTTCATTCAGCAGTTTAAATCTAAAAAAGAGATGCTAGAATCCATGCAAGATGAATACGCAGGTTTCATGCAAGGCGTTAAAGAGGTTTTGAAAGCAAAAGAAACGAAGCTCACTGGTATTGAAGGAGCGGTAGCGGAACTTTTATCCGTACCGTCTGAGGTGGAAACGGCAATTGAAACGGCTCTAGGCGCTTCAATGCAGCATATTGTTGTAGATCATGAGCAGAATGCTATGAAAGCTATTCAATTTTTAAAACAAACAAGAGCAGGAAGAGCAACCTTTCTCCCATTGAATGTAATCAAGCCGCGTCAGATCTCTAGTGCAGATGCTCACCAGGCAAGCTCGATCGATGCTTTTGTTGGCGTTGCTGCAAATCTTGTTACCTTTGATTCTAAGTATCAAAACATAATAGGCAATCTTTTAGGAAATATTATCATCGCGAAAGATTTAGCAGGCGCGAACAAGATTGCAAAGCAAGTGAACTACCGTTACCGAATCGTTACTCTCGAAGGAGATGTCGTGTCTCCAGGAGGTTCGATGTCTGGAGGAAGTCTAAAACAAAAAAGCAACTCTCTATTGAGCAGACAAAGAGAGATTGATTCTCTTGCAGACAAAGTGGCAACAATGGAGAAGCAAACACATCAACTAGAGGAAAAGGTTAGTGAATTACGATCAAAACTTACGAAGAAGAAAGAAAGACTAGACTCTCTACAAACGGAAGGAGAGCTCTTAAGAGAACAAGAACAAGAGCTTAAATCTTCTTTACGAGAAGTAGAAATGGAAGAGAAGAGTTTAAACGATAGACTACAGCTGTATGATCGCGAAAAAAATTCCTATGAATCTGAAAGATCGGCTGCAGATACACGGCTTTCGGCTCTACAGAAAAAACTCGATCATGCTGTGAAATCTGGTAAAGAGCTAGAAAAAACGATTGCTGACCTTACTGAGAAAAAGAAGAATAATCAGAGTTCAAAAGAAGAGCTTAGAGAAGCAGTAACACTATTGAAGATAAAATCTGCCGAACTCGAACAGCAGGTCGCCAATCAGCGAGAAAAGTGCTTAAGAATTCAAGAAGATTTTTACGAAGTGGAATCAAAGAGCAAAGAAACAGAAGAAGATTATTGGCTACTTGAAGAAGAGATGAACTCAAGCTCTTCTGGTGAAGATTCTCTTGATGAACAGATTCAACAGCGAAGACATGAAAAGAATAATGCATTGAAATTAATTGCAGAACGAAGAAAAGAAAGAACCGATTCTTTCCGATCGATTGAAAGTTTGGAGATTGGATTAAAAGAGGCAAAAAGGCAATATAAACAACTTCATGATGGCCTTAGATCAGAAGAGGTTAGTATTAATCGCCTCGATGTTGAACTTGAATCAAGGCTTACGCATCTTAGAGAAGAATATGAACTTTCTTACGAAGGCGCAAGATTGAAGCATCGGTTAGAGATGCCGCTTCAAGATGCAAAACGAAAAGTAAAGCTGATCAAAATGGCGATCGAAGAGCTCGGAGCTGTAAACATTGGAGCGATCGAAGAATACGACAGAGTAAGCCAGCGCTTTGATTTTCTTACTGAACAAAGAAATGACCTAACAGAAGCGAAGGATACTCTTTATGGCGTAATTTCTGAGATGGACGAAGAGATGAAGAATCGCTTTGAAGAGACTTTTACTTCTATTCGTTCACACTTCGGTGTTATTTTTAAAGAGTTATTTGGTGGTGGCCGAGCGGATCTTGTTTTAACGCAGCCTGATGATATGCTTTTAACTGGTGTAGATATCATGGCGCAGCCTCCTGGCAAGAAGCTGCAGCAGCTCGGCCTATTATCTGGTGGAGAACGAGCCTTAACTGCTATCGCCTTACTATTTGCAATCCTGAAGGTCAGACCTGTTCCGTTCTGTATTTTAGACGAAGTTGAAGCAGCACTAGATGACGCGAACGTAAATCGATTTGCAAAATTTTTACGTGCGTTTAGCAAAGAAACGCAATTTATCGTTGTTACGCATCGTAAAGGGACAATGGAAGAAGCCGATGTACTGTATGGAGTCACTATGCAGGAATCAGGTGTCTCTAATCTTGTTTCCGTTAGACTTGAAGAAACCAAAGAACTTGTAACATCATAGGGAGGAAATGGATAGTGAGTTTTTTAAAACGATTAAAAGAAAAGTTCTCAACACAGCAATCTGAGGAATCATCGGAAAAATTTAAGAGTGGACTTGAGAAAACGAGGAACTCTTTTTCATTTAAAGTGAACGATCTACTAAAACGATTTAGAAAAGTGGATGAAGAATTCTTCGAAGAGTTAGAGGAGATCTTGATCGGAGCAGATGTTGGGGTTCATACCGTTCTTGATATTATTGATCAACTGAAAGATGTGGCACGAACGAAAAACATTCAAAATCCAATGGAGCTTCGATCAGCGATCACTGAGAAATTAGCTGAGATGCTTCAAAAAGAAGAAAGCGATAATAAACTGAACTTACAGACCGACGGAATGACCGTTATCCTGTTCGTTGGTGTGAACGGTGTTGGTAAAACAACAACGATCGGGAAACTGGCTCATCAGTTGAAGAACGATGGTAAGAAAGTGATTCTAGCGGCGGGAGATACTTTCCGTGCAGGTGCGATTGATCAGCTTGAAGTGTGGGGAGAACGTGCTGGCGTTGATGTGATCAAACATCATGAAGGAGCAGACCCTGCAGCTGTTATTTACGACAGCATTCAAGCTGCTAAGTCTCGGAAAGCGGATGTACTGCTCTGTGATACTGCTGGTAGACTACAAAATAAAGTGAATCTGATGAACGAGCTTTCAAAAGTGAAACGTGTTATCGAACGTGAGATTCCTGGTGCTCCTCATGAGGTTTTGCTTGTCGTAGATGCTACAACAGGTCAGAACGCAATGAATCAGGCTAAAACTTTCGGACAATCAACGGATGTTACAGGCTTAGTTCTAACAAAGCTTGATGGAACGGCAAAAGGTGGAATCGTTTTAGCGATTCGTCACGAACTAGATATTCCAGTCAAGTTTGTGGGACTTGGTGAGAAGATTGATGATCTTCAGGAATTTGATGCAGATCAGTTTGTATATGGTCTATTTGCAGGAACTGAAGAAGAATAAAATTTACCGCCTATTAGCTCTATTTACAGCTAATAGGCTTTTTTTTATAAATTTTAAAAAAGTTGCACAAGTTGGAATTGGTCAATATTAAATGGAATTAGTCAATATAAAGTTAAAACTAATCAATATAAATTCAAAACTAGTCAATATAAAGCCGAAACTATTCAATTCTAGATCAATTCTACTCTGTTAAGAAAAAAACTTGACATCTAAAACCATGGGTTGTATAGTAATCACGTAAAGGCATTTCACTTAACAAGGGTTGTGGAAAAATGCTAGATAAAACAATGAGAATTAATTATCTATTTGATTTTTACCAAGCATTATTAACCCCTAAACAGAAGAATTATATGGGTTTGTACTATTTGGACGATTATTCTCTCGGTGAAATTGCTGAACAATATAATGTCAGCCGTCAGGCCGTTTATGATAATATTAAACGGACAGAGGCGATGCTGGAAGAATATGAAGAAAAGTTAGGGCTTTTTGCAAAGTTTCAGGAACGTGACCAGTTGCTGTCATCTTTAAGAGAGCTTCTGAATTCTGAACCTGATAACGTAATTGCAATTATCGATCGCCTTGAAAATATGGAATAGGAGGCGTTCAGTGAGATGGCATTTGAAGGTTTAGCCGACCGTCTTCAGAACACTTTACAAAAAATTCGTGGAAAAGGGAAAGTAAACGAAGCGGATGTAAAGGAAATGATGAGGGAAGTACGCCTTGCGCTTCTTGAGGCGGACGTTAACTTTAAAGTAGTTAAAGATTTTGTGAAAAAAGTATCTGAACGTGCTGTTGGTCAGGAAGTTTTAAAGAGTCTGACACCAGGACAGCAAGTAGTAAAAGTTGTTAACGATGAACTGACAACCCTCATGGGTGGGGAACAAAGTAAGATTGCCGTTTCCAACCGACCGCCAACAGTAATCATGATGGTTGGTCTACAAGGTGCTGGTAAAACAACAACAACAGGAAAGCTTGCTAATCATTTACGCAAAAAGCAAAATCGCAAACCGTTACTGGCCGCAGCTGACATCTATCGTCCTGCTGCGATCAAGCAATTAGAAACTGTAGGAAAGCAGTTAGATCTTCCTGTGTTTCAGATGGGTGATCAAGTAAGTCCTGTCAAAATTGCTGAGTCAGCCATCGCAAAAGCAAAAGAAGACCATCACGATTATGTCATTATCGATACAGCCGGGCGTTTACATATTGATGAAACGCTGATGGATGAGTTGAAACAGGTTAAAGAAATTTCAAAACCTGATGAAATCTTCTTGGTTGTTGATGCAATGACTGGTCAAGATGCTGTGAATGTAGCAGAGAGCTTTAACGAAGCGCTAGGAATCACCGGTGTTGTATTAACCAAACTAGATGGAGATACACGTGGTGGTGCCGCACTTTCCATAAAAGCTGTTACAGGCCTTCCTATTAAATTTGTAGGTCTAGGTGAAAAGATGGATGCTTTAGAGCCTTTCCATCCCGATCGTATGGCTTCTAGAATTTTAGGAATGGGTGACATGCTTACTCTTATCGAAAAGGCACAAACCTCAGTAGATGAAGAGAAAGCGCGAGATCTTCAGAAGAAGATGCGTGATATGTCGTTCACGTTCGATGATTTTCTTGATCAGATGGGACAAGTGAGAAATCTTGGACCGCTTGATGAAATACTTGGCATGCTCCCAGGTGCGAACAAGATGAAAGGCCTTAAAAACGTACAGATTGATGAAAAACAGATCGGCCACGTTGAAGCCATCATCCGTTCAATGACTCTTTCTGAAAGAGAACAGCCCGAGATTATTAATGCCAGCCGTAAACGCCGCATCGCTAAAGGAAGCGGGCGAACGGTACAAGAAGTGAATCGCCTCATCAAACAATTCGAGGACATGAAGAAAATGATGAAACAAATGTCCGGAATGATGAATGGCAAAAAGAAAAAAGGTGGATTCAAATTCCCTTTTATGTAAACTGAATTTTCAGGTTTACAAACCTGTCAATTTATACTATTATATTATTTTGTGTGAACTATTTTCGGAGGTGCAAGTTATAATGGCAGTAAAAATTCGTTTAAAGCGTATGGGTGCTAAGAAAGCTCCTTTTTATCGTGTAGTAGTAGCAGATTCTCGTTCTCCTCGTGATGGACGTTTCATCGAAGAGATCGGAACTTATAACCCAGTTGCTAACCCAGCTGAAGTTAAGATCAACGAAGAAAAAGCTCTTGAGTGGATGACTAACGGTGCGAAACCATCTGACACTGTTCGTAACCTATTCTCAAAAGCTGGTCTTATGGAGAAATTCCATAACGCAAAAAACCAAAAATAATTTTGACGAAGGGGAACAGATATGACAGAGTTGATCGAATCAATTGTGAAAGCTCTAGTTGATCACCCAGATGAAGTAAGCGTCAAAGAGGTTCAAGAAGGACACCGACTTGTTTATCAATTAACTGTTAACCAGACGGATATGGGCAAAGTTATCGGTAAACAAGGAAGAGTGGCTAAAGCGATTCGTACGGTTGTGAATGCAGCAGGTACGAATCAAAATAAAAGGATTTCAATCGAAATCGTCTAAAAAGGATGAGGGGAACCTCTTCCTTTTTTCTTTTATATAAGGCTTTAGTTAGTAAATTGTTATGCCCTTTGAAAGTGGTTGATTTCCGTTCCAGGTTGCTCGCTTTCCGCGGGGCAGGCGGTGAGCCACTTGCCGCTTTGCGCCTTTAAGTGTCTCACCTGACCGCTTGTCCCGCAGGAGTCTCGCACCTTTCACTCCAATCAACTAAACGGTGGAGAAAATATAAAAAGAAATTCAATAGGACAGTCTTAAAATATGATAAATTTTTCGGAGGCTCCTCTTTAAATAAGATTAGAGTATACATATCGAGTTTTATGCTAAAATTTAGATTATAAATAACTGATTAATTTGTACGGAGGTAGTGTATCAATATGGAAAATGAATGGCTGAACGTAGGTAAGATTGTAAATACACATGGAATCAGAGGAGAAGTCAGAGTGATCTCAAGAACTGACTTTCCTGAAGAGCGCTATAAGATTGGAAACACCTTATATGTAGACATGGGATCAGAACATATACCTGTAAAGATTGAAACGCATAGAAAGCATAAGCAGTTTGACCTTTTAACATTTGAAAACTTGCATAACATCAATGATGTTGAACGTTTCAAAGGAAATCTGCTTAGAGTGCCGAAGAATCAGTCTGTTGCACTAGATGAAGGAGAGTTCTTCTATCACGATATAATTGGCTGCTCTGTTTTCACTGTTGAAGGTGAGGAACTAGGTAAAGTTAAAGAAATATTGTCTCCAGGAGCAAACGATGTATGGGTAGTGAAGAGAAAAGGATTTGGTTCAGATATTCTTATCCCTTACATTCCTTCTGTAGTGAAATCAGTGGATGTGAAAGACTTAAAAATTGTTATTGAACCACTAGAAGGATTATTCTAATGAAAATCGATGTCTTAAGCCTTTTTCCGGAAATGTTTTCTGGTGTTTTTGGTCATTCGATCTTAAAAAAAGCCCAGGAAAAAAACGCTCTCGAACTTCGAGTGATCGATTTCCGTGAGTTCTCAACCAACAAACATCGGAATGTAGATGATTATCCATACGGTGGAGGAGCAGGCATGGTCCTCACTCCGCAGCCTTTGTTTGATGCGGTGGAACATTTAACAAAAGAGGTAACTGGAAAACCTAGAATCATCCTTCTATGTCCTCAAGGTGAAACGTTTACTCAAGGAAAAGCAGAAGAGTTGGCTAATGAAGAGCATCTTATTTTCTTATGCGGTCATTATGAAGGTTATGATGAACGTGTTAGAAAGCATCTTGTGACAGATGAGATTTCAATCGGTGACTATGTATTAACGGGTGGCGAGCTTGGTGCTATGGTCGTCATAGACGCCGTTGGGAGACTGCTTCCTAATGTTCTAGGAAAAGAAGAATCTCACCAAGAGGATTCATTTAGCACAGGTTTGTTAGAGCACCCACAGTATACGAGACCAGCTGATTTTCGAGGAATGAAAGTACCTGATGTGCTTATGTCAGGAAACCATAAGAATATCGAAATATGGCGCAAGAAAGAGTCTTTAAGAAGAACATATGAACGTCGGCCAGATCTATTAGAAAAAATCAATTTAACAAAAGAAGAAGAAATTTGGCTTAATGAGATAAAAGATCATAAAACAACTTGAACACTGTTTGAGTTATATGGTATTATATTGTTTGTGGCTTATGCCCGTTTAATCCGGTGTTCCGCTGCTTCTATCATTTTAGCAAGAACATCCATGGGAAGGGAGGCAATAAACTATGCAACAGCTTATTGCAGATCTAGCGAAAGATCAATTAAAAGATTTACCAAAATTCCGTTCAGGTGACACTGTTCGTGTACACGTGAAAGTAATCGAGGGTACTCGTGAGCGTATCCAGCTTTTTGAAGGTGTAGTTATCAAGAAGCGTGGATCAGGAATTTCTGAAACGTTTACTGTTCGTAAAATTTCTTATGGTGTTGGAGTGGAGCGTGCGTTCCCATTACATTCACCGAAGATCGCGAACCTTGAAGTAGTTCGTCGTGGTAAAGTTCGTCGTGCGAAGCTATACTACCTACGTGCACTTCGCGGTAAAGCAGCTCGTATTAAAGAAATTCGCTAATAATTCTCGAAAGGAGCTTGACTTATTCAAGCTCCTTTTTCCATATTATAAGTAAGGAATTTCTAGAGACGGTGAGGATTAAGAATGGCACGTACAAAAAACGAAACGTGGGAATGGATTAAAGCATTAGCGGCAGCCTTATTATTAGCAGGAATCATCAGGTTTTTTCTTTTCGCACCCGTCGTGGTCGATGGACAATCTATGATGCCAACTCTGCACAACGGAGATCGACTGATCGTTAACAAGTTTTCTTATGTGATTGGTGATCCAAAAAGATTTGATATTGTAGTCTTCCATGCTACCGAAGAAAAAGATTACATAAAAAGAGTAATCGGTTTACCTGGGGATACTGTCGAATATAAAGACGATACACTTTATGTAAATGGTAAGAAGGTAAAAGAAGAATATTTAGAAGCGTATAAAAAGAAAACTAAAGACGGAAACTTCACTTATGATTTTAAGTTACTCGAAGTAACAGGTAAGCAAAAGGTTCCTCAAGGACAACTATTTGTATTAGGTGACAACCGAAGAAATTCACAAGACAGCCGAAATATTGGAACAGTGGATGACGATACGATTTTAGGAAAAGCATCTTTCCGTTTCTGGCCGTTAAAGGATATTGGATTTGTAAAGTAGGGTGAGATAACATGACCATTCAATGGTTTCCTGGGCATATGGCCAAAGCCCGCCGGGAAATAACTGAAAAACTCAAAATGATCGATGTCGTATTTGAGTTAGTGGATGCTAGGATTCCTCTAGCCTCTAGAAATCCCATGATCGATGAGATTCTGGGTCAGAAACCGCGTATTGTACTTTTGAACAAAGCTGATCTGGCTGATCCAAAAGTGACATCAATGTGGGAAAATTATTTTTCTGAAAAAGGGATACCATCTCTTGCTATCAACTCGCAAGATGGTAAAGGGATTAAAAAAATAGAACCGCTTGCTCATGAACTAGTAAAAGAAAAGTTCGATAAGATGAGAGCAAAAGGAATCGTCAAACCTCGTGCGGTAAGAGCACTGATTGTGGGTATACCTAACGTTGGTAAGTCTACGATCATCAACCGTATGGCAGGCAAGAACATTGCTGTAACAGGGGATAAGCCTGGTGTAACGAAAAAGCAGCAATGGATTAAAGCAGGTAAGACATTAGAATTATTAGATACTCCCGGGATCTTGTGGCCAAAATTTGAAGACCAGTCAATCGGTCTAAAATTAGCAGTTACAGGAGCTATTAAAGAAACGCTCTTTGATTTTACTGAAGTAGTCTTATATGCGATCAAATATTTAAAAGAGCACTACGAAGAGCGCCTGGTTGAACGATACAAGCTGTCTGAAATTCCAGATGACTCACTTCCGCTTTTCGAAGAAATCGGAAAGAAACGTGGCTGTATGATGAGTGGCGGAGAAGTGGATCTTGAAAAGACTGCTGAGATTGTTCTACGAGACCTTCGAGCAGAAAAACTAGGACGCTTGTCATATGAGCGGCCAAATGAGTTTATAATCGAATAAAGTAAACTGAACAGGCGCTGATGTAAGTGCCTGTTTTTAAAATTTTCGGGCTAAAAAATTTGTAGTTGGATGTTATTAAATCTTCTTTAGCAAGTTGATTGGAGCGTAAGGTCGCGAGACTCCTATGGGACGAGCGGTCAGGTGGAGACTCCTAAAGGCGCAAAGGGGCAGGAGGCTCACCGTTCGCCCCATGGAAAGCGAGCGACCTGGAGCGGAAATCGACTACTTCCAGAGAAATCTATGTAAGACGAAAACATCTTTCATAAAAGATCATACGAAATTGCCGATAATACATACATAAAGAGCGTGATAAACATGAAACTGTCGATAAAAGAATGGGAACAAAAATTAAAAAGCAGTGAAGAGACTGAGTTAGTACATCTATTGAAAATCCTTGCTGAAGATGAAAGACAAGGCGCAAAAAAACTATTCCAATCTTTCTCCAAACGCTTAGAGCGAGAAGAAGCTGAGAGAACAAGACTTAAAATGATGCACACATACGAAGAGCAATGCCGAGCAGATGGGAAAACCTTGATCGCCGGTGTAGATGAAGTAGGTCGTGGGCCTCTAGCTGGTCCCGTAGTGGCAGCTGCAGTGATCTTGCCTCTAGGATATATGTTGCCAGGAGTCAATGATTCTAAGAAGTTGTCTGAGAAAAAAAGAGATGCTTTATATGAGATTATTTTGAAGGATGCGATCTCATACAGTGTCCATTTAGTGCAGCCAGAAAAAATTGACGCAATCAACATATATCAAGCTTCTAAGTTAGCAATGACAGAAGCGGTGTGCTCGTTAAACGTTAGTCCAGATCAGCTTTTAATTGATGCTATGGAAGTTCCTTTAGCGATCGACCAATTAAAAATAATAAAAGGCGATGAGAAAAGTATATCTATCGCTGCTGCATCAATCGTAGCAAAGGTTACCAGGGATCGATATATGCAGGAGCTTCATGAAAAATATCCTCAATATGGATTGAATTCCAATATGGGTTATGGAACGAAGGAACATCTACTTGCACTTCAGCAGTTTGGACCGACAGACATTCATCGTAGGTCATTTAGTCCGGTAGGAGAACTTATTAAAATTACAGGAAGTGATTAACCTGTTACATTTCAACCAAATTCATGGTAAACCGTTAACTCCGGCTAGAACAATGGATGAGCCATTGCTGTTAAAGCTTAATCAGTTTATAACTGCTAAGATTTTAGAAATCTTCCCTGAACAATCAGCGAAGGTTCTTTATAATGGCTCAACACTTCATGCCAAATTAGAAGCGCCATTAATTAAGGGAGATAACTATCTATTTGAAGTGTCAGAGAAAAACAATACGATCTATTTGAAAAAGGTAGATACGGATCCAGTTAAGTCTACTTCAGAGCAGATTTTATCAAGATGGAGCCTTCCAGCATCCGATATAAACAAAAAAGCAGTTGAATTTGCAATCATAGAAAAGTTACCTCTATTAAAAGAGAACATAAAAACCGTTTCCGAGGTTATGAAATTCACAAACGAGTTGCCATTACATGAAAAAAAAGCAGTAGTTCAGCGTATGTTAGAGCTTCAATTGCCTCCTAAGCAAGAGATCGTTCAAGCAGTTGCTTTCAGTCTAAAAAGTCACGCAGGATCAAGTAACGAATTCAAACAGCTCTATGAGGCTCTAATGCCCTTTATTCATAAAGATAAAGCTGTTTCGAAAACCATTGAGCTATTAAAAGAACTCTATGTATTTAAAGGTAACGAGGCAAGTAAGCAACAGACTCCAATTCAAGATAGAGTCCGAAGTATGGATTTAAAAAACACAGCAGACATCGTTATGCCATTGAATGGAAAACTTCCAGATCCATTAAAGGTTGAGACAACAAGTATAAATGACGTGCAAAAAAATCTACCCACACAATTAAAAGACGATGTGTTGAAGGTTTCTAAAGAAACAAATCTGAACCCATCTGAAGAATTTATTACAGCCGCAAAAAAGTGGTTGATTAAATCTGGTCTACTGCATGAAAAAAACATTTTATTTGATCCGATTCAACTAAAACAAACGGAAACGCTAAAGTTACAACTATTGAACCTGCAACAGAACGCTGACCGTATAGAGCTGCCTGAGATCATACAGCAAAAAACAGAACAAGCCTTAAATAAACTTACAGGTCAACAGTTACAGAATATACAAAGCAACGAGAACATGCAGCAATTTACCCTTCATATTCCGTTTAATGGATCGGAAAATCCGAAAGAGATGACCGTTCGTTGGGAAAGCAAAAAGCAAGATGGAAAAGGGATCGATCCAGACCATTGTAGGATGCTTTTTTGGTTAGAGATGAAGCATCTAAAAGATGTAGCTGTAGATGTGCATATTCAAAACAGAATCGTTTCATTAAAAGTGTATAATTCGCATCCAGCTATCGAAAAATTTTCAGAACCGTTATTGAACACGTTAAAGATTAGTATGAAGAACATGAATTATACACTATCATCCGTTACATTCAGTTCTCAAAACGAAAAGATAAATAATACCGAGACTTCTATTTCATATAAAGGATTGGATCTTAGAGTATGAGTGATCATAAAAAAGAAGCTGTGGCGTTAAAGTATAGTCCTCTCGAATCTACCTCGCCGGTAGTGGTTGCAAAGGGGAAAGGCGAAACAGCAGAACGGATACTAAAATCGGCAGAGGATCATAATATACCCATTCAGGAAGACCCTTCTTTAGTTCATTTATTAGCTAAGCTAGAGATCGAGGAAAGTATACCTGAAGAATTGTATGAAGTGGTCGCTGAACTGTTTGCTTTTATTTATAAATTAGATAAAGAAGCAGGGGAAACTACATAAATATCATTGAAACGGGGCATTCCTATCTTTAAAGGAGTGTGTTCAATGCCTAAAAATAAATTAGTCGTACAGCAATCCGAACAACTAGTGAACCAATTTAAAGAGGAGATGGCTGAAGAGTTTGGGATGTACCGTTCAGCTGCTGAATCTGAAGCGATAACACCTAAGATTATCAAAAAACAAAAAAACGAAAAAAACAAATGAAAAAAGAAGTTGTTTTCGTTCCTAAAGGGAACGAAAAAGGGATAAAACCAAAGTCATTTTAAAGTGATTTTGGTTTTTTATTTTGGCTAAAAAGGTGTATGCGCTTGCAATTTTCTGAAGAATAGTAGACATAATAGACTAGGTCTTATACAATGATAACGGTACTTTAAGTTTTCACCATGATAGGAGGATGGAGAGTAAATGAATATCCACGAATACCAAGGTAAAGAGATACTTAGAAAATATGGTGTGGCTGTTCCAAACGGGAAAGTAGCATTTACCGTTGAAGAAGCAGTAGAAGCTGCTAATGAGCTGGGGAGCACTGTATCTGTTGTTAAAGCACAGATCCACGCAGGTGGCCGCGGTAAAGCAGGTGGCGTAAAAGTCGCTAAAAATATCGATGAAGTGCGTACATACGCAAATGAAATCTTAGGAAAAGTTCTTGTAACTCATCAAACAGGTCCAGAAGGTAAAGAAGTTAAGCGCTTACTTATCGAAGAGGGCTGTGATATTAAGAAAGAATACTATATCGGTCTTGTACTAGATCGCGCAACATCTAGTGTTGTTATGATGGGATCTGAAGAAGGCGGAACTGAAATTGAAGAAGTGGCTGAAAAGACACCTGAAAAAATCTTCAAAGAAGTAATCGATCCAGCGATCGGCCTTCAAGCATTCCAAGCAAGAAGACTGGCTTATAACATCAACATTCCTACAGAATTAGTAGGAAAAGCAGTGAAGTTCATGATTGGTCTATATACGGCTTTCGTTGAAAAAGACTGTTCAATCGCAGAAATCAATCCATTAGTTGTAACAGGTGACGGAAATGTTATGGCACTTGATGCAAAGATGAACTTTGATTCTAATGCTTTATATCGTCACAAAGACATCTTAGAATACAGAGATCTTGAAGAAGAAGATGCAAAAGAAATCGAAGCATCTAAATACGATCTTAGCTATATTTCTCTAGATGGAAATATTGGCTGCATGGTTAATGGTGCTGGACTTGCTATGGCAACGATGGATATCATTAAACATTACGGCGGCGACCCGGCTAACTTCCTTGACGTTGGGGGCGGCGCGACTACTGAGAAGGTAACAGAAGCATTCAAGATTATTCTTTCTGACCAAAATGTTAAAGGAATCTTTGTTAACATCTTCGGTGGAATTATGAAATGTGATATCATCGCGAACGGCGTTGTTGAAGCAACGAAACAAGTTGGTCTTGAGTTACCTCTTGTTGTGCGTTTAGAAGGTACGAACGTTGATCTTGGTAAAAAGATTCTTAAAGAATCTGGTCTAAACATTACAGCTGCAGATTCTATGGCTGATGGTGCAGAAAAGATCGTAGCTTTAGTTAAGTAATAGAGAAAACATCGTAGGAAGGATGGATTGATGCATGAGCATTTTTATTAATAAAGATACAAAAGTTATCGTTCAAGGTATTACAGGTTCTGTTGGTCTTTTTCATACAAAACAAATGCTTGAATATGGTACGAAAATTGTAGGCGGTGTTACACCAGGTAAAGGTGGAACAGAAGTTGAAGGTCTTCCTGTTTTTAATACCGTTGTGGATGCAGTTAATGAAACGGGAGCTAACGCTTCTGTTATCTATGTTCCTCCTGCATTCGCTGCAGAAGCGATCATTGAGGCTGTTGATGCTGAACTTGATCTAGCGATCTGTATTACTGAAGGTATTCCAGTATTGGATATGGTAAAAGTTAAACGTTATATGGAAGGCAAGAAGACTCGTCTAGTTGGTCCGAACTGCCCGGGTGTAATTACTCCTGAAGAATGTAAGATCGGTATCATGCCAGGATATATTCATACAAAAGGACATGTTGGGGTTGTATCACGTTCTGGAACATTAACGTATGAAGCTGTACACCAGCTTACAGAGCGTGGAATCGGTCAATCTACAGCAGTTGGAATCGGTGGCGACCCAGTTAACGGAACAGACTTTATCGATGTTTTAAAGGCATTTAACGAAGATGAAGACACATATGCAGTAATCATGATCGGTGAGATCGGTGGAACTGCTGAAGAAGAAGCTGCTGAATGGGTTAAAGCGAACATGACAAAACCTGTAGTAGGATTCATCGGTGGTCAAACGGCGCCTCCAGGAAAACGTATGGGGCATGCTGGTGCGATCATCTCTGGTGGAAAAGGTACAGCTGATGAGAAGATCAAAACGATGAAAGCTTGTGGAATTAAAGTTGCAGCAACGCCTTCAGTAATGGGTGAGACTTTAGTTGAAGCTTTAAAAGAAAACGATCTATATGATCGCTGTGTAACGAACAAAGCAAAAGCGTAATAACGATTACAACGTGAAAAGCTCCCAGATAGGGAGCTTTTTATTTACATTGATTTGTTTCATGAGGAGGAATGAAGTTTGGATAAAGAACGCTTAATTTTTCTTCATCATTGCGAAGGACTCACTTGGAACCAATTAAGATCAATAGTTGTAGCTGATCCTGAACTGAAATCTGTTTTTTCGATGGACATTCGTAGGTTGAGAATATCGTTCGGTTACAGTGAACAAACAGCAATGCGCCTCTATCAACATATGAAACAATATAATAGTACATACATAATGAAGAGTCTTTTGAGACAATCTATTTCGGCTGTTACGATATTTGATACGAATTATCCTCCGATGTTAAAGAGCATTTATGACCCCCCATGGGTTCTTTATGGACAAGGCGATTGGACAGTCCTAAATCGGGATAAAATGATTAGTGTGGTCGGTACTCGAAATCCTAGCAAACAAGGAAAGCAAGCATTGCAGAAGGTTCTAAGTCCTTTAATAGATGATAACTGGATCGTGATCAGCGGATTAGCTAAAGGGATTGATACCTTCGCGCATGAGTTATGTATTCAAAACAAGTCTTTAACAGCAGCGGTTCTGGGCTCGGGGTTGTTGCAAATCTATCCGAAAGAAAACAAAGTACTAGCCAAAAAAATCAGTGAACAAGGCATTTTGTTATCGGAGTTCTCACCACAGGTTACACCAAAACGCTGGCATTTTCCGCTTCGTAACCGTATAATAAGCGGTCTCAGCCGTGCAACGCTTGTTGCTGAAGCACGAACAAAGAGCGGTTCGTTAATTACAGCTGACCAAGCACTCGAACAAGGAAGAGATGTATTTGCGATACCTGGATCTATTTTAGAAGAGTGTGCGAACGGGACCAATTTTTTGATTCAAAATGGAGCAAAATTAGTCATGAGTGCGAAAGATATTCAAAATGAAAGTATCTAACCGTTTTCATTTAAATGAGGAAACAGTTTGACAAATGCAGATACATTATTTAATAATAGGGAAGATTTCACTAAACCCTTAAAGGGGGATAAACTGTAAATGGAAAAATACTTAGTCATTGTTGAGTCTCCCGCAAAAGCAAAGACAATAAAAAAGTATCTAGGGAGCAAATATGACGTTAAAGCATCTATGGGACATGTTCGTGATCTTCCCAGAAGCCAGACTGGCGTAGATGTAGAAGCAAACTATGAACCAAAATACATTACGATCCGTGGAAAAGGTCCTATCTTAAAAGACTTAAAAACGGCAGCGAAAAAAGCAAAACGCATCTTTCTCGCAGCTGACCCGGATCGCGAAGGTGAAGCAATTGCATGGCATCTTGCTCACAGTTTGGACATGGATTTAGATTCAGAATGTAGAGTTGTGTTTAATGAGATTACAAAAAATGCGATAAAAGATTCATTTAAAAGACCAAGAAAAATCAATATGGACTTAGTTGATGCACAGCAAGCAAGAAGGGTGCTTGACAGACTAGTAGGATACAAAGTCAGTCCGTTATTATGGAAGAAGATCAAAAAAGGATTGAGCGCCGGACGTGTACAAACGGTTGCTGTCAGATTGATCGTTGAACGAGAGAAAGAGATTGAAGCTTTCCAGCCAGAAGAGTATTGGAAGATCAAAGGAATCTTTAGTGCTTCTGGAGAGGATTTTGAAGCGCAGTTCTATGGAACGGGCGGCAAGAAAAAAGAACTTTCCAACGAAGAAGAAGTCAAAGAGATCCTAAGCACGATAAAAGGTAAACAGTTTAAGATCGATTCTGTTCAGAAAAAAGAAAGACGCAGAAATCCTTCGCCGCCTTTTATCACTTCATCACTTCAACAAGAAGCGGCTAGGAAATTAAATTTCCGAGCTAAAAAGACGATGATGCTCGCACAGCAATTATATGAAGGAATTGATCTAGGAAAAGAAGGTACTGTCGGTCTGATCACTTATATGCGTACAGATTCTACACGTATATCTGATACAGCTAAAACGGAAGCAGCCGAATTCATCGAAAAAGAATACGGAGAGCAGTTCGTTAACAAATCAAGAGTGGAGAAGAAATCTGGAAAGAACGCTCAAGATGCCCATGAAGCGATTCGTCCAACTTCTGTTATGTATCATCCACGTGATTTAAAGAATTATCTTTCAAGAGATCAACTCAGATTATATAAACTAATCTTTGAACGATTCTTAGCGAGCCAAATGGCCTCAGCCGTTCTTGATACGATGACAGTAGATCTTGAGAACAACGGAATCAACTTCCGTGCGACTGGATCTAAAGTTAAGTTTCCTGGATTTATGAAAGTTTATGTTGAAGGTAATGATGATGGAAAGAAAGAAGAAGATCGTATTCTGCCAGATGTTCAAGAAGGCATGAAAGTAGAAAAGAAAGATCTTGAACCAACGCAGCATTTTACACAGCCTCCTCCTCGTTATACGGAAGCAAGACTTGTTCGCACGATGGAAGAACTGGGTATAGGCAGACCGTCAACATACGCACCAACACTTGATACGATTCAAAAACGTGGATATGTAGCTCTTGATGAAAAGAAGTTTGTTCCAACAGAACTTGGTGGTCTTGTTTTAGAGATGACACTGGAATTCTTCCCAGAAGTTTTCAACGTTGAATTTACTGCCAAGATGGAGAGTGATCTTGACGAAGTAGAAGACGGAAAAGAAAACTGGATCAGAATCATAGATGACTTCTACAAAGGTTTCGAAAAGAAACTAAAGATTGCAGAAGAAGAAATGCAAAAAGTAGAGATCAAAGATGAGCCAGCTGGTGAAGACTGTGAGAAATGTGGACATGAGATGGTTTATAAGATGGGTCGGTTCGGAAAGTTTATGGCTTGTTCAAACTTCCCAGACTGCAGAAACACGAAACCAATCGTAAAAGATATCGGGGTTACCTGTCCGACTTGTCATGAAGGAACAATCGTAGAGCGGAAAAGTAAGAAAAAGAGACTTTTTTATGGATGTAACCGTTATCCAGATTGTGAATTCGTCTCTTGGGATAAACCTATTGCCAGAACATGTCCAAAGTGTAATAGTATGTTAGTAGAAAAGAAAACGAAAAAAGGCAAAGTCGTACAGTGTGTATCTTGCGATTATGCCGAAGAGGAAGCAAAGTAAGGAGTTTATCTTCATGAATCAACATGTAAACGTAATCGGAGCAGGTCTAGCTGGCAGTGAAGCAGCTTGGCAGATCGCTAGCCGAGGAATTCAAGTAAAATTATACGAGATGAGACCGGTCAGACAAACACCGGCTCATCACACAGAGAAGTTTGCAGAACTAGTATGTTCAAATTCACTTCGTGCGAATACACTTACAAACGCTGTGGGTGTACTAAAAGAAGAGATGAGAAAGTTAAACTCTGTTATCATTTCTTCAGCAGACGATTGTGCAGTACCAGCCGGTGGAGCACTAGCGGTCGACCGTCATGAATTTGCTAGCCTTGTAACAGAGCGAGTTAAGAATCATCCTAATGTAGAGGTGATTACTGAAGAAGTAACAGAGATTCCTGATGGTCCGACTATTATTGCTACAGGACCTCTAACTTCTGATAACTTATCAAAATCTCTAAACTCGTTAACGGGTGAAGAGTATCTCTATTTTTATGATGCAGCTGCACCGATTATTGAAGTGGACAGCATCGATATGGACAAGGTGTATTTAAAGTCTCGTTATGACAAAGGTGAAGCAGCCTATCTAAACTGTCCGATGACTGAAGAAGAGTTTGACCGCTTTTATGAAGCGTTAATCACTTCTGAAACAGTTCCTCTTAAAGAATTTGAAAAAGAGATCTTTTTCGAAGGATGTATGCCAGTGGAAGTTATGGCTAAAAGAGGGAAGAAAACATTGTTGTTCGGACCGATGAAACCCGTAGGTCTCGAAGATCCGAAAACAGGCAAGATTCCTTATGCAGTCGTTCAATTAAGACAAGATAACAGTGCAGGAACGCTATATAATATCGTAGGTTTCCAAACACACCTTAAATGGGGACCACAAAAAGAGCTTCTAAGATTGATTCCTGGCTTAGAGAATGCTGAGGTAGTCCGTTATGGTGTAATGCATCGTAATACATTCTTGAACTCGCCACGCCTCTTAGAAGAGACATATCAGCTAAAAGCAAGAAAAGATCTTTTCTTTGCAGGTCAGATGACTGGTGTTGAAGGTTACGTTGAAAGTGCTGCTTCAGGATTGATCGCAGGAATCAACGCTGCAAAGTTAATAAAAGGCGAGGAACTAGCTGTTTTCCCGAAAGAAACGGCGATCGGAAGCATGGCGTACTATATTACGACTGCTAATCCAGATAATTTTCAGCCGATGAATGCTAACTTTGGACTTCTTCCACCTCTTGAGAAGAGAATCAAAAATAAACAAGAGCGTAATACTGCTCTAGCTGAAAGAGCATTGGAAACAATTCAGAATTTTATAACAAATTTGTGAACATGTATTGATTTGGCCCCTAAATTGTGTTACGATTTAGGGGCTTTGTGAGGTGTATGAAATGGTATCAGAACGCCAACATGTGGTGGATTTCTTGAATTATTTAATGATTGAGAAGAACTGTTCACCTTATACGATTGAACACTATGAAAAAGACATTAATGATTTTACTTCTTTTTTGAAACAGCAAGCAATCGAAGGATTCGCTGCTGTTTCTTATGTTTTAGTCAGGCAATATTTAGTGACACTTCATGAGAAGAAGTATGCTCGAAATACAGTAGCAAGAAAGATATCAGCGATGAGAAGTTTTTATCGTTTCCTAAACCGCGAAAAGATTGTTGAAGAACATAACCCTTTCGCTATGGCATCACTCCCTAAAAAAGCAAGAATGCTTCCTCAATTTCTTTACGAAAAAGAGTTGGAGAGGCTTTTTAATGTGTCTGATGTTACAACGCCTATGGGACAGAGAAATCAAGCGATCCTCGAAATATTGTACGGAACCGGTATTCGTGTCAGTGAATTGTGTAAGATGCAATTGAAGGATTTAGATTTACATGTAGAGATTGCGCTTGTTAAAGGTAAAGGTAAAAAAGAAAGATATGTCCCGGTTGGATCGTTTGCGAGGGAATCTCTTGAAAAGTATATAAAGAACGGTCGCAACTTGCTGTTAGAAAAAACGGAGAAAAAGTCGGATGCATTATTTTTAAACTATAAAGGGGAACCTTTAACCGTTAGAGGCGTAAGAACTATATTAAATAAACTAATTGAGGAATCTTCCCTTACGATACATATCAGTCCGCATGTTTTGCGGCACACGTTTGCGACGCACATGCTGAATGAAGGAGCAGATCTAAGAGCGGTTCAGGAACTATTAGGTCATGCTAACCTTTCCTCTACACAAGTTTATACACATGTTTCAAAAAGTCATTTGAAAAAAATCTATAATAATGCGCATCCTCGAGCATAAAAACAAAAAGGGAGGGATTTTTCAATGTCAACTTTTCATGCTACTACTATTTTTGCGATTCAGCATAACGGCAAGTCCGCTATGACTGGAGATGGTCAGGTTACGTTCGGCAACGCAGTTGTAATGAAACATACTGCCAAGAAGGTAAGAAAGCTTTTCGGAGGAAAAGTGCTTGCTGGGTTTGCAGGCTCAGTTGCAGACGCATTTACGCTTTATGAAAAATTTGAGAGCAAGTTAGAAGAATATAGCGGAAATCTGCAACGTGCATCAGTAGAGATGGCTAAAGAATGGAGAACAGATCAAGTTCTTAGAAAACTTGAAGCCCTTCTGATCGTAATGAACGAAGAGCATATGTTATTGATTTCAGGAACGGGTGAAGTGATCGAGCCGGACGATGGAATTCTCGCGATTGGATCAGGTGGTAATTATGCTCTAGCTGCAGGCCGAGCACTGAAGAATCATGCACCTGAACTCTCTGCAAAAGAAATCGCTCTTGCCTCTTTAAAGACTGCAGGCGAGATTTGTGTTTACACGAACACAGAGATTGTTTTAGAAGAATTGTAAAAAGTAAAGGAGCGGTTGCAATGAACAGTCAATTAACTCCAAGACAGATTGTTGAAAAGTTAGATCAGTATATTATAGGTCAAAACGATGCAAAGAAAGCTGTCGCTGTTGCGCTTCGTAATCGTTATAGAAGAAGTTTGCTCGACGACAAGCTTCGTGATGAAGTGTCACCAAAAAATATTCTTATGATTGGACCTACTGGTGTAGGAAAGACAGAGATTGCTAGAAGGTTAGCAAAACTCGCTCAAGCTCCTTTCATTAAACTTGAAGCAACTAAATTTACTGAAGTTGGTTATGTTGGACGTGACGTTGATTCAATGGTGCGTGACTTAGTTGAAACTTCAGTAAGACTTGTAAAAGAGCTAAAGATGAACGATGTAAAAGATAAAGCAGAGCAAAATGCTAATAAAAGACTTGTTGAGCTCTTAGTTCCTGGTAAAAAAACAGAAACGAGCTTTAAAAACCCGCTAGAGATGTTCTTTGGAGGCGGTAATCAAGAGCAGGAACAAAAGCCGCAGCAAGATGATGTTTCAGATCTTAGACAGAGACGAAACCAAATGGCACAGAAGCTTGCGCTTGGTGAGATGGAGGATCATCTTGTTACGGTAGAGGTTGAAGAACAGAACCCTTCCATGCTAGACATGTTCCAAGGTTCAGGACTAGAACAAGTAGGCATGAACATGCAGGATATGATCGGTGGACTTATGCCGAAGAAAAAGAAAAAAAGAAAACTCACTGTTCGAGAAGCTCGTAAAGTATTAACGCAAGATGAAGCGGCAAAACTTATCGATATGGATGATGTTACGAGTGAAGCAGTTTATAAGACTGAACAAACAGGTATTATATTTATAGATGAGATCGATAAGATAGCAGGAAAGAATCAAAACTCTGCTGATGTGAGCCGTGAAGGTGTTCAGCGAGATATCCTTCCTATCGTGGAAGGTTCTACAGTGATGACAAAGTATGGCTCGATTAAGACGGATCACATCCTGTTTATTGCAGCTGGAGCTTTTCATATTTCTAAGCCTTCTGATCTCATTCCAGAGCTGCAAGGAAGATTTCCGATCAGAGTTGAACTAAATAGCTTGTCTGTTGAGGATTTTACACGTATATTAATAGAGCCTGATAATGCGATCATAAAACAGTATAAAGCTCTATTGAGTACGGAAGGTATAAATGTTGAATTTTCTGACGATGCTATTGCTAAGATTGCAAGCATTGCCTATGAAGTGAATCAAGACACCGATAATATCGGTGCACGAAGACTTCATACCATATTAGAACGCTTATTAGAAGATTTATCTTTTGAAGCGCCTGATATCAGCTTAGATCAAATTACCATTACACCCGAGTATGTAGAAGAAAAACTGGCTAACATCGCAAAGAACAAGGATCTGAGCCAATATATATTATAGGATGCAGTAGGAGGAAGAAATACAATGAATTTATTGAACAAAGCAAGAAGTATCAACTCGATGCTTCAACAAACAGGTGGTAAACAAGTAAACTTTAAAGAGATGGCTGAAACACTTAGTACGGTGATTGAAGCAAATATTTTTGTAGTCAGCCGTCGTGGTAAACTGCTTGGCCTAGCTCTTAAACAAGAAATTGAGAACGAGCGTATGAAGAAGATGATCGAGGATCGTCAATTCCCTACCGATTACACAAAAAATCTTTTCAACATTACAGAATCTCTTTCAAACATTGATATAGAGAGCGATTATACAGCATTCCCTGTAGAGAACAAAGATTTGTTCTCTACAGGATTAACGACAATCGTTCCAATCGTAGGTGGCGGTGAAAGACTGGGCACTCTTATTCTTTCAAGACTATCTACATCATTTGAAGAAGACGATCTCGTTCTAGCAGAGTATGGTGCTACAGTTGTTGGAATGGAAATCCTTCGTGAAAAAGCGGAAGAAATCGAAGAAGAAGCTCGTAACAAAGCAGTTGTTCAAATGGCGATCAGTTCATTATCATATAGTGAGTTAGAAGCGATCGAACATATTTTTGAAGAATTAGAAGGAAACGAAGGATTGCTTGTAGCAAGTAAGATTGCAGACAGAGTGGGTATTACTCGATCTGTGATCGTGAACGCGCTTCGTAAACTAGAGAGTGCGGGTGTTATTGAATCTCGTTCTCTAGGTATGAAGGGAACATATATCAAAGTGTTGAACGACAAGTTCTTACTTGAGCTTGAAAAGCTTAAAACTTCATAATAACCAATAATAAAATCCAGCTCTGTAAACAGAGCTGGATTTTTTTGTTCAAAAAATATGAAACGAAACGACGAAAATGGGTAAAATTGTAAATATTTGTCGATTGTGTGCGAAAGTGGTAAAGAGGTACCAAAAACCACATAAATATAGGGATTTTATTACTAGTTTTCAAATTGGGTCCAAAGTCACGGTCGAAATATAGTCCTTTCTATCGAAAAAAGTCAGTTTGGGAAAAAATACATAGACACTTTTTGGATATATCACTTAAAATATGATAGTGAGGTAAGATTTAACAGAATATGAAACTTCTATAGTAAAAAAGAGGGAAGTGGTGAACTTGTTCTCTGGCTCAGTCATAAAAAATTTAGAGATGGCATTAGATGGATCGGCGTTAAAACAAAAGACCATTTCGAATAACTTAGCTAATGTGGACACACCTGGATATAAAGCTAAAGAAACTGTTTTTAGCCAGGAATTCAAAAAAAGCTTGCAAGCCCATCGAACAGATCAGCGTCATTTTTCATTCGGTACTGAAACATCCTCTTCTTTTAGTGTTAGAGAAAAAACGAATACAGTGATGAATCATAACGGAAATAATGTGGATGTAGATAAAGAGATGGCAGAATTAGCAAAGAATCAGCTTTATTATCAGACACTTGTACAGCGAATTAATGGAAAGTTTAATTCAATTAAGATGGTTGTTAAAGGTGGGAGATAAATATGGGAGTTTTTGATGCAATGAATGTATCAGCATCCGGTTTAACAGCTCAAAGGCTTAGGATGGATGTTGCTTCCTCTAATATGGCGAATGTCGATTCGACACGCGGAGAATATAAGAACGGTGTGTGGGAGCCGTATCGACGCAAAATGGTCGTTTTAGGTTCTGGTGAATCTAGTTTTAAAAACATGTTTAATAAGGCGGTTAACAACGGAAAAATGGCTGGCGTTAAAGTAGATGGAATAGTCAATGATCAAACGCCTTTTAAGACGGTTTATCAACCTGAACATCCTGATGCAAACGAAGAAGGGTTTGTTCAGCTTCCAAATGTAGACCCGCTAAAAGAGATGGTCGATTTAATGAGTGCTACTCGATCATATGAAGCAAATGTTACAGCACTAAACGCAGCAAAAGGAATGTACTTAAAAGCATTAGAAATTGGCCGTTAGGGGTGTTAAAACATGGACAAAATTTCAATTAGTTCACTTCAGAACATCAGTAATCCAACTTCAGTTTCAAAAGTAACACCATATGAAGCTCAAGAAGATTTTAAGAGCTATCTAAAAGGAGCTTTAGATACGTTAGGTGAAACACAAGCGCAATCGAATCAAGCTACTCAAGGTTTGATGAACGGAAATATGGATAACCTTCATCAAGTGATGATCACAGCTGAAAAAGCAAGTGTAACGATGCAAACGACTCTTGAGATTCGTAATAAAGTTGTTGAGGCCTACCAAGAAATAATGAGGATGCAAGTATAGCCTCTGATATATGATTCGATATTAGCATTCGATTTTGGGGGTAGCTGTTAAAAATTTTTATTGCGCTTATCGGGGGAAAAAATGAAAGAAAAATGGAAAAACATCATCAAGCAAACGACAGAACGGTTTAAAACTCGTTCCAATGGACAAAAGGGATTAATTCTCGGTGCAATCTTTCTCATAATCACAGCATTTATCTTTGTAACAGTCATGATGTCAACACCTAACCTTGTTCCTTTGTATTCAAATCTTTCCCCTCAGGAAGCTGGTCAAATACAAGAGAATTTAAATAGCAAAGGTGTGGCGAATGAAGTCCAAGATGGCGGCAAAACCATACTAGTTCCTGAAGAACAGGTAAACAATCTGCAAGTGCAACTTGCCGCAGAAGGATTACCTGAAAGCGGAAATATTGATTTCTCCTATTTTGGAGAAAAATCAGGTTTTGGAATAACAGATAAAGAATTTGGGGTTTTAGAGAGAGAAGCGACACAGACAGAGATTGCAAGTTTAATAAAGAGCATCAACGGTGTTGAAGATGCAAGCGTAATGATCACCCTGCCTGAAAGCAGTGTCTGGGTGAACCAAGAAGAAGAAAAAGCTTCAGCCTCTGTAGTTCTATCCTTAGGTGCTGGAGCAAAATTAAATGAAGATCAGGTGAAAGCACTCTATCATCTCGTTTCAAAGAGTGTGAGCAACCTTCCTATGGAGAATATCGTCATTACGGATCAATACTTTAATTATTATGATTTGAATTCAGTAAACTCTACAGCTTCATCTTCAAAATACGAAGAGCAAAGAAAAATTAAGCAAGATGTTGAAAGAGACTTACAACGTAGAGTTCAACAGATGCTATCAACGATCATGGGACAAGGTAAAGTAGTTGCTACTGTGACTACAGATATTGACTTTACGGAAGAAAAACGTGAAGAGAATATCGTTGAACCTGTTGATAAAGAAAACATGAAAGGCATCGAAGTAAGCGTTGAGCGAATAAGAGAGACGTTTACTGGAGAAGGTGCAGGAGAAGGTGGAGTGGGAGGAACGGGTGACCAAGAGGTGCCTACCTACCCAGGTTCAGCTGCAGGTTCAAATGGAGACTATGAAAAAGTAGAAGAACGTATAAATAACGAAGTGAACAAGATACGCAAAGAAATCGTTGAGAGTCCTTATGAGATACGAGATCTAGGTATACAAGTCATGGTAGAGCCACCGACTCCAAACAAACCAGAGTCGTTACCACAAGAACGATTAGATGATATTGAACAAATTCTGAGTGCGATTGTTAGAACAAGTATCTCAAAAGAGATAAATGAAACATTATCAGAAGATGATATTCAAGAAAAAATATTTGTATCTGCACAGCCTTTTAACGGAAAACAAGAAACAACTGCCGTTTCTAAAGGCGTTCCGTTATGGATCTACATAGTTGGCGGAGTCTTAATAATCGTAATTATTCTATTAATCTTCTTGCTTTCTCGAAAAAGAAGAACAGAGTCCGAGAACAAGATTGAAGAATTCCAGATGGATGAGCCTCAAGAGTCTTACTATGTACCGGATGTAAACCAAGAAAAAGGGTCTGAAGGAACAGTACGTAAGGAACAGTTAGAACGAATGGCAAAAGAAAAGCCTGAAGAATTCGCCAAGTTGGTAAGAACATGGCTTTCAGAGGAGTAAGGAGGTAACGAACGATGGCAAAAGGTATGAAAGAACTATCTGGTAAAGAGAAAGCGGCAATCCTCGTTATCTCTTTAGGTCCTGATGTTGCTGCACAAGTATATAAACATTTAAGTGAAGAAGAAATTGAGAGATTAACGCTTCAAATCTCACAAGTTAGAAAAGTAGATTCCACGTTAAAAGATGAGATTATCACACAATTTCATCAGTTAGCTCTAGCGCAAGATTATATTACCCAAGGTGGAATCGGCTATGCGAAGACGGTACTTGAGAAAGCGGTTGGTAAAGACGAAGCGATGCAGATCATCAATCGTTTAACGTCAACATTACAAGTGAGACCGTTTGACTTCGCTCGAAAAGCAGATCCGGGTCAAATACTAAACTTTATTCAAAACGAACACCCGCAAACGATTGCTCTGATTTTGTCATACTTGGATTCTTCACAGGCTGGTCAGATACTCTCTGAACTTCCACAAGAGATGCAAGCTGACATAGCAAAAAGGATCGCATTAATGGATCGAACATCTCCTGAAGTAATCAATGAAGTGGAACAGATTTTAGAAAGAAAGTTATCTGCTACCGTTACACAGGATTTCACTCAAGCTGGTGGAGTTGAATCGGTTGTCGAGGTCTTAAATGGTGTAGATCGAAGCACTGAACGGACGATCTTGGATGCCCTTGAAATTCAAGATCCTGAGTTAGCGGAAGAGATCAAGAAACGAATGTTCGTGTTTGAAGATATTGTTACGCTTGATAATCGTGCGATCCAAAGAGTTATTCGTGAAGTGCAAAATGAAGATCTACTTCTTGCTTTACGTGCCTCTAGCGAAGAAGTAAAAGAAGTGATGTTCAATAACATGTCACAGCGTATGGCTGAGAACTTTAAAGAAGAAATGGAATTTATGGGACCTGTTCGACTTCGTGATGTAGAAGAAGCTCAGTCTAGAATCGTTGGAACCATTAGAAGACTTGAAGAAGCTGGAGAGCTTGTGATCGCTCGAGGCGGAGGAGATGATGTGATTGTCTAAGGTCATAAAATCTTTTCACGATCACAAAGAGAAGTCTGAAACAAGTGAAGTAGTAATTGGTATTCAATCACTCTCTTTATTTACTGCGAGAAGCGAAAAGAGTTTAGAGAATGAGGACGAAGAGTCAAAGGTCATTCGCTTAAAAAACCAAGCGTATACCTTGCTAGAAGAAGCAAAGAACGAAGCAGCTTCTATAACCAAGGAAGTAGAAGAATATAAGGAAGCACAATTTAAAAGATTAGCTGAAGAAGAAGAATCTTGGAAAAAGAAGTTAGAAGCAGCTTATGAACAGGCGAAGAATGAAGGGTATGACGCTGGGTTTCAAAAAGGTGTAGAGCAAGGGCACGAAAGTTGGACTTCGCAATTAAATGAAGTGAAAAGTTTTGTGGATACATTAAGGGACGAATATCATAACGTTCTGAGTGAAACAGAGCCACAGATGATCATTCTAGCCATGGCAGCTGCGGAAAAAATCTTAGGGAAAAAGCTGCAAGAAACACCTGAAACGTGGATTTCTATCGTAAAGCAGCTTGTAAAAGAAGCTCGAGAGTTTGAAGAGATCAAGCTCTATGTTCCACCGCAATGGTTCGAACTTACACAAAACTATCGTGAGGAACTAAAGAACATGCTTCAATCGACAGCGACTCTTTTCATCTATCCAGATGAAAACTTGACTGAGAATGGTGCAATTATCGAGTTTCCTTTTGGAAAAATCGACGCAACGCTCGACGTTCAGCTAAAAGAGATCAGAGAAAAACTGCTAGAACAACTTGAGGTGTCAGATCAATGAACGTGGAACATATGATTGATTCCCTTCAATCAATCGATTCCTATAAAAGATATGGAAAAGTGATTCGGGTTGTGGGGCTAATGATTGAATCAAAAGGACCTAAAACATCGATTGGTGATGTCTGCTATATTCACACGGGGAACAACAAGCAAAAAATCAAAGCTGAAGTAGTAGGTTTTCAGGAAGAGAATGTTTTGTTGATGCCATTTACGTATGTAAAGAATATTGCAGTTGGCAGTTTGGTAGAAGCCACACATCGCGCGCTGGAAATAAAGGTAGGACCTTCTTTGATTGGAAAAGTATTAGATGGTATGGGTGTTCCTTTAGATGGTTCTCCTCTGCCTCGTGGTTTGTTTCGTTATCCATCAGAGAACGAGCCACCGAATCCGATGGAAAGACCTAGAATTCATGAAAGTATTCAGCTCGGTATTCGATCGATCGATAGTTTGTTAACGGTCGGTAAAGGCCAGCGGGTAGGTATTTTTGCCGGAAGTGGAGTAGGTAAGAGTACACTGCTCGGTATGGTGGCACGTAACTCGACAGCTGACCTTAATGTTATCGCGCTAATCGGTGAACGAGGACGCGAAGTTCTTGATTTTATTGAGCGAGATCTAGGTGAAGAAGGATTAAAGCGATCTATTGTAATCGTTGCGACTTCAGATCAACCTGCTTTAATGCGGATAAAAGGTGCACTGACTGCAACAAGTATCGCAGAATATTTTCGAGACCAAGGCAAGAACGTTATGTTGATGATGGACTCTGTAACACGTGTGGCTATGGCTCAGCGTGAGATCGGATTAGCTGTTGGAGAACCACCAACTACAAAAGGTTACACACCGAGCGTATTTGCGGTTCTTCCAAAATTGTTAGAACGATCTGGAACGAATAAGAACGGAACGATTACAGCTTTTTACACCGTGTTAGTTGACGGAGACGATTTTAACGAGCCCATCTCAGATACGGTTCGAGGAATTCTAGATGGACATTTTATCTTAGATCGAAACTTAGCCAATAAAGGGCAGTTTCCTGCTTTAAATATTCTAAAGAGTATTAGCAGGGTGATGAATGATATCGTTCCGAAAGAGCACCGACAAGCGGCTGAACGTCTTCGAGAACTTTTATCATCCTATGTGGAAGCGGAAGACTTGATCAGCATTGGCGCTTACAAAAGGGGTTCTTCGAAATCAGTGGATGAAGCAATCCAGATGTATCCCAACATTCTAACGTTTCTTAAACAGCAAGTAGACGAGGATGTTACTTACGAACAAGCTCTAGAGCGGCTTTTGATTGAATTTGGGAAGGATGAACGTTGATGTCATTTCATTTTTCTATGGAAAAAGTATTGTCTGTTAAACAAAAAGAAAAAGAATCGATTGAACAAGAATTAGGAGAGGCTGTACAAGCGTTTGAAGGTATAGCAGAAGAGATATACAGCCTGCTTAAAAGGAAAGAAGACATCGAGAACCAATCGAATTACACCTTTCAGCAGAAAATCGTGGTAAATGATTTACAGAATACACAGCGTTTTCTTTTATCCATGACGAACAAGATCAAAGAATTACAGCCGCTTTTACAAAGAGCAAGAGAAAGAATGCAGCTCATTCAGCAAAGGTTATTGCAGCAGACCATTGAAGTGAAAAAATATGAAAAGCTAAAAGAAAGACAACTCAGTGCTTATAAAGTGGAAGTTGCTTCTTATGAGAATAAGCAGAACGACGAATTTTCGGTTTTGCGTTTTGCGAAGTCGTAAAAAATCAGGTGATCAAATGAAACAGAACGAAAAATCTAGCAGAATGGTTTGGTTTTTATTAGTTATATTCGTACCTTTCGTTTTTGCACTGACTGTTTTCGGGATCGTCCTTTCTTTTATGGGAGTGAACGTATGGGAAGAAGCAAAAAGTACGGGTAAGAACATACCCATAATCAAAAACGTTTTTACCGAGAAAGCGGAAGTAGCTGTAACAAACAATGTACAAGAAAAACAGTGGAAATCGAAGTTCGATGAACAAGAAGATTACATTAAAGTAATATCTGCTGATCTTCAAAAGAAAGAAAAAGAAGTAACCGATTTAAAGAGCAATATTGCGCTATTAGAAAAGCAAGTAGAAGATGCGGAAACTACTGTTAAAGATGAAGAGAACGAGCAATTAAAGAAATTATATGAAGCAATGTCAGCAAAAGATGCTGCAGCTGTCATGACAGAGATGAATAACAGTCAAATCATGAGCATCTTGATGCTTTTACAATCTGAAACGCAAGCTGAGATCCTTTCCCAGCTTGATGCGAAACGTGCAGCAGAGCTTACGGTACTCATGGCAAACAAAACGCTATAAAGGAGGTGTAAAAAACGTGCAAATAATGATTTCGCAGCCAGCGGTTTCAAGTGTACAGTCTTCAGTTGGATCTGGACCTTCTCAAAAAAGTAGCAAAATAGATGCACTCTTTTCACAACTACTAGCATCTTCAGCTACAGAGACTGAGAACGTTACAGAAGGTTTAGGTGACATGATCGCTAGTATTCTAGGTAGCATAGAGGATCTCGAATGGAGTTCAGACCTATTAAAAAACGAAACTGTTCAATCATTATTAAACGATCTGCCGCCTGAAATGAAAGAAGTGGTTGAGAAGCTTCTTGAGAGCGAGATTGATCTTTCAGAAATTGCAACAAACCCAACGCCTGAGATGAAGCTAGCTCTATTGTTGCAGGTTGTTGTTAACGAAGAAACGAAGCCATTCTCGCAAAAAGACCAGAAGCAGATCACAGATATGATCAGCCGATGGTTTCCAGGAGTAAAACTTGATCAAAAAGATTCTCTAACAAAACAAACAGAGCAGATTTTTGGAGAGATCAAAAAGCTTCTAAGCGAGTCATCAAGTCATGATAAGAATACTTTCGTAAAAATTATCGAGACACTATCGGTCGAAAAAAAGGTGAAGAGTTTTGCGGACCAAGCCTTTCAGCGATATGTACCGACAACAAAGTCAATGGAACCTAGTGTTTCAGCTTCTAAAGAACTTCAAACGCTGCAAAGTCCACTTTCTCCTATAGAACAATGGACATTGAAAGTGCCTGTTACAGGAGGAGAAGGACAGAAGGAACAGTTTGTACGTGAAGTTCAACAGATCATTTCAAGAGCAAAGTTGTTCGTTACAGAATCTGGATTTACAAAGATGCAGATTCGATTAACACCTGAACATCTTGGAAACATCGAGATACAGCTTATCCAAAAGCATGGTGAGATCACAGCAAAGATCATAGCATCTAGTCAAGGTGCGAAAGATGCCTTGGATAGTCAGCTCACACAATTAAAACAAGCTTTCACAAGTCAAGATATAGACTTTGAAAAAATTGATGTCTTTCTAAACGGTGACGAACAGACTTTTGATTTCCGTGATCAGAATAGTCAGGAATATGAAGATCAACAGCATGCAGAAGAGAACATGTCTGAGGATGAGAAATCGGATCAACTATCATTTGATGAACAACTATCACAATTGGTACTAAACGAAAAGGTGTGATGAGTGATGACCAAGATCTCTGAAGATCTGATGCTTTCAAATTATCAAGCAAAAACAAAACAAACTGGTTCAAACATTTTAGGCAAAGATGATTTTTTAAAGATCTTAATCACACAGCTACAAAACCAAGACCCTACAAGTCCGATGCAAGACCGTGAGTTTATCGCACAGATGGCAAGCTTTTCATCACTAGAACAGATGACAAACATGAACCAAACGATGCAGCAATTCCTATCGTTTCAAACAGAATCTTCATTATTACAACAAAGCCAGATGATCGGTAAACAAGTAACCTACGAAACAGAAACCGTTGATGCAGAAGGTAACAAAAAGATAGAAGAAAAAGAAGCTGTAGTGAAATCGGTGTTGTTTGAAAAAGGATCTGTCATGTTGGAAATGAGTGATGGAACAAAGATCACAAGTTACCAAGTGATCAAAATAACCGATCAGGCAAAGTAAGGAGTGGGTGACATGAGCGAACGTATACACGCTCATCAATTGTACCAACCGATGCTTTACCCGAAACATCGTCAGCAGAATAAAACAGATCAATCTTTTCAGTCCGTTTTTCACAAAGAGCTTAAAAACCAACTCACTATTAGTAAACACGCTCAAAAGAGACTGCAAGATAGAGATATTTCGATATCAGAAACAAGCTGGAACAAGATAAGCGAAAAGATGATCGAAGCGGGCCGAAAAGGAATTAAAGACTCATTAGTGATCATGAAGAATGTCACGCTAGTCGTAAATGCGCCGAATCAAACTGTAATTACAGCATTAGATCGAAACGAAAGTACATCTCAGATCTTTACAAACATCAATGGTGCTATCGTCATAGACGAATAAACGAGCTGGACCTTTACAGGAGGCTCACTAAACTGCCGAATGATAGACGCAGTTAATAAACCAAGTAAGGGAGATAAAAACAAATGTTACGTTCTATGTATTCAGGAATCAGTGGTATGAAAAACTTTCAGGTGAAGCTAGATGTAATCGGTAATAACATCGCAAACGTAAATACGTACGGATTTAAGAAGGGCCGTACGACGTTTAAAGATCTTGTGAGTCAGCAGATTGCTGGGGCTAGTGCTCCGACAGGTGCCGCTGGGAAAGGTGGAGTTAATCCAAAACAAGTAGGGTTAGGATCACAATTGGCTTCGATTGATACTGTTCATACTCAAGGGAGTTTGCAAACAACAGGACGTCCGCTTGACTTAGGAATTTCAGGAGATGGGTTCTTTCAACTACAGTCAAATGGAGAAACAACATATACGAGATCAGGAAATTTTTATTTGGATAGTTCAGGTAATATTGTTAATTCAGATGGTAAATACCTTGTTGGTACAACAACACCGATAAATATTGATAGTACATCTAAAAGCTTTAGTATAGGTGCTGATGGTACTGTAAGTGTTATATCTGCTACAGGGACTTTAGATACTTCGAAGAAAATTCAAATTGCAAAATTCGATAATAGTGAAGGCTTGGAGAAAGCTGGAAGCAACGAATATCGAGCAAGTACAAACTCAGGTATTCCTGAGACATCTCTTCCAGGAACAGGCGGAGCTGGCACATTAGTAGCAGGTGCTCTCGAAATGTCCAACGTGGACTTATCTGAAGAGTTCACGGAGATGATTGTTGCACAGCGTGGTTTCCAAGCGAATACAAGAATCATCACAACATCAGATGAGATCCTTCAAGAACTAGTGAACTTAAAACGTTAACGTGAAGGGAGGTAGGGGTGAGCAGTAACCAGCTTAACTCCGAAACTCATGATTTTAGTAACACAACTAAATGGCAATACGTTTACGCTGAATGCGATCTATATCGAACAGATTCAATCTTTTCCAGATACTACGATCACTTTAACTACAGGCAAAAAGTTTGTTGTTAAAGAAAGTGAAGAAGAGGTTGCTCAACTAATCTCAGAGTTTTATAGAAAGATTACGCTATTGCCACTAAGTCAGAAAAAGGAGGGTCTGTAGTTGGGAAAAAATAAAGCGGTAACGATCATGATGTCCATGCTTGTCGCGATCTGTCTTATCGGTGCAGCAGGATATTACGGGTTTAAGCAGTTCTCACCTAAGACCGAAGCTTCTGAGCCTACAGCAGAAGAGCTGGACAAGCTGATGGTCGAAACCAATGAAATGACAACCAATCTTGCAGATCAATCTTATGTGAAGATTCAGTTCAAGATTCAAGCGGATAATGAAGATGCTAAACACGAACTTGAGAAAAGATTGTTCCAAGTGAACAACCTGATCATTTATGAGATCTCGAACAAGAAAACAGAAGAACTTTCAGGCCAACAAGGGCTGATCTCTCTTGAGGACAAACTAAAAACAGAGATTAATAAGGTTATGCAAGATGGGAAAGTAGTCAGAGTCTACACAACTCAAAAGATCATACAATAATTCACTATAAACGGCATGAAAAGAGGTGAGACTCTTGGTTGATGTTTTGTCACAGAACGAAATAGATGCTCTTCTCTCCGCCCTTTCCACAGGAGAGATGGATGCAGAAGAGCTAAAAAAGGAAGAGTCAGAGAATAAGGTTAAAGTTTACGATTTTAAAAGAGCCCTACGTTTTTCAAAAGAGCAGATTCGCAGTTTAACGAGATTGCATGAAAACTTTGCAAGACTCCTAACGACTTACTTTTCAGCCCAGCTTAGAACGTACGTCCAGATCGGTGTTGCGTCTGTTGATCAGCTTCCGTACGAGGAATTCATCCGTTCTGTTCCAAAGATGACGCTGTTGAATGTGTTTGAAGCACATCCGTTTGAAGGACGAATTTTAATGGAAGTTAATCCGAATATCGCATATGCCATGCTTGATCGAGTGATGGGTGGCAGCGGGGCTGGCATGAATAAGATCGAGAATTTAACTGAGATCGAGACGAGAATCATGAATCAGTTATTTGAAAACACACTTGATAGTTTTAAAGAAGCATGGACAAGTGTCATCGAACTGGAGCCGTTCATGCTCGATTTGGAAGTGAATCCACAATTTTTACAAATGGTTTCTCCGAACGAAACGGTAGTCGTGATCTCACTGAATACGACGATTGGTGAAACGAGCGGAATGATTAATATCTGCTTACCACATGTTGTCATAGAACCGATCATTCCGAAGCTTTCTGTTCATCATTGGATGCAGAATAAAAAGAAAACACGAATTCCAGGAGAGACCGAATTTATTGAACAAAAGATTAAGAACGCCTTCTTACCTTTTAAAGTTGAGTTAGGATCTTCAGACATGTCGATCGAGGAGTTTCTGAATTTATCTATCGGTGACTGTATTGAATTAGATCAACGAATTAATCAACCGCTCGTGATAAAAGTGGAAAACAATCCGAAGTTCTATGGTCAACCCGGGAAGGTGAAGAAAAAGTTAGCCGTTCAAATTATCGAAACCATTAAGGAGGATGAGGATCAATGGTAAGTGGAGATATGCTTTCACAAGACGAAATTGATGCTTTGTTGAATGGTGGAAGTCCTTCCTCGTCCGGAGCGACCGAAACCGAAGAATACCTATCATCGATCGAACGAGATGCGTTAGGTGAGATCGGAAACATCTCATTTGGAAGTGCTGCAACAGCACTATCCACTCTGTTAAATCAAAAGGTAGATATTACGACGCCAACAGTAACCGTCGTGAAACGCACCGAGTTGAAAGATGAGTTTCCGATTCCGCATGTTGCGGTTCAAGTTACATACACAGAAGGTATCGAAGGAGCTAACTTGTTAGTGATCCGTAAAACAGATGCACAGATCATTGCAGACTTGATGCTTGGCGGTGAAGGCACAAATCCTTCTCCGGATTTTGGAGAATTGCAATTAAGTGCTGTTGGTGAAGCGATGAATCAGATGATGGGATCCGCTTCCACATCGATGTCTACGATCTTTAATAAAAAAGTAGATATCTCTCCACCTAAAATTGATTTTCTAGATATTGAATCAAACACGAGTTTGATTCCTGATGAAGAGATACTAGTTAAAGTTTCATTCCGACTTAAAGTGGGTGAACTGATTGATTCAAATATCATGCAGCTCATTGATGCTGAGTTCTCAAAGGACCTTGTACATAAGTTGATGAATCCTGAACCAGTTGTTGAAAAAGAGCCGGTTGCTGATTATACACCTCATGAAGAAGTGTCTCCACCATCTCTACCGGTAGATTCTTATCAAGAACGTGTTCATAGTGAACCAAGAAATGATCCTCAGCCTGCATATCAATCGCAGATGAGAGATGTTTCCATTCAGCCAGCAAGCTTTTCTGACTTTGGAGATTATGAGACGAATCAAAGAGATACGAAGAATTTAGACATGCTGTTAGACATTCCACTTCAAGTAACAGTAGAGCTAGGAAGAACGAAAAAAACGATTAAAGATATTTTAGAAATGTCTCAAGGTTCAATCGTAGAGCTCGATAAACTTGCTGGTGAACCAGTTGATATCTTTGTTAATCAAAAGATGATCGCAAAAGGCGAGGTTGTTGTAATCGATGAGAACTTCGGAGTACGTGTAACTGAAATTTTAAGTCAGCGTGATCGTTTAGAAAAATTGAAATAATTATCGGAGGTAAGTGAAATGGGAGAACGTATTTTAGTTGTTGATGATGCAGCATTTATGAGAATGATGATCAAGGATATTTTAGTTAAGAATGGATTTGATGTTGTAGGTGAAGCAGCAGACGGAGCGCAAGCGATCGAGAAATTCCAGGAGTTAAAACCAGATCTTGTTACGATGGATATTACGATGCCAGAGATGGACGGTATTTCAGCTTTGAAAGAGATCAAGAAAACGAACCCTGAAGCAAAGATCATCATGTGTTCAGCGATGGGACAGCAGGCGATGGTAATCGATGCGATCCAAGCTGGAGCAAAAGACTTTATCGTTAAGCCGTTTGCAGCTGACCGTGTAATTGAAGCGATTAAGAAAACTTTAGGATAAGCATACATGTATCGATGGTTAATTAGTCTTTTTGCAGCAGTTTGTCTTGCGCTTGTACCATTTAGTGTACAAGCGGAAGGCAGCAGTTCAGGGAAAAGTGTTTATGACACCATAAATAACTCAGATCAAAAGGGCGAGAAAGAAAAAGCACCAGCAGATAACAGCCCTGTCGATTCTAAGAGTGAAAGCACATTTATGATGCTCGTCAAGCTCGTGTTTATGCTTGGAATTGTTCTAGCGATCTTGTTTTTGGTTTTACGTTTTATTCAAAGAAAATCTGTCAGTTTTCAAGATGGAAAAAATCTTCAGTCTTTGGGAGGCATCGGAATCGGACAGAATCGTTCCGTACAACTGATCAAAACAGGTAATTCTGTCTTGGTAGTAGGTGTTGGAGATTCGGTAACACTTCTAAAAGAGATTACCAATGAAGATGAAGTTCAGATGATGCTCGATCAGCGTCCATCCCAAAACGTTTCAACGATGACGAACCAATTGAAACAAAAATGGCTGAAAAGTAGAACCGAAGAGTCTAGTAAGACTTCCAATGAAACAAGACCAGCTGATACAAAAGATCAGACGCAATCTTTTAAGACTATGCTGCAATCGATCGTTCAAGATAAGAAGAATCAGCAAAAAGAACTTCAGAGAGTGCTAGAGAAAGGGAAACATCATGAATGAATTTATTCCTGGATTAGACTTGGATTTTATTAATAATAGTGATCCAGCGAACATGGAAACTACGATTCAGCTGTTGCTGCTTTTAACAGTCCTTTCGCTTGCTCCAAGTATCTTAATTCTTATGACTTGTTTTACGAGGATTATCATTGTCTTATCTTTTGTTAGAACTTCACTAGCAACACAGCAGATGCCGCCAAACCAAGTTTTGATTGGAATTGCTTTGTTCTTAACTTTCTTTATCATGGCACCAGTGATGCATGAGGTAAACAAAGAAGCGGTACAGCCTTTAGTAAAAGGTGAAATCTCTCAAGAAGAAGCATTTGATAAAGGAAGTCTTCCGATCAAAGAGTTCATGGCGAAACATACACGTCAGAAAGATCTTATGCTTTTTATGGAATATTCAGGTGCAAAAAAGCCCGAAAGTATTAAAGATATTCCGTTAACGACACTTGTTCCTGCGTTTGCCATAAGTGAGCTAAAGACAGCTTTCCAGATTGGATTCATGATATTTGTACCGTTCTTGATCATTGATATGGTCGTTGCGTCTATTTTAATGGCTATGGGGATGATGATGCTGCCGCCCGTTATGATATCACTGCCATTTAAGATCTTGTTATTCGTACTGGTTGATGGCTGGTACCTCATCGTAAAATCATTGCTATTAAGCTATTAGGGCAGGTGGAAACATGGATTCTCAATTTGTAATTTCTTTAGCAGAAAAAGGGGTATACATGACCTTGCTTTTGTGCGGTCCGCTCATGTTATTAGCCCTGATCGTAGGTTTAATCGTCAGTATATTTCAAGCAACAACACAGATTCAGGAACAAACACTTGCATTTATACCAAAGATTGTTGCCGTGTTAGTAGGACTCGTGTTTTTTGGGCCGTGGATGCTTTCTCAAATCCTAGGTTTCACATCAAATATCTTCCAAAATTTACACACTTATATAGGATGATGAAATGGTAGATGTAGTGGCTTTCCCTGCTTTTTTATTAATCCTAACTAGAGTATCGGCATTTTTCTTAACAATTCCTGTGTTTTCCAATAAAAATTTACCTGTGATGCATAAAATCGGATTATCGTTATTTTTATCCTGGATCATGTTGTACGCAGTTGATCCAAAACCAATTCCGTTGGATGCTACATTTTTTCTATTAATTATTAAAGAAGCAATGGTAGGACTAACAATCGGATTTATTGCTGCGATCGTTTTCTACGCGATTCAAGTTGCCGGCGGATTTATTGATCTACAGATGGGTTTTGCGATCGCGAATGTGTTCGATCCGCAAACAGGTATCCAGACACCCTTGATGGGGAGATATCTGTATACGTTTGCGATTCTTTTCTTGCTTGCAACAGATGCACATCACATGTTACTTGATGGAATCTTTTATAGTTATCAATTTTTACCCATTGATTCGGCTATATCAAATTTTGGAGATGGCGGGGTCATGAAGTTTGTACTAAGTGTGTTCTCAGGTATGTTCTTAGTTGCTCTTCAGATGGCGATTCCTATCGTGGGCACGTTGTTTTTAGCCGACCTTGCACTTGGGATCGTAGCCAGAACCGTACCGCAGATGAACATCTTTGTTATCGGTCTGCCGGTCAAGATCTTAATTGCTCTCGTATTGTTTTTAGTCGTAATGCCCGCATTCTTTGTATCTGTTCAGATGCTGGTCGATCAGATGCGTGACAGCATGATTAACTTAATGGAATTGTTAGGGGCTTAAGTCGATGAGATATCCGATCAATCTACAATACTTTTCAGGAGAAAAAACGGAGAAAGCAACACCAAAAAAAAGGCAGGAAAGCAGAAAAAAAGGACAAGTAGCCAAAAGTGCTGACATCAATGCTGCACTAGTGCTGTTTGCATCCGTTATGTTTCTATCCTTTATGGGGAGTTGGATGGGGCAAAGATTGCTTCACCTCTTCGCTTATAGTCTAGATAAAAAACTGCTTTATGATGTTACGGAATCTAGTATTCCTAAACTGTTTTGGGAGCTTTCGCTTGAAGTCGCTATCATCATAGCACCTGTAATGATTGCGGCTATGATCGCTGGAGTCTTAGGAAACTATTTGCAAGTTGGTTTTTTATTATCAACAGAAGCGATTCAGATGAAACTTGAACGAATCAATCCATTATCTGGATTTAAACGAATCTACTCAGTGAGGGCTCTTGTTGAACTATCTAAATCAATGCTTAAGATTCTACTAATCGGTGGTGTAACATTTTTTATCCTTTGGAGTGAGCGAGATATTTATTTAAGAATGAGCTTAGTGAGTATTGAATCGTCACTTCCTGTATTCGGAGGACTTGCGGTCAAGATGGGCTTTGCCGCTTCACTCGTTTTACTTTTTCTTGCGTTTCTTGACTATATGTACCAAAAATACGATTTTGAAAAAAATATTAGGATGTCGAAACAAGATATCAAGGACGAATACAAAAAATCTGAAGGTGATCCTAAGATTAAAGGGAAGATCAAGGAAAAACAAAGACAGATGGCTATGAGGCGAATGATGCAAGAAGTACCTAAGGCAGATGTTATCATCACAAACCCTACACATTACGCAATCTGCTTGAAGTATGACGATAACAGCATGGATGCTCCAGTAGTCGTAGCAAAAGGAGTAGATCTAATTGCTCAACGCATCAAAGAGATCGCAAAAGAGCATAACGTAGCGGTTGTAGAAAACAAGCCTCTAGCAAGAACGCTGTACGCTCGTGTTGAGATCGGGCATGTGATTCCTGAAGATCTGTTTAAAGCCGTAGCTGAAATTTTAGCCTTTGTATACCGTGTAAAGAAAAAAGCGTAAGGAATGAATAGGAGAGTTTACAGATGAAAGCTAGAGACATGAGTGTTTTAGCAGGCGTTATTCTCATTATCGCCATGCTCGTCATACCAATGCCAACGTTTATGTTGGACTTCTTAATCATAACGAATATATCTCTGGCACTTTTAATCATATTGATTGCCATGAACACAACACAGCCTCTCCAATTTTCTATATTTCCGTCATTGTTATTGTTAGTGACGCTTTTTAGACTAGGGCTAAACGTTTCGACAACGAGAAGCATCCTTTCAACAGGAGATGCTGGAAACGTTGTACATACTTTCGGTGAATTTGTTGTAGGTGGAAATATTCTTGTTGGTATCGTGGTATTTTTCATCCTAATTATTATTCAATTTATCGTAATTACGAAGGGATCTGAACGTGTATCTGAAGTAGCTGCAAGGTTTACACTTGATGCGATGCCTGGGAAACAGATGAGTATAGATGCTGATCTGAACGCTGGTATGATTTCAGATCGGGAAGCGAAAGAAAGACGTGAAACGATTGAACGAGAAGCAGATTTTTACGGAGCGATGGATGGAGCGAGTAAATTTGTAAAAGGTGATGCAATAGCTGGTATTATTATCGTTTTAATCAATATGTTGTTCGGAATCATCATCGGGATGCTTCAGATGGGTCTTAGCTTTGGTGATAGTGCAGAATTATTTACAAGAATGACGGTTGGTGATGGATTAGTATCTCAGATTCCAGCGCTCATCATTTCAACAGCGACAGGAATTATCGTGACACGAGCAGCATCAGAAGGAAACTTAGGATTTGATATCAGCAAACAATTGCTTGCTTATCCTATTATGCTTTTTGTTGCTGGAGGAACCATCATCATGCTTGGGTTGTTCACACCGATCAATGATTTTTTTACACTTACGATTGGTGGGATCTTAGCGATCGGCGGTTATCTTCTATTAAAAGCTGAGCGTGAGCAAAAAGAAAAAGAAGAAGTGGTTGAAGAAGACATCCAAACTGAACAGCTGAAAAGTCCTGAATCAGTTGTGAATCTTCTGCAGATCGACCCAATCGAATTTGAATTCGGCTACAGTCTCATTCCGTTAGCTGACACTTCGCAAGGCGGTGACCTGCTGGATAGAATCGTAATGATCAGAAGGCAGCTTGCTTTAGAGCTTGGAATGATCGTACCGGTCGTTCGGATTCGAGACAACATCCAGCTTCAGCCGAATGAATACAGAATTAAAATAAAAGGCAGTCAAGTCGCAAAAGGTGAGTTGCTGTTGGATCATTATTTAGCGATGAGTCCAGGTATCGATGATGAAGAGGTACAAGGTATTGAAACGATGGAACCGGCATTCGGTCTGCCGGCTATCTGGATTGGTGAAGAGATGAAAGAACGAGCTGAATACTCAGGATACACTGTTGTAGATCCGCCTTCAGTCGTCTCAACACATTTAACAGAAGTAATCAAGAAACACGCACATGAACTGATCGGCAGACAAGAAACGAAACAACTTGTAGAGCACCTAAAAGAATCATATCCAGCCATTGTCGAAGAAGTAACGCCAGATGCCCTTACGATCGGTGAAGTTCAAAAGGTATTATCCAAACTTTTACGAGAGCGAATCTCGATTCGAAACTTGGCGGTAATCTTTGAAACGTTAGCTGATTTTGCAAAGATGACAAAGGATACAGATCTTTTAACAGAGTATGTAAGACAAGGTTTGTCCCGACAGATATCAAAAAGCTATACGAATGAAAATGAACCGTTGCATGTTATTACACTTGGCGGATCGGTAGAAAAGAAGATAGCTGACGCTGTTCAGCAAACCGAACATGGCAATTACCTGTCTTTAGATCCGCAAGATTCTCAAGTGATCTTTGACAGCATTACATCTGAACTTGAATCAGGACGAAGTTTTGACCAATCCGTCGTCCTATTATGTTCACCAGCGGTAAGGATGTATGTAAGGCAACTCATTGAGCGCTATCTTCCGGATGTGGCGGTATTATCATACAACGAATTGGAACCTGAGCTAGAAGTGAAAAGTGTAGGGGTGGTGAACATCTGATGAAAGTGAAGAAGTATACAGCACAGAACTTGCCAGAAGCTATGAAATTAGTAAGGTCAGATCTTGGCAGCGGTGCGGTCATTTTAAATACAAGAGAGGTTCAAGTTGGAGGTTTCTTCGGATTCTTCACAAAGAAAGTGGTTGAAATTTTCGCTGGATTAGATCAAGACGTAGATTATCAGCAAACAAAGGTTCATAACAAGAGTATTGTAAAAGAGCAGCAACCTGTCTTTCAAGATGAGGAATTGACTAAGGAGATTCGTCAACTGAAGAAGATGGTTCACACGTTGACCGTACAATCAAAAAAGCCAGAAGATGAAGTACCATTTGTTAAAGAATGGGAAAGTTTTCTTTTCAATCAAGAAGTGGACTCTACGATATTAGGAGAACTCATTCCTTCTCTATCCAATAAATACGAAAGTCTAGATGAAACGGAAAGAGATAGCTATGACTGGAATACGTGGATCAGCAGCTATTTAAGCGCAAGGATGGCTAAAAGCGAGTTTGGCGGATTTCATTACGAATCAAAATATTTAAATTTAATCGGACCGACTGGTGTTGGTAAAACAACGACGATCGCCAAGATTGGGGCAAAAGCGGTTTTAAAAGATGGAAAGAAAGTAGCGTTTATTACGACCGATACATATCGGATCGCTGCTATCGACCAACTAAAAACGTACGCAGAAATTTTAAACATTCCTTGTGAGGTAGCTTATACAGCGGATGATTTTAAGAAAGCTAAAGAAAAGTTCGAAGATTATGATCTAGTTCTCGTAGACTCTGCAGGCAGAAATTTTTTAAATCGTTTTTATATCGAAGAGCTGCAACGTATCATCCATTTTGATAAGGATATGAAAAACTATCTTGTCCTTTCTTTAACTTCAAAATATCGAGATATGGAAACCATCTTTCGTCAGTTTAAGAGTTTACCTGTTCATAAAGTGATCTTTACGAAGAAAGATGAAACAAAGACATACGGCTCTTTATTAAATCTTTCAATCTTAAACAATGTACCGATCGGCTATGTAACAAATGGCCAGAACGTACCTGATGATATGTTTGAGGCTGACGCGGATGAACTTATTCAAATGCTATTAAAGGAAAAGTCACATCATGCTTGATCAAGCGATTAGCCTTCGAAAATTAGTCTCAGCTTCGTTAAACAGTGCACGAGTAATCTCTGTAGTCAGTGGTAAAGGCGGGGTAGGTAAAACGAATGTCACAGTGAATCTTTCTCTTTCATTGGTCCGAATGGGAAAGCGGGTTCTTGTGCTAGATCTTGATATAGGTATGGGAAATGTAGATCTGATTCTTGGAAGAAGATCTCACAAACATATGATGGATATGCTTCAGAATCAATTGTCTGTATGGGAGATCATCGAAGAAGGAAAAGACGGACTTCATACGATTGCAGGCGGTAGGAATTTTGGTTCTCTTACCAGCGTAACGGATGAGATGTTGGTACATTTTATGAATCAACTAGAAGAATTAGAGAGGTTTTATGATTTTATCTTTTTAGATATGGGGGCAGGTGCAACAGAAACAGCTTTAAAATTTGTGCTCGCAAGTCATGAGGTATTGGTGATCGCTACACCTGAGATCACCTCACTAACCGATGCCTATTCTATGATGAAATTCATTTATATGAAAGATAAAGAACTTCCCTTCTATTTAGTGATCAACCGATATGAAAATTCAAGGGAAGGAAGAGATACGGTTGAGAAGTTAAGCCATGTTTGTAAACAGTTCTTACATAAAGAGTTGATCTGTTTAGGTCAGATACCGATGGATCAGGATGTATTGCATGCTGTAAAAAAACAAATTCCCTTTTCTATTCATAAGCCATCCTCATTAGCTTCCAAAGCTGTATATCAGTTAGCGGAAACCTATGTTGGTACGGTAAAACAGCAAGAAGTTTCTTACAAGTCTTTCATCGGTAAGTTAAAGTCATTTTTCAGAGAAAGGTAGATGCTGCATGAAACAGGTCAGAGTGCTAATTGTAGATGATTCTGCCTTTATGAGAAAGCTGATCAAAGAGTTCTTAAGTGAAGACCCTAGGATTATAGTGATCGATACTGCTCGAAACGGACAAGAAGCGATCGATAAAACACTGAAATTGAAGCCAGACGTTATCACGATGGATGTAGAAATGCCCATTTTAAATGGGATTGATGCCGCAAGAACGATCATGAACAGCTGTCCTGTTCCGATCATCATGTTATCTAGCACAACCAAAGCCGGTGCAGAAAATACGATTCTAGCTATGGAAGCTGGAGCTATTGATTTTATCGCTAAGCCTTCTGGCGCAATATCCTTAGATTTACATAAGGTGAAGAATAGTTTAATAGAAAAAGTGATTACATCTTCAAAAGCAAATATCGCAACAAAAAAAGCTCTGTCACCATATAAACTTGAAAACAATGTGCAGAAGAAAGTCCTGAAAAGAGAGCACAAAAACAAACTGGTCTTGATCGGTACATCTACAGGCGGTCCACGAGCATTACAACAAGTCATCACAATGCTTCCGAATGATATAGATGCACCTGTTGTTGTCGTACAACACATGCCCGCAGGGTTTACGAGATCATTAGCAGATCGATTAAATTCATTATCGAACGTTTCTGTAAAAGAGGCGGAGAATCATGAGCAGTTACAGAAGGGGTATGTTTACATCGCACCAGGTGGTTTTCATGTGCAGCTTTATGAGAAGATGGGACGCTTGTACGTTTCGTTACATAAAGATGATCCTGTAGGAGGACATCGACCAGCAGTAAACGTACTTTTCAGTTCTGCAAGCAAACTTAAAGACTACCAAAAGATTGCTGTCATCATGACGGGTATGGGATCTGATGGTACAGAAGGTATCGTAGACTTAAAAGACGCGGGTTCAACGGTAGTTATTGCAGAAGCAGAAGAGTCCTGTGTTGTGTATGGAATGCCAAAGGCAGCGGTTCTTACGAAAAAAGTAGATGAAGTTGTTCATTTAGAGTCAATTGGATCAGCTATTTTGAACCATTTGTAAAATAGGGGGAAATATACGATGGAAATGACACAATATCTCGACATATTCATTGAGGAAAGCAAAGAGCATTTACAGTCTATTAATCAACAAGTACTCTTGCTGGAAAAAACACCAGGTGAACTTTCAATTGTCAATGAGATTTTCCGTTCTGCTCATACATTAAAAGGAATGTCAGCTACGATGGGTTATGAAGATCTAGCTAACCTTACTCATTGTATGGAAAATGTTCTAGATGCGATTCGCAATAACAAATTAGACGTTTCATCTTCTGTTCTAGATGTACTTTTCGCTTCACTTGATCACTTAGAAGCGATGGTGGTTGAAATTTCAGAAGGCGGCAGCGGAAAACGTGATGTTGCTGAAACAGTGAAAGAGCTAGAAGCACTTGAAAAGGGAGAAATTCCGCAACCGATGCAAGCTGAAGCGAATAATGAAGCAGGTTCATTGCAAGATTATGATCAGTATGAAAAGCAGATCATTATTCAATCGAAAGAACAAGGATTTCATGCATATGAGTTATCGATCTCATTAAGAGAAGACTGTATTTTAAAAGCAGCCAGAGTATATATGGTGTTTGAAGTGATCGAACAGATCGGAGAGATCATTAAAACGTTACCAGCAGTAGATATGCTGGAAACAGAACAATTTGGAACACATTTTACTCTTTCCATCCTTACGAAAGAGTCCGCAGAAAGCGTTAAAGAACGTATCTTAAAAGTTTCTGAGATTGATGCAGTAGAAGTGATTGACATTCAGGCAGATCAACTTAACATCTCTTCTAATTCCGAGAGGGAAGAGAATGACAAATCAGAGCATCAAGAAGCATCACCACAAGATAAAAAGATTGAAGTACAGCAAACTGCTAGTGCGGGTAGCAGTGGGAAAACCATTCGAGTCAACATCGAGAGGCTCGATCAGCTCATGAACTTATTTGAAGAACTCGTCATTGACCGTGGTAGGCTTGAAGAGATTTCAAAATCATTAAAAAGTATGGAACTGAATGAAACGGTTGAACGAATGTCTCGTGTGTCAGGAGATCTGCAAAACATTATCCTGACGATGAGAATGGTTCCAGTAGAGCAAGTCTTCAATCGTTTTCCAAGAATGATTAGAGGACTAGCGAAAGATCTTGGTAAAAAAGTTAATCTTGAGATCGTAGGAGCAGAAACTGAACTTGATCGAACCGTAATCGATGAAATCGGTGATCCACTTGTTCATCTACTTAGAAACTCGATTGACCATGGCATCGAAAACCCAGTAGTACGTTCTTCTAAAGGTAAAAATGAAACAGGTACCATCTATTTAAGAGCTTTTCATAGTGGAAATCATGTATTTATTGAGATTCAAGATGATGGAGCGGGTATAAATAAACAAAAAGTATTAAGTAAAGCGATAGAAAATGGAATCCTCACGAAAGAAATGTCTGAAAATTTGACCGATAAACAGTGTTTTGAATTATTGTTCGCTTCAGGTTTTTCTACAGCAGATGTTGTATCTGACATCTCTGGACGTGGAGTAGGATTGGATGTTGTGAAAAACAAAATTGAATCGTTAGGTGGTTCTATCACTGTCGATTCAACGGAAGGTTCAGGAACGATCTTTTCCATACAGCTTCCTCTTACTCTATCAATCATGTCTGTCATGCTCGTTGAAATCAGTCATGAGAAATATGCAATTCCATTATCATCAATCATAGAAACAGCCATTATTAGAAAAGAAGAAATTCTTTCCGCTCATAATCAAAAAGTAATTGATTTTAGAGGTAAAGTAGTACCTCTTGTAAACATGAAATCCATTTTTGAAGTCCCTGGTTCAACTGAATCGGGTCAGCATGTTCCTGTAGTCGTAGTAAGAAAAGGAGATAAGATGGCAGCGTTAGTTGTTGATTCGTTTATCGGACAGCAAGAGATCGTCTTGAAATCACTCGGTCAGTATTTAACATCGGTATTTGCTATCTCTGGTGCAACGATTCTAGGAGATGGACAAGTAGCATTAATTCTCGATTGCAACGCACTCATTAAATAAGGTGGTTAATCATGATGAATGAAGAAAAAGTGATCATATTTCAATTAAAAGATGAAGAGTATGCAGTTCCTGTTCAGCACGTAAAATCGATCGAAAGAATGCAACCGATCACTAGAATTCCAAGGACGGTTTCGTTTGTAAAAGGAGTCATTAACTTAAGAGGAGTCGTTACTCCTATTATTGATCTGCGTTCTCGATTCGAAATTGAAGAAGTAAGTCATACGGATACGACTCGAATCATCATCGTGTCAGTAGGTACGATCGAAGCGGGACTCATCGTAGATGCAGCGAACGACGTAATCGATCTTGATAAAGAGTCAATCGAGCCCCCTCCTGAAGTAGTGGGCGGTGTAGATGCAGAGTATATTCATGGGGTTGCAAAGATTGAAAAGCGACTGTTGATCCTTCTTGATCTTGTTAAGGTTTTGAATCCAGAAAAACTAGATGTCCAACCAACTAAGGAGAGTATCCATTAAGATGGATTTTCTTAGAATTCAGCCTATTCATCTGGATGTATTACGTGAGATTGGTAACATTGGAGCAGGACATGCAGCGACAGCTTTGTCGACGATGTTGAACAAAGCTGTTGATATGAAAGTTCCTTCAGTGAATGTCATCTCTTTTGAAGAAATATCTGAGATGGTCGGCGGAGCAGAGAACGTTGTGGCTTCAGTTTTCTTAAGAATCTTAGGGGATGCTCCCGGATGTATGTTCTTCATGCTTCCTGTTGAGCAAGCGGACCAGCTTTTAGAAGATCTATTAGTCGGTCAAACTGTGAACTTATCGAACGGAGAAGAATCTGATATAGCATTATCTGCCCTTCAGGAAGTAGGAAACATTTTATCGGGTTCCTATCTTACATCGTTCTCTGATTTTACTGGGCTGAATTTACAGCCATCTGTTCCTGCAACAAGCATTGACATGGCAGGAGCAATCTTGAGTTTCGGACTATTTGAAATATCTGCTGTAAGTGATTATGCCATTGTTATCGATACAGCATTTACGGATATAGAAAGACAAGACGAGGTAAAAGGCCACTTTTTTCTGTTGCCTGACCCTCTATCCTTCTCGAAAATTTTTCTTGCATTAGGAGTTCCGTTGGATGAGTGAAATCATAAAGGTGGGAATCGCTGATATTAACCTCGTTTCCCCTCCAAACACAATTAGAACGACAGGTCTTGGTTCATGTGTGGGCGTCATACTTTTTGATCAAGTAAAAAAAATCGCAGGGATGGCCCACATCATGCTTCCGGATTCGTCCCTTTCGAAAGCTCCGACGTTAAATGAAGGGAAATATGCGGATACAGCGATTAAGAGTCTTTACGACATGCTGATAAAGAATGGTGCTAACGGAAAAGGCTTAAAAGCAAAGATAGCCGGGGGCGCACAGATGTTTAAGTTCACCTCAGGAAGTGAAATGATGCGAATCGGCCCAAGAAACGTTGATCGTGTTAAAGAAGAGCTGTCAGCTCTAAGAATTCCATTGTTAGCAAGCGATGTAGGAGGTTCGAGTGGAAGGACGATCGAGTTCAACCCTGAGAACACATTATTAACGATTAAAACAGTGAATGAAGGAACAAAAGTAATCTAGAATGAAAACCAAAAAAACGAGGAGGATTACCATGACGGAGCCATCTTTATTAGAAGAACAATCTTGCTGGGAAAAGTGGAACACGAGTCGTGATCGAGAAGCAGGTGACGAACTGATGCGTGCATATTTGCCACTTGTCAATTATCACGTACAACGTATATCGGTTGGTTTGCCTAAAAGTGTTAACAAAGATGAACTCCGATCCCTCGGTATGCTAGGGTTATATGATGCTCTAAAAAAGTTTGAGCCTGAAAGAGACCTGAAGTTTGACACTTACGCTTCATTTCGGATTCGTGGTGCTATTTTAGACGGCTTACGAAGAGAAGACTGGCTTCCAAGAAGTTTAAGAGAAAAAACAAAAAAAGTGGAAGCTGCTATTGAAAGGTTAGAACAAGAAAATCTTCGTTCCGTTAGCCCAAAAGAAGTTGCTGATGAACTAGGATACTCAGAAAATGAAGTAACAACTGTTATGTCTGAAAGTTTTCTTGCTAACGTTTTATCGATTGATGAAGAGAACAAAGAAACAGAAAGTCGTGAAAAAGTTAGTTACACGATTGAAGATAAAAAAGCGATCACACCTGAAAATAGCTTGCTGCAAGAAGAACTTCATGGTGAACTTGCTTTAGTAATTAAGGAATTGTCTGAGAAAGAACAGCTTGTAGTGAGTTTGTTCTACTTTGAGGAATTAACATTAACTGAAATCGGACAAGTACTCGGTCTATCTACATCCAGAATATCTCAAATACACTCAAAAGCACTCTTTAGAATCCGACAGGTTCTACAACGATATATGTAAGGAGTAGGGATATGGATCAATGGTTTCATATTAAATTGAAAAATCGAGAAACAGAGGCTCTTTTACTAAAAAAAGGAGTTGAAATCCCATCTGGTGAAGTCACATATTCAAAACTGTTAGCTTGGATCGAATCGAAAGGTATCCGACATGGAATTCGCAACGAAGTATTGAGTCTTGTGGCTGAAAATCTAGAGAGTTTTGTATTTCCAGCTGACATTGCAAACGGGAAACTCCCGAAAGATGGAGAGTCTGCAAGACTTATTCCATCTTTCTCAAATGAGAAGAAACTAGATACAAACGAGAATGAGAAGCTGGATTTCAAACGACTTTTTACAATTCCTACAGCTGAGTTCGGACAAATCGTTGCAAGAAAACAAAACGCGACTGAAGGTATAGCAGGAATAAGTGTTTTTGGAAAAGTGATACCTGCAAGAAAAGGTAAAGATCTGATAGTAAAAAATGGTGAGAATACCGTATTTAAGGAAAGTGAGCAATGTGTCTATGCATCAGCAAGTGGAGAGGTAACGTTCCAAAATAATCGTGTTAACATTTATCCTGTATATCGAGTTGATGGTGATGTTTCCTTAAAGACCGGTCATATAGATTTTGTTGGAAATGTACATATAACTGGGGACGTACCCTCAGGATTTAAAATAGCTGCTAAAGGTGATGTTCGGGTTGAAGGTGTCGTGGAAGCAGCTGATATTATTTCTGACGGAAGCGTTGTCGTCGGTGGCGGTGTTTTAGGTCAAGGTAAAGGAACGATTCGTTGTGGTGGAGACTTTACTTCCTTATATATAAGTCAAGGAAATGTATACGCGCGAGGAAACATAAAAGTAGCACAAACGATCCTTCACAGCCATTGTGAGTCGGAATCAAACATTACATGTACAAGTGGCAAAGGCAGTATATCAGGTGGCACCTGTATTGCAGGAAACGGGATTTCAGCGAATAACATAGGAAACGAAACGAATTCCAAAACGTTATTATACATAAAAACTAATGATAACATGGATAAAGAAATCAAACATCATGAAGAAAAAATTCTTGAACTAGAAAAAAATTTAGAAAAACTAACTCATTTGAAGAACGTGTTGGTTCAAAAAAATACAGAGCAACAAACGATTAATCGAATTATAAACACGATTTCTCAATCGCAACAAGAGATTTTAGCTCATCGAACGGAAATCGGAGAATATAAAAACTCTATACATTCTTCTATTAGTATCAACGGCATGCTTCACCCTAATGTTGAGATTTCCATCGGAAAATACAAACGAAAAATTCAATCTTCGTATACGGCTGCAAAAGTATTTATAGAAGAGAAGGAAATAGTTGTTCATACGCTATAAGAATGGGATGTGTATGCTGTGAGTCTTAAATTAATCGAGCTCCAGGTTGCGATTCCAAGAACTGTTGATGCTTCAAAGGCAAGTATTGATCTTATGAACAGAGGTCTTATTCAGCAACAGCAGACTACAGAAGAAATACGTAAGAAAGACAAGATAGAAGAAGAACGTGTCCATCAAAAAGAAGCGCTTGGGGCAGGAGTATTTCATACAAATCAACAGCATCAAGAAGAAAAGGCGAGTACAAAGAGTTCAAGTCATCCTTATAAAGGAAGAAAAATTGATTATTCAGGTTAGGATGAATGCGATGTACGCTTTAGTTTTCCTAAGTGTTATGTTAAACATAGTATGCTTATATTTAATCTTTAATTTGCACAAGAAATTTCATCAGCAAAATAACTTTCATGATTCTAAAACAAGTGAAGAAGTAGAAGAGCTTCTTGAGCTATTTTCAGAAGAGATGAAAATGGAAAATGAACGATTGCATGAAATGATACTAAAACTCACACAGAAAGATCATCAAACAAATGTTGTGGATGAGGTCGGTATTATAGAATCAGAAGAAACCAAGACGGACCTGAAAGAGTTAGACGATAAACATTTCTCCAAAGAGACAAATGAAGTATTAACATTAGCTCAAAAAGGTTATAATGCTGAAGAAATTGCAAAAATGCTGCACCGAGGAAAAGGCGAAGTAGAGTTGCTTTTAAAATTTTATCGATAACAAGCAAAAAGACTTGCAGAAATTGCACGAAACATGTTATATTATTTCTCGGTGTTAATCACACACGTTTGCGGATTTGAGGAATGTGGTGCTGACTAAGTCAGTTATTGCTCAAAGGTGAAACAAACGGAGGTAAACAAACCTAGGAGGTGCCATTATGGCAGTAATTTCAATGAAACAATTGTTAGAAGCTGGTGTACACTTTGGTCATCAGACTCGCCGTTGGAATCCGAAAATGTCTCGTTACATTTTCACAGAAAGAAACGGTATCTACATTATCGATCTTCAAAAGACGGTAAAGAAAGTTGAAGAGTGTTACAATGTTATGCGTAACATCGCAGCTGACGGCGGAAAGATCCTTTTCGTTGGAACTAAGAAACAAGCTCAAGATTCAGTTAAGGAAGAAGCTGAACGTTCTGACATGTACTACATCAACCAACGTTGGTTAGGTGGAACATTAACAAACTTCGGTACAATCCGCAAGCGTATCAACCGCTTGAAAGATCTTGAAAAAATGCAAGAAGATGGTACTTTTGAAGTGCTTCCTAAGAAAGAAGTTATTCTTCTTAAGAAGGAAATGGATCGTCTTGAAAAGTTCCTAGGCGGAATCAAAGACATGAACAAGCTTCCTGACGCATTATTCGTAGTTGACCCTCGTAAAGAGCGCATCGCGATTGCTGAAGCTCGTAAATTAAACATCCCGATCATCGCTATCGTTGATACGAACTGTGATCCGGACGAAGTTGATCACGTTATCCCTGGTAACGATGATGCAATTCGTGCAGTTAAACTTCTTACTGGTAAGATGGCAGATGCTATCATCGAAGCTAACCAAGGCGGAGAAGAAGTAGCAGAAGCAGCTGAAGAAGAAACTACTGCTTAATTAAATGGAATGCTCAAGGGTGGTAGAGGGGATGACCCTTTATCACCCTTTTTATGTAAAAACAATGCACTACATATCCCATAAGGAGGCAAAAACACATGGCTATTACAGCACAAATGGTTAAAGAATTGCGTGAGAAAACTGGCGCAGGAATGATGGATTGTAAGAAAGCATTAACTGAAACAGATGGTAACATGGAGGCAGCAATTGATTACCTTCGTGAAAAAGGGATCGCGAAAGCTGCTAAGAAAGCTGACCGTATCGCAGCAGAAGGTTTAACTTCTGTAATCGTTGACGGAAACAAAGCAGTGATCCTTGAAGTGAACTCTGAAACAGATTTCGTTGCGAAAAACGAAAACTTCAAAAACTTAATCGCTGAGCTAGGTAACCACTTGTTGGCTACAGAGCCTGCTTCAGTAGAAGATGCATTAGCTTCTGACTTTAACGGAACTTCTGTAAATGACTACATCAACGCAGCAATCGCTAAAATCGGAGAAAAGCTTACACTTCGTCGCTTCGAAATCTTGAAAAAAGACGAGAACGCAGCATTCGGCGCTTACCTTCACATGGGTGGACGCATTGGAGTTCTTTCAGTTCTTGAAGGAACTACAGAAGAAGAAGTTGCGAAAGACGTTTCAATGCACGTTGCAGCTGTTAACCCTAAATACATCTCTCGTGACGAAGTTAGTGAAGAAGAAGTATCACGTGAGCGTAAAGTGTTAACTGAGCAAGCACTTAACGAAGGAAAGCCAGAAAACATCGTGGCTAAAATGGTAGAAGGACGTCTTGGTAAATACTTCGAAGATATTTGCCTAAACGACCAATCATTCATCAAAGATCCAGACCAAAAAGTTGGTAAATATGTAGCTTCCAAAGGTGCTACTGTTAAAGCCTTCATTCGCTTTGAAGTTGGAGAAGGTCTTGAGAAGCGTGAAGACAACTTCGCTGAAGAAGTAATGTCTCAAGTTAAAAAGTAAGCACAGTTTGAAAAAGAGGGGAGCACGTTGTGTTCCTCTTTTTTTACAGAAATAACCTTGGTTTATTAATGGTTTTCAAAAAAAGATTGTTGCTTGTGCTTTTTAAAGACATCATTGACTAGTTGATTGAAGTGCAAGGTGCGTGCCTGCGACATGAGAAGCTTCTCGCAAGGTATGCGACGAGGAAACTCACTGCGGCAGCATTAACTTGTAGACGCAGGAGCAAGGGAACTTCCCTTGAAGCGGTCAGGTGAGACTCTTAAAAGCGCAAAGCGCTAAGAGGCTCACCGCACGCCCCGCGGAAAGCGAGCACCTGAAACGGAAATCAACCTCTTTTACAAGCAACAAAGCTTTACATGAAAAGCCTTATTACCAAAGTAAATACATTTTTTTAGGTGATGGAGGGACAAATGACTACTTCAAAATATAAACGAGTCGTCTTGAAATTAAGTGGAGAAGCACTAGCAGGTGAACAAACATCTGGAATCGACCCAAAAATCGTTCAGTCAATTGCAGAACAAGTAAAAGAAATCGTTGAACTCGACGTAGAAGTTGCTGTAGTAGTAGGCGGCGGAAACCTATGGCGTGGTAAGACGGGCAGTGAGATGGGAATGGACCGTGCTTCAGCAGACTATATGGGCATGCTTGCTACTGTAATGAATTCATTAGCCCTTCAAGACAGTCTTGAAAACATCGGGGTTCAAACAAGAGTACAAACATCAATAGAAATGCGTCAGGTTGCAGAACCTTATATCAGAAGAAAAGCCATTCGTCACCTTGAAAAAAAGCGCGTTGTCATTTTTGCAGCAGGAACGGGTAACCCGTACTTCTCAACAGATACGACTGCAGCACTAAGAGCAGCAGAAATCGAAGCAGAAGTCATCTTGATGGCTAAGAATAACGTGGATGGCGTGTATTCAGCAGATCCGAAATTGGATGAGAACGCTGTTAAGTATACGACATTATCGTACCTTGATCTTTTAAAAGATGGACTAGCAGTAATGGATACAACAGCTTCATCACTATGTATGGATAATGATATCCCGTTAGTTGTTTTCTCGATTATGGAAGAAGGAAACATCAAACGAGCAGTTGCCGGAGAAAAAATTGGAACCGTTATAAGGGGGAGAAACTAATGGCAAAAGAAGTTTTAACTCAAGCAGAAGAAAAGATGCAAAAAGCGATCGGAGCACTAAGACGCGAATATTCAACACTTCGTGCAGGTAGAGCAAATCCTTCACTTTTAGACAGAGTACAAGTTGATTACTACGGAACTCAAACTCCGATCAATCAACTAGCAGGTGTAACGACTCCAGAAGCTAGACTTTTAGTGATTCAGCCTTACGACAAATCTGCAATGGCAGATATTGAAAAGGCGATTCTAAAGTCTGACCTAGGTCTAACACCTTCAAACGATGGCCAAGTGATTCGTATTGCGATTCCAGCTCTAACAGAAGAGCGCAGAAAAGAACTAGTTAAACTGGTTAAGAAGTTTGCTGAAGAAGCGAAAGTCGCTCTAAGAAACGTTCGCCGTGATGCGAATGATGATTTGAAGAAACTAGAAAAAGAAGCTGAGATTACTGAGGACGAACTACGTCGCTATAATGATGATGTTCAAAAGCTTACTGATAAATACACAGCTGAAGCAGATTCTGTAAGTTCTGCTAAAGAAAAAGAAATCATGGAAGTATAAAGCTTTTCCATGTACAATTAAATATAAAAAGCCCTCTATAAAAGGGGGCTTTTTTATTAGACAATATCACCATTTTGCTAGACTTTAAATGATAAGGTGATTAGCGTATGAAGAACACTTCTTTACGAGGTGTATTCTATGAAGTCTAAGAAGATGGAGGCTTATACATGCTTGACAAGCTTTTCTTTAAGAAAAAAAGTCCAGAGAACCATACATTCAAAGTAGAAAACATCCCAAAACATGTTGCTATAATTATGGATGGCAACGGAAGGTGGGCTCGGAAAAGAGCTATGCCACGAATTGCCGGTCATCATGAAGGGATGAAAACAGTTCGGAAAATCGTTAAAGAAGCGAATAAGATTGGAATAGAAGTTTTAACTCTTTATGCGTTTTCAACTGAAAACTGGAAACGTCCTCGTGAAGAAGTCGACTTTTTAATGAAACTTCCTGGAGAATTTTTAAACACTTTTCTTCCAGATTTGATTAAAGAGAACGTACAAGTGCGAATAATGGGTAAGAAGGAGTTATTACCACTTCACACCGTAAAAGCTGTAGATGAAGCGATTAATAAGACGAAGAACAACTCTGGATTAATCTTAAACTTCGCTCTTAATTACGGCAGCCGTGATGAGATTACAGCTGCAGTTAAAACTTTGGCATCTGAGGTGAAACAAGGAAGATTGGAGCCGTCACAAATTGATGATTCAATGATTGAACAGCATTTAATGACGCATGATCTTAACGACCCAGATCTATTGATCCGAACAAGTGGTGAGGTTCGATTAAGTAACTTTATGCTATGGCAGCTTGCGTATTCCGAATTTTGGTTTACTGAAGTGTTATGGCCAGATTTTTCTGAAGAGCATCTACGAGAAGCTGTATCACAATTTGCCGGACGAGGCAGGCGGTATGGCGGTGTTTAATTAAGGAGGACTTATGAAACAACGGATAATAACAGGTGTAATCGCAGCCGTTTTATTTATAGGGATTACCCTTTATGGAAGCTGGCCGTTCTCACTATTGATACTATTGCTAACTGGGATTGGCATGTTTGAATTATTGCGTATGAAAAGAATGGAGCTAAGTTTCGTAGGGGGGATCGGATTCTTATTAGCGGTCTTGATCGCTTTACCCCAAGACTGGATGAGTTCTTTAGAGCCTTTTACTAAAACTGATGCCATTATACTTGCAGTTCTTTTATTACTAGTCGTAACTGTTGTACAAAAGAACAATACAGATTACAATCATATTTCGTTTGTGCTTTTTAGTTCTATATACGTAGGTTTTGGATTTTTCTATTTACTAGAAACGAGAATATTAGATGGTGGAGTCCAACTTTTATTCTTAATCCTATTCATGATATGGGCAACAGACTCTGGTGCCTATTTTGTAGGGAAATCGATAGGGAAACGAAAACTTTGGCCGGTTATCTCTCCGAACAAAACGATAGAAGGGGCAGTCGGAGGTATTTTCTTTAGTCTTGTTGTTGGGTTAATTAGCTATTTTACTCATTTTGTAGATATGTCGTTGTCTAATATTCTACTGATTTCCATTATCGTAGGTATATTTGGTCAAATAGGTGATTTAGCAGAATCGGCATTCAAACGAATCTATGATGTGAAAGATTCTGGTACTCTGCTTCCTGGACATGGTGGAATTTTAGATAGACTAGATAGTGCGTTATTTGTATTCCCGTTGCTCCACGTGCTTCATTTGATAGGATAACGCTAGGAGGTATAGGATGAAATCAATAAGTTTACTTGGTGCAACAGGTTCGATCGGCGTTCAGACCTTAGATGTAATCGCCTCTCATCCAGATCAGTTCAAATTAAGCTCGATGTCTGTAGGTAAGAATATTGAAGCTGCTGAAAAAATCATACACCAATTCCAACCTGAAATCTGTGCTGTTCAAAACGAAGAAGATGCAAAAATACTTCGTTCGAAAGTAAGTTCATCTACAAGAGTTGTCTCAGGTATGGAAGGATTGATCGAAGCCGCGGTTTCTACTGATTCTACGGTCCTTGTGAACGCAGTAATCGGAAGTGTAGGGTTACTTCCTACATTAAAAGCGATCGAAGCAAAAAAGACGATCGCTTTGGCTAACAAAGAAACGCTTGTAACAGCAGGACATCTTGTTATGGAAAAAGCAAAACAACACAACGTGGCAATTCTTCCGGTCGATTCAGAGCATTCAGCGATCTATCAGTGTTTGAATGGTGAAGACTCAAACCGTGTGGAGAAATTGATATTGACCGCTTCTGGTGGAAGTTTTAGAGACCGTACACGAGAAGAATTAAAAAACGTTACAGTTGAGGAAGCTTTGAACCACCCAAACTGGTCGATGGGTGCGAAAATAACGATCGATTCTGCCACAATGATGAATAAAGGTTTAGAAGTGATTGAAGCTCATTGGTTATTTTCCTTTGATTATTCGAAAATAGACGTCATTTTACATAAGGAAAGTATCATACACTCTATGGTAGAGTTTGTTGATACAAGCATAATTGCTCATTTGGGACAACCAGATATGAGAGTGCCGATACAATACGCTCTTACATATCCCGATCGACTTGAATTAATAAACGGGAAAAGGTTAAACTTATGGGAAGTTGGAAAGTTGCATTTTCAAGAAATGGATTACGATCGGTTCAGATGTTTAAAACTTGCCTTCCAAGCTGGAAACGCTGGTGGCTTGATGCCGACCATTTTAAATGCTGCGAACGAAAAAGCGGTCGAGCTATTCTTGAATGGTCATATCTCGTTTCTTGAGATTGAAGAGATGATTGAAAGAGCAATGCAAGATTTGTCCAACGTCAGTAAGCCAGACCTTGAGACAATACAAGAAACAGATAATAGGACTCGTCAATATGTGGAGTCACTACTTAGTAAAGGCAGGTAATGGGAATGAACACTGTGATAGCCATTATCATCATTTTAGGCGCTTTAATTTTCTTTCATGAACTCGGACATTTATTGCTGGCAAAGCGTGCAGGCATATTATGTCGTGAGTTTGCTATTGGATTCGGCCCGAAAGTGTTTGCCTTCAAGAAAGGGGAAACGGTCTACACGATTCGTCTTTTACCTCTTGGAGGGTTCGTACGTATGGCTGGAGAAGATCCAGAGGGTATTGAACTTAAGGCAGGTCACAGAGTTGGTTTGATCTTCAATGGAGCAAATGAAGTGGAGAAAATCGTTGTCAATCACCGTGATAAATATCCAGTTCAAAAAACGATTACCATTGAAAAGGCTGATCTAGAACGTGAATTGTATGTAACTGGTTTTGAAAACGAAGACTCTGGAACATCAACGTATAAAGTAAAAGAAGATGCGTTATTTGTTGCTGATCACCAAGAGATGCAGATCGCACCTTATAACCGTCAGTTTGGATCGAAAACGATCATGCAGAGAACACTTGCAATCTTTGCTGGACCTGCAATGAACTTTTTACTAGCTTTCGTGATCTTAGTCGTATTTTCACTCATGCAAGGTATCCCGACGAATGAATCAAGACTAGGTACTCTTCAAGAAGGAGCAGGTGCCGATAAAGCTGGTTTGATAAAAGGGGATAAAATTATCGCAGTTCAGGGTGAAAAGATGGACGATTGGAAAGAGTTAGTGTCTGTGATTCAAGAAAACCCCGGTGAAAAGTTAATGTTTACGATCAATCGTAATGGAGAAGAGAAAGTGGTTCCAGTCACACTTGGCTCTCGTAAAGGTGCTGAAGATAAGAACGAAGGATTTATCGGGGCACATCCATATACTGAATCTTCGTTTGTTGGTTCATTAGAATACGGCGCTAAACAAACGTGGTTTATGACAACGGCTATATTTACAGGACTCGGACAATTGATCACGGGTCAGCATGGAATCGATCAGCTTTCTGGACCACTTGGAATCTATGAGTATACAGATCAAGCTGCCAAAGCTGGCGTTTATATGCTGTTGCAATGGGCAGCTATATTGAGTGTTAACTTAGGGATCTTTAACTTGTTGCCATTACCTGCACTAGATGGAGGACGACTTCTATTCTTAGGAGTTGAAGCTTTGAGAGGGAAACCGATCGATCCGCAAAAAGAAGGAATGGTTCATTTTATCGGGTTTGCCTTTCTGATGTTATTAATGCTAGTTGTTACATGGAACGATATACAGAAAATTTTTCTTGGTTAATTAGGGATGATTTGAGGAGTAGAGATTATGAGACAAAGTCAGTTGTTTATGCCAACTTTAAGAGAAGTTCCTGCAGATGCAGATGTTAAAAGCCATCAGCTTTTATTAAGAGCTGGCTTTATCCGTCAGAATGCTGCTGGTATTTATTCTTTTCTTCCATTGGGGAAAAAGGTTCTTCATAAGGTAGAGAATATTGTACGAGAAGAAATGAATCGTGCTGGTTCACAAGAGATGATGATGCCGGCACTACAGCTTGCTGAGCTTTGGCAGGAAAGTGGCCGCTGGTATAGCTATGGCCCTGAACTAATGAGATTAAAAGACCGACACGAGCGTGATTTCGCTCTTGGAGCGACTCATGAAGAAGTGATTACGAGTATCGTTCGAGACGAAGTGAAATCATATAAGAAGCTTCCTCTTAATCTATATCAAATTCAAACAAAGTTCAGAGACGAAAAGCGTCCACGTTTCGGATTGCTACGTGGTAGAGAGTTCATCATGAAAGATGCATACTCTTTCCATGATAAGCAAGAAAGTCTTGATGATACGTATGAAGCGATGAAAGATGCCTACTCGGCTATCTTTAGCCGTTGCGGACTAAACTTCCGCGCGGTATTAGCAGACTCTGGTGCAATCGGTGGTAAAGATAATCATGAGTTCATGGTCTTATCAGAAATTGGTGAAGATTTGATCGCGTATTCAACAGATTCAGATTTTGCAGCGAACATCGAGATGGCTCCTGTTGTACTTCAGGAAGATCGTTCCTCTGAAGCTCTTATAGAGCTTGAAAAAGTAGAAACGAAGAACGCGAAAACAATTCAAGAGGTTTCAGATTTCTTACAAGTTGCACCATCAAAAGTTATGAAATCACTGCTTTATATCGCGGATGAACAACCTGTTTTAGTGTTAGTCAGAGGAGATCATGAGGTTAATGAGATCAAGCTTAAAAATGTCCTCTCTGCTTCAGAAGTTGAATTAGCTACGGCAGAAGAAACAAAAAAATGGTTGAATGCTGAACATGGATCTCTAGGACCTGTTCAGTTATCAAAAGAAGTGAAAGTAATCGCAGATCAAGCAGTGCCATATATGGTAAATGCAGTTTGTGGTGCAAATGAAGCTGGCTATCATTATACAAATGTTAATCCGAAAAGAGATTTTGAGATTAATGAAACAGCTGACCTTCGTTTCGTTGTGGAAGGTGATCTTTCACCGGATGGTAAAGGGACGATTGTTTTTGCAAAAGGAATTGAAGTCGGGCATGTGTTCAAACTTGGTAAAGTTTACAGCGAACCGATGAAAGCTTCTTATTTAGATGAGAACGGTAAGAATCAAATCATGTCCATGGGTTGTTATGGCATAGGTGTTTCACGTACATTAGCGGCTGTAGCTGAAGAAAACAATGATGATAAAGGATTGATCTGGCCGTTATCATTAACACCGTTTGATGTTCATTTAATTGCTGTTAACAGTAAGAACGCAGAACAAGCAGCACTGTCCGATGAGCTTTACACGCAGATTAAGAACGATGGTTTTGATTGCTTATATGATGATCGCCCGGAACGTGCAGGTGTGAAATTTACAGATAGCGATCTTATCGGACTGCCAATTCGTGTTATGGTTGGAAAACGTGCTTCAGAAGGCATCGTAGAAGTGAAGATTCGTAAGAGCGGAGAATCTTATGAAGTGCCAGTTTCTGAACTGAGCAGCTTTATTAAGAATGTGTGGGACAAGCTTAAAAATTAGTTAGAACGTGATTGAATGATGATATCAATAGAGGAGGTACCTCTTTTATATAAGAGGTGCCTTTCTCTTTGTACTTTACGAATGGAGATTGAATCATTATGATGTTAATCGAGGCTGACTATTTAAAGCTATAGTATAATTAATAAAGAAATGGTTAAGGTTTACGTAGGTTAGTCATGTGAAAACATAATTAAACCCCTTTAAGAGGAGGTTCGTATGAGCGGTAATGATCAACAGATCAGACAAGAGAGGCTATCGCTTCTTTTAGAGCAACTAGGTATGCCCCATGAGATGAAAGCTGGTTTTTCAGAAGGTACGATTGAAAAACTAACGATAGATAAGAATAATAGAAGTTGGCATTTTATTATTGGACTTCTACGTCCATTAACCCCTGATAGTTATGCATGGTTTAGTGCTAGCCTTCGCCAAACTTTTCAGCATATTGCTGCAGTGTCTTTTTCGATTCAAACGAAAGAGAGTTTTCAAGCCGAAGAGCTTCTTGGTTTTTGGCCGTTATGCAAAGAAAAGTTAGTAGAGACAGCAGCACCAAGTTTAGGAAGCATGCTTTCTACGCAAGATCCTATTGCGGAAGGCAATTTTTTGTGTTTGACCGTACGAAATGATGCGGAAGAAGCGCTTGTGCAAAGAAAGCTTTCTCCTGTTATTAAGGAGATGTACAGTCAGTTTGGCTTTCATTCTGTAATGGTTAAAACAGAGATCAAACACTCTGAAGAGGATTTTCAAAAGTTTATCGAACAGAGAAAACAAGAAGATCAGAATAAAGTAATGGAAGCTTTAGTTGAAAAAGAAAAAGCTGCTAATCGATCGGAAGGTCCTGCAGCAAGAACTGATATCATGATCGGTTATTCGATCAAGGATGATCCTGTTCCGATTCAGACGATTCAAGATGAAGAAAGACGCATTACGATTCAAGGCTACGTCTTTCATTCCGAAACGCGAGAGCTTAGAAGCGGGCGTACATTATTAACATTTAAGATCACCGATTACACGGATTCCCTGTTAATTAAAATTTTCTCTCGTGACAAAGAAGATATTCCAATCCTTCAAGGTATTCAAAAGGGAATGTGGTTAAAAGTTCGAGGCGGAATTCAAAATGATACGTTTGTAAGAGATCTAGTTATGATCGCAAACGATATTAATGAGATCAAACCTGAGTTCAGAAAAGATTTAGCGGATGAAGACAACAAACGTGTTGAGCTTCATCTTCACACACCGATGAGTCAGATGGACGCGATATCTTCTGTTTCCTCTTTAGTGGGACAGGCAAAAAAATGGGGTCATCCAGCTATCGCGATAACTGATCATGCTGGTGTTCAGTCCTTTCCAGAAGCTTATAATGCAGGAAAGAAAAACGGAATCAAGATCCTGTATGGACTTGAAGCGAATCTTGTAGATGATGGAGTACCGATCGCATACAACGAGGCGCCGAGAAAATTAACAGATGAAACATACATTGTCTTTGACGTTGAGACGACAGGTTTATCAGCTGTATATAATAAAATTATTGAACTCGCAGCTGTAAAAATACGTGGCGGGGAGATCATTGATCGTTTTGAAAGGTTCGCGAATCCTCATGAATCCCTATCTCAAACAACGATTGAATTAACTGGAATTACAGATGATATGGTCGAGAACGCACCTGAGATCGAAGAAGTGCTTCGTGATTTTCATGCGTTTATGGGTGATGATATCCTAGTAGCTCATAACGCGAGCTTTGACATGGGATTCTTGAACGAAGGTTTACGAAAGATAGGATTAGGCGAAGCGAAGAATCCTGTTATTGACACACTTGAATTGGCAAGATTTCTGCTGCCGCAATTAAAGAATCATAGATTGAACACCCTTTGTAAAAGGTTCGATATCGAACTTACTCAGCATCACCGAGCCATCTATGATGCTGAAGCTACTGGTTATCTACTATGGAAGCTTCTAAAAGAGACGTTTGAAAAGGATATCTTCTATCACGACCGTTTGAACGATAATATGGGACAAGGCGGATTTCAGAGATCTAGACCGTTTCACTGTACACTTTTAGCTGCGACACAAGAAGGTCTTAAGAATTTATACAAACTCGTTTCTGAATCACATCTATCTTATTTTTATCGAACACCACGTATCCCTAGATCACGATTAAGTAAACTACGAGAAGGTATACTCGTCGGTTCAGCTTGTGATAAAGGTGAAGTGTTTGAAGGTATGATGCAAAAACCAATCGAAGAAGTTGAAAAGATCGCGGAGTTCTATGATTACTTAGAGGTTCAGCCACCAAGTAACTATTATCATCTTATCGAAAGAGAATTAGTCGCAGATGAGATGAACTTAAGAGAGATCCTCTCTAACATCGTTCAGCTTGGAGAGAAATTGAACAAACCGGTTGTCGCAACAGGAAACGTTCATTATTTAAACCCTGAAGATGCGATCTATCGAAAGATCTTGATCTCTTCTCAAGGTGGAGCGAATCCGCTGAACAGACAAACTCTTCCAGATGTTCATTTTAGAACGACGGATGAGATGTTAGACTTGTTCTCTTTCTTAGGTGAGGAAAAAGCTCAAAAAGTAGTTTGTGAAAATACGAGAGAGATCGCTGACATGATTCAGGAGATCAAACCGATCCCTGATGATTTATATACACCGAAGATCGAGGGCGCAGATGATGAAGTGCGCTCGATGAGTTATAACCGAGCGAGAAGCATCTATGGAGAGAACCTTCCTGAACTTGTTGAGAAAAGGTTAGAAAAAGAATTAAAGAGTATTATCGGACATGGATTTGCGGTTATTTACTTGATCTCACATAAACTTGTAAAAAAATCGTTGATTGATGGATACCTTGTAGGATCGCGTGGATCAGTTGGTTCGTCGTTTGTTGCGACAATGACAGAGATTACTGAAGTAAATCCACTCCCTCCTCACTATGTTTGTCCGAAGTGTAAAGAATCCTATTTCTTTAATGATGGTTCTGTAGGTTCTGGTTATGATCTTCCAGATAAAGAGTGTCCAACTTGCGAAGTGCTTTATATAAAAGATGGACAAGATATTCCGTTCGAAACTTTCCTTGGTTTTAAAGGAGATAAAGTACCGGATATCGACTTGAACTTCTCAGGTGAATACCAGCCTAGAGCACATAACTACACGAAAGAACTATTCGGTGAAGATTATGTGTATCGTGCAGGTACGATAGGTACCGTAGCTGAAAAAACGGCTTATGGTTATGTAAAAGGGTATGCGGGAGACAATAACTTAACGATCCGATCGGCAGAAGTTGATCGCCTCGTAGCTGGTTGTACAGGAGTAAAAAGAACAACGGGTCAGCACCCAGGTGGAATAATAGTTGTTCCAGATTATATGGACATCTATGATTTTTGTCCTGTTCAGTTCCCAGCCGATGATAGTGGATCAGAATGGAAGACGACTCATTTTGATTTTCACTCGATTCACGATAATTTATTAAAACTTGATATACTCGGACACGATGATCCGACCGTTATACGTATGCTGCAAGATCTAAGCGGTATTGATCCGAAGACCATTCCTGCGTCTGATCCAGAAGTGATGAAAATCTTCTCAGGTCCGGACGTGTTAGGTGTATCCGAAGATCAGATTATGTGTAAGACAGGCACATTAGGAATTCCAGAGTTCGGAACAAAGTTCGTAAGACAGATGCTAGAAGAAACCAAACCTAGTACTTTCTCTGAACTTGTACAGATTTCAGGACTATCTCATGGTACCGACGTGTGGCTTAACAACGCGAACGAACTGATCGCAAACGGTACTTGTGTGCTAAAAGATGTTATCGGATGCCGTGATGACATCATGGTCTACCTGATCTATAAAGGCCTCGAGCCGTCGCTTGCTTTTAAGATCATGGAGAGTGTACGTAAAGGAAAGGGTCTGCCGGATGAGTGGATCGATGAGATGAAGAAGAATGATGTCCCTGATTGGTATATTGGTTCATGTTTGAAGATCAAATACATGTTCCCTAAAGCCCATGCTGCAGCATACGTATTGATGGCCGTTCGTATCGCCTATTTTAAAGTTCATTATCCGATTTGGTTCTACGCGGCATATTTCACGGTAAGAGCAGATGATTTTGATGTGGAGTCTATGATCAGAGGATCCAAAGCGTTAAAGACAAAGATTGAAGAGATCTCTGCTAAAGGTCTCGATGCTTCTACAAAAGAGAAGAACTTGCAGACTGTTCTCGAGCTTGCTCTTGAGATGTGTGAAAGAGGGCTATCGTTTCAGAAAATCGACCTTTATCGCTCGAGCGCAACAGATTTCTTAGTAGAAGGAGACACGTTGATTCCACCGTTCAATTCAATCGCAGGATTAGGCACAAACGCAGCATTGAACATTGTAAAAGCAAGAGAACAAGGTGAATTTCTTTCTAAAGAAGATCTTCAGCAGCGTGCGAAGTTATCTAAGACCATTATTGAGTACTTAGATGACCAAGGTTGTTTAGAAGGGATGCCTGATGCAAACCAGCTTTCGCTCTTTTAACAAGGGCTTTCTGAGGGCTTGATCAGTTGCAGTATTTTATTGGTTATGGTATAGTATTTTTGGAAATACTGTTGAATGAATAACTGTCGGCGAAAGAGTGGGACTCCCCACTCTTTCGTTACGTTTTGAGGTCATTCAGTAAGAAGGAGGGCAGCAATGAGTCAGAAGATTACAGAGCTCACAACAGAGCTTGTAACCCCAATCGTTGAAAAACTAGGACTTGAACTTGTTGACGTTGAATTTGTTAAAGAGGGTAAAAACTGGTTTCTCCGTGTATATATCGATTCCACGGGTGGAATTGATATCGAGGAATGCGGGACTGTCAGTGAACAATTAAGTGAAAAACTAGATGAACTTGATCCGATCGAACAGCCCTACTTTTTAGAAGTATCTTCTCCAGGAGTCGAAAGACCATTAAAGAAACCTGAAGATGTAAAAAATGCTATCGGCAAAAATGTAAACATTAAACTTTATGAGCCATTAAACGGTGAGAAAGTATATGAAGGACTTTTAAAAGACTTTGACGGTGAAACGCTGTTCATGGAGATTAGAGTGAAAACGCAAGTGAAAAAGGTAGAGTTACCTTATGCTAAAGTGGCCAACGCCCGTCTTGCGGTTGTTTTTTAATGAAGAGGGGAGAAGAAAAATGAGTACCGAGCTTTTGGATGCACTTACATTGTTAGAAAAGGAAAAAGGGATTAGTAAAGAAGTAATTATTGAAGCGATTGAAGCTGCCCTAATTTCTGCGTACAAGCGCAATTTTCATCAAGCGCAAAATGTTCGTGTTGATTTTAACAGAGACACAGGAAGTATCCGTGTTTTCTCAAGAAAAAATGTGGTTGAAGAAGTTGAGGATGATCGTCAAGAAATCTCAGTGGCAGAAGCTCAAGCGATCAACCCTGGCTATGAATTAGAAGATATTGTAGAAGAAGAAGTTACACCAAAAGATTTTGGTCGGATTGCTGCTCAAACAGCTAAACAAGTAGTGACACAACGCGTTCGTGAAGCAGAACGCGGTATCATCTTCTCTGAATTTATTGATCGTGAAGAAGATATCATTACGGGAATCGTCCAACGACAAGACCACCGTTATATGTATGTTAGCCTAGGCAGAGTTGAAGCTCTTCTTCCTGCTGCTGAACAGATGCCAGGTGAATCTCATACCACGAACGACCGCATCAAAGTGTACATTACTAAAGTTGAAAAGACGACAAAAGGTCCTCAAATTTTAGTATCAAGAACTCACCCAGGTCTTTTGAAACGCCTATTCGAGCTTGAAGTGCCAGAGATCTATGATGGAACGGTTGAAATTAAATCAATCGCTCGTGAAGCAGGTGACCGTTCAAAGATTGCCGTTCATGCTGCTGATCCTGAAGTCGATCCAGTTGGATCTTGTGTTGGACAAAAAGGTGCACGTGTTCAAACGATCGTAAACGAATTGAACGGTGAGAAGATTGATATCGTTCGATGGAGTGAAGATCCAGTTGTATATGTAGCAAATTCACTTAGCCCAGCAAAAGTACTTGAGGTACAAGTGAATGAAGAAGAAAAGATGACAACGGTTATCGTTCCTGACTATCAACTTTCATTAGCGATTGGTAAACGAGGCCAAAATGCTCGTCTTGCTGCGAAGTTAACAGGTTGGAAGATTGATATTAAAAGTGAAACAGAAGCAATAGAATCAGGTGTGTACGATCCGTCAAACGCTCGCAGTGATTTTTTCGAAGATACTGATGAGGATGAAGAGTAAGAGTAGACGAGGTGGAGACAATGAAAACACGTAAAATTCCGATGAGAAAATGCGTAGCCTGTCAAGAGATGAAGGCTAAAAAAGAATTAACACGTATTGTCCGCTCACCAGAAGGAGAAGTCTCTGTCGACATGTCGGGGAAAAAATCCGGAAGAGGAGCCTACCTTTGTCATGAACCTGCTTGTATCGAACAAGCAAAAAAGAAAAAGGTTCTTGAGTCACATCTCAAAACAAAGATTCCAGCTGATCTATTTGAACAGCTTGAAAAAGGAAGTCATACATCTTGAAACCAACTCCTTGGGAAAACTTTCTTGGAATAGCAGCTCGAGCCGGTAAAGTCATTTCCGGTGAAGAACTAGTTGTGAAAAGCATCCAAAAGCAAAACGCGAGAATTGTTTTGCTGTCAAAAGATGCTTCTGATAATACAAAGAAAAAAGTTACAGATAAATGTGCCTTTTACAAAATTGATCTTGTTTGGGTACAAGATCGCAATGTTTTAGGTAGGGCTATCGGTAAGGAGCAACGAGTTGTAGTTGCTGTAAATGATCAAGGATTTTCTAAGAGATTGAAGGAACTTCTTGATCACTAACTCGGGGGTGAACATATGAGTAAAATCCGCGTATACGAATATGCGAAACAGAAAAATGTTCAAAGTAAAGACATTATTGAAAAGCTTAAAACGATGGATGTCCACGTTGCGAATCATATGTCTATGATTGATCAGGCAGCTCTTAAAAAGCTGGATGAAGCTTATCGTCCAAAGACCAACAAAGATCAACCAAAATCAACGAATCAAAATCAACTCCCTAAATCAGATGTGAAAAATAGCAACCCTGGTAATGACACCAAATCTAATAAAAAGGAAGTTCAAAAAGAGAGTAATATGAAAATAAAAAAAGAGAACAATAACTCGTCACAAGCTAAAGGACCAAAGTCCACGAATACTAACAGCCAAAATAATCAGAACAAGACTAGCAACAACACTCAAAACAAAAATAGCAACAACAATCAAAACAAGAGCAATAGCAATCATTCAAACAACAAGAATAATAACAATAGAAACCAAAACAACAATAGAAACAACAACAACAAGAACAACAACAATCGCAACAAACAAAACAGAGGCGGCGGAAACCAGCAACAACAAGCTCCTCAAAAGAAAGTTCTTGAAACACCAAGTAAGATCACTTTCACTGAATCACTTCAAGTTGGTGAATTAGCTAAAAAGTTGCACAAAGATACTTCTGAGATCATTAAAAAGTTAATGGGTCTTGGAATCATGGCAACGATCAATCAAGAGCTTGATAAAGAAGCGATCGAATTGATTGCAGCTGACTACGATGTAGAAGTAGAAGAAGAGATCATCGTGGATGAGACTGAATTTGAAAACTACGAAATCGTAGATGAAGAAAAAGATCTTCAAGTTCGTCCGCCGGTCGTTACGATCATGGGTCACGTTGACCACGGGAAAACAACGCTTCTTGATGCGATTCGTAACACAAAGGTAACTGCAGGCGAAGCTGGTGGAATTACACAGCATATCGGTGCTTATCAAATTACGAACAATGGAAAACAGATTACGTTCTTAGATACTCCTGGACATGCTGCGTTTACAACGATGCGTGCTCGCGGAGCTCAAGTAACAGATATCACGATTCTTGTTGTAGCTGCGGATGACGGTGTAATGCCTCAAACAGTAGAAGCGATCAACCATGCTAAAGCAGCGGAAGTTCCAATCATCGTTGCTGTAAACAAGATGGATAAAGAATCTGCTAACCCAGATCGAGTTATGCAAGAATTAACTGAGCACGGACTTGTTTCGGAAGCTTGGGGTGGAGATACAATCTTCGTAAACGTTTCAGCGATTAAAGGTGACGGGATTGACGACCTGCTTGAAATGATCAACTTAGTTTCAGAAGTTGAAGAATTAAAAGCAAATCCAAACCGTACAGCAATTGGAACAGTAATTGAAGCACAGCTTGATAAAGGCCGTGGATCTGTAGCCACTCTACTCGTTCAATCAGGTACGTTAAATGTTGGTGATCCAATCGTAGTAGGGCACACATATGGTCGTGTTCGTGCGATGGTGAACGATCTTGGCCGCAGAGTTAAAACGGTAGGACCTTCAACACCAGTTGAAATTACTGGTTTGAACGATGTACCACAAGCAGGGGATCAGTTCATGGTCTTTGCTGACGAGAAAAAAGCTCGTCAAGTTGGTGAGTCTCGCTTCAAAAAACAACAAGATGCACAGCGTAAAGAATCTTCAAAACTAAACCTTGATGACCTCTTTAATCAGATTAAAGAAGGTGACATCAAAGAAATTAATGTTATTATCAAAGGTGATGTTCAAGGTTCTGTTGAGGCGCTTGCAGGTTCATTACAAAAAATCGACGTTGAAGGCGTTAAAGTTAAAATCATCCACTCTGGTGTTGGAGCGATCAATGAGTATGACATCATGCTTGCATCAGCTTCAAATGCAATCGTGATCGGTTTCAACGTTCGTCCTGATAACGGTGCAAAACGTACAGCTGACGCTGAAAAAGTCGATGTTCGTCTGCATAGAATTATCTACAACGTAATCGAAGAGATCGAATCAGCGATGAAAGGGATGCTTGACCCAGAATTTGAAGAAAAAGTTATTGGGCAAGTTGAAGTTCGTACGACTTTCAAAGTTTCTAAAGTGGGTACGATCGCGGGATGTTACGTTACTGAAGGTAAGATTACAAGAGATTCTACAGTTCGCTTGATTCGTGACGGCGTAGTATCTTACGAAGGTAAGATCGATGCACTTAAACGTTTTAAAGACGATGCTAAGGAAGTATCTGCTGGATACGAATGTGGAATCACGTTAGAAAAGTTCAATGATATTAAAGAGGGCGACATCATTGAAGCTTATATCATGGAAGAAATTAAAGTAAAATGATCGGGTTCTTAACGGTTGAGTTTTTCATCTATGAAGCACAGTCGTTAAAAGATAAACGTTCAGTTGTTCAAAAAGCGGTAAACAGGCTTCGTCAACGATTAAACGTGGCTGTATCTGAAACAGATCATCAAGATTTGTGGCAGCGGGCCGAGATAAGTATGGTTACCGTTTCTTCGGACAAAATAATAGCAGAAAAAGAATTGCAAAGAGCACTTGCGATTATTACATCTATTACTGAGTTGGAAGTTACACATTCAAACATCGAGTGGCTGTAAGGCAAGTGGCAAGAAACGGGGTGTAGTAAAAATGGGCACAATCCGTTCCAATCGTATTGGGGAACAGATGAAAAAAGAGCTTAGTGACATTATAGGCCGAAAAATCAAAGACCCCCGCGTAGGTTTTGTGACCGTTACGGCGGTAGATGTAACAGGTGATTTACAGCAGGCTACTGTTTATGTTTCTGTGTTTGGTGATGCCGATCAAAAGGAACAAACATTGCGAAGCCTGGCGAAAGCTACAGGTTTCATTCGTACGGAAATCGGAAAACGAATCCGCATGCGTAAAACGCCAGACATCTTTTTTAAATTTGATGAATCTCTAAATTATGGAAGCAAGATCGAAAGTCTTTTGTCTGATATCAAACGTGAGGATGAAGATGACGAAGAAAACGAAGAGCATCCGAAACCATAATAGAAATGGATAGGCAATTAATTTTGTCTATCCATTTTTTGCTTGTAAAAAGAGATCATGCGATCAAAGGAGAAGCTTTTATGAGTGCAAGACAAGGAATTTTGGCATTGAAAAAACCTGCTGGTATGACATCACATGATTGTGTGGCAAAGATTAGAAGAATCTTTTCAACAAAAAAAGTGGGACACACAGGTACATTAGATCCTGAGGTAACGGGGGTCCTCCCTATATGTATCGGAAGAGCGACGAAAATCGCAGAGTACATGTCAGACTATGGCAAGGAATATATAGGTGAAGTCACTTTAGGATTTTCTACAGAAACAGAAGATGCTCATGGTGAGAAAGTAGAAGAAAAACATATAGAAAAGGATATCTCTTTTTCTGATATAAAAGATATACTACAGTCTCTACAAGGAGAGATCGAACAGATTCCTCCGATGTATTCAGCGGTTAAAGTTAACGGAAAAAAACTCTATGAATATGCGAGGCAAGGGCTGACAGTCGAACGCCCAAAACGTAATGTTACTATTCATGAGCTACAGCTAATTAATGACGACAACTTAGAGATGCTAAAGAAGGAACAACCAGTATTTTCATTCCGTGTACGATGTTCAAAAGGTACATACGTTAGGACGCTTGCTGTTGAGATCGGTGAAAGACTTGGATATCCGGCACATATGTCATCTTTGATCAGAACAGCATCAGGGCCGTTCTCTATAGATGATTGTGTGACGTTTGAGCAGCTTGAAAGCGGTGAGACGCCTTTAGAAGATTATCTTTTCCCACTTGAAAAAGGAATCTCTCACTTTCCTAAATGGACTGTTTCAGAAGAACTCTTGTTCAAAATAAAAAATGGTTCTGTGCTTGAAGCACCAAAAGATTTGGTACAAAGCCCGTTTGGTGTTTATAATGAAGAAGGAAAATGTCTAGCCATTTATGAGAACCATCCTTCAAAACCGGGTTTAATAAAACCGGTTAAAGTGTTAGCCATTGATTAACGAAAGAAGTTAGTAGGTGAGTTTTTGGAAACGATTGTTATAAGTCATCCGCATCATTTTCAACAAGATAACCTTCCACCAACTTTTTTGGCCCTAGGTTATTTTGACGGAATTCATGTAGGACACCAACGTGTGATTAACACAGCAGTAGAGCTTGCTAAGAAGAACAACGCTGTTCCTGCAGTTATGAGCTTTCACCCGCATCCGTCTGTTGTATTAGGCAAAAGTGATCAAAATTGGACATATATCACACCTTTAGAAGAGAAGAAAAGAATCCTAGAGGAGATGGGTGTAGAGAGATTTTATCTTGTGAAATTCGATCATGTTTTTGCAAATCTAGATACTCAGGAGTTTGTTGATCAGTATGTGATCGGTTTGAATGTAGTCCATGTTGTTACCGGATTTGATTTTTCATATGGAAAGTATGGAAAAGGAAACGTTGAAACGTTAGTAAAAGAGTCTAACGGACAATTTGGACAGACGGTTATTGAAAAAATCGAAAAAGATGGTCATAAAATAAGTTCCACACTGATTAGAAACTATCTAAAAGAAGGTCTAGTCGATGAGATCGAGCCTTATTTGGGCAGAAGATATAAGCTAAATGGTACGGTGATTCATGGGGATAAGCGTGGTCGTACGATCGGGTTCCCGACTGCGAACCTCGACACCGACCAATATTCACTGCCAAAAGTTGGTGTATATGCAGTTGAGGTTTCTATCGATAACAAGAGCTATTTAGCGATGGCGAATGTAGGCTATAAACCAACATTTAAAGATGATCAAAAAAAACCTTCACTCGAAGTTCATATCTTTGACTTCAACCACGAAATATATGGTGAAGATGTTCGTATTACATGGTTGAAAAGAATTCGTGATGAGAAGAAATTTAGTGGAATAGACGAGCTCATTGCTCAGCTTCATGCCGATAAAAGCAAAACATATGAAATTATACAATCACTGTAATAAAAAACTTGCAATTATTCTATAAAAAGTCTATGATAATAACTGTACATTTTAATGTGCATATAACCATTGCTTGGCAAATCGAGTCACCGACGTTTGCTCGGTAATTGGTGTTTCTATTATTAAGGAGGTGAAAAGGATGGCTATTACTCAAGAGCGTAAGAACGAACTAATCAGCGAGTATAAGGTACATGATACGGACACTGGATCTCCAGAAGTTCAAATCGCTATCCTTACTGAACAAATCAATGAGTTGAATGATCACTTGCGTACACACAAGAAAGATCACCACTCACGTCGTGGTCTATTGAAAATGGTTGGTAAGCGTCGTAACTTGTTAACGTACCTACGTAACAAGGACATCACGCGTTACCGCGAATTGATCGGAAGACTTGGATTACGTCGTTAATCCAGCAAAGCGGGATATATTTCCCGCTTTTTTTATTGCAAGCATTCATCCATAAACGGCACTAAACATGTTATTCTTGGTATGTATGAGTAAATTCTTTCGAGTTTTTCTTTTTAGGAAGGACTACGTTAGGATATAATAGAACCATAATATGATAGGATTTTTCTAAGTGTTGAGAGGAGTACCAAGTAAAATGGATCAACAAAAAAGAACTTTTACAATGGACTGGGCGGGTAGAACGCTTACGTTCGAAATTGGAGAATTAGCAAAACAAGCGAACGGTGCTGTAATGGTAAGATATGGCGATACCGCAGTGCTTTCTACAGCTGTTGCATCAAAACAGCCTAAAAATCTTAGTTTCTTTCCGCTGACAGTAAACTACGAAGAGCGTTTATATGCAGTTGGTAAAATTCCAGGTGGATTTATTAAACGTGAAGGACGTCCAAGCGAAAAAGCTGTATTAGCGAGTCGTTTGATCGATCGTCCTATTCGTCCTCTTTTCGCAGATGGTTTCCGTAACGAAGTACAAGTTGTCAGCACAGTAATGAGTGTCGATCAAAACTGTTCTTCAGAAATGGCTGCGATGATCGGATCATCACTTGCGTTGTCTATTTCTGATATTCCTTTTGAAGGACCGATCGCTGGAGTAACTGTTGGTCGAATCGAAGGCAAGTTTGTGATCAATCCAACAGTTGAGCAGAATGAAAAAAGTGATATTCAATTAATTGTTGCGGGTACTAAACATGCCATCAACATGGTTGAAGCTGGTGCAGAAGAAGTTTCTGAAGAAGTGATGCTTGAAGCGATCATGTTTGGTCATGAAGAGATCAAGCGCTTAATCGCTTTCCAAGAAGAAATTGTTTCTGAAATCGGTAAAGAGAAGATGGAGATTGTTCTTCATGAGCTAGATAAAGATGTTGAACAAGAAGTTCGTGAATTTGTTGGAAACGATGTTAAAGAAGCAGTCAAGGTTGTTGAAAAGCATGCACGTCAAGAAGCTTTAGACGCTGTAAGTGCAAACGTCGCTTCTCGTTATGAAGAAGATGAAGATAAAGCCAGCGAAGCAAAAGAGGTTTTACATAAACTCATCAAAGAAGAAGTAAGACGCTTGATCCTTAAAGAGAAAGTACGTCCGGACGGAAGAAAAACAGATGAAATTCGTCAACTTTCTTCTAAGGTCGGTATTTTAGCAAGAACTCATGGCTCAGGTCTATTTACACGTGGGCAAACTCAAGCACTCAGCATCTGTACGTTAGGAGCTCTTGGCGATGTTCAAGTTCTTGACGGTCTTGGTGTGGAAGAGTCTAAACGTTTCATGCACCAATATAACTTCCCTCCATTCAGTGTAGGTGAAACTGGATTTATGCGTGGACCGGGCAGACGTGAAATCGGACATGGTGCACTAGGGGAGCGTGCTTTAGAGCAAGTGATTCCTAACGAAGAAGAGTTCCCATACACGATTCGTCTCGTTTCAGAAGTATTAGAATCCAACGGTTCTACATCTCAAGCTAGTATTTGTGCAAGTACGCTTGCATTGATGGATGCTGGTGTTCCGATCAAAGCTCCTGTTGCAGGTATTGCTATGGGTCTGATCTCTGACGGTGAAGATGTAACGGTTCTAACGGATATTCAAGGCATGGAAGATCATCTTGGAGATATGGACTTTAAAGTGGCAGGAACTCCTAACGGTATCACTGCACTTCAGATGGACATTAAGATTTCAGGTATTAACCGTGAAATTCTTCAAGAAGCTCTAACACAAGCAAAAGAAGGACGTATGATCATTCTGAAGTCTATGCTTGCAACACTTTCAGAATCTCGTACACAACTTTCTCAATATGCTCCTAAGATCTTAACGATGAAGATCAATCCAGATAAGATCCGTGATGTGATCGGGCCGAGCGGAAAGATCATCAACAAGATCATTGAAGAAACTGGAGTTAAGATTGATATCGAGCAAGATGGTACAGTATTCATCGCATCAACTGACGAAGCGATGAATAAAAAAGCGAAGAAAATCATTGAAGATATTGTTCGTGAAGTTCAAGTAGGAGAGTACTACATGGGTAAAGTTAAACGTATCGAAAAGTTTGGTGCGTTTGTAGAACTATTCAGCGGTAAGGATGGACTTGTTCACATCTCTGAACTTGCTGAAGAACGTGTAGGAAAAGTTGAAGATGTTCTGAAACTTGGTGACGAGATCATGGTTAAAGTTATGGAAATCGATAATCAAGGTCGCGTAAACTTATCTCGTAAAGTTGTACTGAAAGAAGAAAAAGCAAAGAACGAGCAGCAGCAAAACGCATAAAGTAAACAGTAAAAAGACTGGACCAAATACAGATACATGGTATCGTATTGGTCAGTCTTTTTTTTGTGTTGTAATAGTAGCTTTTTTTGAGGATTGGTGTTCACATCGTTAATGTATATTAAAGTACTTACTCCAGCTCTTTTTATAATCGTTCTAACCTGTCCAAGTCGTACATACCTTGGTTACAGGGAGGGAGTTTACGTGAAAAATAAAATTCTTCAATGGTCTTTAGTCGTATTGGTTATCACTTCGATAGCGTTTTCGTTGCATAATCCATTTACAAGCACCTATATTGAGAGTTTAAAGGCTCAAAGCACAGCCGTTTCGCAAATGGAATCTAATTCAATCTATCAGCAGATCAAGGAAAAAGCGAAGGAGCTGAATACTGCTCCTAAAAATGCAGAGATTGATCCAGTATGGAAAGCCACTCCCGGTTATAATGGCATTGTTGTTGATATGGAAGAATCTTTTAAAGCGATGAAGAAAGCGGATAAATTTGAACACAACAAACTTGTTATCAAACAAATAAAACCAAGCGTTCATCTTGAAGACCTTCCTGCATCACCTATCTATAGAGGTAATCCTGAGAAACCTATGGTAACCCTTTTAGTAAACGTAGCATGGGGAAATGAATACCTTCCTGGCATGCTCCAAACGATGAAAAAGAATAATGTGAAATCCACTTATTTTCTAGATGGCTCATGGGTAAAAAAGAACCCGTCATTGGCTAAAATGATTGCAGAAGAAAAACATGAGATCGGTAATCACGCATACTCCCATCCGGATTTAAAAAAGATGACCAATACACGAATAACCGAGGAACTCAAACAAACGAACGAAGTGATACATGCGACGCTGGACATACAGCCAAAATGGTTTGCTCCCCCAAGTGGCAGCTTTCGGAACGACGTTGTACAGATCGCATCAGAGATGGATATGAAAACGATTCTTTGGACCGTAGATACGATCGATTGGAGAAAACCTAATCCTGATGAAATGGTTTCCAGGGTTCTTAGTAAAGTACATCCTGGTGCTATGATCTTAATGCACCCAACAGAATCATCTTCTGCCGGTCTTGATAAACTGATTAAAGGAATAAAAGAAAAAGGTTACAGCATCGGAACGGTATCTGACTTGATGGATGAAAAGAGATTAGTTCCTAAAACCATCAAGTAAAGTTGTGTACGCCTTATGATAATGGTATATTGTTCCTATGATTATTGTGGAACAACTGACAGCTAGGGGGAAACAAGTTTGATTAAAAGATATACATGCTCAAACGGCGTGCGAATCGTTTTGGAAAACATTCCAACAGTACGCTCTGTAGCGATCGGTGTATGGATCGGCACAGGCTCAAGATTTGAAAACACAAAAAACAACGGAATCTCGCATTTTCTGGAGCATATGTTCTTTAAAGGAACTAAGACAAGAACTGCACGAGAAATTGCCGAATCTTTTGATAGCATCGGTGGACAAGTGAATGCTTTTACTTCAAAAGAATACACATGTTATTATGCAAAAGTTTTAGATACCCATTCACCATATGCACTAGAAGTATTAGCGGACATGTTTTTCAACTCTACTTTCGATGAAGGTGAGTTAGCAAAAGAAAAGAATGTTGTTTTAGAAGAAATTAAAATGTATGAAGATACACCTGATGATATTGTTCATGATATGTTAAGCCGTGCTAGTTTTCAAAATCATGAACTAGGCTTTCCTATTTTAGGTACAGAAGAAACATTGAACACCTTTACCGGTCATACACTTCGAGATTATATGGATACTCATTATGTTCCGGAAGAAGTAGTCATTTCTGTCGCAGGAAACGTCGATGAATCCTTCATTAAGGAAGTTGAGAAATGGTTTGGTGATTACAAAACAAGTGGCGTTATCAAACCGGAAATTCAAACTCCAGTTTTTTATCCAGAGAAGCTATCTCGTAAAAAAGAAACAGAACAAGCACATCTTTGTCTCGGTTTCCCTGGACTTTCTCTAAAAGACAAACGCAGCTACAGTTTGATCATTTTAAATAATATCTTTGGGTCGAGTATGTCTAGCCGTTTGTTCCAAGAAGTAAGAGAGCAGAAAGGATTAGCTTATTCTGTGTTCTCTTATCATTCTGCGTTTCAGGATAATGGGATCTTTACGATTTATGGAGGAACAGCTCCACATCAATTAGATGAACTGTATAACACCATCTTAAATATCGTAGATGATTTAAAAGAGAACGGAATTACGGACAAAGAATTGAAGAATTCTAAAGAACAGATAAAAGGAAACTTGATGCTGAGTCTTGAGAGCACCAACAGCAGAATGAGTCGAAATGGAAAACATGAGCTTATCTTAGGTTACCACCGTACCCTTGATGATATGGTGGAATCGATCGATAACGTATCAAAAGACGACGTGGATACATTGGTTCAGTCTATCTTTAGTGAAGGATGTTCAGCTTCTCTAGTGAGTCCGCAAGGAGTACTTCCAAAAGGACTTCAATAGCCTATTTACTATTACATCAAAACCCGGAATACATCCGGGTTTTTTTGCGTTTTCAGATCTCTTCTTTAAAAATGGGCTTAGCGTTTTCTGATTGCCCCAAACATAGGAGTTGCTCATGAATATAATGGTGTTGATTGAAAGCTTATGATCGTGTGATTAGCGAAATGAAAACGATTATTAAATATGAGTTATACCGTTGTTCAGGATGTCTTTCTGTAACCAGATAGGCGGGGTGTTCATATGATGGTGAACGTGGATAGTTATCCCCTGCAAGAAAAGGAACAACGGAGAAAGGGGAGAAAGAATGTTAACGGATTTGCATATCGCCGTTTTTGGCGGCGATGCGAGACAGTTAGAGGTTATTCGGAAACTAACAGAACTGGATGCGATACTTACACTAATCGGTTATGACCAACTTGATCATGGATTTACAGGAGCTTCAAAAATGGATATAGATGAAGTGGATTTCTCGAAGTTAGACAGCATCATTCTGCCTGTAAGTGGAACAGGACTGCAGGGGGAAATCGATACTATTTTCTCTAATAAAAAAATGATTCTTACAGAAGATCATCTAAACAAGACGAAAGATCATTGCCAAGTATTTTCGGGTATCAGCAATTCTTATTTAGATGCTATCACAAAAAACAGCAATAGAAAGCTAACGAAATTATTTGAAAGAGATGATGTTGCGATCTATAACAGCATCCCTACTGTTGAAGGAACGATCATGATGGTCATCCAGCATACAGATATCACCATCCATCAATCAAATACGGTTGTTCTAGGATTTGGACGTGTAGGAATGAGTGTTGCAAGGACATTCCAAGCATTAGGAGCGCGCGTAAAAGTTGGGGCGAGAAAGTCGGAACACATGGCAAGGATCTCTGAGATGGGAATGATTCCGTTTCATTTAGATGATTTAAAGAATGAAGTTTATGAAACGGATGTTTGCATCAACACGATACCTACACAGATCGTTAATGCTGATGTGATCTCAAAGTTTCCTTCACATACATTAGTGGTTGATCTTGCTTCAAAACCTGGAGGAACTGATTTTAGGTATGCAGAAAAACGCGGGATCAAAGCACTTCTTGCACCAGGATTGCCAGGAATTGTTGCTCCAAAGACAGCAGGTAAAATTGTTGCAAATGTACTTTCGCAGCTCTTAATCAACGAATTTAAGCGGAAGGGGTAATTATCATGGATTTTAAAGGTAAGCATATCGGTTTTGGCTTAACGGGATCTCACTGCACGTACGATGCTGTGTTTCCACAGATTCAAAAGCTTGTCGAGCTCGGAGCGAATGTTTCGCCATTCTTCACACATACCGTAGGGCATACGTCTACACGTTTTGGAGAAGAAGGAGAATGGGTGGAAAAGATTAAACAGATTACTGGAAATGAACCAGTTGATTCTATTGTGAAAGCTGAACCATTTGGACCAAAAACACCACTAGACTGTATGGTCATTGCTCCGTTGACCGGAAATTCGATAAGCAAGTTTGCTAATGCTATGACAGATTCTCCTGTATTGATGGGAGCAAAAGCAACACTTCGTAACCAAAAACCGGTCGTACTTGGAATATCTACAAATGACGGACTAGGATTAAACGGTGTAAATATAATGAGGTTGATGGCGACAAAGAATATTTATTTCATTCCGTTCAGTCAAGACGATCCTGTCAAAAAGCAAAATTCATTAGTCGCTCACATGGATACCCTTATTGAAACAATTGAACTCGCGATTGAAGGAAAGCAGCTCCAGCCCGTTCTTAGGGTAAGAGATTTAGGGTAATAGATTACAGACAACAGAAGAAAATCCGTTCATAACCTCAAAGTTTATGATAAAATATGATAAATTATATGGATTAACTAGGAGAAACTAAAACTTTGAGTTTCTCCTTCTGTTGTAGATTGCTTACCTTAAACAATAAAGGAGTTAATAAAGTATGAGCCAAAAATCATTTCATGTAGCTGTCGTAGGAGCAACTGGCGCAGTTGGCCAGCAGATGTTAAATACGTTGAGTGAAAAAAACTTTCCGATAAAAAAGTTATCTCTTCTTGCAAGTAAAAGATCAGCAGGACAGGTCATCACGTTTAATGGAGAATCTCATACGATTCAAGAAGCAACACCTGAAGCTTTTGAAGGTGTTGATCTAGCATTATTCTCAGCTGGAGGTTCTGTTTCCAAAGCGCTCGCACACGAAGCGGTGAAGAGGGGTGCAATCGTTGTAGATAACACGAGTGCATTCAGAATGGATCCGAACGTACCACTCGTTGTACCTGAAGTAAATGAAGAAGACTTGTTAAAACATAAAGGAATCATTGCGAATCCGAACTGTTCAACGATTCAGATGGTCGTTGCTCTTCAGCCTCTTCATGAAAAGTTCGGCCTAAAAAAAGTCATTGTTTCTACTTACCAAGCTGTTTCTGGAGCTGGAGCTAAAGCGGTTGAAGAATTAAAAGAACAATCAAGAGCCATTTTGAACGATGAATCTTTTGAAGCCTCCATCATGCCTTGTGCTTCAGACAAAAAGCACTATCAGATCGCTTTTAATGCGGTGCCGCAAATTGATAAATTTGAAGAGAACGGATATACGTTTGAAGAGCTTAAGATGATGAATGAAACAAAGAAGATCATGCATTTAGAGAATCTAGAGATCGCAGCCACTTGCGTGCGATTACCAGTTGAGACAGGACATTCAGAATCTTTGTATGCAGAGTTTGAGAATGGTAACCCATCTGTCCAAGAAATTAGAGATTTACTTAAAACAGCTCCTGGCATCACACTTCAGGATCAGCCTGAAGATCAGATCTATCCTATGCCAGCTCTAGCTGCAGGTCTGCCTGACGTATTTGTTGGTAGAATACGTAAAGACTTAGACCGTGATAACGCTTATCATATGTGGGTCGTTTCAGATAACTTACTTAAAGGTGCTGCATATAACTCCGTACAAATAGCAGAGAGCTTAATTAAATTAAATCTGCTTTAATTATATAAAGAAGGTGCATTCATGAAGATAATCGTTCAAAAATTTGGGGGAACTTCTTTAAAAGATGATACAGGCCGCATTGAGGCAATTCGTCATATTAAAAATGCGGTAGAAGAAGGGTATAAAGTTGTATGCGTCGTCTCAGCGATGGGACGTTACGGTGATCCTTATGCTACGGATACTTTATTAAGTCTTGTAGGAGATAAGAATAAGATTTCTAACCGAGAACAAGATCTTTTGTTGTCTTGCGGAGAAATTATTTCATCCGTCGTATTTTCTGGATTGTTAAATACAACAGGTCTTTCATCTGTCGCCTTAACAGGTCCTCAGGCAGGATTCAGGACTAATGATGATTTTTCTAATGCGAGAATTATAGATATGCAAGTAGACCGGATAAAGTCAGAACTTGAAAACAATCAAGTGGTAGTCGTTGCAGGTTTTCAAGGACAATCCAAATCTGGGGATATCGCAACACTTGGAAGAGGTGGAAGCGACACGAGTGCTTCTGCTTTGGGAGCCGCTTTAGAGGCTGAGTTTATCGATATTTTTACAGATGTAGAAGGGGTAATGACTGCTGACCCGAGATTAGTAAAAGATGCACGGCCATTATCTGTCGTAACATACGCTGAGATCTGCAACATGGCTTATCAAGGTGCAAAAGTCATTCATCCACGTGCTGTAGAGATTGCCATGCAAGCAAAGATTCCGCTACGCATTCGTTCCACGTATTCAGATCTTCCCGGAACACTTGTTACATCAGCGGTAAAAGGACCTGCCGGTAAAGATGTTCAAGAATCAATCATTACGGGTATTGCACATGTCTCGAACATTACCCAAATTAAAGTGTATGCGAACGATGGTCAGTATGATCTTCACACAAAAGTGTTTAAAGCCATGGCTCAAGAACAAATTTCAGTAGACTTTATAAACATTAGTCCTAAAGGTGTCGTATATACGATCATGGAAGACAAGACGGATTTGGCATTAGCAAAGTTAAAAGATCTTGGATACGAACCTGAAGTGAACAGAGATTGTGCCAAAGTATCGGCAGTTGGAGCAGGCATCGCAGGAACTCCAGGTGTTACGGCAGCTATCGTTGAATCACTGTCTAGCAGAAACATACAAATCTTACAATCTGCTGATTCACATACTACGATCTGGGTGCTTGTAAAGAAAGCAGACCTTATTGAATCAGTAAATGCTCTTCATTCCGCTTTTCGTTTGAATGAGGAAGGAATATCTGCGAACTTACATGAAATTGTACAGCAGCAGTTCAATGAGTATTGAGGAGTGAAGGAAATGAATTTCGGAAGTATTAGTACCGCAATGGTAACGCCTTTTGACAGCAAAGGAAACATTGATTTTGGCAGAACGACGAAGCTGGTTAACCATCTGATCAACAATGGAACGGATAGTCTTGTAGTAGCAGGTACTACTGGAGAGTCAGCAACATTAACGACAGAAGAAAAAATTGCACTTTTTAAACACGTTGTAAAAGTGGTGGATGGAAGAGTTCCTGTGGTTGCTGGAACGGGAAGCAATAATACGAAAGCCTCCATCGATCTTTCAAAAAAGGCTGAAGAAATCGGTGTGGATGCTATTATGATCGTAGCTCCGTATTACAATAAACCTAGTCAAGAAGGAATCATTGCTCATTATAAAGCGATAGCAAATGCTGTAAGCTTGCCAATCATGGCGTATAACATTCCTGGAAGATCAGTCATTACATTTTCAGTCGATACAGTTCTTCGACTAGCAGAAGTGCCGAACATAGTTGCCTTAAAAGATGCAGGCGGAAATCTAGATACGATGAGTGAAGTGATTGAAAATACGCCTGACGATTTTGTTGTTTACAGCGGTGATGACGGATTGACCCTTCCTTCTTTAGCGATAGGAAGTGCCGGAATCGTTTCAGTGGCTTCACATGTGATTGGTAACGAGATGCAGACGATGATCAAGGCATTTAGAGACGGTGAGAATAAAGAAGCTGCGCGTATTCACCGAAAGTTGCTTCCGGTTATGCAAGAGCTCTTTAAAGCCCCGAGCCCCGCTCCGGTTAAGACCGCACTACAAGTAAGAGGGCTTGATGTTGGCGGTGTTAGATTGCCTTTACTGCCTTTAAATCAATCTGAAAGAGAAGCACTCTCTAATAGATTAAACAGCTTATAAAGAGTAGACTGGATTTTCTTCTAGTCAGTAAAAAAGGCTTCGCATGTGATTTATATGCGTAGCCTTTTTTTAATAATAAATGGCTGTATTCGTAAACATTGATGCACAATCCTCGACATTTCTACATTTAAGGATTTGCTTATCCTTTTGGATATACTTCATCAAATGACAATCTATGTTCTAAAAGATAAATTTTTCTTTCATGGGTTAATGTAAAGGTACCGCATTGTAAAAAGTCCTAAGACATTTCGGAGAGAAAAACAAGGGTATTTGTATTAGAAAATTAACTGTCTATATTATGTTAATTCAAAAGCGTCATTTCTAAAAAGCTTAATGATTTTAAAGTTTTTAAATTCCTCCTTTGATAAGTTGATTGTAGCGTAAGGTTGCCGACTCCTATGGGACGAGCGGTCAGGTGGAGACTCCTAATGGCGCAAAGCGGCTCACCGTTCGCCCCATGGAAAGCGTGCAACCTGGAGCGGAAATCAACTACTCTCAAGACTACGGCTTTGACGGTTCGGAAGAGTAAGCATTAAAAATGGTAGAGCAGGCGGCTGACAACCCGCCGCTAAGAAATTCCTAGAGCGAAGATCTCCACATTCTAAATCTCTTTAACCTTATTTTTATTTGTCCTTTGCTCAGTCTTGTTTTGTATTCCTCTCATAGAGTATAATGTTTTTAAGTGACGTGATCGGGATTTTAGTTTTTTTACATACAACATAGGAGGAATATACACATTGTCTAAACAAAATAGAGATAAAATTAAAGTTTTTGCCCTGGGCGGAGTCGGTGAGATCGGCAAAAACATGTATGTAGTGGACACAGGTGAGGAAATTTTTGTAATGGACTCAGGTCTAATGTTTCCTCAAGAGGAAATGCTCGGAATCGATATCGTTATTCCAGATGTGACCTATTTAAAGGAAAACCTGGAGCGTGTGACTGGAATCTTTTTAACTCATGCTCATGAAGACCATATCGGTGGACTTCCGTATGTCTTAAGACAAGTACCTGTGCCCGTATATGGAACACGTTTGACGCTAGGACTTGTAGAAGCAAAATTAAAAGAAGCGGGACTTTTGCGTTCCACAGAATTAAATATGATTGAAACGAATCAAAAGCTTTCATTCAACAGTGCGAAGGTAAGCTTCTTCCATGTAAATCACAGTATTCCAGATGCAGTAGGGATTGCAATTCACACGTCACAGGGAATTATTGCAAATACTGGTGATTTTAAGATCGATCATACACCGATCGATGGACAGCATACCGAATTTGGCAAGATTTCAGCATTGGCTGAAGAAGGCGTACTGTGCCTGCTCTCAGATAGTACGAATGCTGAGCGACCAGGATCTACAGGTCCAGAAGCACAAGTTGGACAAGAGATCCTTGATGTATTCCAAGCGGCAAAAGGAAGAATAATCATTGCATCATTTGCTTCAAATGTTCACCGTGTTCAGCAAGTTATGAACGCAGCTGCAAAAACAAACAGAAAAGTAGCTGTAAACGGAAGAAGCATGGTAAAAGTTGTTGATATTGCTTCACAGCTAGGATATTTAACGTTCGAAAAAGATCTATTAGTAACGATCGATCAAGCAAACGATTACAGTGATGAAAAAGTAGTCATCTTAACAACAGGCAGCCAAGGTGAATCGATGGCAGCTTTGTCTAGAATGGCACAAAAATCGCATAAACAGATCGCTCTTCGTCCTTCAGATACAGTCGTAATTGCCGCTACCCCGATACCTGGCAATGAAACTTCAGTTGCGAAGATGGTTGATAAACTAATGCGTACAGGAGCAGACGTTATATTTGGTCAGAAAAAGGTTCACGTTTCTGGACATGGTAGTGCAGAAGAACTTAAGTTCATGCTCAGTATGATGAGACCAAAATACTTCATGCCAGTTCATGGTGAATATAAGATGCAAAAAGCGCATCAAAAATTGGCGATCGAAGTTGGAGTTGAAAAAGACAACATCTTTATCGTGGATAAAGGTGAAGTGGTAGAGTTCGCCAACGGGTTCGCTCAAAAAACAGGTAAGGTTCCTTCAGGAAACGTATTAGTAGATGGTCTTGGTGTAGGAGATATCGGAAACATCGTGCTTCGTGACCGTAAACTCTTATCACAAGATGGTATCCTAGTCGTTGTTGTGACGATCAGTAAAGATTCTCATAAGCTGATTTCAGGTCCCGAGATCATCTCAAGAGGTTTTGTTTACGTACGTGAAAGTGAAGCTCTACTACAAGAAGCAAATACTAAAGTTCGTGATGTACTTGAAAAGTGCATGAACGAAAATATGAAAGAATGGTCTAGTCTGAAGTCAAACGTTAGAGATACATTAAGTCAGTATCTGTTTGAAAAAACGAAGAGAAGACCAATGATCATGCCGATCATTATGGAAATTTAACCCGCTGATACAGCGGGTTTTTATTTTTTTTATCATATGAATGGAAATAACGCCCATACTAAGAAGAACCTAACTTAGAAGGGGTATGAATTTATGGATCAGACACCAGAAACAGAAGCACCACAAACAGATGCACCCAAGAAGGATGATAGCTCCGGACTTATTCCGAAGATACAGTCGTTAGGACAAACGAACGTCCCTACAATGGAAGGCTCGAGCATACATTGTTTGACAATCGTGGGACAGATCGAAGGTCACATGCAGCTTCCTCCTAACAACAAAGCGACTAAATACGAACATTTGATTCCCCAATTAGTTGCCATCGAACAAAACCATAAGATTGAAGGCCTTCTTGTGATCCTAAATACAGTAGGCGGCGATGTAGAAGCTGGTCTTGCGATCTCTGAGATGATCGCATCCCTCTCAAAGCCTAGTGTGTCTCTCGTATTAGGAGGAGGACATTCTATAGGAGTTCCAATAGCGGTCAGCGCTGATTATTCGTTCATCGCACCAACCGCAACGATGACCATCCATCCGGTTCGACTAACAGGTCTTGTCATTGGGGTACCGCAAACATTTGAGTACTTAGATAAGATGCAGGACCGTGTGATCTCATTCGTAACGAGCCATTCCGAGATCACGGAAGAGCGATTTAAAGAACTGATGTTTTCTAAAGGAAACCTTACGCGAGATATCGGTACGAATGTAATTGGAACAGATGCGGTAAGTGATGGACTCATAAACGCGGTAGGCGGAGTGGGTCAAGCGATCAAGAAGTTGAACGAGTTGATCGAAGCGAATAAAAATGACGATGATAATGGGTTAACACAATGATCTGGTATACGATGCAGCCTTTTGAATTGATGTTTCCGGAAGAAGGAAACGAACAGTCTGCGCAGAATGTAATACTTTATAATAATGTTCCTGTACTTGTAGAACGTATGGGTGATGAAACGAAGATCGTTCAGATCATGAGCACAGACCCTTCTCATTTTTTACTAGAAGACTGTCAACCTGGAATGGTGCTGCGAAACTTTTAAAAAGTCATCTAAGAATTGTGCTATACTATCTTAAAGCAGCCTTCTGATTTGCAGGGCTGCTTTTCTTTCTATTTTTGTTGATACATACAGAATCTGGCATGCTAGTGAGGTGAAAAAAATGGCAAAAAACAAAAAAAAGAAAGCGAAGAATAAAGGCAGATGGAAAGAGCAGCTGACGTTTGAGATAGCAGGGCTTACCATCTTGGCATTGTCCTCTTTAGCACTTGCTAAGATGGGGAATGTAGGAATGGCTTTTGTTCATCTACTACGATTTTTTAGTGGAGAATGGTATGGCATCCTTCTGCTTGCTTGTATATTATTATCATTTTATTTGATATGGAAAAGAAGCTGGCCGGTTTTGGTATCGAAGAAACTAACAGGTGTTTATATACTTTTCTTCTCATTTTTAGTATTGAGCCACTTGACTTTGTTCGAACATTTAACAAACGGTGGGGAATGGAAAGATGCATCAGTTATAAGAAACACGTGGGATCTTTATTGGATGCAGCTTCAAGGGGAGACCTCAACCAATGATATCGGTGGGGGACTAGTAGGAGCTATCGGTTTTGCTCTTTTTTATTTTTTGTTTGGTGCTGGAGGAACAAAACTTGTCATCTTCTTTTTAATCATAGGAAGCCTTCTGTTGATTTCAGGTAAATCGCTATCAGTTATTCTTCAGAAACTAGTAGACACATCCAGTTCAGCAACTTCTAAAATGAAAGAATACATACAAGAAAAGAAGACTTCATTTTCTGAAGAAAGAAGTAAAAAAGTAAAAGAAAAGAAAAATTTAAAGCCGGCAACTGTTGATGATGAAGAAGATACAGAAGAGATCATCATCTCAGAAGATCCAGTAATTGAAGATTTCACAAAAAGAGTTCAACAAACAGAGAGCGGCGTTCAGTTGAAATTTGCACCTCAGATGTACGGTGAGAGCGAAGAAAAAGAAGATGTAAAGGAAGTCAGAAGAACTGAAGATGAGCCGGCAGCTACACCTACACCTTTACCTGTTAATTTTGGTGATGAAGTGATTCAGAACGAACATTATCAGCTTCCAACGATGAAACATCTTAGAACGCCTCAAAACAGCGGGCAGCATAAAGATAAGCAATATGCTGCAAGCAAGAGCAACGCGAAAAAACTTGAAAAAACGTTTGAGAGTTTTGGTGTCAAAGCAAAAGTACTTAAAGTTCATCTCGGCCCGGCTGTTACGAAATACGAAGTGTATCCAGATGTTGGTGTTAAGGTAAGTAAGATCGTGAATCTATCCGATGACTTGGCTCTCGCTTTAGCCGCAAAAGATATTCGGATTGAAGCGCCGATACCAGGAAAGTCAGCTGTTGGGATCGAAGTGCCGAATCAAGAGATCTCGATGGTGACATTAAGAGAAGTCCTTGAGGCTCCACAATTCTCTGGTCAACAATCTCCACTCGCGATCGGTCTTGGCAGGGATATCTCAGGAGAACCGATCATCGCTGATCTTTCTAAGATGCCTCACTTGCTTGTTGCAGGAGCAACCGGAAGTGGTAAAAGTGTGTGTGTAAACGGCATTATAACGAGTATTTTGATGAGAGCTAAACCACACGAAGTGAAAATGATGATGATTGATCCGAAGATGGTAGAATTAAATATGTATAATGGGATACCTCATCTCCTGGCACCAGTCGTAACTGAGCCGAAGAAAGCCGCTCAAGCATTAAAGCGGGTTGTCTCTGAAATGGAACGCAGGTATGAGCTATTCTCACACAGCGGTACACGAAATATTGAAGGATATAACGAATCGATCCGAAAACAAAACGCTAAAGGTGATGCAAAACAGCCTTTCTTACCTTATATCGTGGTTATTGTGGATGAACTTGCTGATCTAATGATGGTTGCTTCAGGTGATGTTGAGGATGCCATCACTCGTCTTGCTCAGATGGCTCGAGCAGCAGGGATCCACTTAATTATTGCGACCCAGCGTCCGTCTGTTGATGTAATTACAGGTGTTATTAAAGCGAACATCCCTTCCCGCATCGCTTTTAGTGTATCCTCCCAAACGGACTCAAGAACGATACTTGATATGGGAGGAGCAGAGAAGCTTTTAGGAAGAGGAGATATGTTGTTCTTCCCTTCAGGAGCTTCAAAACCTGTTCGCGTTCAAGGTGCGTTTTTATCAGATGAAGAAGTAGAAGCGATCGTCGATCATTGTGTTACACAACAAAGAGCTCAATATCAAGCAGAGATGATTCCTACAGAAGAAGCAGAACCTGCAGTCATGGAATCGGAAGATGACTTGTTTACAGATGCTGTCAGACTCGTAGTTGATATGCAGACAGCCTCAGTTTCAATGCTACAAAGAAGGTTCCGCATCGGCTATTCGAGAGCAGCAAGATTAATCGACTCTATGGAATCCAAAGGAATCGTAGGACCATATGAAGGCTCGAAACCTCGAGAAGTGTTAATTTCTGCTATGCCAGACGAAAAAGAAGCATCTAGTTCATAAGTCTTAGGAAAACGAGCTCATAGGGGCTCGTTTTCATTTGTTGATGGAATTTAATTCTATTTATGTTAAATCCAAAGAATACCTATTAAAAATTTGTAAAAATAGTATTTATTTATAGAAATAAAAATGGTATAGTAATGTCGATTCTACTAATAATTTGTCATACGTCGAACAACTTAGTTAAGGTGGTTTTGGAATGTCAATAAAGGCTGACCATCGCTTGTTATATATAAAAGTGATTGAAAAGTTAAAAAAAGATATTGAAGAAGGTATTTATAAAGAAGGAGAAAAACTTCCTTCTGAGTTTGAACTATCAAAACAACTTGGAATCTCAAGAGCTACACTGCGTGAGGCGCTTCGAATTCTAGAAGATGAAAACGTACTCATTCGAAAACATGGTGTTGGGACTTTTGTAAGAACTCGTGCCTTGTTCTCATCTGGTATTGAAGAACTTTACAGTGTGACCGATATGATAGAAAGAGGCGGCAAACGAGCAGGGACTATTTTCCTAACGTCACAGATGGCTGATGTTACAGAAGAACTACTTAGTAAGTTTAACGATTCATTGCCTGAAGGACTCATGATGATGGAGCGTGTCCGTACGGCAGATGGTGAACCAGTCGTTTTCTGCAAAGATCATATGCCAGCACACCTTTTCCCTGCAAAAGGATTGCATGATTATGAATCATTCTTAGAGATGTTGGAAAAAGAAACGGGTAGACGTGTTATGTATGCGGTAACAAATATTGAACCGATCGGATATCACGAAAGAGTTTCTGAAATATTGGAAAGCGATGAACGCGTTCCACTCCTCATCTTAAAACAAATGCATTACGATCAATTTGATGAACCTGTACTCTATTCTTGCAACTATTTTAGATCTGATAAGTTTTTGTTCTCTGTTTTAAGAAAGCGCTTATAGTTAAAGTCTTTTTTAGGGGGTGATCGGTACTTTATTTTGCAGCATTGGTTTTAGTCATTAAAATGAAAACACTTACAGGGGGAAAATGACTTGAAAAAGAAATTAGGATTAATGGTAACTGCAATGTTAACTGCCGGTACGATTCTTGCCGGATGTGGATCTTCTGATGACGGGAAGTCTTCTGGCGGAGGAGAGAAAAAAGACTTTAAAGTAGCGATGGTAACAGACACTGGCGGTGTAGACGATAAGTCTTTCAACCAGTCAGCTTGGGAAGGTCTAACTAAGTTCGGTAAAGATAATAGTTTAGAAGAGAGCAAAGGCTACAAGTACTTGCAGTCAACTGCACAAAGTGATTACAAGCCGAACCTAAACTCACTGATTCGTCAAAAATACGATGTAGTATTTGGAATCGGGTTCTTGATGGGAACTGACGTAGAAACAGTAGCAAAACAACAGCCTGATGCAAAACTTGCAATCGTTGATATGGTTGTTAAAGGTGATAACGTAGCGAATATTACGTTCTCTGAGCATGAAGGTTCATTCTTAGTAGGTCTAGTAGCTGGTATGCAATCTAAAACGAACAAAGTAGGATTCGTTGGTGGTGTTAACAGTGAACTGATCAAGAAGTTTGAAAACGGATTTAAAGCTGGAGTACTAACAGCGAATCCTGATGCTGAAGTAATGGTTCAATATGCAGAAGACTTCAACAAAGCTGAAAAAGGACAACAGATCGCTAACACGTTCTATCAACAAGGAGCTGACGTAATCTATCATGCTGCTGGTGGAACAGGTATGGGTGTGTTCACTGAAGCGAAGAACCGTAAGAAAAATGGTGAAGATGTTTGGGTAATCGGAGTTGACCGTGACCAACACGAAGAAGGTATGCCTGAGAACGTAACACTTACTTCAATGGTAAAACGTGTAGACCAAGCAGTTTATGAAGTTTCTGAGCAAGCGATGAACGGTAAGTTCCCAGGTGGGAAAATTGTAGAATTCGGTCTTAAAGAAGATGGAGTAGGTATTGCTCCAACTCAAGAGAACGTTGAAGAGAAATCACTGCAATCTGTTGAAGATTTCAAAAAGAAAATCATTGCTGGCGAAGTGAAAGTTCCTAAGACAGACGATGAATTTGAAGAGTTCAAGAAGAACTTAAAATAATTCAACTGAAATGAATAATAGGCCAGGACTTGGCATGAGCCAAGTCCTTCCTTATGCATATAAGGGGGGAGCAAGAATATGGAATATGTAATCGATATGCGCAACATCCGAAAAGAATTCCCTGGAATCGTCGCGAATGATAACATCACGCTTCAAGTAAAAAAAGGGGAGATCCATGCATTACTAGGAGAGAATGGTGCAGGAAAATCAACGTTAATGAACGTTTTGTTCGGTCTTTACGAACCTGAACAAGGGGAGATCTTCGTAAAAGGAAATAAAGTGGTGAACAATGATCCGAATATTGCCAACTCGCTTGGTATTGGGATGGTTCATCAGCACTTTATGCTCGTTGATAAGTTTACTGTTACCGAAAATATCATTCTTGGAAAAGAACCTACTAAAGGCGGAAAAGTAGATTTACTGAAGGCTGCGAAAGAAGTTCAAGCTCTTTCAGATCAATATGGACTTCGTGTAGATCCTAACGCAAAGATTGAAGATATCTCAGTTGGTATGCAGCAACGAGTGGAAATTTTGAAAACGCTTTATAGAGGAGCGGATATTCTCATTTTTGATGAGCCAACAGCCGTGTTAACTCCTCAAGAAATCGTAGAACTCATTCAAATCATGAAAAAGCTTGTTAATGAAGGCAAGTCTATCATCCTTATCACTCATAAATTAAAAGAGATCATGGAAGTCTGTGATCGCTGTACAGTAATACGAAGAGGTAGAGGCGTTGGTACGGTAGAAGTCAGCGATTCTAACCCTGATTCTCTTGCTGCGATGATGGTGGGTCGTGAAGTAAACTTTACAGTCGAAAAAGTGGATGCTAATCCTAAAGAAGCTGTGTTGAAGATCAAAGATCTCATCGTTCATGATAGCAGAAAAGTACCTGCTGTAAATGGACTGAACCTAACCGTTCATGCTGGGGAGATCGTTGGAATTGCAGGAGTTGACGGAAACGGTCAATCTGAACTATTAGAGGCGATCACAGGTCTTCATAAAGTACACGAAGGATCGATACATCTGCGTGATAAAGAGATTACAAATAAATCTCCTAGAAGTGTTACAGAGAACGGTCTTAGTCATATACCGCAAGATAGACATAAACATGGACTTGTATTGGACTTTTCAGTAGGTGAGAACATGGTTCTTCAAACTTATTATCAAAAGCCTTACTCTAAGTCCGGCATCTTAAACTTTAAACCGATCTTTGATAAAGCTAAAAAGTTGATCGAGGAATACGATGTTCGTACACCTGATGCTTACACACCAGCACGTGCCCTATCCGGTGGAAATCAGCAAAAAGCGATCATCGCTAGAGAAGTTGACCGGGATCCGGACTTTTTGATCGCTGCTCAGCCAACACGAGGTCTTGATGTTGGAGCGATCGAGTTCATCCATTCTAAACTGATCGAACAAAGAGATAATGGTAAGGCCGTATTGCTCGTTTCTTTTGAGTTGGATGAGATCATCAACGTGAGTGACCGGATCGCAGTCATGTATGAAGGGAAGATCGTTGCGATCGTAAACCCGAAAGAAACTACAGAACAAGAACTAGGTCTACTGATGGCCGGAGGAAAGAGAGGTGCCGTTCATGCAGAAAAATAATAACAAAATGAAATTTTTAGTACCTCTCATCTCCGTATTTTTAGGACTTCTTATTGGTGGGATCATCATGCTGATCAGCGGATATCCACCGATTGAAGCATATGCTGCTCTATTCGAAGGAATTTTTGGCGGTTCATACTATATGGGTGAAACAATCAGACAGATGTCACCACTTATTCTTTCAGGTTTGGCTGTAGCGTTTGCGTTTAGAACCGGTTTATTTAATATCGGAGTAGAAGGACAGCTTTTAGTCGGGTGGCTAGCTGCTGTTTATGTGGGTATCTTTGTTGATGCCCCAGCCATTATTCATATTCCGCTTGCCATTCTAGCAGCAGGAGTCGCTGGTGCACTATGGGGATCGGTTCCGGGTATCTTAAAAGCGCGTTTTAAAGTTCATGAAGTTATTACAACAATCATGATGAACTATATTGCTCTTTATAGTACGAATGAAATTATCCGTAATTTCATGCTTGCTCCAGGTGAGCGAACAGAGAATGTAAAAGAATCAGCTTCCCTAGCTTCACCGTTTTTGCAAGAGTTAACAGACAATTCCACGCTTCACTTTGGAATCATCGTTGCAATCGTTGCTGCAGCGATCATGTGGTTCTTATTATGGAGAACAACACTGGGTTATGAACTTCGTGCTGTTGGGTTCAACCAGCATGCATCTCAGTATGCTGGAATCAACGTTTCAAAAAATATCGTCCTTTCCATGGCCATCTCAGGAGCATTCGCGGGGATTGCCGGAAGTATGGAAGGTCTCGGAACGTATCAATACATGACGATCAATGCCGGTTTTACCGGAGTAGGATTTGATGGAATCGCTGTTGCACTACTTGGTGCGAACAGTGCGATCGGTGTTATTTTAGGTGCTGCATTGTTCGGCGGACTAAAGATTGGTGCACTGAATATGCAAGCAATGGCAGGAGTTCCGACAGAACTTGTTGGAATCGTTATTGCTCTAATCATCTTCTTTGTAGCGTGCAGCTATCTTGTTCATTGGTTGATGAACCGTGTGAACAGAGGAGGTAAGATCTAATGAGTTTTATGGATATTTTAGCACTAATCATACCTGCTGCTATCGTTTCGGCTGCTCCTTTGATCTTTACTGCTCTAGGTGGCGTTTTTAGTGAACGTTCAGGAGTTGTAAATATCGGTTTAGAAGGCTTAATGCTATTTGGTGCTTTTACAGGAGCCGTAACGATCTATTACGGTGAGCAGTTCGGATTAACTGGTGCAGCACCTTGGGTCAGTTTTGTAGTAGCTATGATCGTGGGAGCTCTATTTGCATCCATTCATGCTGTTGCAAGTATCTCACTCAAAGCAGATCAAGTTGTTAGCGGTGTTGCAATCAACTTTTTGGCTGCAGGACTCGCGATCTTCTTAACGAAGAAAATCTTTAATGCAGGACAAACACCTGTCATTTCACAGCGTATCTCTAAAAGTGATATTCCATTCTTGTCAGATATTCCTGTGATCGGTAAACTGTTTTTCTCAAATGCGTATCTGACTTCTTATCTAGCAGTATTTGTAGCCCTGATCGTATGGTATGTTCTATACAAAACACCATTTGGTCTTCGCCTTCGCTCTGTAGGTGAACATCCGATGGCTGCTGATACGATGGGGATCAACGTTAAAAAGATGCGATATGTTGGTGTTTTATTGAGTGGTGCTCTAGCTGGTCTAGGTGGAGCTGTTTATGTGGCTTCTATTTCAGGGAATTTCACACACTCCACGATCACTGGTCAAGGTTTCATGGCTCTAGCTGCAATGATCTTTGGTAAATGGCATCCACTAGGGGCGTTAGGAGCTGCTTTATTCTTTGGTCTTGCACAAGCGATCAGTATCTCTGGAGCTCAGATTCCAGGTCTGCAAGATATTCCAAAAGTATTTTTGCTTATCGCACCATACGTTCTTACGATACTAGCTTTAGCAGGTCTTGTAGGACGTGCAGATGCACCTAAAGCTCTTGGTACACCTTACGAAAAAGGAAAAAGATAATAAACTGCTACTAACTTACGAATGCGGCTCACCGCCTGCAACGCGGAAAGCGAGCATCCTGAAACGGAGATCAACTGCTTTCAAAAACATCTTTGAGTATCATATAATAAAAAAGTCTGCCAGAAGGCGGACTTTTTTTGTTTTGTAAGGAGGAATGTCATGTCAGGTATCGAAAATGGGTAAACTAGGATGTAGACATAATGAAAGGGGTACTTATCCAATGGGAATTGTTAATCATAAAAAATCCAATCTCCACGGCATGACTGTACATACGATAGAAACGAAAAAGTATAAGACCACATCGTTCATACTTCAGGTTAAAGAACCGATCAATGAAAAGAATGTAACAAAGCGAGCTCTGCTTGCTTATGTCTTACAGAGTGGAACGAAGGATTTTCCTTCTTCAAAAGAGCTGAGAAGTGCTTTGGATGATCTATACGGAGCTACATTGAATGCTGACCTTTCTAAAAAAGGTGAGAATCAAGTGATCAGTATCCGAATGGAAGTAGCGAATGAGAAATTTTTATCCAATTCAGAACCTGTTCTTGATAAAGCCTTCCATCTATTATCTCAAGTTCTCCTAGCACCAGCTCTAGAAGGTGAGATGTTTAAAGAGGGAATCGTAAAAAAAGAGAAGCGCAGTCTGAAACAACAGATCGAATCGATCTATGATGATAAGATGCGTTATGCAAACAAACGACTTTTAGAAGAGATGTACGAAACAGAACCTTATCGTTTAAATGTTTATGGAAACGGTGATGAAGTGGATTCGATTTCATCAAAAGAGCTGTACGACTATTATCAAGAAGTGATAAGAAACGATAAGATCGATCTTTATGTGGTCGGTGATATTTCAACAGATGAGATGGTTGATAAGGTTAGTAAGCATTTCCGTTTTTCAAAAGATAGAAAAGTAGATGAAGCTAACGCGGTGAATGCTGCAGATGAAAAAAGAATCTCTGAAGTTAAGGAGATCTTTGAAGAGCAAGATGTACAACAAGGAAAGCTACACATGGGCTATCGCACGTATACTACTTATGCAGATGATGACTATTTCGCTCTACAAGTGTTTAACGGTATTTTTGGCGGCTTTTCTCATTCTAAGTTGTTCATGAACGTTCGTGAAAAAGAAAGTTTGGCTTATTATGCAGCATCTCGATTTGAGAGCCATAAAGGAACAGTTTTTGTAATGAGTGGAATTGAAACTGCCAACTATGAAAAGGCCGTAAAAATTATTAAAGAACAACATGAAGAAATGAAAAAGGGTAATATTACAGACGCTGAATTTGAACAGACGAAAGCGATGATCAACAACCAAGTGTTAGAGACGATCGACCACCCAATCGGTCTATCAGAAGTGCTATATCACAATGTTGTTGCCGGTACAGACCGATCCATTGAAGAGTGGATGGAAGGAATAAAGAATGTAACTAAAGATGATGTTGTTGCCGTAGCTAAAAAAGTAACACTTGATACCATTTTCTTCTTGAAGGGAGCTGGCACGAATGGGAATGAAAACGTTTGATCAATTAGACGAAACGCTATATTATGAAGAACTGCCGAATGGATTAAAGGTATATGTTTTAGAAAAGAAGGGCTTTAATAAGACTTATGCTACGTTTACGACTCATTACGGATCAGTAGATAATCACTTTAAGCCACTCGGTAAAGAAGAAAATGTTAAGGTTCCTGATGGAATCGCACATTTTCTTGAGCATAAACTTTTTGAAAAAGAGCATGGAGACGTTTTTCAGGATTTTAGTAAACAAGGTGCGTCTGCTAACGCATTCACGACATTTAACAGAACCGCTTACCTGTTTTCAACCACAGGTGATGTAAAGAAGAACTTAACGACTTTGATCGACTTTGTACAAGAACCATATTTTACAGAGAAGACGGTCGAGAAAGAAAAAGGAATCATCGGTCAAGAGATCAGAATGTACGACGATAACCCGGATTGGCGCGTTTATTTTGGCCTGATCGAAAATATGTATCACCATCATCCGGTAAAAATCGATATCGCTGGAACTGAAAAATCTATCGCTAAGATTACAAAAGATGATCTTTATGAATGTTATGAAACCTTTTATCATCCGAGCAACATGATCCTCTTTATCGTTGGTCCAGTCGATGCTCAAGATATTTTGAATTTCGTTAAAGACAATCAAGCGCAAAAAACGTTTAAAGAAAAAGAAAACATTGAAAGATTCTTTGACGAAGAGCCACAAACGGTCGCAAAATCAAAGAAAGTGATCGAGATGACCGTGCAGACTCCTAAGTGTTACATGGGCTACAAAGAAGCTACTCCTAATCGTCAAGGTAAAGAGTTAATGAAACATGAGCTAAGCGTAAATCTTCTTTTGGAAATGATGTTTGGAAAAAGCTCACCGAACTATGAAACGTTGTATGAAGAAGGGTTGATCGATCAAACATTCTCGTTTGATTACACAGAAGAGAATGGGTTTGGTTTTAGCATGCTCGGAGGAGATACTGGATCTCCAGATGAATTTGTTGAAAGGATTTCAGGTTTGGTTGAATCTTTTAAACAACAGTCCATTGATGAAGATTCATTTAATCGTGCGCGGAAAAAGAAGATCGGTGCATTTTTACGATCACTGAACTCACCGGAATTTATTGCGAATCAGTTTACTCGTTATGCGTTTAATGAAATGGACCTCTTTGATGTGATCCCGGTTTTCGAATCACTGACTGTGCGCGATGTCGAAGAAGTCTTACAGAACCACTTTAAAAAAGAAGCCATGACCGTTTGCCAAGTACAAAAAAAGAAGTCATAATAAATGAAAAAACATCCTGCTGAGGTAGGGTGTTTTTTTAGAGCAGTGAGGGATTAACATTGAATAACGCGCTTGTCACTGGAGCATCCGGAGCGATTGGAACCGAGATCAGCCATATGTTAGCATCAAAAGGTTTTCGGTTGTATCTTCATTACAACACTAATCTAACCGCTGTAAAATCACTTCAGAATGAATTGAAGAAGAAATATGAGGTACCTGTTTTCATTGTATGTGCAGACCTGTCTAAAGCAGGGGGATCGGAAGTTCTATGGAATCAAATTCAATCACCATTAGATGTGTTCGTATATAATTGTGGTTCTGCTCATTTCGGCCTTCTTACTGATTTTACAGAGAAATCCATAACGGAAACAATGCAATTGAATCTTTTAAGTGCAATCTCACTGACGAAAGCGATCGTGCCTGACATGATTCAAAAAAAATCTGGAAAGATCATCATGATCTCCTCCGTTTGGGGAGAAGTAGGAGCTGCATGTGAGACTGTCTATTCTGCTGCAAAAGGCGGATTAAATACGTTTGTTAAAGCTCTCTCAAAAGAATTAGCTCCAAGTCATATTCAAGTGAACGGTATTTCTCCTGGAGTGATCTCTACTCCTATGATGGACCAGTTTACAGAGGAAGAGAAGCGTCATTTGGCAGACGATATACCTGCCGGCCGGTTTGGAGAACCTCGTGAAGTTGCTCATGCTGTTGAATTTTTAATGAGTGAAAAAGCAGATTATATTTCAGGTCATATCCTTTCGATCAACGGATCATGGTTTACTTAAAAAAACATGTATAAAAAGAGTGAAACTAAGAGATATTAATGCTGTATCAACCTTGAAGGAGGAGACAGCATGTCTGTATTAGACAACTTTGGTCAATGGAAAGATTTCTTGGCAGAGCGTTTAAATCACGCGGAACACGAAGGTATGAACCACGATACGATTTCGAACTTAGCAACTGAAATCGGTGGCTACTTAGCGAACCACGTTGAACCAAAAAACGAGGAAGAAAAAGTTCTTGCCGATCTTTGGAAAGTGGCCGATGAAAACGAAAGACACGCCATCGCAAACATGATGGTCAAGTTAGTTCAAAACGACGGAAGCCGCTAAATGGTGAAGGATGTTAAGAAATTTTTCTTAACATCCTTTTATTTTGCTTTCATAATAAATTGAAATCATTTATTATTAGAAACAAGAATAGATGTAGAATTTTGTTTCATTTTGAAAGAATAAGGAGATGAATTATGGGAGAGCAAGAATGGTATTTAGAGTATGAGATACATAAAAACCGGCCGGGTCTCCTAGGGGATATATCTTCCTTATTGGGTATGCTTGGAATTAATATCGTAACGATTAACGGTGTTGACAACGAGCGACGTGGAATGCTTCTCATCATTGATAATGAAGAAAAGATCAACCGGCTTCAATCGATCTTAGATTCAATGGACAACATTACAGTAACCAAGTTTAGAAAACCGAAGCTTCGTGATCGTCTCGCTGTAAGACACGGCAGATATATTGAACGAGATGCGGATGATAAGAAAACGTTTCGTTTTATAAGAGATGAACTTGGTATATTAGTTGACTTTTTAGCTGAATTATATAAAGTTGAGGGACATAAATTAATCGGCGTTAGAGGCATGCCCCGTGTTGGGAAAACGGAAAGTATCGTAGCATCCAGTGTTTGTGCAAATAAACGTTGGGTCTTTATTTCATCCACATTACTGCGCCAGACTGTTAGAAGCATGCTTGCAGATGATGAGTACGATTCTGACCACGTTTTTATTATTGATGGTGCCGTTTCAGCACGTAATATGAATGATAAACATTGGCAGCTCATACGAGAGATCATGCGGCTTCCTGCAGCGAAAGTTGTGGAACATCCTGATCTTTTTGTTCAGCAAACGGAATATACACTTGATGATTTTGATTACATTATCGAGCTAAAGAGTCATCGTGATGAAGAAATTACATATGAAGCTCTGAAACAAGATCAAACAGGATTCGGAAATTTAGAATGACGTAAGTAGGTGGGAAGGTTGACAGAACTCGGTAAGTTATTAAAAGAAAAACGTGAAGAAAAAGGAATGTCACTTGAAGAACTTCAAACAGCAACTAAGATACAAAAAAGATATCTTGTAGCCATTGAAGAAGGAAAATATGAAGTACTTCCTGGAGCGTTTTATGCTCGAGCGTTCATTAAAAATTATTGTGAAGCTGTAGGTTTACATTATGAGACCATCTTTGATGAATATTCTCATGAGATACCAAAATCGGCAAAAGAACCAACAACAGAGTTCGAACCGCGTTCAAAAAGAGAGCGGTCTGGAGTATCAGATGATCATTCGCTTTTAAAGAGGTTGATACCAATCATACTTATTGGAGTTTTGATCGTGGTTATTCTCTTCGTCGTATGGAAGCTACTTCCTGATGGAAATGATCAAGCTAAAAGCGGCAATGATGCACCAGGTGTTTTATTAGATGCAGATGAGAACAAACCTCAGAAGAAAGAAGAAACAAACGAAGAAAAAGAAGATGCGTCTGAAGAAAAAGATGAAAAATCTGAAGCTCCAAAAGAAGAAGAGAAACAACAAACGTTAACGAAACTTGAAACGATCGGAAAAGTCACAACTTATGATTTGAAAGATACGGATAAACTAGTTGTGGAGCTAAGTGCAAAAGGTCCTAGTTATGTAGGGATTCAAGATGAGACGAAGAAAAGCTATTTTGATAATCAGATGAAAGAGGGTCAAACGGAAACTTTCGACCTTTCTTCTGCCAAAGAGGTAACACTAAATATTGGCGCGTCTCATGTAACTTCTATTAAAATTAATGGAGAAGCCTTCACATATCCAGTTCCAGCAACTGATTTGATTCATCAGAAAATCGTGATTCGTAAGGCTCAACAATAGTTAAAAACAAACTGATCTTGACCGTATTTTGGAGGAATTGCATTGAACTTACCTAATAAGATTACCATTTCTAGGATTTTTTTGATTCCGCTCTTCATGATCGTCCTTTTGGGCGATTTTGATTGGGGAGTATGGAAGATAGCAGGTGAAGAACTACCTGTCACTCATTTTGTAGCAGCATTGATCTTTATCTTTGCATCAAGTACAGATTGGGTCGACGGCTATTATGCTCGCAAATATAATTTAGTTACGAATTTAGGGAAATTTTTGGACCCACTAGCAGATAAGCTGCTCGTTTCAGCAGCACTTGTAGGATTAGTTGAACTTGGAGCTGCACCTGCATGGATGGTTATCGTTATTCTAAGCCGTGAGTTCGCTGTTACAGGAATTCGTGCTGTTGCTTCTGCAGAAGGCGAGGTCATTGCAGCAGGACAGATGGGTAAACTGAAGATGTGGATTCAAATTATTGCGATTTCAGCTTTATTGCTTCACAACCTTCCATTTGCTTGGATCGGTCTACCTTTTGCAACGATCAGCCTTTGGGCAGCAACACTGATTACCTTATATTCAGGCTGGGAGTATTTCGTGAACAGCAAACATATTCTATTAAAATCAAAGTAACAAGAATGAAGAAAAACAGGAGCAGAAAACTCCTGTTTTTTTATTAGCTGTAGGAGAAAATGCAGAAATCGTGAAGAAATGATAGCGTTTTTTAGTACTTATAAGTTTGAATAATATGAAATCAGAGAATACAATCAAGGAGCGTGTATGAGTTGAACGCAGAAATCATAGCAGTTGGCAGTGAGCTTTTATTAGGACAGATCGCAAACACGAATGCTCAGTATATTTCAAAAGGACTTGCTGATATCGGAGTGAATGTTTTTTATCACTCCGTTGCAGGCGATAATCAGAACCGACTCTCGTCCGTTATTCAAACAGCGAGAACACGGTCAGACCTGCTCATCTTTACAGGAGGTCTAGGACCAACAAAAGACGACCTGACGAAAGAAACGATCGCAAAACTATTTCAAAAGGAATTGGTCCATGATGAAGCTGCTTTACAGTATATAACGAATTATTTTGTTCAGACCAATCGAGAGATGACACCGAACAATAAGAAGCAAGCTCTTATTATTGAAGGATCTGCCGTCCTGCCAAACGATAACGGTATGGCACCTGGAATGGCGTTTACTCATGGCAACAACACGTGTATACTCCTACCTGGACCACCTAGCGAGATGAGACCGATGTTCAACAACTATGTTATTCCTTTCCTTTATTCAAAAATGGATGTACAGACAAAGTTTCATTCTCGAGTCTTGAGATTTTTTGGGATTGGGGAATCAGTCTTAGAAACAAAGCTTCAAGATTTGATTGAGAAACAAAGCAATCCTACGATTGCACCTTTAGCATCAGAACATGAGGTTACGATTCGACTGACTGCCTCGCACCCCTCAGAAGCTGAGGCAAAAAGACTGTTAGATGAAGTAGAACAAGAAGTTCTTAGTCGTACAGGTTCCTATTTTTATGGTTATGATGACGAAACCCTTGAGAATCAGACTTTTGACCTTCTTCGAGATCATCAGCTGACGATCGCTTCTGCAGAGAGCTTGACTGGTGGCTTATTCAGCAAGATCATCACTGATTTCCCTGGTGCGTCTTCTGTGTACCAAGGAGGAGCCGTCGTTTATTCGAACGCATTGAAACAATCGATGCTTAATGTACCTCAAACTTTGATCACAGATCATGGTGTTGTCAGCTCGCAATGTGCAGAATGGATGGCAGAGGAAATTAGAAAGCAGACAAAGGCTGATATCGGAATCAGCTTTACTGGTGTTGCAGGACCAGATGCACAGGAAGATAAGTCTGCTGGTACAGTATTCATCGGCATATCGATGCTTGATCAAACGCAATCCTACTCCATAAAACTTGCAGGCTCAAGAAAAGGAATTCGTGAAAGAGCGGCAAAGCATGGATTTAGGTATTTAAATCAATTGGTCAAAGAAGGACAATAAAAAAATCGAATAAATGTTCGTAAAATGATTGGCAAACGAACAAAAAAGAGATATGATAGAGAAGTAGCAAGTTACAGAATTAATGAAACAAAAATACATGTAAAATGAATTTGAGGAGTGAATTGAATGAGCGATAGAAAAGCAGCTCTAGATATGGCTCTACGCCAAATTGAAAAGCAGTTCGGTAAAGGTTCCATCATGAAATTGGGTGAACAAACGGAACAGCGAATCTCAACAGTGTCCAGTGGATCGATCACTCTGGACATCGCACTTGGAATCGGTGGTTATCCTCGCGGAAGAATTATTGAAGTATATGGTCCTGAATCATCAGGTAAAACAACTGTTGCACTTCATGCTATTGCAGAAGTACAACGTAATGGTGGACAAGCGGCATTCATCGATGCAGAGCATGCACTAGACCCTGAATATGCCCAAAAGCTAGGTGTCAATATTGATGAACTCTTATTGTCTCAGCCTGATACAGGTGAACAAGCGCTAGAGATCGCTGAAGCTCTTGTAAGAAGTGGAGCAGTAGATATTTTGATCATTGACTCCGTTGCTGCCCTTGTTCCTAAAGCTGAGATTGAGGGAGAAATGGGTGACTCTCACGTTGGTCTTCAAGCTCGTCTGATGTCTCAAGCACTTCGTAAACTTTCAGGTGCCATCAATAAATCGAAAACCATCGCAGTATTCATCAACCAAATTCGTGAAAAAGTTGGCGTTATGTTCGGAAATCCTGAAACAACACCAGGAGGAAGAGCTTTAAAATTCTACTCATCCGTTCGTCTGGAAGTACGTCGTGCTGAACAGCTGAAACAAGGACAAGATGTTGTTGGTAACAAAACAAAAATTAAAGTCGTAAAAAATAAGGTAGCTCCTCCGTTTAGAACGGCTGAAGTTGATATCATGTACGGAGAAGGAATCTCGTATCAAGGTGAGATTCTGGATATCGGTTCGGACATTGACATTGTTCAAAAGAGCGGTGCCTGGTATTCTTACGAAGGTGAACGTTTAGGTCAGGGCCGTGAGAACTCGAAGCAATTCTTAAAAGAAAACCCTGAGATTGCATCAGCAATAGTTGCAGAAATCCGCAACTATTATCAGCTAGAAGGTAAAGCAACTGTTGAAGCGGAAGCTCCTTCATTAGAGGAAGAGTTCGAGCTAACAGAATAGTAATTAAGTTAAAGACTGGTCAATGCGACCGGTCTTTTTTTAACTCTATTCTAAAGGATTGTTGTTTTTGGCTATTTTTGTATTCTCACCATCTGCAAGTTGATGTAGCGTAAGGTTGCCTGCCCGCCACATGAGGAGCTTCTCGCAAGGCATGCGACGAGGAAGTTCACTCATCAGTATAAACTCGAAGACGCAGGAGCAGAGAGACAGCATTGAAGCGGTCAGGTGGAGACTCCTAATGGTGCAAAGCGGCAGGAGGCTCACCGCACGCCCTGTGAAAAGCGAGCAACCTGGAGCGGAAATCAACACTTTCAATAGCAACAAAGTCTAAAACAGCCTTTTTTTCAAAACGAACAATCTGAATTGAAGATAAACTACTTCCAAAAACAGCGTTGCATAAGCAAACAGCTTCCCAAAATAGCGGATATGACAGGCAAAATATGCTCCTTGCTATTTTTAAGTCAAGCAATTATTATAGAAGATTGACTCTCTTGACAAGCCTTTGGCACACCTATAAAATGAAGATATATTTTGATTTCTTATGAAATTAAAAGATATGTATAGAATTTGTACGACATGAATGGTGCACAGCACATGTAAGACGATTGACGCCAAAAATGCAGTATGAAAAGCAGAAAGCAAGAGGAGGTGGGAATATGCCAAGTTTAGCAGTATTCATCTCCAGTTTGCTTGTCTCACTAGGTGTCGGTGCTATTGTCGGATATCTTGTTAGGAAATCAATTGCTGAAGCGAAGATTTCAAGCGCAGAACGAGCAGCTGCGCAAATTGTTGAAGATGCAAAGCGCGATGCTGACGCCAGCAAGAAAGAAGCGCTGTTAGAAGCAAAAGATGAAATCCATAAGCTACGTACCGAAGCTGAACGCGAAATTCGCGAACGTCGAAACGAGCTTCAAAAACAAGAACATCGATTGGTTCAAAAAGAAGAGATCCTAGACAGAAAAAGTGAAACTCTTGACAAAAAAGAGGAATCTTTAGAGCGACGTGAGGAGTCTCTCACCAAAAAACAGCGACAAATTGAAGAGATTGAAAGCAAAGTGGAGGAATTGCTAGAAGAACAACAGCGAGAGCTTGAGCGCATTTCCAGCATTACCAGGGATGAAGCCCGCCAAATTATCATGACTGAAACTGAGAACGAGATGACACATGAGTTGGCGATGATGGTAAAAGAGATGGAGAACCGTGCGAAAGAAGAAGCGGACAAGAAAGCAAAAGAAATTCTTTCCCTAGCTATCCAACGCTGTGCAGCCGATCACGTAGCAGAAACAACAGTTTCTGTAGTAAACCTTCCTAACGATGAAATGAAAGGAAGAATTATTGGACGTGAAGGACGAAACATCAGGACGTTAGAAACGTTAACTGGAATTGACTTAATTATTGACGATACTCCAGAAGCCGTTATTCTGTCTGGTTTTGATCCGATCCGCCGTGAAATTGCACGTATGGCTTTGGACAAGCTTGTACAGGATGGAAGAATTCACCCTGCACGAATTGAAGAGATGGTTGAAAAATCACGCAGAGAAGTGGATGAGTACATCCGCGAAGTTGGAGAGCAAACTACTTTTGAAGTAGGTGTTCACGGACTTCACCCAGATCTAATTAAGATTCTTGGACGTCTAAAGTATCGTACAAGCTACGGTCAAAACGTACTAAAACATTCAACAGAAGTGGCTTACTTAGCTGGATTAATGGCAGCTGAAGTAGGAGAAGATGTACATCTTGCTCGACGAGCTGGATTGCTTCATGACATCGGTAAGGCAATCGATCATGAGGTAGAAGGAAGTCACGTTGACATTGGTGTTGAACTTGCTACGAAGTACAAAGAACACCCAGTAGTCATCAACAGCATTGCATCTCACCACGGAGACACTGAAGCAACTTCAATCATTGCAACTCTAGTTGCAGCAGCGGATGCACTTTCTGCTGCAAGACCAGGAGCACGCCGTGAAACTCTTGAAACGTATATTCGCAGACTTGAGAAGTTAGAAGAGATTTCGGAATCATTTGATGGTGTTGAAAAATCTTTTGCGATTCAAGCAGGTCGTGAGATACGTATCATGGTTAAACCGGATATGATTGATGATGTAGCATCATACCGACTAGCACGTGATATTACGAAAAAGATTGAAAGTGAACTGGATTACCCAGGACACATTAAAGTGACAGTCATTCGTGAGACTCGAGCAGTTGAATACGCAAAATAAAGAAACAAAGCGGTAGGAATTTAATCCTACCGCTTTTTTATATGGAAAGATGTTTCAGACGAATAAGAGGTGTGGGGCTTCGGATAAAGAGGTGTATGAGTAGTTGGTCAATCATAGTTTTTTTCCGGAAAAACCACATTTTGGTTTGAAAGAACTTTGTTAAGGGTACTAGAATACCGGGGTTTATTCATAGGGCAGCTGCCTTAACAAATCAGTATAAGAGAGAGAGAATGCACAATTTTGTTTCGGCAGGAATACAAGCCTTAATCAATGAATATAGTAGAACAGGTATCTATCCTGAAGGAGGTTCAAAACAATGGAAATATTAAAAGTTTCAGCAAAATCTAACCCCAACTCTGTAGCTGGTGCACTTGCTGGTGTTCTCCGAGAACGTGGAGGCGCTGAAATTCAGGCAATCGGAGCAGGTGCATTAAACCAAGCTGTTAAAGCAGTAGCTATCGCACGAGGTTTCGTAGCACCGAGCGGAGTTGACCTCATTTGTATTCCAGCATTTACAGATATCTTAATTGATGGGGAAGAACGAACGGCTATTAAATTAATTGTTGAACCGCGCTAATTAAAGTGAAACCTGTTTGCTCATCTAAAGAGCAAGCAGGTTTTTAGTTTTGTAGACTTATTTTCTTTTTAGAAGGTATGCGAAGATTAGGAGAAGGAAATGCAGAAACATATCTAGAATTCTAATAGGGTACCAAGTATTTTAAAGCGTTTTCATTTATTTACATTTTTTGTAATAGTTTGAATAATGCTAGGCGAATACTTGCATTTTTATGGAGTTAAGTCTAGAATTGTAGACGTTTAGTACATAATTTAAGTAAACGTGATAATGCGCGTTCAACACAACATGAAACCATACTAAATCAAACTATTGATTGAAAAAATTAACGTTTGGGTTACTGAAAGGGTGGAGTACATGATTGATCAACTTTCTTGGAAAGTTGGCGGACAGCAAGGTGAAGGAATCGATAGTACAGGTGAGATTTTTGCGATGGCACTTAACCGCCAAGGCTACTATCTGTATAGCTATCGACACTTTTCTTCCAGAATAAAAGGCGGTCATACCAACAATAAGATTCGTGTAAGCACGAGTGAAACCCGTTCGATCTCTGATGATCTTGATATTTTAATAGCGTTCGATCAAGAAACAATCGATGTGAATGTACATGAGCTTCGTGATGGAGGAGTCGTGATTGGAGATTCAAAATTCAATCCTACTGTTCCAGAAGACCTTAATGTTAGATTATATTCGGTACCATTTACAGAGATTGCAAGTGAACTAGGCACATCTCTTATGAAGAACATGGTAGCGATCGGAGCGACCAGCGCTGTTTTAGGTCTGCCTGTAGAAAGCTATTTAGAAGTTGTAGAAGAGATTTTTGCTCGTAAAGGAGCAAAAGTAGTAGAAAAGAACATGGAAGCTATCCAAAAGGGCGCAGACCGTTTTAATGAATTATCTGGTGGTCAGATCGATGGTTTTCAATTAAATAAAGCGGATGGCAAAAAGAGAATGTTCATGATCGGTAACGATGCGATCGCTTTAGGATTCGTGGCAGGAGGCGTACGTTTCATGTCCGCTTATCCGATCACACCGGCATCTGAAATCATGGAATACCTAATTAAAAAATTACCTGAGTTTGGCGGAACAGTCATTCAAACAGAAGATGAGATTGCTGCTTGTACGATGGCGATCGGAGCGAACTATGCAGGTGTTCGTACAATTACATCTTCAGCAGGACCAGGTCTATCATTAATGATGGAAGCATTAGGTCTATCTGGAATGACAGAGGTTCCTCTAGTCGTTGTAGACACACAGCGTGGAGGTCCGTCAACTGGACTGCCAACAAAGCAAGAGCAATCTGATTTGATGGCTATGATCTATGGTACTCACGGTGAGATTCCAAAAGTGGTTATGGCACCAAGTACGGTTGAAGAAGCATTCTATGACGCTGTTGAGGCGTTAAATATTGCTGAAGAATATCAGATTCCTGTTATCTTACTTACAGATCTTCAACTTTCTCTAGGGAAGCAATCAGTAGAACCATTAGATTACAGCCGCGTAGAGATTCGTCGTGGAAAGCTTGATCCAAAAGAAGAGCTTCCAGATACAGATGATAAAGATGGATACTTTAAGCGTTATGAAGTAACTGAAGATGGTATTTCTCCTCGCGTAATCCCAGGAATGAAGAATGGTATCCACCATGTAACGGGTGTTGAGCATGATGAGACAGGAAAGCCTTCAGAAGTAGCAGCAAATCGTCAAAAGCAGATGGATAAACGTTTGCGTAAATTACAAAACCTGCGTTTTAACGTACCGGTTGTTAAACAAGCTCCTCATGAAGAAGCTGATATTCTTTTAGTCGGTTTCAATTCAACAAGAGGAGTGATTGAAGAAGCGATCCCTCGTTTAGAAGCAGATGGATTAAAAGTCAATCATGCTCATATTCGTTTGATTCATCCGTTCCCTGCCGATGAGATGAAAGCGATGATCGACAAAGCGAAGAACGTAATCGTAGTCGAGAACAACGCGACAGGACAGCTGGCGAACATCTTAAAAATGAATGTTGGACAGCATGAAAAGATAAAAAACTTGTTAAAATATGATGGGAATCCTTTCTTACCATCAGAAGTTGTCATGAAATGCAAGGAGCTGGTTTAATATGGCTACATTTAAAGATTTTCGAAACAGCATCAAACCGAACTGGTGTCCAGGATGTGGAGATTTTTCTGTACAAGCGGCTATTCAAAGGGCAGCTGCAAATGTTGGTTTAGAACCAGATAACCTTGCTGTTGTATCCGGAATCGGCTGTTCAGGACGTATTTCAGGATATATCAAATCTTATGGTTTCCATGGAATCCATGGCCGTTCGTTGCCGATCGCACAAGGTGTAAAGATGGCAAACCGCGATCTGACTGTTATCGCTTCAGGTGGTGATGGTGATGGCTTTGCTATCGGAATGGGTCACACCGTACATGCGATAAGACGAAACATCGATATTACCTATATTGTTATGGACAATCAGATTTATGGTCTAACAAAAGGACAAACATCCCCTCGATCTGATGTTGGTTTTAAAACGAAGAGTACACCTGAAGGATCTGTAGAGTCAGCGATCGGTGTGATGGAACTGGCACTAACAGCTGGAGCTACTTTTGTGGCTCAAAGTTTTTCAACAGATCTAAAAGAGTTAACATCAATCATTGAAGCTGGAATCAATCATAAAGGTTTCTCGCTGATCAATGTTTTCTCCCCATGTGTAACATACAACAAAGTGAACACATACGACTGGTTTAAAGAGCATCTAGTATCTTTAAGCACAATCGAAGACTATGATTCTTCAAACCGTATGATGGCTATGCAGACCCTAATGGAAAACAAAGGTCTTGTAAAAGGAATCATCTATCAAGATAAGGTAAAACCTTCTTATCAAGATCTTGCGCACGGATACAGCAAAGAAGCACTTGCAAAAGTTGATCTGAACTTACCAGAAGAAAAGTTCAATCAATTAATGTCAGAGTTTATGTAAAAAGAAGCCCTTCTCCTTAAAATTTGGAGAGGGGCTTTCTTGTTGGGTTTTTCTTACAAATTTCTACTATGAAGATTTTTTTCCTTTTGTAAGTTATTGTAGCAAGGGATCTAGAGCGGAAATCAATAACATTTGAAAGGCAACAATATATTCGAAAAAAGCTTTTAAGAAAAAAATTTCTAAAATTTTTTTTGGTATCCGCGAATGTCCGTGTGGGGTGGACGTCGCTCTTTACCTTGTTGTGCAATCCATGTACAATTATTGATGGAAATGATTATTAAGGTTTACAGTGAGGGGTGTTTCTGTGCAAGGACAAATGAAAGCAATAGTTAAGCATCATGCGGGTTATGGAGCTAGATTAGAAACAGTAGATATTCCTGAAATCAATGAAACTGAAGTTTTAATCAAAGTCAAAGCGACTTCAATCTGTGGAACAGATGTCCATATTTACACATGGGATGAGTGGTCACAGAGTCGTGTGAAAACGCCATATGTATTTGGACATGAGTTTTCAGGGGTTGTTGAAAAAGTTGGAAGCGCTGTTACTAATGTATCTGTTGGAGATCATGTATCAGCTGAAACACATATAGTTTGTCATTCTTGTCCACAATGTCTAAAAGGACAGTTCCACATCTGTAAGAATACGAAGATTATCGGTGTTGATACTCAAGGGTGTTTTGCAGAGTATGTAGCAATGCCATCAGAGAATATCTGGAAAAATGATCCTAAGATGCCGTTTGAACACGGATCGATTCAAGAGCCGATGGGAAATGCTGTTCATACTGTGTTAGCTGGTGATGTTGCTGGTAAAACAGTGGCTGTCATCGGATGCGGACCGATCGGAGTCATGGCGGTTAACGTTGCTAAAGCAGCAGGTGCAAGTCAGGTGATCGCTATCGATCTGAACGATTATCGTTTAGATCTTGCTGAAAAAGTAGGTGCGACCGAAGTGATCAATCCTAAATCAATTGATCCTGTAGAAAAAGTAATGGAATTAACAGATGGTAATGGTGTAGATGTTGTTTGTGAGATGAGCGGTCATCCAGTAGCGATCGATCAAGGATTCAAGATGATCACAAACGGTGGTCGTGTTTCAATCTTAAGTCTGCCTGTTAAACCTGTTGAGATCGATTTAACGAACGATGTAGTATTTAAGGGAGTTACTGTTCAAGGAATTACGGGAAGAAAAATGTATGAAACATGGCAACAGGTTTCAGGACTTTTACAGTCGGGAAGTATGCATCCAGAAACGATTATTACTCATACACTTCCACTTGAAAAGTTTGAAGAAGGCTTTGATCTCATGATAAAAGGAAATTGCGGAAAAGTAGTTCTTATTCCTTAAAATCGAAAGGGGCAAAACATTGTGATGAAAGGTTTTGAATACCTGCAAGAAGAATTAGACCATATGAAAGAAGAAGGTACGTTCAGAAAGCTTGTACCTCTAGAATCAGAGCAAGGATCGAAAGTTGTGATCAATGGAAAAGAAGTAATCCAGCTCTCTTCCAACAACTACTTAGGTCTTACGAGTCATCCGAAGATGAAGGAAGCAGCTTTAAAAGCTGTTGAAGAATTTGGAGTTGGTACAGGTTCTGTGCGTACGATTGCTGGAACTCTTTCCATGCATGAAGAATTTGAAAAAAAATTAGCTGAATTCAAACACACAGAAGCATGTCTCGTCTTCCAATCTGGTTTTTCAACGAACCAAGGAATTCTTTCTGCTATTTTAACAGATCAAGACGTTGTTATTTCTGATGAGTTAAACCATGCATCGATTATTGATGGCATTCGTTTAACGAAAGCAAAAAGAAGAATCTACAAACACGTAGATTTAGAAGATTTAGAAGCGGCTTTAAAAGAGACACAAGAATTTAGAAAAAGAATCGTCGTAACAGATGGTGTTTTCTCAATGGATGGTAACATAGCGCCACTGCCTGGAATCGTAGAGCTTGCTGAGAAGTATGATGCCCTCGTAATGGTAGACGACGCTCATGCGAGTGGTGTGCTAGGAACAAATGGCCGCGGTACGATCGATCATTTTAACTTGAACGGCCGCGTTCATATTCAAGTAGGTACGTTAAGTAAGGCTATTGGAGTACTTGGTGGTTACATAGCAAGTACGCAAACGTTAAGAGACTACCTGATTCATAAAGGTCGTCCGTTCTTGTTCAGCACATCACATCCGCCTGCAGTTATTGCAGCGAGTTCAGCTGCGATTGACGTTTTAGAAGAAGAGCCAGAACATATGGAAAGACTATGGGAAAACACGAAGTTCTTTAAAGCGGGATTAAAAGAACTAGGATTCAATACAGGAGTAAGTGAGACACCTATTACACCAGTACTTGTAGGTGATGACGCGCTTGCGCATAAACTATCGGATACTTTATTAAAATACGGTATATTCGCTCAAGGCATCGCATTCCCAACAGTGGCTAAAGGAAAAGCTCGGGTGCGTACGATCGTAACTGCTCAGCATACGAAAGAGGAGCTACAAGCTGCATTAGATGCATTTGAAAAAGCAGGTAAAGAATTAAATATTATCTAGAGACTTGTAAAGTTGACTTTAAAGGCGCATTAGTAAGCTTTTTAAGGTCAACTTTTTTTAATAATCATATTAAATAGGTATATTAATAGTCCATAATTATATTATGTAAACTAAAACGATTACAAGTTTAACTATAATCCAATTTTTGATATAATGTTACAGTTGGATGAAAAACTAGATTTAAGTTGAACGGATTACCTAGCAGTAAAGGCAATAAGGAGTGAAGATGTCTTGGATACTACGAAAGACAATCAAAATGTGAAGACGAACGAAAAAGAAAGAGACTACTCACAATATTTTCAATCTACGTATGCACCGCCTTCTTTAAAAGACGCGAAAAAGCGTGGTAAAGAACAAGTACAAATATTAAAAGATTTTTCGATTCCGGAAAATTTAAAGAATATTGGTGTTGGCAAGAAATTTTATATTCGTACTTATGGATGTCAGATGAACGAGCATGATACAGAAGTTATGGCAGGAATTCTGAATGAGATGGGTTATGAAACGACATATTCTACAGAAGATGCGGACGTAATCCTTCTTAATACATGTGCCATTCGAGAAAATGCAGAGAACAAAGTGTTTGGAGAACTGGGACATTTGAAACATACGAAAGCGAACAACCCTAATCTTCTGCTAGGGGTTTGTGGATGTATGTCACAAGAAGAATCTGTTGTTAACCGTATACTTTCTACGTACCCACAAGTCGATATGATCTTTGGTACTCATAACATTCATCGTTTGCCTCAAATTATTGAGAACGCGTTATTCTCAAAAGAGATGGTAGTTGAAGTTTGGTCTAAAGAAGGAGATATCGTTGAGAATCTTCCTAGAAAGCGTAAAGGGAACGTTAAAGGTTGGGTCAACATTATGTACGGCTGCGACAAATTCTGTACATATTGCATTGTTCCTTACACACGAGGAAAAGAGCGCAGCCGTTATCCGCAAGATATCATTGAAGAAGTTAGACAGCTTGCGAGAGAAGGCTATAAGGAAGTAACTCTTCTCGGTCAGAACGTGAATGCATACGGTAAAGATTTCGAAGACCTGGAGTATGGCCTAGGTGATCTAATGGATGAGATCCGTAAGATCGACATTCCTAGACTTCGTTTTACGACAAGTCACCCTCGAGATTTTGATGATCGATTGATTGAAGTTCTGGCTAAAGGCGGAAACATCGTTGATCATGTTCATCTGCCTGTTCAACATGGAAACAGCGATGTTCTCAAATTAATGGCTCGCAAATATACACGTGAGCATTATTTAGAGCTTGTAAACAAGATCAAAGCTGCGATGCCGAATGTAGCATTGACTACGGATATCATCGTTGGGTTTCCGAATGAGACGGAAGAACAGTTTCAAGAAACTTTATCGCTCGTTAAAGAAGTACAGTATGATGCTGCTTACACGTTTATCTATTCACCACGTGAAGGCACTCCAGCTGCAAAGATGCAAGATAATGTTCCGATGGAAGTGAAACGAGAACGTCTGCAGAGGCTTAACGCTATGCTAAATGATATCTCATTAGAAAAGAACAAAGAATACGTTGGTAAAGTTGTAGAAGTGTTAGTGGAGGGAGAAAGTAAAAAGAATCCCGATGTACTAACAGGTCACACGGGTTCCAATAAAGTAGTAAACTTTAAGGCTCCTAAGCACTTAATAGGAGAAATTGTTAAGGTTCAGATTACCGATGCTAAAACATGGAACCTTAGCGGCGAATGGGTAGAAGAAAAATCAGAGGTGGTAGGCTAATGAGCACATATACAAAAGAAGAAATCTTGGGAAAAGCTAAAGAACTTGCAAAAATGATCGCAACGACTGATGAAGTTGATTTTTTTAAAAAAGCAGAAGCTCAGATCAATTCAAATTCAAATGTAGCAAGATTGATGGGACAGATTAAGAATCTACAAAAACAAGCTGTTAATCTTCAACATTATCAAAAACACGAAGCATCAAGAGAAGTAGAAGAAAAGATCGATGCATTGATGGCAGAGCTTGATAGCATTCCAGTTGTACAAGAGTTTAAACAATCTCAAAGTGATGTGAACGATATCCTACAGATGGTTTCACATACGATCTCTAACAAAGTAACAGATGAGATCATTGAATCAACAGGCGGAGACCTTTTAAAAGGAACAACAGGATCTCAAGAAGGATGTTCTCCAGGCGGTTGCGGCTGTCACTAAATAAAAACACGATGTCTCTTGCAGGCATCGTGTTTTTTTGTATGATTACCTCGTATATATGACGTTTCACACATACCTATAGAGGTATTAAGTATAATATATCCATAAGTTTTGGGGTGGAATCCAAAAGTTTATGCTGTTTATCCACGAGATTCGGCTCTCAATCCAAAAATTTTTCCCTTTTATCCACGAGTCTACAAACTTCGACAAATTACGTAGTGTCCTATACGCTCTCATTGTTCTTAAAGCGAGTATCCTAAAGTGAAGATCAACTCCTTTCATAAGCTCAATCATCCCAATAAAATTTCACGTACCGTTCATTCTATATAATATTTTGAGAACATTGGACAACAAACGCCCATATACTTAGACTAATTGTGTTTCGAATAAATGAAGACACAATAGGCATCCGCCCAGCATATACTGTATGGAGATTGGTAGAGGAGGTATTCATGTATGTCAAGACGCGTAGAACAAGAGTTGACTTACAGAGAAATCATCACAAAAGCGGTCTGCGGCAAAGGGAGAAAATTTTCTCAGGCAACGCATACCATTGCACCGAGTCATCGTCCGAGCAGCATTTTAGGATGCTGGATCATCAACCATGCATATAAACCGAAGCGGAATGGTGAAGCTGTAGATGTAGAAGGAAGCTATGATATCAACGTGTGGTATTCATACAATGATAATACTCGTACGGAAGTCGTAACAGAGACCATTCATTTTGTAGACAAAGTGGATCTCAGTGTAAGAGATAAGAATGCGTTAGGCAATCAATATGAAGTTACGTGCCGTGCACTTCAAGAACCCAATACGTTAGAAGCGACGATCTCTCCGAACGGAAATAAAGTGATCGTTCAAGTAGAAAGAGAGTTCGTTTGTGAAATTATCGGAGAAACAAAAGTTTGTGTATATGTGAATCCGGACGGTTTTGATGATGAACAAACAAGAGATTGGGAATATGATGTAGAAGATGAGAATTTTGAAGACCTGGATCCGAACTTTTTAATAGGGGATTTGGAAGAATAAAAAACGGGGAGAGAGCTTCCCGTTTTTTTCATGCAGAGAAAACGATAGATGCTGTGAATTATGTTATAATAGCGACATTGAAATGTTATGAAAAAGGTGAAATTATGGCTCAATATACTCCAATGATACAACAATATTTATCAATCAAGGCAGCTCATCAGGATGCCTTTTTATTTTTCCGTCTAGGAGATTTTTATGAAATGTTTTTTGAAGATGCTGTTCGAGCATCTCAAATCCTTGAAATTACACTAACTAGCAGAGATGGCGGTTCTCAAGATCGAATTCCGATGTGTGGGATACCTTATCATTCGTCAGCAGGTTATATCAAAACATTAGTTGAGAACGGACATAGAGTAGCGATCTGTGAACAAGTAGAAGATCCTAAACTATCTGTTGGGGTAGTGAAACGTGAAGTCATCCAGATTATTACGCCAGGAACGGTTATTGATGACCATCTTCTTCAAGATAGAGAGAACAATTTCCTTGTATCAATAGAAAAAGAGAATGATTCTTATGGATACGTTCTTTGTGATCTTTCAACAGGTGAGTTAAAGGGATATACATATGACGGAAATCAGTTATCGTTCATTCAATTACTTTTAAGTCACGGAGTTAAAGAGATTGTTGGAAACAAAGAATTGTATGATGCTTGGACGAACACAGTTACACAGACAGGACAAGCTTCCGTTTCTATCCAGGAAGAGAGTTCAGTGGATAGTCAGTTTAGTCAGCTTGTTCAGACGATCTCTGACCCCATCTTATTACGTGCTTCAGGACGGTTGTTCAACTATCTAACTCATACACAAAAGCGATCTTTTCATCATATGAAAGCTGTGGAATTTCAGCAGAACGATAAAAGAATGAAGCTCGATGCGTTTTCAAAACGCAACTTAGAATTAACAGAATCCATTCGAGCAAAAGGAAAAAAAGGTTCACTATTATGGCTGTTAGATGCCACGATGACAGCAATGGGTGCTAGAAAACTTAAACAATGGGTTGAAGAGCCTTTGTTTGTGAAAGAAACGATCGAGAAGCGGCTTCAGCTCGTCGAAAACTTAATCGGGGAATTCTTTACTCGCGAAGAGATTAAGGAGCAATTGAAGTCTGTTTATGATATGGAACGGTTGATAGCTAAAATATCCTATGGAAACGCTAGTCCAAGAGATCTTGTACAATTGAAAAGGTCTTTGTTCAGTGTTCCGGTCCTAAAAGAAAAGATCAGGAGTATTGAAGGGAAATATGCGCATGAACTTCATGCGAAGATGAATGAACATAAAACCCTCGCAGACTATTTAGATTCTGCAATTCATGATGATGCACCAATCCATATCAAAGAAGGCGGACTCATTAAAGCAGGTTACAATGAACAACTTGATCAATATAAAGATGCGAGCAGCAACGGTAAAGCCTGGATTGCTTCTCTTGAGCAACAAGAAAAAGCAGCTTCAGGTATTAAGTCTCTAAAAATCGGTTTTAACAAAATCTTTGGTTATTATATCGAGGTTACAAAATCTAATCTTTCACAAGTACCAGATCGTTATGAAAGAAAACAGACACTTGCGAATGCTGAAAGATATGTTACTCCAGAACTGAAAGAGAAAGAAAGAATCATCTTAGAAGCGGAAGAGAAAATTTCAGGACTGGAATATACACTTTTCTTGGAAGTCAGAGAGTATGTAAAGCAATTTATCCCAGGATTGCAAGAACTTGCGTCAGCCATTTCTGAACTTGATGTTATGCAGTCTTTTGCTGCGATTAGTGAGCAATATCGCTATGTAAAACCGACCGTTTCAGAGGATGGAATTGTAAATATTAGAAACGGCAGACATCCTGTTGTTGAGAAAGTAATGGATGCTCAAGAGTATGTACCTAACGATATTATTTTAAATAATGATAGAAATATGCTTCTTATTACTGGACCAAACATGGCTGGTAAGAGTACGTATATGCGTCAGTTAGCACTTACAGCTGTTATGATGCAAATTGGATGTTTTGTTCCAGCAGAGAGTGCTGAACTTCCTATGTTCGATCAGATCTTCACGCGTATTGGAGCGGCTGACGATCTAGTCGGTGGACAGAGTACGTTCATGGTCGAGATGCTTGAGACGAACTTTGCTCTAACAAGTGCTACAGAAAACAGTTTGATTCTATTAGATGAGATCGGCAGAGGAACTTCGACGTATGATGGGATGGCATTAGCGCAATCTATCATTGAATTTATTCATGAAGAAATAGCTGCAAAAACACTATTCTCTACTCATTACCACGAACTAACCGTATTAGAGCAGTCTCTTCACTCTCTCAAAAATGTGTTTGTAAGTGCAGTTGAAGAGAATGGCAGTCTTGTATTTCTGCATAAAGTCATTGATGGACAAGCAGATAAGAGTTTTGGTATTCAAGTAGCAGAGCTCGCTGAACTACCCGAACCGGTGATCTCTAGAGCAAAAACCATTTTACAAACCTATGAAAATCAAGAAAAAAGAGAGGCGCTCCCCATTCAGGAGGTGTCAGCTACTCAAGAAGAAGATCTTCAAGAAAGTCAGCTAAGTCTTTTTGTTGAAAAAGAGAAGATTTCGAATAGAAGAGACCCTAAAGAGCAAGAGTTGATCAAAGAGTTAAGAAGTTTAAACGTATTAGAGATGACCCCTTTGGATGCGATGAACGCGCTATATAAGCTGCAGAAAAAAGTAAGATAAAGGAGGCGTGACGAATGGGCAAAATTGTACAGCTGGATGAACATCTTTCCAATAAGATCGCTGCTGGTGAAGTTGTAGAACGCCCAGCCTCTGTTGTAAAGGAACTTGTTGAGAATTCAATCGATGCGAACGCGACAAGAATTGAGATCGAAGTTGAAGAAGGTGGGTTATCACTCATTCGTGTTCTAGATAATGGGGACGGAATCGAGCCGGAGGATTGTGTTCTTGCTTTTAACCGCCATGCGACGAGTAAGATTAAAAGTGAACAAGATTTAATTCATATTCGTACCATGGGGTTTAGAGGAGAAGCATTACCGAGTATCTCTTCTGTTTCTCAAGTAGAGCTTAAATCATCAACGGGCGAGGGACCAGGTGCTTATCTATTTATTGAGAACGGTAAAATTGTAAAAAAGCAACAGACAAATAGCAGAAAAGGCACAGATCTGACTGTCCGGAACTTATTCTATAACACACCAGCCAGATTGAAGCATGTGAAGACCATTCAGACAGAATTAGGTACGATCAGCGACCTAGTGAACAGGCTTGCTCTTGCTAACCCAGATGTTTCTTTTCGTTTAAAGCATAACGGAAAAGAGCTTTTGCAAACTTCTGGCAACGGGAACTTGCTGCAGATCATTGCATCTGTTTATGGGATACAAACTGCCAAAAATATGATCTCAGTCTCTTTTTCTTCATTAGATTATGAAGTAACAGGTTACATAGCGAAACCTGAAATTAACCGAGCGTCTCGTCAGTATATGTCCTTCTTTATGAACGCTAGATATATTAAGAACTTTGCACTTTCAAAAGCTGTACAAAATGCTTATCATACATTCCTGCCGATCGGACGTTTTCCGATTGCTATTTTGTCCGTTAAGATGGATCCGACAATTATTGATGTCAACGTACATCCATCAAAACATGAAGCAAGGTTGAGTAAAGAAGTGGAACTGGTTCAGCTCGTTGAAACCGAGCTAAGAAAAGTAATCAGAAATCAGCAGTTGATCCCTGATGTTCAGTTTAAGAAAAAAGAACAAAAACAGAATGATCGAGAAGAACAGCCTTCATTTTCCTTCGATTATCAAAGAAAAAAGGAAGACGTCAAACCTGTTGTTGAAACTGATTTAACAACCGCACAAAGGGATAACCGTTTCAGTTTGATTTCTGATGAGGCTGATCAGTCTCTGATAAGGGAGACTCCAACGGCTTCAGAGGAAGTTGAAATAGATGAGTCTGCGGTAGATTTACTCCCGTATCCCGAAACGAATGAAACACCAGTCCCGAAAGAGAATGATCCTCTTACGGATGAACCTGTTGATAAACTACCCGTTATGTATCCGATCGGACAGATGCACGGAACGTATATCCTTGCTCAAAATGAGAACGGATTGTACCTGATAGATCAGCATGCTGCTCAAGAACGCATTAAATATGAGTATTTCAGAAAAAAAGTAGGGCAAGTGGACCGAGAAGTTCAGCTTTTAGCAGTGCCCTATACGTTTGAGTTCACTGCTAGTGAGTCTGCTTTCTTAGAGAGTCACATAGAGATTCTTAGTGAAGTGGGTCTGTTTTTAGAAACGTTTGGACAGAATACTTTTATCGTAAGAGAGCACCCACAATGGTTTCCAAAAGGGTATGAAAGAGAAATCATGATGGATATCATCCAGCAGGTACTCGATCATAGAAGGATCGATATTGAAAAATTAAGAGAAGAAGCAGCGATCATGATGTCGTGTAAAGGGTCGATAAAAGCTAACCATCATTTAAGGAACGATGAGATTTTTGCTTTGTTAGAAACTTTGCGAACATCAGAAGATCCATACACATGTCCACACGGAAGACCGATAACGATTCATCTATCAACATATGAACTTGAGAAGATGTTCAAAAGAGTGATGTAGGAGTAAACGATGAAGGAAAAATTAGTAGTGATCGTAGGCCCAACGGCTGTTGGAAAAACAAAAACCAGTATAGAACTAGCTAAAGCGATCGATGGTGAGATCATAAGCGGCGATTCTATGCAGATCTATAGAGGTCTCGACATCGGAACAGCCAAGATTACAGAGGAAGAAAAAGAAGGTATTCCTCATTATTTAATCGATATTAAAGATCCAACCGAATCGTTTTCAGTTGCTGAGTTTCAGAAGCTGGCAAGGGAACGATTATCAGAGATAAATCAAAGAGGTAAGGTTCCAATTATTGTAGGTGGAACGGGGTTGTACGTTAGAGCTGTCACTCATCACTATGAATTCTCTGAAGCAAGCCGAAATAACCAGCTGCGAGAAAAGCTTCAACGAAAATCTGAGATCGAAGGTTCCGATGCCCTGCATGCAGAATTGCTAAAAGTGGATCCACAGCGTGCTGAAGAGATTCATCCAAACAATGTACAGCGAGTGATCAGAGCTCTGGAAATCTACTATTCTACAGGGAATGCCCCCTCACTTGAACAAGGAAAGAATGGAAGCAATGAGGAGTCTCTGTATCAATTAGCTTTAATTGGGTTGACGATGGAACGTGAGCTCTTATACAAACGTATAAACGAAAGAGTGGACCTTATGGTTCAACATGGAGTACTTGATGAAGCGAGAATGCTCTTTGAACAGGACATAACGAACAGTTTGGCCGCCAAAGCGATAGGCTACAAAGAGTTTTTTCCATATCTTTCAGGGGAAAGTACTTTAGAAGAAGCGATCACTTTGTTAAAAAGAGATTCCAGAAGATATGCAAAAAGACAATACACATGGTTTCGCAATCAGATGGATGTAGAATGGTTTAATATGGACAAAGATCCCTTTCACAAAAAATTTCAAGAAATTCAGTACTTTGTTGAAGGGAAATTAGAAATTTCCGAGAATGTATAAGGGTAATGCCCAAAGAGGAGGATCTGTTCACATGAAGCAATCAATCAATTTACAGGATCATTACTTAAACCAGTTACGTCGCGAAAGCATTTATGTGACCGTATATTTGCTGAATGGTTTTCAGCTTAAAGGTTTAGTGAAGGGGTTTGACAACTTTACGGTTGTACTAGAGGCAGAAGGAAAACAGCACCTTATATACAAGCATGCCATTTCAACGTTTACCCCGCACCGAAATGTCGATTTGTCTTCTGCAAATACAAATGAATAAAAAAAACTCTCCCTATAGACCTACAATAAGGTTGATAGGGAGTTTTTAAATGATACGCATAGATTCTTTCTATTTTTGTTTATCCATCCTCATTTTAGTTGCTTCTAGATAGGATTCATATCGGTTTAGAGTAAGATTAGATTTTAGTCCAAACCATAAACGTACATTTTCCTCAGATTTTCCTTCTTTTAAAAGATTTAAGATAGCTGTTCTTCTTAAGTGTTGGGAGCTTATTCCTTCTCTTAGGCCAGAGCGACGAATCTCTTGTCTCAGCATCTTCTGAATAGCAATAACCGTTAACTGTTTTGGCTCATACTTTCCATAATCAAACCGATACGTTCCTCTTTGATAATCAAAAGCGATAAAAAAACGATCTGAAGAATAATTTCTCGGCCTTATGCTTTCTGGTATATCTTCTTTGTATTGATATAACAGTTGGTGTGTCTCATCGTCAAGTGAGATCAGTCTTGTTTCCTTTTTGTTGATCACAGTTAATTCATGTTGTGTAAAATGAACATGTTTACTTTCTATATTTGTGATTTCTTGCAGTGTGATGCCATAGCGGTAGAGAAGTGAAAGGATTGCTTCGTTTCGTTTGATCAAGAGGTGTCTATATTTTTGCTGTTTCTCCGTCAACCCCTCGTAGGAAGATAATGTTTGAAAAAGTATTCTATATTCCTCATCTGAAATAAAATCCTCATCTTTAAATTGAGTATCTTCTTTAAGGGTTTGTTCCAGTTCAGAAAAAGGGTTATATGCAATCTTCCTATTGGCGTGCAGAAAGTAAAAGAGGCTTTTTATAACTGTAAAAACTCTTTTTGTAGTAGCGGTTCGATATTCTCGTTGTTCGGAAAGAAAAAGAAAATATTCATTTAATGTTGGAGCATCTAATTGTTGTACAGTATGTATATCATCATTATCCTTCATCACTCTAACCCACGCAAAAAAATCTAAAAGATCATAATAATATCTTTTGATCGTGCTCTTTGTTCGATCTTTCTTCTGCAAGTAAACAATATATGAATCGGCATATTCGGGTAAGTGTGGATATTCTTCCATAATTGCCTCCTATAACCTCTTTTTCCCATTATAACAAAGCGTCTTTTTTTTGCATATTTCTACAATGTCCAATGGAAACTATAGAAAAAAAGGATGGTTAGATATGTGGAAATTAGGAATGCTCGTTCTATCTTCGGTTCTTTTCTTAACTGCATGTTCAGGCAAAACCGGTTCGGGAGATGAAACCCTGGATACGGAGCAAGTAAAGTATGATACATCAGAACGAAAACCGAATACACAGATAGATTCACCGCTAGTTGTAGAAAAGTCTGATGAAGTTCATCAATCAAAAGATCTTGTTCAGCTTGCTGAAAAAGTAAACGGAGTGGATAAGGCGTATGTGATTGTAAGTGGTATTTATACACTAGTTGGGATCGTTCCTGATAAGCCTGTTTCACCGGGTGAAGAAAACGACCAGCTGCGCAAAGCGGTTTATAACGGTTTAAAAGGAAATGCACATGGTAGAAATGCAGCCATTACCACCGATCCAGATAAGATAGAGCAAATCAAGAGGTTAGGAAATACTGCGTCACATAGCAAACATGACTCAAAAAGTGGAGTTTATAATGAGCTAGGGATTTTAATCGGAAAAATAAAGCCATTAAAAGGGCAATTAAAATCCACTGAGAGGCAAGACATGCATGAAGAGATGAATCATAATCGAGATGATCTATACGAATAGATACTTTTATTTCCTAAGCAAGCGCAGAAAATGACATGTATAGACAATAAGTTAACATAATATATAATATGTTAATTAATATATTTTTGAAAAAATGAAAAGAGGATTCTCCTGTGATGGAGAATCCTCTTAGCTGTTTTGAAGCGATTCTGAATCTGAAGTTTGATACTCGACTGCCGAATCTTTGATTGTGCTTTTTAATTTTCCTGTTAAGAAGGAAGCAACAGTAATTGCGATGATTGAAATTAACGCATTTCTAAATCCAAACATGACTATAGCAGATGATACAATCATAAAATCTGTAACAAACAAGGATATTCCTCGATTAATATTAGATTTTTGTTCTAAATATAGAGCAAGAATGTGAATGCCACCTAATGAAGCCCCGGAATTTAATACAAAACTAACACCTATGCCTATCAGACTTCCGGCAACGATCGCAGCAGCGATCGGCGAGAATAGAGGAAGAGTAAGATAATCCATTAAATCTGAGATGGCAGAGATGAGTATGATGCAAAGGAACGTTAGAAGTGAGAAATTCCACCCCAGTTTTTTTATCGATAGAATAAAGAAGGGTAAGTTGACGATTAAGAATAGAATGCCCCATGTCCAATTCGTCATGAATGAAACGAGTGTAGCGATCCCTGCTGTACCGCCAAACGTTAACGTGTGTATGTTTAATAATTTTATACCAATCGCTGTTAAAAACAATCCGACTAGTATGAACAAGCTTTTCTGTAATTTAATATTCATAAATACTTCGTCCATTCAATTCGTACTTTTTTCACAGTATTTAACATAACACGGAAATCCTGCATACTTGAGTATTTTTATTCATCTGAAAATAGAAAACGCTTACAAATCTGTTAATACATATTCCTACTAAAAACAAAGCTTGTCTTTGTAGTAGATCATAAGACTTCAACATAAGTTGATAACAGTGGATCAACAAATCGTATAGGCATTTGTCACGAGACCGGATGTTGCTGCGTATTATGATTTGACTGGCAAAGTGAGGTGGTTCCTTTTGAATGAACCTATTGCGATTAAAAAGCAAAGGCAGATCAATATCGTCTTAAATCAAGCGAATGAAAAATCAAAGATCGATGACGGAGCAGCACTTGCAGGAAAAAAAGAAAAAACAATTGAAAAGCACCAACCTCTTATCAAGATGGAAAAAGATTTGAACCGCTTAGTCGGAATGGAAGACTTAAAATTTCATGTTAAAGAGATCTATGCATGGCTTCATATTAATAAATGCCGTCAAGAGTTAGGGTTAAAAGCTGAAAAGCAAGCTCTTCACATGTTATTTAAAGGTAACCCAGGCACCGGAAAGACGACCGTAGCAAGAAAATTAGGGACTTTGTTTCATGAGATGAAAGTCCTCTCGAAAGGCCATCTTATCGAAGCCGAGCGGGCAGATCTAGTTGGAGAATATATTGGGCATACCGCTCAAAAAACACGCGAGCTCTTAAAGAAAGCTAGCGGGGGGATATTGTTCATTGACGAAGCGTATTCACTAGGCCGTGGTGGAGAGAAAGACTTTGGTAAAGAGGCGATCGATACGCTCGTAAAAGCTATGGAAGATCAACAGCATGATTTCATCCTGATTTTGGCTGGATACCCAAAAGAAATGGATCGGTTTTTAAAACTTAACCCGGGTTTACCTTCTAGATTTCCACTTGTTATTTCTTTCCCTGATTATTCGGTAGAAGAACTAATGGATATTGCAAAGAGAATGATCACAGAAAGAGAATACGTGTTAACAAGAGATTGTGAATGGAAGCTAAAAAGTCACATCGAACGGATAAAACAAAGCAATCCAAGTTCGTTTTCGAACGGAAGATACATTCGGAATATGGTTGAAAAAGCGGTCAGAAGACAATCAGTCAGGCTCTTGAACGAAAGCAATCAAGATAGAAGAACATTGATGACAATTCAAAGTGATGACCTAGTGCTAGAAGAACGGGATTCGATTTGATATGATGAGAGGAGACTATGGAAAGCAGGGATCGCAAATTTGAACAAAAACAATGATTCAGTTCATGAAAAAGCGATACTCGTCGGATGTCAGCTTCCACGGCAGAACGACGAGCGTTTTTTTTATTCAATGGAAGAACTAAAATCTTTAACAAAAACGGCTCAAGGAACTGTTTGTGCGGTTGTTACGCAAAAAAGGGACCGTTATGATTCAGCTACATTTATCGGAAAAGGTAAAGTTGAAGAGATCATTACACTAGAAGAAGAGCTTGAGGCAGATATCATTATTTTTAACAGTGAGTTATCTCCTTCTCAAGTTCGTAACTTATCGTCTCATTTCAACGCAAGAGTCATTGATCGTACACAGCTCATATTAGACATCTTTGCACAACGTGCGAAGACTAGGGAAGGGAAATTGCAAGTAGAACTTGCTCAATTAGAATACTTACTGCCTCGTTTATCAGGTATAGGTGCTAGTCTTTCAAGGTTAGGTGGTGGGATAGGAACTCGTGGTCCTGGTGAGACCAAACTCGAAAAAGATAGACGTCATATTCGCTTTCGCATACACGAACTAAAAACACAGATCAATTCAGTCGTAAGCCATAGAGAAAGATATCGAGAAAGACGCAAACACCAAGGTGCTTTTCAAGCAGCTCTTGTTGGTTATACGAACGCAGGAAAGTCAACGATCTTTAACAAACTAACAGAAGCTGATAGTTACGAAGAAGATCAATTATTTGCAACGCTTGACCCGTTAACTCGAAAAGTTAAACTGAAGAGTGGGTTTCAGATGCTGTTAACGGATACGGTAGGCTTTATTCAAGATCTTCCTACATCGTTGATCGCAGCCTTTAGATCTACACTAGAAGAAGCAGCTGAAGCTAATCTTCTTATCCATGTGATCGACGGTTCTAGTGAGGATCGTAACCAACATGAACAAACGGTCAAACGTATTTTAAATGATCTAAAGGCATCTCATATTCCGATGCTCACTGTTTATAATAAAAAAGATCAGTTTGGTGAAGATTTTATCCCTGAGAGTCCATCCATATCGATTTCTGCGTTAGAGAATAATGATATTTCCTTATTACTTGAAACGATTGAAAAAGAAGTGATGAAACAGATGACTTTTTATGAGGTAAAAGTTCCGGCACATGACGGTAAGCTTCTATCACAACTTCGTGGAGAAACGATACTTATCACACAAGAATTCAATAAAGAAGAATTGGTCTATGAATGCAAGGGATACGCGTTATCTTCCTCTTCCATTCCGTCCATCAGCAACAAAGGAGAATAACATGTATTCACAGTTTCAAAATGAAGACGTACTTAAAAATACTACTAAAAAAGTAACAGAACGAATTGCAGAACAACATAAACTAATTGATGAGAAAAGTGAATTTAATCAGTTAAAGGTGTTGAAAGCCTTTCAAAATAACCAAGTAGGCGATCACCATTTTCATCCTTCAACCGGATATGGATACGATGATTCTGGTCGAGATACTCTTGAGAAAGTGTATGCGGATGTTTTTGGAGCCGAGGCTGCAATCGTGAGACCGCAAATCATCTCTGGTACTCATGCGATCACGCTATCTTTATTCGGAATGCTCCGTCCTGGAGATGAACTGCTTTATATCACTGGTAAACCTTATGACACGCTTGAAGAAATCGTAGGGATCAGGGGAACAGGGGAAGGGTCATTAAAAGATTACAACATCTCGTATCAACATGTTGAACTGACTCCTGAAGGGACTATAGATTACTCGGAAGTTCAGCGTACGATTACTGAAAAAACGAAAGTGATCGGTATTCAACGTTCAAAAGGATACGCGGATCGCCCTTCTTTCACAGTGAGTGAAATAGAAGAGATGATTTCTTTCGTGAAAGAGATTAAATCAGATGTGATCGTTTTTGTTGATAATTGTTATGGCGAGTTTGTTGAAGAGAGAGAACCGATTGAAGCAGGAGCAGATATTATTGCTGGCTCCCTGATTAAAAATCCTGGTGGTGGTCTAGCTAAAACAGGTGGTTACATCGCTGGAAAAGAGAAGTTAGTCAATAGAATTTCGTATCGACTAACTTCTCCTGGTATCGGCCGTGAAGCAGGGGCATCTCTTTACAGTCTTCAAGAAATGTACCAAGGATTCTTTCTAGCACCTCACGTAACAGCTCAAGCATTAAAAGGTGCAGTGTTTACAGCTGCATTCTTAGAAGAACTAGGAATGGAAACGCGTCCGGCATATGATGCGAAGAGAACGGATCTAATTCAATCTGTCATCTTTAAAGATCGCGACCGAATGATTAAATTCTGTCAAGCTATACAAAAAGCATCACCGATCAACTCTTATGCCATTCCATATCCTGATTATATGCCTGGCTATGAAGACGATGTGATCATGGCAGCAGGTACTTTTATTCAAGGAGCAAGCATTGAATTAACAGCAGATGGTCCAATCAGACCGCCATACATAGCGTTCGTGCAAGGTGGGCTAACGTATGAACATGTTAAGATTGCCGTATTATCAGCTGTCGATGAACTTTTAACACAAGGGCTTATTAGTAGATAACTTATCCTTAAAAGAAACAAGAAAAAGAGGCAGAAAGCCTCTTTTTTGTTATGATGTTAATTTTTCTAACATTAGGATTGACATGTGAGCTTTTGTGACATAAGATATAAAAAGAAGTTGAAAGGAGGTAGGCAATATGAACGATATGAATCGTAGGAACTTACCTTTGTTCCCCATCAGCATCGTCATGCAGCTGACTGAACTATCAGCTCGTCAGATTCGTTATTATGAAGAGCATGATCTTATTCATCCTGCACGAACTGAAGGGAACCGTCGTTTATTTTCATTTAATGATGTTGATAAACTTCTTGAGATCAAAGCACTTCTTGAGCAAGGCGTAAACTTAGCCGGAATCAAACGAGTCTTTGAACTGAATGAACAGGCAGCAGAATTAATTAAGAACCAGCCGAATGTGCAAGGTGTTCAACAAATTTCCGAATCTGCGCTTCATCGCAGGTTAAAAAGGGAATTGATTCATGCTGGCAGACATGGAAAAACCTCATTGATTCAAGGAGAACTTTCCAGGTTTTTTCATTAAAGATCATTTAATAATACTTACGATGTGAACAATCGCCATAACCAGGCGCTTTATATTTAAAGGAGGAGAAAGATTTGTCTAAGTACACTAAAGAAGATATCTTAAGAATGGTAAAAGAAGAAAACGTAAGATTTATCCGTCTACAATTTACTGATTTATTGGGTGTTATCAAGAATGTTGAGATTCCAATCGGTCAGCTTGAAAAAGCTTTAGATAACAAGATGATGTTTGACGGATCTTCTATTGAAGGATTCGTTCGAATTGAAGAATCAGACATGAATCTTTATCCTGATTTAGATACATTTATGATTTTCCCATGGACTTCTGAAAAAGGCAAAGTTGCACGTTTGATCTGTGATATCTTTATGCCTGATGGAAACCCGTTTGATGGTGATCCACGTGGAATCTTAAAGCGTGTATTAAAAGAAATGGAAGACCTAGGATTCTCCGATTTCAACATTGGACCTGAGCCTGAATTCTTCTTGTTCAAGAATGATGAGAAGGGTGAGCCGACTCTAGAACTAAACGATAAAGGTGGATATTTTGACCTGGCTCCAACCGATCTTGGTGAAAACTGCCGTAGAGATATCGTGTTAGAACTTGAAGATATGGGCTTTGAAATCGAAGCTTCTCACCATGAAGTAGCACCTGGTCAGCATGAGATCGACTTTAAATATGCTGATGCGGTTAGCACATGTGATAACATTCAAACATTTAAGTTAGCTGTTAAAACGATCGCACGTAAACATGGTCTTCATGCAACATTCATGGCTAAACCATTGTTTGGAGTGAACGGTTCAGGGATGCATGCGAACATGTCTCTATTTAAGGATGGAGAAAACGTGTTCTATGATGCAAAGTCTGAAACAGGATTAAGTGAGACAGCTATGCATTTCCTAGCAGGTATCTTAAAGCATGCACAAGATTTCACAGCGATCACGAATCCTACTGTAAACTCTTATAAGCGACTAGTACCTGGTTACGAAGCTCCTTGTTATGTTGCTTGGTCTATGCAAAACAGAAGCCCACTTATTCGTATTCCAGCTTCTCGTGGCATCAGTACTCGTATTGAGGTAAGAAGCGTTGATCCAACGGCTAACCCTTATCTTGCTATGGCAGTATTGCTTGCAGCTGGTCTTGATGGAATCAAGAACAAGTTAAACGCTCCAAAACCAATCGATAGAAACATCTATGTAATGGATAAAGAAGAGCGCGAAGCAGAAGGTATCAAGGATCTTCCAGCAACATTAAAAGAAGCTCTAACTTTATTCAGCAAAAATGAAGTTCTTACAACAGCTCTTGGAGCACATGCTACAGAGCACTTCATTGAAGCGAAAGAGATCGAGTGGGATATGTTCCGCACACAAGTTCACCCTTGGGAACGCGAACAATATATGAGCATGTATTAATAAGTAAGAAGACCCCTGATATATCAGGGGTCTTTTATTATGCTTATGAAAATTGTCTTAGATGCTTTGATATTTCTGAAGGAATGCTTATTGAGGTGTGTTTTTCCAGCATTTACAGCATAAACTTTCCTTCTAACACTTCTTTTTTAAACCATGGATTAAGAAAGAAATCAAAGCCAATTTCTCGAACATCTAATTGTTTGATGAAGGAATGAGTGACAAAACATATAAAAAAGAAGCATCTACAGCTATAGATGCTTCTTATGTACAGTTAATGAATGTTTCGATATACGCCGATTACTTTACCTAGAATCGTACAGCTCTGTAAGATGATTGGTTCCATCGACGAATTTTCAGGCTGCAATCGAATATGGTTTCTTTCTTTGAAGAATCTTTTTACAGTCGCTTCATCTTCATCGGTCATAGCTACGATAATATCTCCATTGTTCGCTGTTGGCTGTTGTTTTACAACAACTAAATCCTTATTGAAGATTCCTGCTTCGATCATACTATCTCCAACAACAGATAACATGAAAACGTTCTCATCACCAACAACGTGTTCTGGTAATGGGAAGTATTCTTCTACGTTTTCAACTGCGCTGATAGGTAGACCTGCAGTAACTTTACCGATAACAGGAATTGAAACAGAACGGACAGAAGGAATGTTATCTTCTAAGCCTAATACTTCAATCGCTCTTGGTTTTGTTGGATCTCGCCTGATAAGTCCCTTTTTTTCAAGTCTTGCTAAATGCCCGTGAACGGTAGAACTTGATGCAAGGCCAACTGCCTCTCCGATTTCACGAACGGAAGGCGGATACCCTTTTTGTGATACTTCCTCTTTTATGAAAGCCAATATATCCAATTGTCGTCTGGATAACTTAGTCATTTTTTAGCACCTCACCGAATTTTTTATCTATAAAAAGTATATCATGGGGAATTCAGAGATACAAACATAAGTTCGAAAAAATAGTTGACACCGAACAAACGTTCCAGTTATTATAAAATCAAGAGATGCGAACAAACGTTTGTTGAAAGGGGATATCACAATGAAACAAGGGACAATGCATGTTATTGTATTTTTAGGGTTGTTAGGTGGTATATTTTTTACGTTATCAAATCTTGCCTCACAAGAAGCACAATATATTGAAGTAACCATACAGGAGGGAGACTCACTGTGGAGTCTTTCTGAAGAGTATAATGCCAAGCATCATTATTCAAATTGGGAGTTTATTAAATGGGTCGAAAAGAAGAACAGTGTAAATGCAGCAGCTGTTTTTCCCGGACAGAAAGTAATCATACCAGTCAATAAATAAAAAAGCGGGTTTTAACCAATGAAAGCAATCATTTACTCCAGAGTTAGTACAGATAAAGATGAACAAATGACTTCATTAGAAAGACAAGAAGTTGAACTAATGAAGTTAGCTCAACAATTTAATTTTGAAGTTTTGAACTGTTACCGTGAGAAGGCAAGTGGATTCTCATTAGATCGAGAAGAATTGTTAAGTATATTAGATCTTGCGCGAGATGGAGAGTTTCAATGCTTACTTGTTCAAGATGATACTCGTTTAGGCAGAGGAAAAGCCAAGATGGCAATACTTCATCAACTGATCAAATACAACATTAAAGTATATACCCTCTCTAACAACGGAGAATATACGTTAACTGAAGCCGACGAAATGGTGTTGGACATTGTATCTACTGTAGAAGAATACCAGCGAAAGCTTCATAATATGAAGATTAAGCGTGGAATGAGAAAAGCGGTTAAAGAAGGTTATAAACCTCAAAAGAATTTAAAGAATCAAACCGGTGGTGGCAGAGAAAAAAAAGAGGTGCCGATTTCTGAAATCGTACGATTAAAGAACATGAAGCTTACCTTTCATGACATAGCATTAACTCTCAGGGGATTGGGCTTTGAGGTATCTAAAGCGACCGTACATAGAAGATACAAAGAACATGTGGAAAATACAGATAACTAGAATTTCCTTGCATTCTGCTGTAGGATAGAGTGAAGAATGCTTTAAAAGGAGTTTTTAATAATGTTATCTAAAGACAAGATGCAACGTATAAATGAACTGTCTAGAAAATCAAAACAAACCGATCTAACATCAGCAGAAAAAGCGGAACAAAAAAAACTGCGAGAAGAATATTTACAAGTTTTCCGTAAATCTTTTGTTCAAGATCTGCATGGGATGACTTTTGTTGATCCGAACGGTGATGATGTAACACCGGAAAAATTAAAAAGAAGTAAAGACAATAAAAATAACCTTAAACATTAATATGAAATGCCTATTTACTTCACTGTAAATAGGCATTTTTTTCTGTTGCATTCTATACATATTAGTATATACTGTTATATAACAACTCTGAAAGGGGAGAATATTTTGACTTTTTCAATTACGAGTGCAGCCGCGAAGCTTTATAAGGATATTACTTTAGAAACGTCAGAGGCTTTAAGACTTTTCGTTAAATATGCAGGAAGTGGTGACTCAGGAGGTTTCTCACTTGGCGTGACGCCTGCTGTGCCCGAAGAGGATGATTACGTTCAAGAGGTAGATGGTCTTCGGTTTTTTGTTAGAAACGAAGAAAAATGGCTAGTTGAGAATATGAAGCTTGATTATGATGAAAATACAGATTATTTTTCATGTCACTTACCAGGCCTCGCATAATAGAAATCAACCGTCTGTTCTAATACAACTAAAATGTTGTAGGGAAACAGACGGTTTTTGTATGATTTCACGCGTACATGGTAAAATAACGATAGCTAATAATGTGTTTGTCTTGTCTAATTGCACTTGAAGGTTTATTATGAAAGTCAAAACTGTTTAGTACATATGAAGGGATGATTTTTTTGTCACGAACTATTGATGAATTAGCAATTAATACGATAAGAACACTTTCTATCGACAGCATAGAAAAAGCAAACTCAGGGCATCCAGGTATGCCGATGGGTGCTGCGCCAATGGCTTATAGCTTATGGTCAAAATTTATGAACCACAACCCTGCAAACCCTGAATGGTTCAACCGTGACCGTTTTGTATTATCAGCAGGGCATGGATCAATGTTGTTATATAGCTTACTTCACTTAAGCGGTTATGGCTTATCAATCGATGATCTGAAGAATTTCAGACAATGGGGCAGTAAGACTCCCGGTCACCCTGAATTCGGACATACGGTTGGTGTTGAAGCAACAACTGGCCCACTAGGTCAAGGGATTGCCATGGCAGTAGGAATGGCTATGGCTGAACGTCATTTGGCTGCAAAATATAACCGTGATGGACATGAAGTGATCGATCACTATACTTATTCGATCTGTGGTGATGGAGACCTTATGGAGGGTGTTTCAGCTGAGGCAGCGTCACTTGCAGGTCATCTAGCACTAGGAAGAATGATCGTACTTTACGATTCAAATGACATTTCATTGGATGGCGATCTTCATCACTCATTCTCTGAGAGTGTAAAACAAAGATTTGAAGCATATGGTTGGCAAGTGATTTATGTTGAAGACGGAACAAATCTTGATGAGATCGAAAAAGCACTTTCTGAAGCACGTGAAGAACTTAACAAGCCAACACTTATTGAAGTGAAGACTGTGATTGGACATGGTTCACCGAATAAATCAGGGAAATCTGCTTCTCACGGTGCGCCACTAGGTAAAGATGAGATCTTACTAACAAAAGAAGCATACAAATGGACGTTTGAGCAAGATTTCCATGTTCCAGAAGAAGTTCATTCGCACTTTGAACAACTGAAAAGTGAAGGGCAAGCTAAAGAGGAAGAGTGGAATAAGCAATTCAAGGCTTATTCAGAAGCATATCCAGAATTAGCTCAAGAACTTCAAGAAGCGATTAAAGGAAATCTACCTGAGAATTGGGATAAAGATCTTCCAGACTACGATAAAGCAATAGCTACTCGTTCTTCGTCAGGTAAGGCGATCAATGCTTTAGCTAAGAGTGTACCATCATTATTTGGTGGATCTGCTGACTTAGCAGGATCCAATAAGACACTTATCGAAGGAGAAAACAACTTCAGCCGCAATGATTACAGTGGACGTAACATCTGGTTTGGTGTTCGTGAGTTCGCTATGGGAGCTGCTCTGAACGGAATGGCACTGCATGGCGGTCTGAATGTGTTCGGTGGAACATTCTTTGTGTTCTCTGATTATGTAAGACCTGCTATTCGATTATCTGCTCTAATGGGGCTACCTGTAACGTATGTATTAACGCATGACAGTGTAATGGTAGGAGAAGATGGTCCAACTCATGAACCAGTTGAGCAACTTGCTTCTCTTCGTGCGATGCCAAATCTTAACTTGATTCGTCCGGCTGATGGATATGAGTCAAACGCTGCTTGGAAGTTAGCACTTGAGAGCAAGAACCAACCAACTGCATTGGTATTAAGCCGTCATGACCTGCCGATCTTAAAGAACACAAAAGAAAAGGCTTATGAAGGTGTAAAACGTGGAGCTTATGTTGTTTCACCAGCTGAGTCAGATGCAGATGTATTGCTTCTTTCTGCAGGATCTGAAGTAAGTATTGCAGTTGCTGCACAAGAACTTCTTCAAAAAGAAGGCATTTCAGCGTCAGTCGTTTCAATGCCATCTTGGGAAAGCTTTGATAAGCAAGATAGCGATTATAAAGAATCTGTACTTCCAAGAAATATTACGAAGCGTTTAGCGATTGAAATGGGAGCTTCTCTTGGTTGGCATAAATATGTCGGCCTTGAAGGTGATACGTTAACAATCGATACGTTTGGGGCATCTGCTCCTGGAGAAGTGATCCAAAAAGAATTTGGATTTACTCCAGAGAACATCGTAAAACGTGTTAAGGATATGTTAAATAAATAAGAATCAAAACAAAAAAAGGAGGTTTCCGAGAGGAAATCTCCTTTTCTTACTGTTTCGACAAAAGTAGTTGTATTTTGCATACCTTTTTAGACAAGCTTTTTTCCGTATATTGTATATACTTTTAGAAAATGTTCGGAGAGGAGCTTGTTCATGAGAGAATTTTATATCTATCTAATTACAAAAGAAGTCGCTCATTCCTATTATGGCAAGGAAAATAAGCTGTTTCAGTTGTTTTTTGAAGAACAGCGCTCAAATGGCCTATCTAAAACGATCTTACAAAAACAGATCAGCTACATAACCTCTCTATTATCTGTTTCTCAACTAGAAAAACACTTCTGGAATCATCTAAATGATAAGCATGAATGGCGATTAGAAGGAGAAACCTATTCATTAACTTGCAAAGATAGCATCGTGAGAATTGAACTCACTGATCAATATATCCATCTATACAGTATCGGAAACTTTGAAGCTGAAACGGTTATTTTTGAGGCGTTACGTCAATATGAAGCTTATTTTCTAGCGATGGACTACAGCGAAAGAAAATTCGGGTGGCTCTCACCGTTTAAATTGAACATGGTCTATGCCACTTAATTCTCTTTCAATCTTGTATGTGTAGGTAAACTTGTAGTAAACTAGTTCTAGACAACATGAAGGAGGAAGTTTTTACAATGAGTACTGGTATGATAATCCTTGTGTGTGCACTTTCACTGATTGCAGGTGTTGCGATCGGATTTTTTATTGCCCGCAAGTATATGATGAGTTATTTACAAAAAAATCCACCGATTAATGAAAATATGTTGCGTGTGATGATGATGCAGATGGGTCAGAAACCAAGTCAGAAAAAGATCAATCAAATGATGCAGGCTATGAACAAACAGATGAAGTAAGTGTTGGACAAGCACCCTGATATAGAATCGGGTGCTTGTTTTCGTTCTACCTTAAGCCAGCGATAAGCATCAACAAAGGGATGATAGCAGTGAACAACATTAAGACGATATCCATAGATGAGATAGATGCCCAGCATTATTTGCTCTTTGATGTAAGATCGCCTAAAGAATTTGAAGAGTATCATATTCCTGGAGCGTACAATGTAAGTATATTTTCAAATGAGGAAAGAGCAGAAATAGGTACGCTTTACAAACAAGTTAGTAAAGAAGCTGCAATGGAGCGTGGATTGCAAGTTGTCGCACCAAAACTTCCGGCTATATATAAAGAAATTCAATCAAAAAGCAAAGAACATCCAGATAAACAAGTGGTTATCTATTGCGCACGAGGCGGATTTCGTTCAAAAAGTATAGCAGAAACGATGAACATGATGGGGTTGGAGACCTTCCAGCTCTACGGTGGTATCCGTTCTTACCGTAAGAGTATAGAATCTACTCTTAGAAAGATGGTTGTTGAACCAAGAAAGATCATCGTAATTGAAGGTCATACCGGTACGATGAAGACAAGATTATTGAAACAGTTGCAAGCTGAAGGATACCCAGTCTTAAACCTAGAAGAAATGGCAGGGCATAAAGGTTCGATTTTTGGAAATATTGGAGAGCGCCCAACTTCCCAAAAGGAGTTTGAATCTAGACTTTATGAGCGGCTGAAAGAATTAGAGAATGCTTCATCATTTATTATCGAGTCAGAGAGTAAACGGATTGGAAGAGTTGTTGTACCCGATTTTTTGTTAGAAGGAAAGTATAGTGGTGTTCGCATTCATGTAGAATTGCCTTTTCAATTGCGAGTTCAATATATTTGTAATGTGTACGAGCCGCTTCTGCATAAAGATGAGATACATGAAGCGGTGAATAAGCTTTCAAAAAGAATACCCTCAACGATCAAGATGGATATGCAAGAAAACCTCATTTCGTTAAACTATGAAAAAGTGGTTTCTCTTTTACTTGAAAACTATTATGATCCAAAGTATGACTATGCTCAAAAACAATATGACAGTGAGTGCATTAATCTTACTAGTCATTCCTATAGAGATATCTATTTACAAGTAAAGAACCAGTTAGATCATCTACTTAGTTAACAATTATCACCATGACTTAGAAGACCTGTTATTTCAGGGTCTTTTTTTGTGAAACTTTTTTCTTTTCGGAATTTTCATATATTGGTAAACTATAATTGTTTTGATATGCAAACAAGGGGGAACGGGCGTTGAGGGTTTTTCTTCAATTGATGTGGTATTTTAAGCAAGAAAAGTGGCGATATTTAGGCGGAATCGTTATGCTGGCATTTGTCTCATTAGGGTTATTAGTACCTCCAAAAGTGGTAGGACTCATTGTCGATCATATTGAAGAAGGTACGATAACCGAAGAGATCTTATGGAGATATGCTGTTGTTTTAATCGGAATCGCGGTAGGCATCTATGTTCTTCGCTATATCTGGAGGATCTTAATATTTGGTTCAGCCGTTAAACTAGCGATGTTATTAAGAAATAGGTTGTATGAACATTTTACAAGAAAATCACAACAATTCTACCATAAGAGACGGGTTGGAGATTTAATGGCTCATTCTACAAACGATCTCCAAGCCATCCAACAGACTGCTGGGGACGGTGTTTTGACTTTAGTAGATTCTTTGATGATGGGCGGTTTCACGTTGATCGCAATGGCTACTACGATCAGTTGGAAGCTGACGCTTGTCAGTCTTCTGCCTTTACCTATCATGGCATGGGCTACGAACAAATATGGAACGATGCTACATAAGAGGTTTCACAGTGCGCAAGAAGCATTTTCTACATTGAACGACAAGGTACAAGAGAGCATTTCAGGAACGAGGGTAATCAAAGCTTTTGGTCAAGAAAGCGATGATATTGACAGTTTTTCAGATCTATCCAAAGATGCCGTTAAAAAGAACATGGCTGTGGCACGTATTGATTCTTTGTTCGATCCAACGATTTCACTGATCATTGGTTTTTCCTTTTTCTTAGCAGTTGGTTATGGCTCGATTCTTGTAACGCGCAATGAACTAACAATAGGAGAACTGGTTTCTTTTACGAGTTATCTTGGGTTACTCATTTGGCCGATGCTTGCATTTGGTTGGCTGTTTAATATTGTTGAGCGAGGAAGAGCTTCCTATGATCGTGTAGAATCACTTCTTGCTGTTAAAGAAGAGATCGAAGATAGTGGTTCAATCGAAAATAGCCCTAAAGGTGATATCTCATTTCAGTTGAAGCAATTTTCGTATACGGCAGACACTCCTGTTTTAAGTGATATACATTTTACATTAAAGCGTGGCCAGACACTTGGGGTTGTCGGAAAAACAGGAAGTGGTAAAACAACGCTATGCAAGTTATTGTTACGCGAGTATCAATTGAAATCAGCAGACATTATGATAGATGATCACGATATCTGTGCGTACAAATTGGATGCGTTACGAGGTTCGATCGGTTATGTACCACAAGACCATTTTTTATTCTCAGCTACTATAGCAGAAAACATAGCGTTTTCTAAGATTGAATCACCTTTTTCAGAAATAAAAGAAGCAGCAGAGCTAGCTTCTATTCATAAAGATATAACGCAGTTCAAATATGGTTATGAAACAGTAGTAGGGGAGAGAGGCGTTACACTTTCAGGGGGACAAAAACAAAGGATCTCTATTGCAAGAGCATTGATTAAGAACCCAGAAATTCTCATCCTAGACGACTCGCTTTCTGCTGTTGATGCAAAAACAGAAGAATCCATCCTTCAGCAATTGAAGCAGAAACGGCAAAATCAAACGACGATTATTACAGCACATCGTCTATCATCTATTGCTCATTGCGATTTAATCATCGTTTTAGAAAACGGTACAATTGTACAACGCGGTACACATCTCGGTTTATTGAACGAGGATGGATGGTACAAAGAAACATATGAAAAACAAGCTTTGGAAACGCTGATTTCGCAAGGAGGTGTCATGAGATGAGTACCGAACAAGAGGCAACTCTCGATGAATTGCAGCAAATGAAACAGTGGTCAGTGTTCAAAAGACTCATGTCGTATACTAAACCACACAAGAAGCGTTTAGCATTCGCTTTCTTTTTGTTATTAGTTGCTACTGCAGCTGAACTAACGGGCCCTATTCTCGTTAAAACATTCATAGACGATTTTGTAACACCTCGTAATTTTGAACAGAGAGCTTTGGTAATTCTCGCTTCTGGATACATTGGACTAATCATAATCTCGGCGATTGTAAACTATATTCAGTTTGTTTTGTTTCAATCGGTTGCTTTAGATATCATTCAAACATTGCGGATTGAAGTGTTTTCAAAGGTACATTCATTAGGGCTGAAATTTTTCGATCGTACTCCAGTCGGGAGCTTGGTATCGAGAATTACGAACGACACAGAAGCAGTAAAAGATCTTTATGTAAGTGTACTTTCAACGTTTGTTCAAAATATTGTATTTTTATTTGGTATCTTCGGATTCATGTTCTATTTGAATGTGAGACTTGCCTTGTTCTGTTTAGGAATTCTGCCGTTCATCGTTTTGATCATGTGGTTATACCGAAAATACAGTTCAAGGTCGTTCTATGACATGAGAGAGAAACTTAGCCAGTTGAACGCCAAATTGAACGAATCTCTTCAAGGGATGTCGATCGTACAAGTGTTCAATCAACAGAAAAGGCTTAAAAAAGAGTTTGCAAAAATTAATCAAGAACATAATGACGCACAGATCAGAAATATAAAATACAACGGTTTGTTGCTAAGACCTGCCGTTGACCTTGTATATATGCTTGCTTTGCTAATGATCCTATCTTTTTTTGGCATTAAATCTTTTCATTCACCTGTTGAGATCGGTGTGATCTATGCTTTTATCAATTATCTAGATCGTTTTTTTGAACCGGTTAACATGATGATGATGCGCCTTTCTATTTTTCAGCAAGCGATCGTCTCTGCAGGACGAGTTTTTACAGTTATGGATGAAGTAGAGTTTGCTCCTGTGAAAATAGGTGATGAGACGCCTTCGATTTCAGGAGGGAAGATTGAATTTAAAGACGTTTCCTTTTCTTATGATGGAGAACAGGAAGTTCTAAAAAATATTTCTTTTACTGCAGAGCCGGGTCAAACAGTGGCCCTCGTCGGTCATACGGGGAGTGGTAAGAGCTCGATCATCAACTTGCTCATGCGTTTTTATGAGGTTAATAAAGGTAAGATTCTGATCGATGACGTTCCTTTATCGAACTTTGAAAACAAAGAGTTGAGAAAAAAGATGGGACTCGTTCTGCAAGATCCCTTTTTATTTGTAGGAGATATTAAGCAAAACGTAAGATTGTACGACGAAACGATTACAGACGAGGATGTAGTGAATGCAGCAAAATTTGTTCAAGCTGCACCGTTTATTGAAAGATTGCCAAAGGGTTATGAAACAGAGTTAGGAGAAAGAGGAGCCACATTTTCAAGTGGGCAAAGACAGCTGATCTCTTTTGCACGCACGATGGCTTTTTCTCCGAAAATCTTGATACTCGACGAAGCAACGGCAAACATTGATACAGAGACAGAAGAAGAGATACAAGAAGCTCTTCATAAAATGCGCGCCGGCAGAACGACCATTGCGATTGCACACAGATTGTCAACGATACAAGACGCAGAACTCATTCTCGTGTTACATAAAGGAGAGATCGTCGAAAGAGGCACACACCAAGAACTATTAAGACAGAGAGGGTTGTATCACAAGATGTTCCTCTTACAACATGGAAAAGATTCTATAAACGATGTAGGTTAATGAACGAAATATATCCGTATGAAAAGACAGTTCTTCTCCAAATAGAGCTGTCTTTCTTAATGCTGTTTTGTATGGCGTGTGTATTGCCTTCAGGTGATCGCGCAATAAAATTAAAAACACGTACCGTAAAATGAGCAAAAAAAAATCAGAGTTTTTCATGCAAGGTCTACAAAAACGTTTATTTGAATCTTCATTCAACAATGTCCCTATTTTTTACTATAATTTTTCGAAATTTTGAACATGTGTTTTAAGGATTGACTTATTTGCAAATTATTTTATTATAAGATAGCATACACGTACAGACAAACTGAATAAAAGGATGAGAATGCTTTGAAGAAATATGTATTACCATCAATGTTGATCGGCAGCATGGTTGTCCTTTCAGCATGTAAGCCAGTTGACTGGGCAGAAAAGAAATGGAATGCTGCCTTTAATGAAGAGAGCTCTGAAGAGAACGAAAATCAGATTTCGAACGAGCAGACTACACCAAAACCAAATGATGAAAACAAAAATGAAACTCCTGTTGAACAACCTTCAAAGGAGGCTGATCTGCCGTGGCTAGAAGAGACGGTAACAGCATCTGGTGACGGAAAAGCGGTCGTACAGAATTTAGACGATCTTTTAATTGTTGCGAACAAGGAAAGAAATCTACCAGGTGACTATGAACCGAAAGATTTAGTTACACCTAATGTTCCGTTCCCGTTTAAAGAGGATCTGCCTAAGAAAAAACTTAGAAAAGAAGCTGCACTTTCCCTAGAAGTGTTGTTTAAGGCAGCTGAAGAGGAAGGTCTCGAGCTGCTGGCTCAATCAGGTTATCGCTCTTATGATACGCAAGTGTCAATCTTCGCCTTTAATGCTGAGCAAAAAGGGGAAGAAGTAGCGAACAAAACGAGCTCTAGACCAGGTCAGAGTGAGCATCAGACGGGATTATCGATGGACGTGACTTCTCAAGAAGTGAACTTTGAACTTGTAGAAGCGTTTGGAGAGACAAAAGAAGGAAAATGGTTAGCTGAAAATGCTCATAAATACGGATTCATCATCAGATATCTTAAAGGAAAAGAAGAGATTACAGGATATCAGTATGAACCTTGGCACTTACGATATGTTGGTGTGGATCATGCTAAAAAAATCCATGAGCAAGGGATTACGCTCGAAGAATATTTACAAAAACCATAAAAATATCTGACAGCTTTTTAAAAGCTGTCTTTCTTTATGTTTGAACAAAATGGATATTCCCTTTAAGATAGAGAGAGAACTGTAAAAAAGGGGCTTACTAAAAAATGACCGATCTTAATATTCTGCTTGCTTTTGGAGCTGGCTTGCTCTCCTTTATTTCACCGTGTTGTTTACCGTTGTATCCTGCTTTTCTATCTTACATAACTGGAATCTCTGTTCAAGAACTTAAAGAAGAAAATGCCATGCTTAGGAAAACAGCGCTTTTACATACTGCATTTTTTTTAATAGGTTTTTCGATTATTTTTCTATTTCTTGGTCTTTCTACTACGATAATCGGTGATCTATTCGTACAATATCAAACATTGTTAAGGCAAATCGGAGCTATTGTTATTATCTTTTTCGGATTAGTAGTAATAGGATTCATAACTCCTACCTTTCTGATGAAAGATAAGAAAGTCAGGTTTCAATCCCGTCCAACTGGTTATCTTGGTTCCGTGTTGATCGGTATCGGTTTTTCAGCAGGATGGACACCTTGTATGGGTCCGATTCTAGCAGGCGTTATTGCGCTAGGGGTATCAAATCCGGCAGCATCTATGACGTATATGGTTGCCTATGTTTTAGGATTTGCTGTTCCTTTCTTTGTTTTAAGCTTCTTTTTGGATAAACTAAAGGTAATCAAAAAGTTCAACCGTCAGTTTATGGTGGTAGGTGGGACACTAATGGTGGTTATGGGGATCTTGCTATACTTTGATTGGCTGACGCAATTAACCTCATTTCTAACAAACCGTGTGTTTGGAGGTTTCAAAGGTTTTTAAGAGTAATATGGAAAGGGGATATACATCATGCATTCACGATCGAATGACCTTATCTTAAAAACAACAACAAATATCATTGTTTTTGTTATTCTAGCGTTTTCAATTAACATGCTTTTTTCAGGACATAATGCTCCTGGAGGAGGATTTATCGGAGGACTAATGGGAGCGGGCGCATTTCTGCTTCTCTATGTTTCCTATGGATTACAACCAGTACATAGAATATTGCCGATCAACTTTACGTACATGATCGCAGTTGGTTTGTTGATCGCCATTCTCACCGGTGCAGGATCCTTTGTTTTAGGTGTTCCGTTTTTGAGTCACAGTTTTGGCTATTTTAAACTCCCGTTGTTAGGGAAAACAGAGCTTGCGACTGCGATGCTTTTTGATTTAGGAGTCTATTTGACAGTAATCGGAGTTACGATGACCATTATCCTCTCAATTGCAGAAGATAAGATCGAGAAAGAAGTAGGGGAAGGGAACTAACCGTGTTTTTTATTGCGAGTACATGCTTTGCCATCATAATGGCAGTGATTGTTTTTAATTTTCGAATGAAAGAAACAAGAGAACCGGTTACCACAAAAAAGATCATCATACCTCCATTGGCAATGAGCACAGGCTTTCTTCAGTTCGTGATTCCTGCTTTTCACATCACCTGGACGGAAGCAGGGGAGGCGTTCTTAGTTGGGGTCATGTTTTCGATATTTCTTATCATGACAAGTAAATTTGAGATTAAAGGTGATCATGTATACTTGGTTCGATCGAAAGCCTTTATCTTTATCATTATCGGATTGTTTGCCATCCGCTTAGCGCTGAAATGGTATATTGGGTCGACGATATCGATTTTTGAAACAAGTTCGTTATTTTTCATCGTTGCATTCGGGATGATTCTACCATGGCGACTTGCCATGCTCGTTTTGTTTAATAAAAAGAAAAATGAAATCGCGTTGTAAATTTAAATAACATATGAAAACCCCCTGAATCATGAGATTCAGGGGGTTTTTTATGCGAGTAAAGAATGATAAGGTTTAATGTCGATATTCTTCTTTTTTAAAGTCTTGATCAGCCATTTGTGATCTCTTTTTGGTGTTGCGATGATATAGCCACGTATGATTAAATCTTGTGACATTGAACTTGCCTTTTCTTGCAATGCTAATTCGCCGATCTTACCAGCGATCTTTTCTTTTGCTACATCCCTGAAGAGTTCGGGAACCGGCGCTACTAATTCGTTTAAAAGTTTCTTCTGATCATCAGTCCATAGATGAATGGTTTGGTCGATGTAATGTTCCTGCCAATCTAAAATTGATTTTCCATCTTCTTTAGGTAATCGTTTTAGGAATTTGCGAAACATAAAATATCCGCCGATGGCAAACATGGTAAATAAAAAAACGGACCATAACACGATAAAAGTGATGAACCATCCAGACAATGCGTCCACCTCGTATGTATAAATTTTTTGGCGGGACCATGTGGGAATCGAACCCACCGGAGACGGCACGCGCCTCCCAAAAGGTTTTGAAGACCCAGGCAAGCACCAGCTACACATCTGGCCCCAAGTAAAATCTCTAGCTCGCTATTGCATTATACAGCATTTTACCCTATTAGGACAACACTTGTGACTTATTCCATACGATAGGGGAGAACAGATTTGTCGAACGGTGGTGAGTCGCGACTGTAACAGAGGAGATATCCGACTATAACAGCTTGGCGTTATAACAGATTATTTTCTCCACTATAACAGTTCATCCTGTGGACAAGTGTGAATAACTTGTTCTGTGGATAACCTGTGAGTATACAGATGTGAATAAATATACATTCGTTTATATCGGTTCGGGAAATAATAGGGATCCGATGAATTTCGCTATTTTTCAACAATGGATAATGCGTTATTCTTGTTTTTTACATCTCCTTTTCATAAAGTGTAGAAGAGTATGTACATATAGGTGGTTAAACATATGACGATTAAATATTATACGATTGGAATGGCAGGCCACATCGATCATGGAAAAACGACTCTCACAAAAGCTTTGAGTGGCATCGATACGGATACGCTTAAAGAAGAAAAAGCTCGTAAGATTACGATTGAGCCAGGATTTGCGCCATTTCCGTTAACAAAAGATCTGCACACATCCATCGTAGATGTACCGGGTCATGAAAAGTTGATCCGGCAAATGATTGCTGGTGTGGCAGGAATCGACCTAGTGCTCCTTGTGATCGCGGGAGATGAAGGTGTGATGCCTCAAACGAGAGAACATTTTGAAATTCTTTCCTACTTGGGCATTGAGAAGGGAATAATCGTAGTTACAAAGTCAGATATGATTGATGAAGAGATGCGGTTGTTAGTCGAAGAAGACATTATTGAGCTTACGAATTCATCCGTTTTTGAGCATTTTCCAATACAATTTGTAGACAGTGTTTCTTCAGCTGGAATAGACACATTGAAAAGTGAAATCATTAACCTCTTAAGAGACACTACTGTTAAATCTTCACAAGGCCCATTTCGCATGCCAATCGATCACATCTTTACCGTAAAAGGACAAGGTACTGTTGTAAGAGGTACGGTCTATGAAGGTGAGGTACAGGAAGGTGATGAACTTTTTGTACAGCCTGGGAACGATAAAGTGAAGATTCGAAAACTTCAAGTGCATAAACAAGATGTTCATTCAGCTAGAGCGGGACAAAGAGCAGCGCTAAACCTTTCAGGAGGCTCAAAAGCAGATTGGAAAAGAGGGCATGTTTTAGTAGAGCCGAATGTTTTTTCGACAACAGACACTATTGATCTCGTGTTATCAACGGGTGAAGGTTGGCAAGGGAAGTTGAAACAGCGCTCGCTTGTGAAGTTTTATAGTGGTACGTCTGAAGTGATGGGTAAACTTGTATTATTTGACCGAAATGAACTTGATGTAAATGAAGATCAAATCTATTGTCAAGTTCGACTAGATCAGGAGATTGTTACAAAACGAGGAGATCGTTTCATCTTAAGAAGACCTTCTCCTGAGGAGACTATTGGCGGTGGAGAAGTTATCGAACCGAACGGATCTGTTTATAAATTTGGAACGGAAACGATCGAACGATTAAAAAGTAAACATGTAGGAACTCCTGGAGAGCGGATTCTGCAGTTGCTTAATAAAGGGGGGGCTCTGACAGAACTAGAACTCAAGAAATCGAGCGGGGTGGATGAAGAATTACTTCAACACACGATGGAAGAACTATTAAGTGAAGGTTCTATTGAACGAATACAGAATTTTATAGTTTCTGATTCCACGATACAGCATATGAAATCTAGCATACTGAATAAACTTCAAAACTTCCATGATGAGTATAGTTTGAGGCAAGGTATACCAAAGGCGGAAATCGTTCAATCATTTCAAAGTGAAGTAAATCCGAAGATAGTTAACGCGCTTCTTGAAAAATGGGTAACAGATTCAACCGTTTCGATTACAGATCAACTTGTTCATTTATCTCATTTCACTCCGCATTATCCAGAAAAATGGGAGAAAAGAATGTTGAATGTTCTGATCACACTGGAAGATGCGCAGCTTGAGCCGGATGACCTGCAAAACATTTATAACGCTCAGCAACTCCCAGAAGCTCTCTATCAAGAGTTCAAATATTTTTTACTAAAAACAAATCAAGTGATTATGCTTTTTGATGAGGTGTTTTTGAGCAGGAAAGCATTTGATTCAGCGGTTGAACACTTACGCGTCCATACGGATTCAGCCTTTTCTGTGCAAGAAGCTAAATCGGTTCTTCATACATCAAGAAAATTTTTAATACCAATATTGGAAAGCATGGACTCAAAAGGATACACGATGCGAGATTCTAATGTTAGGAAATGGGTGTAGTATGTGAGAGTTGTCTTTTTTACACCTTACTATAAACAAAACCGTGGAAATTCAACGACGGCTAAACGTTTAGAACATGGCTTATCTGATAAAGTTGAACTTTCTTTATTTCCATACGAAGAAACAAGTGTTAATACTACCCTTCTTCAATGGATGGAGAAAGCAGATTTATATCATATTCTTCATTTTTCTAGATTCGTTCAGTGGGCCGATAAAAATGAGATAACGCTTGATAAGCCTTATATCGTTACCTCTGGAGGTACTGATCTCAACCACTCGTTAAAAGAAGATGAAGAAAGGTATCTTCCTCTCTTGCAAAAAGCGAAAGCGATTACTGTTTTTACACAACAAGCGAAACAAATGCTCGTAAAAGAGTATGGATTGAGCGATCAGTCCATACATGTGATCCCTCAAAGTATCTATCTACCTACAACGGATCATAAGAGCGAAGCGTTTACTCTACCAGCAGGATATCCAAAATTGTTACTGCCAGCTGGCATTCGTCCAGTTAAAGATGTTCTTTTTGCATTGAATAGTTTGATTAGGTTGTCTACTGATTTCTCTAAACTCTGCTTTTTAATTGTAGGGGCAAACTTAGATAAGGAAGAATTTGAACGAGTGAAGAAGGCGGAAACTATGTATGAATGGTTGCATTATCTGCCTGAAGTAGAGCTCGGTAAAATGAAGAAGCTGTATGAATGGGGAGATGTTGTACTGAATACATCGATCTCAGAAGGGCAACCGACAGCACTTCTAGAAGCGATGAGTTTCAGAAAGCCTGTAATTGCAAGGGATAACGATGGTAACGCTAGCATCATACAGCACGGAATGAACGGACTGTTGTTTCAATCTCATGAAGAGTTATATCATTCTATAAAAAATGTTATTTCTGATCAAGAAACGTATGAACAACTTAGTGCTAATGGGTATCAAACCATAAAAGAGAACCACACTATAAAGAAAGAGATAGACTCGTTTATGGAACTATATAAAGATGAATAAGAAAAAAGGAGAGAGTATGATGAAAAAATTTAGTTTATTGTTGTTGACTATGATTCTATTCTTATCAGCTTGCGGAACGAGTAACGACGATAAGAAGAATTCAAAATCAAGTAAAGATGAGGTCTTTACCATTGGGGTAATTCCAGCCCAAACGGAAGGTGAGATGAAAGGCGCACTAGATAAGCTTCAGAAAGTGCTTAGTGAAAAAATGGATCGCGAAGTTAAAATCACATCATATCCGGATTACAACGGTGTAGTTGAAGCGATGAACTATGATAAGATCGACATGGCTTATTTTGGTCCTCTTACATATGTAGTCGCTCATGAAGAGAGTGGAGCGAAAGCGATCGTAACACAACTGATCAAAGGTGAACCGTTCTACTATTCTTATTTGATCACGCATAAAGACAGCAAGTATGAAAGTTTTGAGGACATGGTAACAGATGTGAAGAACGTAAAGTTTGCTTTTGGTGACCCATCTTCCACTTCAGGCTCGTTGATTCCTAGTATCAAACTAAAAGATGAAGGCATCTATAGAAGTGAATCTGATAGTGATTTTAATAATGTTAGGTTTACAGGTTCTCATGATGCGACTGCACTTGCTGTGCAAAACAAACAAGTGGATGTTGGTGCGATCGACAGTGCTATATACGATAAATTGATCGAAGAAGGAGCGATTGATGGAGATCAGTTTAAAGTGATCTGGAAGTCAGAGAAATTGTTCCAATATCCATGGGCTGTATCTAAAAGTACAGATGAGAAAACGATGAAGAAACTTCAGCAGACTTTTTTAGATATTAAAGACAAAGAGATTCTAGATGCTTTTGGAGCAACTGGGTTTACTAAGGCTGATAACAAGGATTACGAAAGTATCCGAAAAGCAGCAATAAAAGAGGGTACCATTCAAGAATAGAGGGGAACCATGGTTTGGTTTAAGAGGAGTCAATTTTTAATCGTATTATGCTTGACTATACTCGTGATAGGAAGTATGAAGTTAACAGAGTTTGATCTTTCGAAGTTTAGAGATTTTCAGAATATGGGTGACTTTCTGTCGAAATGGTTTCCGATGAACACTGAGAGTATGCCGTTTCTGTTTCAAGAAAGTTTGTTAACGATTGCGATTGCATTTTTGGGGAGCCTATTCGGTCTGATCATTGCACTTCCGTTAAGCTTTATGGCTGCTCGAAATACGAGTGAAAATCGTCTGATCTATTCGATGACACGCTTTTTGCTTAGCTTTTTACGATCAGTACCTGAATTTGTGTTCGGTCTCATCCTTTTAACAACGCTTGGCCTTGGCCCGTTTCCTGCTGTTATCGCCATAATCTTTCATAACATCGGAGTATTAGGAAAGCTGATATCAGAGCTGATCGAGTCTGCTGATAGAGGTCCGATGGAAGCGATGTCTGCAGTCGGGGCAAGCAAGTGGATCGGTAATCTATTTGCAGTTTTACCACAAATATGGCCGAATGTTCTTTCTCAATTTTTTTACCGATTTGAAGTGGCTATTCGGACTTCACTCATTTTAGGTCTGATCGGTGGCGGAGGAATCGGTCAGCAATTGTTTATTCATTTTAAGACTTTTCAGTATCAACTAGTCTCGGTTGACGTTCTACTCATCATGATCATGGTTATCATGGTGGATTATATCGGCAGCAAAATTCGGGAAAAGGTTATTTAGGTGATAACATGATTGAATTTAAGCGTGTATCTGTCACGTATCCTGGTGCTAAAGAACCTGCACTAGCAGATGTGAATATCACTTTCCGAAAGGGAGAGTTTGTTTGTGTCTTAGGAAGAAGCGGTGCAGGAAAATCAACGTTTATCAGATGTATTAACGGTTTGCAGCCAGTATCCGAAGGTTATGTGAAATGGGAAAATAAAATGTTAAGTGAGATGACTCACAAAGAAACGATAGAAGTTCGCCGGAAAACAGGTATGATCTTTCAGCATTTTAATTTAATTCCGAGGATGAGTGTTGTTCAGAACATCTTAACGGGTCTGTTTGGATACAAAAAATCCTATGAAAATTTGCTAGGATTGTTTAAATCCAGTGATCGATTGCAAGCTCTAGAAGCAATTGATCAGGTTGAACTAACCGTTGAACCGACAAGACGAGTTGAGAAGTTAAGCGGTGGGCAGAAACAAAGAGTTGCTATTGCTCGAGCGCTCGTTCAAAACCCTAAAGTATTCTTAGGAGATGAACCTGTTGCGAGTTTGGATCCTGGAACGGCTGATCGCATTTTTCAGTTATTAAAAGAAACTCATGTAAAAAGAAATCTTGTTTCAATCATTAACGTACATGATGTCGTTCTCGCTAAGAAATTTGCGACAAGAATCATCGCGCTTAAGGATGGAAAACTCGTTTTTGACGGAGCCCCTGAAGAATTTGATGATAAGATCTATGCAGAAATCTATAACCATTCAACATAAAAAGCGCAAAAAAACTCCGGTACCGGAGTTTTTTTGCGCTTAATTGGCTTTGATCGGTGTTTCAGAGAATGAATGAACACGACCGACGATGCTTGCGTCATTTATGCCATTAATATGAAGTCTCTTCACATATTCTAAGGCTTTACTTTCAGGAAGACTTACGAGTAACCCCCCAGAAGTTACAGCATCACATAATATCCATTGCTGCCACTCGGAAAGGTCGTTTCCGTATTGGACATCATCTTTGATCCAACGATGATTGGCTTTAGAACCCCCAGGAACAATTCCTTCTTGAGCAAGCTCTGTAGTGCCTGGTAAGAGTGGTACTCGATCATAATCGATCTCGATCGTAATTTCTCCTGTGCCTTTTGCCATCTCAGTTGCATGACCAAGAAGACCAAATCCAGTTACATCTGTAACAGCGTTTGGAGACAGACCTTCCAAACATTCGGCAGCAGTCTTATTCAATGCTGCCATCGTTTCGCTGACGAGCTGAAGCTGCTCGACAGATAGCTTGTCTTTTTTTATCGCTGTGGTTTGTATACCTACACCGATTGGTTTTGTTAACACAAGAACATCTCCAGGTTTCGCACCAACATTTTTATATACTTTTGATGGATGTACGAGGCCTGTAACAGACAGACCGAACTTAGGCTCTGAATCGTCGATCGAGTGTCCTCCGACAAGCACTGCACCAGATTCCTTCACTTTATCGGCTGCTCCCTTAAGGATTTCAGCAAGAACATCGTGACCGAGAGTGTTGATCGGAAAACCTACTATATTCATGACGGTTGTAGGTCGTCCCCCCATCGCGTAAACATCACTCAGTGAATTAGCAGCAGCGATTTGTCCGAACATATAAGGATCGTCTACTATAGGTGTAAAGAAATCGACAGTCTGAATCATAGCAAGGTCATCCGTTAACTTATAGACTCCTGCATCGTCTGAAGTATCTAAACCAACTAAAAGATTTGGATCATATTCACGTTTTGGTAGATGACGCAAAACTTGCGCCAGGTCTTCTGGACCAATTTTACAGCCTCAGCCACCTTTTGAGGAAAGGTGAGTGAGCTTAACATTATCTTTACTCGTCATAATGAAACGACACCTCCTTTTGTTAGTATAAACATTATTTTTGTGAAATGCCTAAGGATATACTAAAATAGTCTTAAAAAAGGAGGATGTAAAATGAAAGTATCCATTGAATTCTGCATGATGTGAAACTTTGCACCAAAAGCCGCGAGTCTCGCGGAAGACCTGTTCAACCATTTTCGATCTCAAATATCATCGCTCGAACTGATTCCAAGCTCTGGTGGGGTGTTTGAAGTATCCGTCAATGGCGAGAAGATTTATTCAAAAAAAGAGACCGGAGAGTTTCCGGATCATGATCTGATCATACAACATTTAGAAAAATTAAAGGCTTAATAAACGATGCCCTCCTTAAGGGATCGTTATGTCCTTAAGGAGGAGCTTCATTTTGTCAAAATCTGATTTGTTCAGGCAGCTTCCTGCTGTCCATGAGGTCGTAAAAGATATCAGTTCTGAAGTGAGTGGCAAACCGGAAAAGGAAATAACACGAGCTGTTCAAGATGCGATTAAACATTGGCGGGAAAATATTCTCAACAACCGCCATGCTATTGACTTGAAAACTGATATGAGATCACTCGTGAAAAATTCAGCAAAATCTAATTTAGCTCATCCTACTGACCAGATCCGCTCATTGATTAATGCGAGCGGAATCGTTATACATACGAATCTAGGGCGTTCTAGACTCAGCGAGAAAAGTGTAGAACGGATGAGTGAAACAGCAAGGATGTATTCAAATCTGGAGTATAATTTGGAAGCGGGAAAAAGAGGCTCTAGGCATGATCTGACAGAAGAACTTATCAAACAAGTGACAGGTGCAGAAGCAGCGATGGTCGTGAACAATAATGCTGCAGCTGTTTACTTAATCCTTAAAGCGCTAGCTAAAAACAAAGAAGTCATTGTTTCTAGAGGTGAGCTTGTAGAAATAGGGGGCTCATTTCGTGTCTCTTCTATTATGGAAGAAAGTGGAGCGAAACTACGCGAGGTTGGAACGACGAATAAAACGCATCTCTTTGATTACGAAAGAGCATTGAATGATGAAACGGGTATGATCATGAAGGTTCATACAAGCAATTTTAAGGTGATCGGGTTCACGAAAGAAGTTCCATCTAGCGAATTGATGCAGTTAAAGAAGGATAACCATGATGTGGTAATCTACGAAGATCTCGGAAGTGGAGCTCTCTATCCTTTTCAGTCTGAAGGAATCGGTGATGAACCATTGATCTCCTCAGTTATTAATAAAGGACTAGATGTGGTGTCTTTTAGTGGAGATAAACTATTAGGCGGCCCGCAAGCTGGAATTATTGCTGGAAAGAAGAGAATCATCGAAAAATTAAAGAAACATCAGTTAGCTCGTGTTTTAAGAGTGGATAAGTTTACGATTGCTGCTTTAAACGAAACGTTGCAGTCGTATTTGAATGAAGAATATAAGGAAATTCCTACAGTTAGAGATATTTTAAAAACGCCTGAAGAGATCAGAGAGTTAGTATGGCGATTAAAAAGAAGGGTTGAAGATCATTCTTCATTAAACATCAGGAATGTAGAAGAGTTCTCTCAAGTTGGCGGAGGAACGATGCCAGATGTCAAATTGCCTACATTTTGTCTTGGACTTAAACACTCAAAAGGTGCAGATTACTTAGCAAGAGCTTTTCGTAACTATCGGACTCCTATTATCGTGAGAATTAAAGGGGAAGAAGTCCTACTGGATCTTAGAACGATTTCAGAAGAAGAGCTTTTGACACTTGAAGATGCGATACGTTCTATCGACTAAGAAAAGGGACTGACAGAGAATCTGTCAGTCCTTTATGTTTTTGTATTATCTGCCTTCTCCAGAGTTTTGTCCTGTATGATTACGTTGCTTCACTTTTTTAGAACCACTCATAGGAGCTGGTTGTCCAGGGTTCTCTCCTTTAGGAGCGTTCTTTCGAATATCTTTAAACGTATTATGCTCTCCCATAATAAGCCTCCTTTTTTTATCCGGCTTTGAAAGCAGCTGATTTCCGCTTCAGGTGCTCGCTTTCCGGGGGGGGCGGGCGGTGAGCCACATCGGCGCCATGCGCCATTAGGTGCCTCACCTGTCCCACTGATCCCCAGGAGTCTCACACCTTACACTCCAACCAACTTGTCAAAGATGTCTTTCGTATGGACACCTTAATCAACAATAGAAAGTAATTTATTGAATAATTATAGGTAATATTGGAACTTTAAAGGTATATCAAAAAAAAGGATGGTAATTATGCCCTATCATAAAAACAAACAACAGGCATATCAAGCTGCGGAGCAAGGATATCATCATGCGATGGATATCTCCAAAACATTGGACGCTTCAAACAGTGAATATGGTGTTTTCCATGCTCATTTTATGACAGAAAACGAAAAGGCTTGTCAACAAATACAGAACGCACTGGAAACGGCTTCCGAACATCAACAGCCACAAATAGAGAGCTTTCTGAATGAGCTTCAACAACTTCAAAATCAGTTCCCAAAACCTTAATGTCGTTTCTTCGTTTTCTTATTGTTCTGACGCTCAGCTTCACTTAATTTTTCATTAGGTAACGATAGTGATTCATTACCGAATTCTGTATCGTACCCAGCTCCTTTACCTTGAGCTTTTGCTGCATTCATCCCAGGACGCGAGTGGTTAGCTTTATTTCTTCCCATTTGTTTGTCACCTCCGATAACTTTAGTTTGTGCAATATCAAAAAGAAGAAGCACTCCAAAAAAAGGAGTGCTTCTTTACGTTCAAGATTTATATTTACTGAGCAACAGCCAAACGCCAGAAAGGCCGATTAAACTGTATAGAACTTTGGTTACTGTGGTAGCGCTTCCAAAAAGTTCTGTTACAACGTTAAAATCAAAAAGACCGATTGAACCCCAGTTTAAAGCTCCGATCAATACGAGTAAAGCGGCAAGTTTTTTTAACCATTCCATGCTGTTTCCCTCCGATCTTTTTAAGAGTGGTACTTATTAGGAAAACAAAAAGTAGTATTACGTAATTTACTATATGCAAGGACAAGAAACAGGGTGATATTTATATCCATAAGAAAAACTTATGTCGATTGATAACCATTAACTATTTTACTTATGAAAGGGTTTTACGTATGATAATAAAGGGAAAAAAAGATTTTGTGTGATTGACTCTGAAATTGAACACATTTTTTCGACAATTTTTCTCATAATCGTGTATGATTGTTAGTGAAGGGAGAGAGTGGAACATGAAAAGAAATGATGTATTTAATGCCCGTTCTACTTTTGATGTGAACGGTAAGGAATATAGCTATTACCGTTTAGGAGCGTTAGAAGAAGCGGGAATTGGTAACGTATCAAAATTACCCTACTCTGTAAAAGTATTATTGGAATCTGTATTAAGACAATTTGATGGAAAAGTAATCAACAAAGAACACGTTGAAAATCTTGCAAAGTGGGGCACAAACGAGCTAAAAGATATTGATGTTCCTTTTAAGCCTTCACGTGTTATTCTTCAAGATTTTACAGGAGTACCAGCTGTTGTTGACTTAGCTTCTCTACGTAAAGCCATGAAGGATATGGGTGGAGACCCTTCTCAGATCAACCCTGAAATTCCAGTTGATCTTGTAGTTGACCACTCTGTACAAGTTGATAAAGCAGGTACTCAAGATTCACTTGCTTTCAACATGAACCTTGAATTTGCTCGAAATGAAGAGCGTTACAAACTTTTGAGCTGGGCTCAATCTGCGTTTGACAACTATCGTGCAGTACCTCCTGCAACAGGTATTGTCCACCAAGTTAACTTAGAGTACTTAGCGCCTGTAGTTCTTACGAGCGAATCTGAAGGTGAAACCATTGCTTTCCCAGATTCATTAGTAGGTACAGATTCTCATACAACAATGATCAACGGTCTTGGCGTATTAGGATGGGGTGTCGGTGGAATTGAAGCAGAAGCAGGCATGTTAGGACAGCCTTCTTACTTCCCAGTTCCAGAAGTAATCGGTGTTAAATTAACAGGAACGCTTCCAAACGGAACGACTGCAACAGACCTTGCACTTAAAGTAACGCAAGTATTGCGTGAAAAGAAAGTAGTAGGGAAGTTCGTCGAGTTCTTCGGTCCAGGACTTGCGGATATGCCGCTTGCAGACCGTGCGACAGTTTCAAATATGGCTCCTGAATATGGGGCGACTTGTGGATTCTTCCCGGTTGACGAAGAAGCATTAAACTACCTTCGTTTAACAGGAAGAACAGAAGATCAAATTCAGCTTGTAGAAGCGTATTGCAAAGCAAACGGTTTGTTCTACACAGCAGGAGATGCTGATCCTGAATTTACAGACGTTGTTGAAATTAACCTTTCTGAGATTGAGCCAAACTTGTCAGGACCTAAGCGCCCACAAGATTTGATTCCTTTATCTCAAATGAAAGATAGCTTCAATAAAGCGCTAGTTGCTCCACAAGGAAATGCAGGATTTGGTCTAACAGCTGATGAAATCAACAAAGAAGTTACTGTAAAGCATCCGAACAACGAAACTTCTACGATGAAGACTGGTGCTGTTGCGATCGCTGCAATCACAAGCTGTACGAATACTTCTAACCCATACGTAATGTTAGGTGCTGGTTTAGTTGCTAAGAAAGCGATTGAAAAAGGCTTAAAAGTTCCTGGTTATGTAAAAACGTCTTTAGCTCCAGGATCTAAAGTTGTTACGCGTTATTTAGAAGAAGCAGGCTTAATGAGCTATATGGATCAGTTAGGTTTTAACCTTGTTGGTTACGGTTGTACAACATGTATCGGTAACTCAGGTCCCTTGGCGCTTGAAGTCGAAAACGCGATCTCTAAAAACGATCTCACGGTAACTTCAGTACTTTCAGGTAACAGAAACTTTGAAGGACGTATCCACCCGCTTGTAAAAGCCAACTACTTAGCTTCTCCACCGTTAGTAGTAGCTTATGCGCTAGCAGGAACTGTAGATTTCAACCTTCAATCTGATTCTTTCGGAACAGACAAAGAGGGTAACGAAGTTTACTTTAAAGATATCTGGCCGTCAACAGAAGAGATTAATGAAGCGATGAAGAAAGCAGTTACTCCAGAATTGTTCAAGAAGGAATACGAGCGTGTATTTGATGAGAACGAACGTTGGAACGAACTGAAGACTTCAGCTGACCAATTATATGGTTTTGATGCATCATCAACATACATTCAAAACCCTCCGTTCTTTGAAGAGCTTTCTGCAGAACTTAAAGAGATCCAACCTCTTAAAGATCTTAAGCTTATCGCTAAATTCGGAGATTCTGTTACAACTGACCACATTTCACCAGCTGGTGCGATCGGAAAAGATACTCCTGCAGGCAGATACTTGATTCAAAACGGTGTAGAGCCACGCGACTTCAACTCTTACGGTTCTCGTCGTGGTAACCATGAAGTAATGATGCGTGGTACCTTTGCGAATATCCGTATTCGTAACGCTGTTGCTCCTGGTACTGAAGGTGGATGGACGACTTTCTGGCCAACTAACCAAGTGATGAGCATCTATGATGCTGCAATGAAATACAAAGAGAACGGTACGGGTCTGATGGTAATCGCAGGAAAAGATTACGGTATGGGATCTTCTCGTGACTGGGCAGCAAAAGGTACTACATTACTAGGAATTCAAACTGTTCTTGCTGAAAGCTTCGAGCGTATCCACCGTTCAAACCTAGTGTTGATGGGTGTACTTCCTCTTCAATTCAAAGATGGTGAGAATGCGGAAACGTTTGGACTTACAGGAAAAGAGTCTTTCACGGTTTCTGTTGATGAAACGGTTAAACCGCGTGATCTTGTTCAAGTTACAGCTGTATTTGAAGATGGAACAGAAAAAACATTTGAAGTTATAGCTCGTTTTGACAGCGAAGTTGAAATTGAGTACTACCGTCATGGTGGTATTCTTCCAATGGTACTTCGTAACAAGCTTGCTCATTCTTCTCAAACTCAAAATTAATAAAAAGATCCTTTGCCTAAAGAAATTGGCAAAGGATCTTTTTATGCTTTCTTCATATGTTTTTCGTCAAGTTTGATTTCAAGTTGTTCGATGTATGACTCATCTTTCAGCAATTGTCTTTTGTTCTCACTCACGAGTTCTTTAAAATTCATTTTTCTGTTTTTCCTCATCATAGACACCTCTTCACTGTAATATTACCAATATTGCCAATTTAAAATCGAAATAATCAGACATTAATAAATTATTGCCATTTTCCTGATGAATAGTTGATTTTAAAAAATGGAAAAGTATAAAGAAGACGAAAGGAGGTTGGACCTTTGAGTAATCCAAAACGTTTTCCTGAAGATTTCGTTCCAAATCATATCGGCACTCAGCCGCGTGAGAGCAACAGTAATAATGGAAAAAAGATGGCTAATAAGTCGCACGATCATGCAGATTATGTACCACCTAAAGGAAAATAACACGGTATTTCTAAAAATTACCTCTCCATAATTTTTTCTTTTGACTCCCATATACGAAAGATTTTGTCGAAAAAGTGTATGTAGTGAAAGAATTAGGAGGGGTACGTTTGATCACGGCATCTGTCAAACCATTACCTGTATCACATAACAAAGATGATCAGGATTATTTATATCGTCAGTTAGAGATTGAAATGCAGCGATTAGGGCATCTTGTTCCTTTTCGTGAAGAGTTGAACTGGGATAAAGAAATTACAACGATGGAACTAGGAAATGTAGAAACGCTTGAAAAGTTAAAAAAAGCGGCAGCAAAAAATGATGGGGTATTTTTGTTCTATGCCAAGCTTACAAAAGGAACCGTTTATCAGCATATTATCCTGCATCCAAACACGGAAGGATTCTATCTTCCGTTTCGATTTGAAGAACCATTTCAAATAACAGTGAAAAATAAAAAATATTGGATTGGTTCATCGATCAGGCTCGCCGAAGAGTTAGCTTGGCTTGAGATTACGATGAAAAATCTTGAAGATGATAGTGTAGTGGAATATTGGAAATACCTTTCTGAACTTTGTCAATCCAGCGTTCAAAACATGAGTCCAATCTTATTACAAAAAAATTAAAGAATAATCCCATTGGTGATTAGTACAAACTATGATGGTACGAACTTTTTACAAAGGAGACTCATCATGAACAAACCAAACCAAGACGATAGAAGCAATAACGTTGAACGATTAGAACAAATGGTTCAGAACACAGAACAAAATATTTCTGAAGCTAATCAGACTGCGGCTAACACAGAGCTAACTGCAAGCCAAAAAGAGCAGATTAAAGAGAAGAATCAACATAGACAAGAATCCATAGAGCAGTTTCAAAATGAGATTCAAGAAGAAAAGGCTTATAGAGAAGGTAACGACCTTCAATAAGAGAAAGACCGGCATATTGCTGGTCTTTTTTTTCATTTTCTACTAAAGTGTTAAGAAAAGACAACACGAAGGGAAACAGATGATTTATGAAATTTGTTGAAAGTAGCGTAGATGTTAGATATGCAGAAACTGATCAGATGGGTGTCGTGTATCATGCAAATTATTTGGTATGGTTTGAAATTGGAAGAACAAAGTTGATTGAACATTTAGGGTTTAAATATGCAGACATGGAAAGGGAAGGTATACTTTCTCCCGTAACAGATATTCAAGCTTCGTATAAAAGGCCTTTAACTTATGGACAAAAAGCTCATATTAAAACAGCTGTAAAAGAATATTCAGGAATCAAGGTTGTTTATTACTATGAGATCTATAACGATCAAAACGAGCTTTGTGTAATAGGCGAATCCACTCATGTTTGTGTAAAAAAAGAAAATTTTCGACCGATCTCGATCAAAAAATATTTTCCTGATTGGCATGAAGCTTACGTAGAAATGAGCTCAGCAGAATAATGGCTTTCGGAATAAAGCGTGCTGACTTAAAAAGATGGAAAGATGAAGTAGAGATGGGTAACATCGCATTTCTCACCCATTTTTGGTATGATTCGCGATTTCCAACAGCAAAGAGTGTAACAAAAGTAGGTTGTAACGATCGGAAAAGATTATCTGAGTGGGGAAGAACTTACGGTTTAAAGGAAGAGTGGATTCATGAACGAGATGCTTACCCCCATTTTGACCTTATCGGGGATAAGCAAGTAGAGATCATGAAAAGAGAAGGAAGAATCCAAGAACTTCAAAAGTTCATATAGTCTAGTTTTTGTTCTCGTTAAAATCGTATTTAATTTCTGCATCCGTAATGGAAACCGTTAGATCGTTTCCGTCAAAGAACCATTCATCTTCTTGCTCGATGAAAAATGTATGATTCGCTACTACAATTTCTGCAGCTGGATGTTTGGGTGTATCTTTTGTAAGTCCTAACGAAAAGCCGTCTTGTACTGTACTGCACCCACCAAGGCGAACGAAAAAACGAATGGAATCGTTTTGAGTGGCTTGGAGGTCATTGATCACAAACTTAGCAGTATCTTCATTCAAAATAATTTTCAAAGTAAATTCACTCCTTAACAATTACTTTCAAGTAATGATGATATTGTGGCATACGAATGTCGAAAGCACAATTAAAACGATTAGGTTTTTGGGAGGACGCTGATATCCATTCCAGGCTGCTCGCTTTGAGCGGGGCAGATAAATAGTAATCAACATTTATTGAGTATAGGAGGCAGATTTGGTGGATATTCAATCTTTTTTTGATGAAGCATTATCACTTTATAGCGTTCAAGATATAATTTCTGAACATACGAATATGATATTTGTTTTAGAATCACCTCATAAGGAGGAGATCAAATCTGGTGTACCTTTGGCGGGACTTTCTGGTAGGTCGATGGCTAAAGAATTGTTTGAAGTAGAAGATACCCTTCCGATGGGAAAGTTGTTAAAACAGTACATAAATGAGAACAAGAAGACAGCGTTTGGTATCGTAAATGTGTGTTCGTTTCCACTGCAAGGGTCCGCATTTCCTGATGATTCATTCGTTAACAGATATAGTGATGAGATTAAAGTTGCTGAAGCAGTTAGGACGAGCTCAGTGAAAGTCTTTAAAGATGAATGTAGAGCGGAATTCGATCAACTTCTTCTACATCATTTTGAAAGTAGATTAACATCTTTGCTTAAAGGAAATACACTTATCGTTCCATGCGGAAGATTCGCAGAAAAATATGTTAGCAAGCTGTCTATTAAAGAGAGTTTAACCGTATTAGAAGGGGTACCACATCCTTCTTATCATTCATGGTCTAGAGAGCGCTACCAAGAAGTAATAAGTAAAGTAAGAGAAGAAGGAAAAAAACGAACCTCCTAAATCAGGAGGTTCAAATGAAGAATACAGTAGCCCCATAAAGTACAGCAGTTATTCCAGCAGCTATAAGTGCAGGTTTAAGCTTGTACCGGGCATAGGTGATGACGGATAGGTTTAGGATACGTGCGATCGTGTTCGTATCATCACTTAATGGTGAAGCGAATGCTCCGAACGTTCCACTTGCAAAGACCGCTCCGATCACAAGAGGTAGCGAAACATCCGCGACTCCTGCCATCGATACACCGAGAGGCATTAATATTCCCCACGTACCCCAGGCAGATCCGATAAAATAGGAGACTGCACAGCCGAAGATGAACAATAAAGGGACGATAACTGATCCAGGGATCCATCCTGCGTATCGTGTTACAAAAGCTGAGAAACCAAGTTCTTCCGTAACCGAAGACAAGCCCCAAACAACAGCTAACAGTACGATTACACTCATTAATTCGTTACCACCGAAAATAAACCCATTCAACAGATCACCTGTTTTCATTTTTTGAAAACGAAGGAAAAGAAACGTGAATATGGTGGTGAACAACAGTGCGATAAGCATTGCATCCATAACATCCGCTGAAATAAAGGCTGCAAAAAAACTACCTTTCGTTTTTTTGTAACCATCCCACCATGTTAACAGTAGAGTAAGGAAGACGACTAAAATGAGCGGGATGAGTAAATTCCAAGGTTTATTCGGAAGTTCTTTATTTACAGCTGGATCACAACTATGCCAGTCATCCTCTTCGCTTTCACCAACATCTTTTGGATCTGTTTCTTCTGTTGATTTAGAATGATGAAAGAAGCTCAGATAGATTCCTACGATTATCATGACAAAAGAGAAAAAATTAAACGGAATGCTTTGTATAAAAAGAGAATACGGATCTGCTGTAATATTTTCGTTCTTTAACGATATGTCTACAATGGAAGTCATGTATCCAACGAATGCAGTAGCGATCGGTATCAATACGATGATGGGAGTTGCTGTAGTCTCAATGACAAAGCCTAGTTCTTGAGTAGACATCTTTACTTTTTTCAAAAGAGCTCTCATGATCGGAGCAATCGTGACAAAACGAAAACTTGGAGCAGCAAACGTACCGATCGTAGACACATATGTAAGCAATAAAGCTCCTTTTTTTGTTTCAATCCGGTTAGAAGCTTCTTCTACAAAGCCTTTAATCCCCCCAGAAAGTTTAATCATGGAGATGAGCCCTGAAAAAGCATACAAAAACACTAAGATTTTTATGTTCTTAGGGTCTATCAGTCCTTTCACTAAAAACTGGATCATCTTCTCCAATCCACCAACGAGGGTTGGGTGAAGTAGGTATGAGCCGGTCAAAAGACCAGCGATCAAGCCTGGGAGAACTTGTTTAGTCTTGATAGCTATAGGAATTACCACTAAGAACGGAATAACAGAAACCCAATTTTGGTCCATAAAAAGTCCTTCTTTCATACAGGAGATAATACTGTTAGCGTGCGATGCTTTCAAAAATTTATTCTATAGAACAGAAGAAAAGACGTTTCATTCAAAACTCCGTTGGTTAGAATAATACCGTTCAAGTGAAATTTCACATGTTTAAAGAGTTGTGTGAATAAACTTTAAACACCACTTCCAATGGAAAGAGTTGCAATTATTAAGTTTACGTGATAAGTTTAACAACGGAATATATATGGACGGAACAAGTTTGAATTACGGATAGCCTTGTAACTATTAACGTTTAATTTTTACGCATATTCACATGGCTAAGCATTTCCCATCAATATTTAATAAGGAAATGCTATTTTATGTGCAAATCATGATGTATTTTGAAAAAACAAATTGGCCGGCAGCTTAACATAACAATCCATGCCGGATCCACGAGGTTATCGTAAAACCTTTTTCGTCACAGAAAAGGAGATAGAACATTGACAACATTTCAAGAACTAGGACTAAGTCCTGAGTTGCTTCAATCCATTAATAACATGGGATTTGAGGAAGCAACACCGATTCAGCGTGATACCATTCCAACAGCACTTAAAGGGACTGACCTTATTGGGCAAGCACAAACAGGTACTGGTAAGACAGCTGCATTTGGTATACCGCTAATCGAAAAAATGGATACTAGATCTCGATTCGTACAAGGAATCGTATTAGCACCAACTCGTGAGTTAGCTGTTCAAGTAGCAGAAGAGCTCAATAAAATCGGTCAATTTAAAGGAATTAAAACATTGCCGATTTATGGTGGACAATCCATTGTTAGACAAATTAAAGCATTAAAAAATGGTCCACACATCGTTGTAGGTACACCAGGACGTGTGCAAGACCACATCAATAGAAAAACATTGAAGCTTGAAAGTGTTCATACAGTTGTACTTGATGAAGCGGATGAAATGCTAAACATGGGATTCGTTGAAGATATCGAAAAGATCTTAGAAAACGTTCCAACAGAACGTCACACGATGCTTTTCTCTGCAACAATGCCTAAGCAGATTCAAAATTTGGCAGCAAAATTCATGAAAGACGTATTACTTATCAAAGTAAAAGCGTCTGAAATGACAGTAAAGAACATCGAGCAAGAATATGTTGAAGTAAAAGAGCGTCAAAAGTTTGATGCGTTATGCCGCTTCATGGATATTCACTCTCCAGAGCTTGCGATCGTTTTCGGACGTACGAAGCGTCGTGTAGATGAATTATCTGAAGCATTAAGCAAGCGTGGATATTCAGCTGAAGGGATTCACGGTGACCTTCCGCAGGCAAAACGTGACAAAGTGTTACGTGCGTTCAAAAACAACACGATTGAAGTTCTTGTTGCAACAGACGTAGCTGCTCGTGGTCTTGACATCTCTGGTGTATCTCACGTTTATAACTTTGATATTCCTCAAGATCCAGAAAGCTATGTTCACCGTATTGGACGTACTGGTCGTGCAGGAAAAACTGGTTATGCATTAACGTTTATCACACCTCGTGAAATCGATCACCTATACACGATCGAAAAAATCACAAAGCGTAAAATGGTAAAACGTGCGATTCCTTCCGTATCAGAAGCAATGGAAGGACAACAACAGATCACGCTTGAAAAGTTGATGGAAGTTGTTGGAGAAGACAACTTTAACGGTTATAAGCAAACAGCGGTTGAGTTACTAGAAGAGAACGATTCTGTAACACTTTTAGCTGCAGCGCTTAAGCTTCTTACAAAAGAACCGGATACGACTCCGATCAACCTTACAGATGAGCCGCCACTATCCGTTAAAAAGAGACGTCCTAACAATCGTTTCTCTGATCGTAGACGTTCTGGAGGAGGCCCTAAAAGAGAGGGTGGAGGCGGAAGAGATAATCGCCGTTCTGGATATTCTAAAGGCGAACGCAGTGGTTCTCGCGATGGTGGAAACCGTAGCAGCAGTGGTAGCCGTGATCAATCATACCGTTCACAAAAACGTGTACGTGAAGACTTTAAAAACAGATAAATCATACTAAGAAGCAAGGGAGATTCTCCCTTGCTTTTTTGTTTTCGTTTCCTAACTATGTTTAAATGAATGATATAAAATATCAGTCAATAAGAGCAGACTTATGAAGAGGGGTTACAGCGTTGAAAAAAATCCTAATAATCTCTGATACGCATATGCCGAAAAAAGGAAAGATGTTTCCTGAGCCACTTTTAGAAGTTCTAAAGAAGAATATCGACTACATCTTTCATGCAGGTGATTGGACAGCACAATCCGTTTACGAAGAACTCAAAACGTATGCGCCTCTTTTTGGAGTCAGAGGAAACGTAGACAAAGAGAATTGGAGTAATACGTTGCCTGAAAAAGTACTTGTTGATATGGAAGATATAAAAATTGCAATGGTTCATGGACATCTTGGGAAGGGAAGATCGACACCAGAACGCGCATACAGAGAATGTGAAGCAGATCATGCTGACCTAATTATATTTGGGCACTCCCACATTCCTTTTTATGAGCAAAAGGGGAGTACGATCCTTTTTAATCCCGGTTCGCCAACAGACAAAAGAAGACAAAAGCAGTTTTCTTATGGCATTGCGGTTATCGATCAGTCAACGATTACACTCAATCATCATTATTTTTCTTGATGCATGACAACCTGTAAAGAAGACATAATAATACAATCATAACTTTTGGAGGAATAAAGCCATGCCAAATGGGGACAACTTCTTCTTTACAGCAAAAAATGGGGAAGAGATCATCTTAAGACCCGTAGAAGAAAAAGATGCAGCAGATATTACACAACATGTAGAAGCGATCGTTAAAGCCGGTAGATATCTACAAAAAGAGGAGCCTCATTCCGTTTCTGAAGAGATTGACTTTATTCATGAGGTTAAGCGTAAGGGGAATTTGTATACAGCGGTAGAACGGAACAAAAAAGTTGTAGGTATCGCTAGAGTGCTAAAAGGGGAACTTCAAATGAAAAAACACACCGGTGTTTTTAGAACTTGGATTCACCCTGAAGCACAAGGCTTAGGTATTGGAAAAGAACTTCTGGCTCATACGTTAAGATGGGGAGAGACTAATAATCTACATAAGATATGGCTTACTGTTTTTTCTGGAAACGAAAAGGCCGTAAAGGTTTATGAAAAAGCCGGTTTTATAATAGAAGGAAAGCAAAGAGATCAAGTGATTATAGAAGGTAAATTTGAAGATGAATACTTTATGGCGTATTTTTTTAACTCCATTCCAAAATAACTCATTCGGATTCCAAGATAATAGATAATCAATGGTGAAATCGCTATCATATATATGGTAAAGTGGATAGTGATACAGTATTGAAGACAGGTGGATACGATGAAGTCAACTGAAAAAGAATTATTGAAAACAGAAAAACAGAGATTGATCGGATTATATGAAGCGTTTCAAAAAATGAACAATCGAAAAGAAGAAGATCAATTAAGCAAACTATTCCTTAAAGTAGCAAAGGAAGAGTTTGCTATAGCTTTTTGCGGGCATTTTTCTGCAGGAAAATCAAGCTTGATCAATGCACTATCAAAAACAGGCATTCTTCCATCCTCTCCAATCCCTACAAGTGCAAACATCGTTAAGATGGTAAGAGGTGAGGAAAGAGCCGTTGTTCTTCTTAAAAATAAAGAAGTGGTTACATTTCAATCTCCATATGACGTAAATGAGATAAAAGAACTCTGTAAAGATGCAGAGCTTGTTGAGGAGATTGAGATCTACTATGGCGGTGAGGAAGAGAATGCAGAAAACATTGCTTATTACGACACTCCAGGAATCGATTCGACCGATCCTCTTCATAAAAAAGCCACAGAAAACGTTGTCTATTTAGCAGATCTGATCTTTTATGTGATGGATTATAATCATATACTCTCTGAGACGAATATGGAATTCATCTCATCCTTGATTCAAAGAGGAAAAGATGTCCGTTTAATTGTTAACCAGATTGATAAGCACCGTGAAGAAGAATTGAAATTTACATCTTTTAAGGAAAACGTGTTTGAATCTTTTCTTTCTCTAGGCATTCCAAAAGAGCATATCTTCTTCACGAGTGTGAAGAAACAAAATGTATCGCATAATGATTTAACAGCTCTTACGGCTTATATAAAAAGAATCGAGCAAAACAAAGATGCTCTTCTTTTAAAGCAAGTGAATAATCAACTTCAGCATTTTGTGGATGACTTTGTAGAAAGAACAGAAGAAGATTTAGTAACCATTGATGTTGTTAGCCAAAGATTATCCTCTCTTTCTCAAGAACATGAAGATCTTTCTAAACGGCTATCTCAAGAACAACAGGTCATCATTAAAAAAGAAGAAAGTGTTAAGGACCAACTGGTTAATATTTTGGAATCAGCACAATTAATGCCCTATGAGACGAGAGAAAAAGCTGGCTCCTTTATTGAAGCTGCCAAAAAAGACTTTAAAGTAGGGCTATTCTTTTCTAAACAGAAAACGGAACAAGAACGAACGGTTCGAACTGATGCATTATTAGAAGATCTACAAAAGTCAATTGATGCTCATATCAACTGGCATGCTCAAAACTTTGTGAGCACTCTCCAAAAAGAGGTAGACCATAACCTTCCTGATTGGGAACACATAAAAGCGAATAAAGACATGTTATATTCATTCGTTACACCAGGTTTATCTTCACAAGGGCAAGGTCTTTTAAATTATTGCAACAATTTATCAAATGATGTAAAAAAGAAAGCACGCCAAGAGGCTACAGTATGTATAAATGCTGTCAAATCATGCTTAAACTCAAAAACTGCTGATGTGCTATCAAA